>NZ_CP077076.1:4739026-5443053 GCF_019139895.1 Pseudomonas fakonensis | reverse complement strand
GAAGTCGCCCATCTCGATCAAGGCGATCTCGGGCAGGCCGTAGACCCGGCGCATGGTGTCTTCGCTGGCGTTGCCGGTACAGGCGGCGATGTGTGTGTAGCCGTTGGTGTGGGCAACGTCGATGCCTTGGTGAATCGAGGCGATGTAGGCTGAGCAGGAAAACGGTCGGACGATGCCGCTGGTGCCCAGGATCGACAGCCCGCCGAGGATGCCCAGGCGCGGGTTCATGGTCTTCAGCGCCAGGGCCTCGCCATCGCGCACGTTCACCGTCACCTCGAAACCGCCGGCATAGCCGCACTCGCTGGCCAGTTGCTGCAGGTGGTCGCCGATCATCTTGCGCGGTACCGGGTTGATCGCCGGCTCGCCGACGCCCAGTACCAGCCCGGGGCGGGTCACGGTGCCGACGCCTGTGCCTGCGACAAAGCGCACGCCGGGCTCGGCAATCAGCCGCACCTGGCTGTACAGCAGGGCGCCGTGGGTGACATCGGGGTCGTCGCCGGCATCCTTGAGGGTGCCGGCCTCGGCGCCGTCGCCGAGCAGGTGGCAGAACTCCAGGCGCATGTGCACCACCTTGCCCTTGGGCAGGGTGATGGCCACCGCATCGTTGTGCTGGCCGCTCAGCAGCAGGCGCGCCGCTGCCAGGCTGGTGGCGGTGGCGCAGCTGCCGGTGGTCAGGCCGCTGCGCAGCGGCGCTGGCTGTTCGCGGGTTTCTTCACGCATCGGCGGGCTTTACCACGTCCAGCAGGGTGATCGGCAAGGCCTGGCGCCAGGTATCGAAAGCCCCCAGCGGCTGGGTGTGGGCGATGTGGATGCGGGTCAGCTCGCCGCCGTGGAGGTCGCGAAACTGCGCCAGCATCACTTCGCTTTGCAGGGTGACAGCGTTGGCCACCAGCCGCCCGCCCGGGCGCAGCCGCTCCCAGCACAGGGCCAGCACGCCTTCGCCGGTGACGCCGCCGCCGATGAAGATCGCATCGGGGTGCTCAAGCCCTTGCAGCGCCTGTGGTGCCTTGCCGCGCACCAGTTGCAGGCCGGGCACGCCCAGTGCATCGCGGTTGTGTTCGATGAAACCCTGGCGCCCTTCGTCGGCCTCGATGGCCAGGGTTCGGCAGCTGGGGTGGGCGCGCATCCATTCGATGCCGATCGAGCCGCAGCCGGCACCCACGTCCCATAACAGCTCGCCGGGTTGTGGCGCCAGGCGCGCCAGGGTGATGGCGCGTACATCGCGCTTGGTCAGTTGGCCATCGTGGCGAAAGGCGCTGTCGGGCAGGCCGCTGGTGCGATGCAGGCGTTGGGCGTCGGGGCTGGCCAGGCACTCGATGGCCACCAGGTTGAGGGCGGCGATATCGCTGTGCGGCCAGCCGTCGGCGCTGCCGGCCAGTTGGCGTTCGTCGGGGCCGCCCAGGTGCTCGAACACCCTCAGCTGGCTGGGGCCGAAGCCACGCTCGCGCAGCAACGCGGCGATGGCAGCGGGGCTGTGCTGGTCGTTGCTCAGCACCAGCAGGCGCAGGCCGCTGTAAAGGTGGGCGTTGAGCGCGGCCAGCGGGCGCGCTACCAGCGACACCACCTGCACGTCCTGCAACGGCCAACCCAGGCGGGCTGCAGCCAGGGCGCAGGAGGAGGGCATCGACAGCACCTGCATTTCGTCGGCCGCTACCTGGCGCGCCAGGCTGGCGCCGACGCCGTAGAACATCGGGTCGCCGCTGGCCAGCACGCACACCGGCTCGCCGCGCAGGGCCAACACTTCGGCCAGGGAGAACGGGCTTGGCCAGGGCAGGCGCTCGCCGGTGACGCAGCGTGGCAGCAGGGCCAGCTGGCGCGGGCTGCCGAAGATGCGCGTGGCCGACAGCAGCGCACGCCGGGCCTGCTTGCCCAGGCCGCTGAAGCCGTCTTCGCCGATGCCTGTAACTGTGAGCCAGGGGGCCATGGTGTCCTCATGTACCGAATGGGGGCGCTGTGCGCCCCTTTCGCGACACAAGGCCGCTCCTACAGAGTGCGCGCAGCCTGTAGGAGCGGCCTTGCGCCGCGAAAGGGCTGCGCAGCAGCCCCCCTGAAGTTCAACGTTCGACCGCCGGTTTTTCATGCCGCCGGACAAAGCAGGCATAATACCGCGCCTTCTACACTCAAGCGCACTTTCACGATTGCTGGACGCCCCCTTGAAGCAGCCCCGAACCCCCGCCGTTTTGCCCCGCCCCTCGGCCTGCCCGGGGTTGTGGCGCATCGTTGCCGCGCGCGATGGCGGCATCTGCCGCATCAAGCTGCCCGGCGGGCTGCTGCTGGCCGAGCAGGCCGAGGCGGTGGCAGACGCGGCAGAGCGTTTTGCCGGTGGGGTGATCGAGGCGACCAACCGCGCCAACCTGCAGATCCGCGGCATTGGTGCCGACCAAGCGGGCCTGGTCGAGCACCTGCTGGCGGCGGGGTTGGGCCCCCGCGATGTGGCTGGTGACGATGTGCGCAACCTGATGCTCAGCCCGCTGGCCGGGCTCGACCCGGCGATGCTGCTGGATACCCGGCCGCCGGCCGGGCAGATCCTTCAATTGCTGGAGTCCACGCCGCGTTTTCATCAGCTGTCGGCCAAGTTCGCCGTGCAGCTGGACGGCGGTGAGGGCCTGGCCATGCTCGAACACCCCCATGACCTTTGGCTGTCAGCTTTGGTACATGGCCAGCGCACCTGGCTGGCATTCGGCCTGGCCGGTTGCCCGGCCCGTGACCCGGCCCTGGGCATGGTGCCGGTCGAGCAAGGCCTGGCGCTGGTGCGCGCGGTGCTGGAGCGCTTTCTCGACCTGGCCGGCGCCGAGCAGTCGCGCATGCGCCAATTGCTGGCGAGCTGCCCGGCGCAGCGCTTTGTCGATGGGCTGGCGGTTCGCTTTGTCGATGCACCGCCCGGTTGGCGCCGCCCGGCCGCCGCCACGCCCTGGCTGGGCGTGTTGCGCCAGCAGCAGGGTATCGCCCTTGGCGTGGCGCCGCCGCTGGGCCGCCTGACCCCGGCCATGCTGCGCGCGGTTGCCGCTATCGCCCGGCAGTGGGGCGATTCCAGCCTGCGCCTGAGCCCGTGGCAGGGCCTGGTGATCACCTCGCTGGCCCCCGCCCATGTACACCAGGCCCAGGCCGAACTGCAGGCGCTCGGCATGCTCTGTGATACCGACCAGCCCCTGGCCCGGGTAGCGGCCTGCACCGGCTCGGCCGGCTGCGCGAAGGCACTGGCCGACACCAAGGCCGATGCGCTCACCCTGGCTGCGCACCTGCACCACGGCGCCCCCGGCAGCGTGCACCTGTCGGCCTGCCAACGTTCCTGCGCCGCGGCCCATGTCGCCCCGGCCACCCTGCTGGCCCGTGCCCCGGGCCGCTACGACCTTTACTTGCGCGACGCGCGCCTGCCGGGCTTCGGCCGGCTGCACGCGAGCGACCTTACCCCAGAAGAAGCAGGCGCCATGCTCGACCTGCCGACGGAGCACCTTGATGATTGACTACATCCGCGATGGTCAGGAGATCTATCGCAATTCTTTCCGCATCATTCGCGAGGAAGCCCGCCTCGAACGGATCCCCGCCGACCTGGAAAAACTCGCTGTGCGGGTGATCCATGCCTGCGGCATGGTCGAGGCCATCGACGGCCTGCAGTTCTCCGAAGGCGCCGGCACCGCCGGCCGTGAGGCCCTGAAAAACGGTGCGCCGATCCTGTGCGATGCGCACATGGTCGCCGAAGGCATCACCCGCGCCCGCCTGCCGGCCAACAACCCGGTGATCTGCACCCTGCGCGACCCCAGCGTGCCGGGCATGGCACAGGAGGTGGGCAACACCCGCTCGGCGGTGGCCCTGGAGCTGTGGCGCCCGCACCTGGAAGGCAGCGTGGTGGTGATCGGCAACGCCCCCACCGCGCTGTTCTACCTGCTGGAAATGATCGATGCCGGCGCGCCCAAGCCTGCGCTGATTCTTGGTTTCCCGGTGGGCTTCGTGGGCGCGGCCGAGTCCAAGGCGATGCTAGCTGCCGATAGCCGCGGCGTGCCGTTCGTGATCATGCAGGGCCGCCTGGGTGGCAGCGCCATGGCGGCGGCTGCGGTCAATGCCCTGGCCACGGAGGTGGAATGATGCACGTACGCGGACGACTGCTGGGCCTGGGCGTAGGCCCGGGCGACCCCGAGCTGATCACGCTCAAGGCCCTGCGCCTGCTGCGCGAAGCGCCGGTGGTGGCGTACTTCGTGGCCAAGGGCAAGCGTGGCAATGCCTTCGGCATCATCGAGGCGCACTTGCAGGCCGAGCAGACCTTGCTGCCGCTGGTGTACCCGGTGACCACCGAAGCGCTGCCGGCGCCGCTGTCCTACGAACAGGTGATCAGCGACTTCTACGACGAAGCCAGCGTGCAGGTGGCCGAACACCTGGATGCCGGGCGCGATGTGGCGGTGATCTGCGAGGGTGACCCGTTCTTCTACGGCTCCTACATGTACCTGCACGACCGCCTGGCCTCACGCTACGAGGCGCAGGTGATCCCTGGCGTGTGCTCGATGCTCGGTGGCGCCTCGGTGCTGGGCGCGCCGCTGGTGTACCGCAACCAGACCCTGACCGTACTCTCTGGCGTGCTGCCCCATGAAGAGCTCAAGCGCCGCCTGGCCGACGCCGACGCGGCGGTGATCATGAAGCTTGGGCGTAACTTCCCCAAGGTGCGCCAGGTGCTGGGCGAGCTGGGCATGGACCAGCGCGCGCTGTACGTGGAGCGCGCGACCATGGCCAACCAGAAAATCGTCGCGCTGGATGCGGTCGACCCGCAGTCTTCGCCATACTTCTCGCTGATCATCGTGGCGGGTGAAAAATGGCAGGGATGAACAGAGCCCCGGCAATCGTCATTCTCGGCCCGGGCAGCCTGGCCACCGCGCGGCGTATCCAGCAGCGTTATCCACAGGCGCAGATCCATGGCCTGCAAGGGCGCGTGGAGCAGGCCGAGCACTTTTACGAGTCGTTCGGCGACACCCTGCGCGGGCTGTACCAGCAGGGCACGCCGATCATTGCCCTGTGCGCGGCCGGTATCGTCATTCGTACCCTGGCGCCGTTGCTGGGCGAGAAGGGCGACGAGCCGCCGGTACTGGCGGTGGCCGAGGACGGCAGCGCAGTGGTGCCGCTGCTGGGCGGGCTGGCCGGGGTCAATGTCATGGCCCGTGAAATGGCCGAGGCGCTTGGGGTGAACGCGGCGATCACCACCAGCGGCGAGCTGCGTTTCGGCACCTGTCTGCTGAACCCGCCACAGGGCTATGCGCTGGCGGACCTTGAGCAGGGCAAGCGCTTTGTATCCGACCTGCTGGCGGGCGAGGCGGTACGCATCGAGGGCCATGCGCCGTGGCTGGCACAGGCGCAGTTGCCGGCCAGCGACAGCGCGCAACGGACGATTCACGTGGGTTGCTCGGTGCGTGCTGCCAGCCGTGACGAGCTGTTGATCCACGCTCGCTGCGTGGCGGTGGCGGTGGCTGGCGGTAGTGCCGATGTGGCGTTGCAGGTGCGTGAAAGCTTGCACGCTGCGGGTATAGCCGAAGCTTCGCTGGCCGCTCTTTTGGCCGGTGAAGCCGACATGGCCGAGCCTGCACTGCACGAGGCCGCCCGGGCATTGAATGTCGGCCTGCGCTTTGCCCCTGACGCCGATAACCTGCAAGCCATGCTTGCGCAGGCGCTACCGCAGGCCAGTGTGCAAACGGTCGGCGGTGTGGCCATCGCCATCGCCGACGCGCCGGTGGATGTGCACCAGGTCGGCCGCAAGCGCGGCCGTCTGGCGGTGATCGGCCTTGGCCCCGGCGCTGCCGAGCTGATGGTGCCTGCGGTGCGCGCCGAGCTGGACCGCGCCGAGGATGTGCTTGGCTACGAAACCTATGTGCGCATGGCCGGCCCGTTGCGTGACGACCAGGTGCAGCACTGCACCGACAACCGCGAAGAGATGCAACGCGCCCGGCATGCTTTCGAGCTGGCCGCGCAAGGGCGTTCGGTGGTGGTGGTCTCATCCGGAGACCCTGGGGTATTCGCCATGGCGGCGGCAGTGCTCGAGGCGCTGCACGAGTCCACCGACCCTGCCTGGCACCGGGTCGACCTGGAGATCCTGCCGGGTGTTTCGGCATCGCTGGCCACTGCTGCGCAGGCCGGCGCACCGCTGGGGCACGACTTCTGCGTGATGTCGCTGTCGGACAACCTCAAACCCTGGTCGATCATCGAGAAACGCCTGGACCTTGCGTGCCAAGCCGACCTGGTGCTGGCGTTCTACAACCCGATCTCCAAGTCCCGGCCGCACCAGCTTGGGGTGGCGCTGGAGGTGGTGCGCCGCCACCGCGACGGGAATACGCCTGTAGTCCTTGGCCGAGATATCGGCAGGCCAGGGCAGACGCTCAGGGTCGTCACCCTGGCCGAACTGGTGCCGGAGATGGTCGACATGCGCACCATGGTGCTGGTGGGCTCGTCGACAACCTGCACATTCCCGCGTCTGGCGGGTGGCGTATGGGCCTACACGCCGCGCTGGTACCCTTCGGCAACCTAGGCTGTTGGGAAACTCTTCAAGGTTCTGCCCCCATGGCGCGCTGGCTATGGTGGCAGCCCCCAATCCAGGGGCTACCTTGAAGGATTTTCCCAATGTCCGAGCAAACACAGGTCACCGCAAACGACAGCGCGATACTGGTCGAAGGCAACCTGCTCGCCTGTGGCGCAGGCATGTCTTCGCAGAGCCGTCATGACGTCAAGAACGCCTACCACTTTGCCACCCTGGTGGCCGACAAGGCGTTCGATGCCGAAACCCAGAGCCGCGAATGGTACGACCAGTTCATCGATGTCATGCGTGATCTCGGCTTCACCATCCCCCGGCGCAGCTACGAGCTGGAAACCTCGGCAGAGTTGTCTGTCACCGTGGGCGCCGTTGCTGTGCGCACCATCGGTGTGGTCGGCAACGCCCTGCTGGGCGGCACGACGCTGGGCAAGCTGGCCAAGAGCGCGTTCGACAAGCTGACCACGGTCGAGGACGACGCCCGCGTCATCGAGCACAAACGCAAGAACAAGGCCCGCGGCATGGTTGGCCTGGCGGCCTGCATCGAAACCGAAAACAACGATGTGGTCATGGTGGTCAGCTGCATCAAGGCCCATGCACCGAAGTTCAATGGTGATGTGCTGGGCATCCAGTGGGCGCTGGACAAGTCCGAGTACTACGCGGGCACCGCAGTGCTCACGCTCAACAATTTCGTCTACGACAAGGTCCGCGAAACCGTGGAAAACAAACTTGGCGTGCGCAGCGTCGAGAACGTTCTGCAGTACGACATCTGAGCGTGCGGCGGCGCCGTCAGGGCGCCGCCCTTTTCGGACCTTCTGAAGAGGCCAAGTGATGGACAGAGCAATCGAGCCACTGATGTTGATTGGTGCAACGGCGTTGCTGCATTCCCCCCACGCCTTGAGCGAACAACGCCAAGCCGCCTTCGATTCGATCCTGTACGCCCAACTGGTGGCGAACAAGCAAGCCGGGTCACGTTTTGCCGACCATGAAAGCTGGTACCGGGCCTATCGCAATGCCTACCACCAGCTGGGCTGGATCAAGCTGGCGCAAACCCATGATTTCAAGCGATTGGGGCAAACCCTCGACGGCAGCCGGACGCAACCCCTCGAGGCCTGGTTGCGAATGCGTTCGATCAAGCACGAGGCCGTGCTGGCTGCGGTCAAGGCGAAACTGAGCGGGTCGGCCGAGGGCTTTGCCCACCTGTTCAAGTACGCCGTGCAGGGCAACCGGGTGGCGGTCGAAATCGGGGTACTCAAGCCGGGGCCGGTGCTCGACCTTTGCAGCATCACCCTGCAACGCGAGGCAGCGCTCCCGCACATTGGCCTGGACGCGCTGTTGTGCGAGCAGTTGCTCGGCGGCGAAATCGAGTTCTACGGGGTCTCGCTGGCGCTGGACAATGGGCGATTCAAAAGCAAGCGTGATGAGCTGCGGGCGCTGATGAAAGACAGGGATGCACAGGGGGCGTGGTGCTTCGACCTGGGGGCCGGTGCGGCAGGAGGCGAACATGGTTGATGCCACCTCTGCGGTAATTGGTGCCGGGATCGTCACGTTCCTGCCGGGCATTACCAAGGCACGCAAGGAGTCGGTGAAACTGGCGCTGGCCATGGCCGAGCGTGCGGCCGAGTCGGTCAGGAAGGAAGGTTTGCTCGATGACTGGTTCACTTACTACCGAAACCAGCTCAGGTTCATGGGTTGGGACTCGGTGTCGGCGGAGCAGGTCCACTGGCCGGACGAGGGCCGTGCACGACAGGTCGATCAGGTGCTGGGGACCATAGCGGCAACCGCTGGCGAGCACTTTGCCGAGGCCAGCAGCCGTTCCATGGGCAGCTTGCCTGGCAGCGCAGCGGCGCTGCTGGCGTTGGAGCAGCATGCCTACGAACGCCAGCACTTTCAGTTGCTGCCCTGTGCGCCGGCGGGCGCTGGCCGGGTGGACATGGTGCTCTACCACGAGGCGGACACCCAGTCGGCGTTCCGTGCGGGCTTCATCAGCCGCAAGCGCAGCCATCGCAACGTGCGTGCGGAGCTGGTGCGCTTCAATATCCAGGCGTTCGAGCACAGCTACCTGCCCAAGGTTCAGGAGCGTGTGGTTCAGCTCTGCCGGGCACGTGTGCTGGATTACGACAGCTAGCTGACCAGGTAACCCTTGATCCCGGTAAAGATGATCTGCGCAGCCAGGGCGCAGACGAACAGCCCCATCAGGCGGCTGACGATCTGCAAGCCCTGGTCACCCAGAATGCGCTCGATACGGTGCGAGAGGTACAGCACCAGGCCCACGGTGAAGCTGGCCAGGGCGATGCTGACGATGGCCAGCAGCTTGTCATCCCAATGCGGCTGGCTGACGCCCATCACCAGCAACGCACCGATGGTGCCCGGGCCCACGGTCAGCGGGATGGTCAGCGGCACGATGGTCACGTCCTGCTGCACGTTGTCGGTCTGGATCGCCGACTTGCCCTGGGCCATGCCCAGGGCCGAGATGAACAGCACCGAGCCTGCGCCGATGCGAAACGCATCGGCGGTGATGCCGAACACGCCGAAGATCACCCGCCCGAACAGGTACAGCAGCACGCTGGCCACCAGCGTGGCGATCGCCACCCGCCAGGCCAGCTGCTTGCGCTCCTTGCCGGAGTAGCCGCGGGTCAGGCTGATGAAGCACGAAAGCACGAAGAACGGGCTGTAGAGCACGAGCATCTTCAGGTAGACGCTGAACAACTCATGGAGCATGGGGGTGGTCCGCGGCGGGGAGATGTCACTGTATAGCATGGAACCTGTAGGAGCGGCCTTGTGTCGCGAAAGGGCCGCAGAGCGGCCCCGGGATCTCGCTACGGCAAAAATGGCCGGGGGCTGCTACGAAGTGCATCCGCGACGCAAGGCCGCTCCTACGCCGACAGCGCTGCCTGCGGTGTTTCATTCCAGCGGGTCGGTCACCACCTGCCGCTGCGCCGCCCAGTACTGGATGACTTCACGCAGTTGCGACAGCTCCACCGGCTTGGCCATGTGCCCGTCCATGCCGGCCAGGCGTGCGCGTTCCTTGTGCTCGGCGAGAATGTGCGCGGTCAGCGCCACCACCGGCGTGCGCGGGCGCTGGTTGGCAGACTCCCAGGCACGCAGTTGCTGGGTGGCGCTGAAGCCGTCCAGCACCGGCATTTCGCAGTCCATCAGCACCAGGTCGTAGTGCTTGGCTTTCATTGCCTGCAGCGCTTCTTCACCGTTGCTGGCGGTGTCGGGCTCCAGGTCCAGTTTGCCGAGCATGCCGCGGATGACCTTGGTCGAGATGCTGTTGTCTTCGGCCACCAGGATGCGGAAGTCGCCCGGCAGGTGCAGCGGTTGCGCCGTGGTACTGGGTGGCAGTGCCATGGCCTGTTCGCGGCCGCGCAGGGCCAGCTCTTCGGCCAGGGTGGTCTTGAGGGTGTAGCCGGCCACTGGCTTGGCGAGGATGCGCTTGATCCCGGCGTTGCGCGCGATGATCTTGCTCGGGGCGTTGCTGATGCCGGTGAGCATGACCACCAGGATGTCGTGGTTCAGGCTCGGGTCTTCCTTGATCTTGGCGGCCAGTTGCATGCCGGTCATGCCTGGCATGTTCTGGTCCAGCAGCACCACGTCGAAGTAGTCGCGCAGGTGCGCCTTGGTGCGCAGCAGCGCCAGCGCTTCCTTGCCCGATGGCACGGCGCTGACGTTCATGCCCCAGGCGCTGCACTGCTGCACCAGCACCTTGCGGCAGGTGTCGTTGTCGTCCACCACCAGCACCCGTGCCTCGCGCAACGGGCCGTCGAAGTCGGCCGGCGGTTGCTCCAGGCGTTGAGGGTCCAACGGCAGGGTCAGCCACAGGGTGTTGCCCATGCTGGTGCTGGTCTTGATGCCGAACTCGCCTTGCATCAGGGCGATCAGTTGTTTGGCGATCACCAGGCCCAGGTGGCCGCCAAGCTTGTTGCTGGAGAGGAAGTGACGGCTGTGCAGTTCGGCCTGCAGCAGGGCGTCACGCTCGGCCGGCGGCATGGGCGCGCCGCTGTCCTGCACGGCAATGCGCAGGCGGGGCGTGTCGCCGCGTTGGTCGAGGGCCACCACCAACAGGATTTCGCCCTGGTCGGTGTTTTTCAGGGCGTTGTCGAGCAGGCTCGACAGGGCTTGGCGCAAGCGCGTCGGGTCACCGCTGACCACCCGTGGCACCTGGGGCTGGGTGAAGCTGATCAGCTCGATGTTCTGCTGCTCGGCCTTGGCCCGGAAGATGTTCAGGCAGTCTTCGATCAGCGCGTTGAGGTCGAACTGCACGTCATCCAGTTCGATCTGCCGCGATTCGAGCTTGGAAATGTCGAGAATCTCGTTGATCAGGGTGAGCAGTTCGTTGCCGGCGCTGTGGATGGTTTGCACGTAGTCGCGCTGCTTGACCGACAACGGCGTGCCCAGCAGCAGCTCGGTCATGCCCAGCACGCCGTTCATCGGGGTGCGGATTTCGTGGCTGATCTTGGCCAGGAACTCGGCCTTGGCGTTGATTTCGGCGTCGCTGGCGGCCAGGGCGCGGCTGGCCCGGAAGCGCTCCTCGCTCATGCGCCGCAGCCGTTCGCTTACCGACAGGTTGAGCAGCAGGCCGCTGGCCAGTGTCAGCACCATCAGCACGCACAGCAGCCAGGGGGTGGGCGTGCGGGTGAGGCCGAGCAGCGCCGGCAGCAGCACCAGGCCGCCGAGGTTGAACACCAGCATCGCCATGGCAAACAGCCGCGCCGGCACGAACCCCTTGTGCCAGTGGTAGGCACTGACCAGCAACATGCTCAGGCTGCCAAGGGCCATCAGGGCGTAGGTCATCAGGTTCAGCGGCAGGGTGTCGACGAACAGCAGCACCAGGCCGCTGACCGCGACCACCAGCATCTCGCCCTGCAGCAGGCGGTTGAGCCGCGCCGAATTGCAGCGGGCGAAAAAGTGCTGGGTGAAATACAGGCCGGCCAGCCCCGCCAGCACCAGGGTGAGGTAGGCGGTCTGGGTTTGCGCGCTGTACCACAGGTGCGACCAGGGCCCGCTGAGGTTGAGCAGAATCAATGCGCTGAGCAGCATCAGGCCGTGGTACAGGGCCAGGATCAGCGTGGTGCTGGAGCGGGTGTAGGCGAAACGGATCAGGTTGTGCACGATCAGCATCGCCAGGCCGCCGAACAGCACGCCGAACAGCAACGGCAGGCGCTGGTCGGCTGCGGCCGTGGCGGCAGGCTCAAGGCTTACGGCCGGGCGGAGCTGGTGTTCGGACACCAGGCGCAGGTAGATATCCACCGGTTGCTTGCTGTGGGGCAGCGGCAGGATGTGGTCGCTGCCGTGCAGATCGGAGCTCTCGCCCTGGTGCCCGTGGTGCAACTGGCGCACCAGCTTGCCGTCTTCGAGGGCATAGAGGTCCAGGCGTGACAGGTCGGGGGCGAAGATGCGCACCAGTTGTTCACTGTCGCTGGGCAGCAGCCGATAGTGCAGCCACAGGGCCTGGTCGGGCAGGGCGGCATCCAGTTCTTCGAGGGTGACGGGGCTGAACTGGTTGCGGTAACGCTCGGAGCGCACGTCGGAAAGCTGCAGGCTGGCCTGCTCATCGAGCAGCGCAGACCAGCCTGCGGCCTGTTCGGCATGGGCCGGGAGCAGGCAGAGCAGGGTCAGCAGGCTGACGATAAGGGCTGTGGCAATCCGAAGCCGACGCACGACGAAATCCTTTCTTAGCGAATGAGCCAGGCAATAACTATGCGCGGCGGGCCAAGGCGAAGGCAAGGCCCCGAGGGGCCTTGTCGACGAGCCGAAGGCCGCGCGCGCAAGGCTGCGCGGCCATTCGGTACAACATCACTGCTGCTGTTCACCGCGCTCGCGGGCAATGGCCCGGTAGCCGATGTCGGTGCGGTAGAAGCTGCCATTCCAGCTGACTTCCTTGGCCAGGCGGTAGGCTTGCTGCTGCGCGTCGGCCACGCTGGCGCCCATGGCAGTGGCGCAGAGCACGCGGCCGCCGTTGGTGACTACCTGGCCGTCCTTGAGCGAAGTGCCGGCATGGAACACCTTGCCTTCGATTTTTGCCGCTGCGTCCAGGCCGCTGATGGCGTCGCCCTTGGCGTAGTCGCCCGGGTAGCCACCGGCTGCCAGCACCACGCCCAGGCTCGGGCGCGGGTCCCACTGGGCCTCGACCTTGTCCAGGGCCTTGGCGAAGGCGGCTTCGATCAACAGTACCAGGCTCGACTCCAGGCGCAGCATGACCGGCTGGGTTTCCGGATCGCCGAAGCGGCAGTTGAACTCGATGACCTTGGGGTTGCCCGCCTTGTCGATCATCAGGCCGGCGTACAGGAAGCCGGTGTAGACGTTGCCTTCCTCGGCCATGCCACGCACGGTCGGCCAGATCACCTGGTCCATCACGCGCTGGTGCACGTCGGCGGTGACCACCGGGGCGGGGGAGTAGGCGCCCATGCCGCCGGTGTTCGGGCCGGTGTCTTTATCACCGACACGCTTGTGGTCCTGGCTGGTGGCCATGGGCAGCACGTTGTGGCCGTCGACCATGACGATGAAGCTGGCTTCCTCGCCGTCGAGGAACTCTTCGATGACCACGCGCGAACCGGCTTCGCCGAAGGCGTTGCCGGCAAGCATGTCGCGCACGGCGTCTTCGGCTTCCTGCAGGGTCATGGCGACGATCACGCCCTTGCCCGCAGCCAGGCCGTCGGCCTTGATCACGATCGGTGCGCCTTTTTCGCGCAGGTAGGCCAGGGCCGGCTCGATCTCGGTGAAGTTCTGGTAGTCGGCGGTGGGGATCTTGTGGCGGGCCAGGAAATCCTTGGTGAAGGCCTTGGAACCTTCCAGCTGGGCGGCGCCTTTGGTTGGGCCGAAGCAGGCGAGGTTGCGACTGCGGAACAGATCGACCACGCCGATGACCAGCGGCGCTTCCGGGCCGACGATGGTCAGGTCGACGTTCTTCTCGGCGAAGTCAGCCAGTTGCTCCAGGGCGCAGACGTCGATGGCGACGTTCTCGCACTTGGGCTCGATGGCGGTGCCGGCGTTGCCGGGGGCCACGAAGACTTTCTCCACGCGTGGGTCCTGGGCGACTTTCCAGGCCAGGGCGTGCTCACGGCCGCCGCTGCCGATGATCAAAACTTTCATGTCAAAACCTCGAAATCTGTCGAACGAGAGACATTGCTTCTCGCTGTACGAGGTCGCAATGAAGCAGGTAGATGCAAGGCGGGGCCGGTTCCGATGAGCGGAGTTGCCTTATGGCAATGAGCATCAGCGGAACCGGCCCCAACGCAGCAGATGCCTGCTTCAGTGCGGCCGATTGCCGTAAATCAGTGGCGGAAGTGGCGCATACCGGTGAACACCATCGCGATACCGGCTTCGTCGGCAGCAGCAATCACCTCGGCATCACGCATCGAGCCACCCGGCTGGATCACCGCGCTGATACCCACTTTAGCTGCGTTATCGATGCCGTCACGGAACGGGAAGAACGCGTCCGAGGCCATGACCGCGCCCTGTACCTGCAGGCCAGCATGCTCGGCCTTGATTGCAGCAATGCGCGCGGAGTTGACGCGGCTCATCTGGCCGGCGCCGACGCCGATGGTCTGGCGCTGCTTGGCATAGACGATGGCGTTGGACTTGACGAACTTGGCGACTTTCCAGGCGAATACCAGGTCGTGGACTTCTTGCTCGGTCGGGGCGCGCTTGGTGACGATTTTCAGGTCATCGGCGCTGATCATGCCGATATCGCGGCTCTGCACCAGCAGGCCACCGTTGACCCGCTTGAAGTCCCAGCCGGCAGCACGCTCGGCTGGCCACTCGCCGCATTCCAGCAGGCGTACGTTTTGCTTGGCAGCGACCACATCGCGGGCGGCCTGGGAGATTTTCGGGGCTATGATCACTTCGACGAACTGGCGCTCGACGATGGCCTGGGCGGTTGCGCCGTCCAGCTCGCGGTTGAAGGCGATGATGCCGCCGAAGGCCGACTCGGTGTCGGTGGCGTAGGCCAGGTCGTAGGCCTTGCGGATGCCGCCTTCGTCTTCCGGTACCACGGCCACGCCGCACGGGTTGGCGTGCTTGACGATGACGCAGGCCGGCTTGACGAAGCTTTTGACGCACTCAAGGGCTGCGTCGGTGTCGGCCACGTTGTTGAACGACAGCTCTTTACCCTGCAGCTGGATGGCGGTGGAGATGCTGGCTTCGCCTTTCTTGGCTTCAACGTAGAACGCCGCGCTCTGGTGCGGGTTCTCGCCGTAGCGCATTTCCTGGGCCTTGACGAACTGGCTGTTGAAGGTGCGCGGGAACTCGCTGCGCGCTTCAGTGGACAGGGTGTCCTTGGCCTGGTCGATGGTGCCCATGTAGTTGGCGATCATGCCGTCGTAGGCGGCAGTGTGTTCGAAGGCCTTGAGCATCAGGTCAAAGCGCTGGGCGTAGGTCAGGCCGCCGGCTTTCAGGCCTTCGACGATACCTGCGTAGTCGCCGGCGTTGACCACGATGGCCACGTCCTTGTGGTTCTTGGCCGCCGAGCGGACCATGGTCGGGCCGCCGATGTCGATGTTCTCGATGGCGGTCGGCAGGTCGCAGCCTGGCTTGCTGATGGTGGCTTCGAACGGGTACAGGTTGACCGCGACCAGGTCGATCGGCTTGATGCCGTGCTCGTTCATGATGGCGTCGTCAGTGCCGCGACGGCCAAGGATGCCACCGTGGATCTTCGGGTGCAGGGTCTTGACCCGGCCGTCCATCATTTCGGCGAAGCCGGTGTAGTCGGCCACTTCCACCGCGTTCACGCCGTTGTCCTTGAGCAGCTTGTAGGTGCCGCCGGTGGACAGGATCTCGACACCGAGCTGTTGCAGCTCACGGGCGAATTCGAGGATACCGGTCTTGTCGGAGACGCTGATAAGGGCGCGGCGGACTGGCAGGCGGGTAGTCTGGTCGGTCATTTCGGGTTCCATAACGCGGTGGATTCAGCAAAAAAGGCGCCTCTTTGCATGAGCGCCTTTTTTGTCGGGGGTTCTGGCCTTACAACAGATCGTACTGCTTGAGCTTCTTGCGCAGCGTGCCTCGGTTGAGCCCGAGCATCTCGCTGGCTTTGGTCTGGTTGCCCTTGACGTAGTTCATCACGCTTTCGAGCAGGGGCGCCTCGACCTCCGAGAGCACCAGGTTGTACACGTCCGTGACGGTTGCGCCTTCCAGGTGGGCGAAGTAGTTGTGCAGCGCCTTTTCGACGCTGTCGCGCAGGGTCTGGCCCTCCTCGCTCGGCGTGTTCAGGTGCTGCTTGAGGTTGGCGTTGTCGCTCACGGGCGTTGTTCCACTCACTAATGTCTCGGTCATCATCGTCATGCGGCCACCCCTTGTTCGTCCTCTGTACCAAGGCTCTGTCGACGTTCGGCGAAATAGGCCTGAACGTTGGCGCACTGCGCTTGTGTGTCTTGCAACGCGTTGAACTGGCTGCGGAACTCCTTGCCGCCAGCTCGGGTTGCCAGGTACCAGCCGACGTGCTTGCGGGCGATCCGCACGCCCATCACATCGCCGTAGAAGGCATGCAACGCGGCCAGGTGTTCCAGCAGAATGCGTTCCACTTCATCCAGCGTCGGTGCGGGAAAATGCTCGCCCGTGCGCAGGTAATGCTCGATCTCGCGGAAAATCCACGGCCGCCCCTGGGCGGCACGGCCGATCAAGAGGCCGTCGACCCCGGTGGCGTCCAGCACCGCCCGGGCCTTTTCCGGCGAGGTGATATCGCCGTTGGCAAATACCGGGATCGACACCGCCTGCTTGATCGCGGCGATGGTGTCGTACTCGGCTTCACCGGTGTACAGGTCGGCGCGTGTGCGGCCATGCACCGCCAGCGCCTGAATGCCAGCCTGTTCGGCGATCTTCGCCACGTTCAGGCCGTTCTTGTTCGCCCGGTCCCAACCGGTGCGAATCTTCAGCGTCACCGGGACCTCCACTGCGCCGACCACGGCATGGAGGATCTCGCTGACCAAGGCTTCGTCTCTCAATAAAGCAGAGCCGGCGGCCTTGTTGCAGACTTTTTTTGCCGGGCAACCCATGTTGATGTCGATGATCTGCGCGCCGGCGGCGACATTCGCCTGGGCCGCGGCGGCCATCATTTGCGCATCACCACCGGCGATCTGTACCGAGCGCGGCTCGGGATCACCTTCGTGAATGCGGCGCAGGCTCGACTTGCGGCTGTTCCACAGGCTCATGTCGCTGCTGACCATTTCCGACACCACCATGCCTGCGCCCAGACGTTTGCACAGCGTACGGAAAGGCTGGTCCGTCACCCCGGCCATGGGCGCAAGGATCAGGTTGTTGTGCAGTGTGTATGGGCCGATGCGTACCGCCGACATAGGTGTTCCCTGTTGTGGGGCCGGATCATTGGAGTTCGAAAAAGGGATGGCATGATACCCGCTCTCGGTGACCGGATAAAGAAGGATTTGGATAAAATCTGAGCAACGGACGCAGCAACAAGCTGCAAGCCAGAAGCTGCAAGATCAGAAGCCGATCGCAGTTTCAGGCAATCATCCGTTTGCTGTTTCTTGCGGCTTGGCGCTTGCTGCTTGGGGCTGTATCAATCCGGGGAGCGGAAGCTCAGGCTGTAGTTCACCGCCTTCGGGCCTGGGTCGAGGATGTCCAGGGCGATGTGGATCGGTGTCTGACTGGGCATTTCGCCGCGCCCGGCCAGTTCGCCCGACAGGTATTCGCTGGGCTTGAAGCGACGACTGGCGATCAACTGGCCGTTGAGGTCGGCAAAGCGCAGCTCCAGCAGCGGGAAGGGCTGGGCGAACGGGGCGCGGTTGTAGATGATCGCGTCGACGATCAGTGCGCCCTTGAAGTCAGGGTGGCTGCGCACCACCAGGTTGCTGCTCTTGATCCGCGAGATGTCGACGCGGGTCGGCACTTCGCAGCCGAGCATCGGGCACAGCTGCTGGAACCACGGGCGGTACTGGTCCTGGCGGGCCATTTCGTCGAAGTGGTACCAGACGTACTGGAACGCCAGCAGGCCGGCGGCCAGCAGGGTCAGCAGGCCCCAAAGCAGGCGTTTGCCCCAGTTGGGGGCAGGCTTTTCCCAGCCCAGTTGCAACGGATCATCGACCACGTCGACCAGCGGCTCCTTGCGCGGGCGTGCAGGCTTGGTGGCCAGGCTCGGCTCCAGGCGCTCGTCGTCAGGCTCGTCGAGGGTTTCTTCGTCGCGTGCCGAGAGGCGCTCGCTGTGCACATCGTCGTCCAGCGCCGACAGGCCCTTTGCAGGCTTGGGTTCATCATCGACTGCCTGGCGCTCGAACGGCGGCTCCAGGTCGTCATCTGCAGGCTGCTGGCGCACTGGCGGCTCGTCGTCCAGCTCTAGGTCGGCGTTGCCGAGGGTGGGCTCGGTTCGCTCGTCTGCGGCTTCGGGCTCGGGCGCCGGTAGTTCTTGCTCGATCAGCACGGGGGCATCGCTGCGCTCGGCCTCGGGCTCGGGGTGATCGTCGGTGGCGGTGCCGAATGGCACGTCGTCGGTGTGCTCGTCACTGGCCTGTTCGTCACGTCGCGCATGCAGGGCCGGTTCTGCCGTGGCGGCGCGGCGGTCACCGGGGCGGCGGCGTTCCAGGCGGGCCAGCTCGTGGTCCAGGTCCAGGGCGTCCAGCGCCTCGGTGGTGCTGGCCAGGTCCTCGACCGGTGCGGCCGGGGCCTGCTCAACCGGTGCTGGTGCCGGCGCTGCAGCCGGCTCAGGCGCCGGGGCCTGGGCGTTGGCTGCGCGGTTCTGCTCCAGCAGTTGCTTGGCCGCATTGAACACCTGCAGGCAGTTGCCGCAGCGCACCACGCCACGGGCCACGCTCAATTGGTGGTGAGTGACGCGAAAGCTGGTCTGGCAATGCGGGCACTGGGTGACGAAACTGTCGGTCATGCGGCGGTCCGGGGGCTGTGCAGCGGTTGAGTCTAGTTTGACCTAGCGGCGGCGGCCACTGATCCGTACCCAGCCGTCGCGTACGACGATCGGGTCCAGGTCGAAGTCGGCAGCATAGGCGCCAGCCACTTCCTCTCCCTGTTCGGCGAGGATGCCCGACAACGCCAGCAGGCCACCAGGGCGCACCAGGCCGGACAGTTGCGGTGCCAGCGAAACCAAGGGGCCGGCGAGGATATTGGCCACCAGCACGTCGGCCTGCATGGCCGGCATCTGCTCGGGCAGGTACAGGTCGAACGTTTCGTCGGCAATGCCGTTGCGCTGTGCGTTGTCACGGGAGGCTTCGATGGCCTGCACGTCGATGTCGGTGCCGACCGCGTGGCGGGCGCCCAGCAGCAGCGCGGCGATGGCCAGAATGCCCGAGCCGCAGCCGAAATCCAGCACCTGGGTGCCGTCGAGCTGTTGGCCGTCGAGCCATTCCAGGCACAGCGCGGTGGTGGGGTGGGTGCCGGTACCAAAGGCCAGGCCCGGGTCGAGCAGCAGGTTGACGGCGTCCTTTTCCGGGGCTTCGTGCCAGCTCGGTACGATCCACAGGCGCTGGCCGAAACGCATGGGCTGGAAGTTGTCCATCCAGCTGCGCTCCCAATCCTGGTCCTCGATCACCTCGGCTTCGTGCTCAGGCAGCTCATTGCCGGTCAGCAGTTGCAGGTGGGCGAACACTTGCTCTGGCTGGGCATCGGCTTCGAACAGCGCCAGCAGGTGGGTGTGCGACCACAGCGGGGTGGTGTTGAGGTCCGGTTCGAAGATCGGCTGGTCTTCGGCATCCATGAAGGTCACCGACACCGCGCCCACTTCAAGCAGGGCGTCTTCGTAGGTTTCGGCTTGTTCCGGGCTGATGGCCAGGCGTACTTGCAGCCAGGGCATGGCGGGCACCTTTGGTAAATCGACAGGGGCGGCAGCTTGGGCTGCGCGAAAGGCTGGCAGTTTACGCGAGTGGCGGGGGTTTGTAGAGGAGCCAGAGAGGGCGCGGTCTGTGTGGAGCGGCCTTGCCGGGGCGCCGGACCGGCCGGAAAGGGGCGCGTAGCGGCCCCAGGGCATTGGCATCATGCAAAATTGCCGGGGCTGCTTTGCAGCCCATCGCGACACAAGGCCGCTTCCCACAGGTACTGCGCAAGGCTGAATTACCAAGCCATGTACAGTACCCGTGGGAAGCGGCCTTGTGTCGCGATGGGCCGCAAAGCGGCCCCGGCAATTCTAAGTGGACAGCATTACGGCACAGGGCCGGGGTTTTTGCATCACGCTAACGCGATCACTCCTGGTTGGCCAGTTTGTGCTCGAGGTAGTGGATGTTGACGCCGCCTTTGCAGAAACCTTCATCACGCACCAGGTCGCGGTGCAGCGGGATGTTGGTCTTGATGCCGTCGACGACGATCTCGTCCAGGGCATTGCGCATGCGCGCCATGGCTTCGTCGCGGTCCTTGCCGTAGGTGATCAGCTTGCCGATCAGCGAGTCGTAGTTCGGCGGAACCGAATAACCGCTGTACAGGTGCGAATCGACGCGCACGCCGTTGCCACCCGGGGCGTGGAAGTGCTTGACCTTGCCTGGGCTCGGGATGAACTTCTTCGGGTCTTCGGCGTTGATCCGGCACTCCAGGGAGTGGCCGCGAATCACGACGTCTTCCTGGCGGAACGACAGCTTGTTGCCAGCGGCGATGCTGAGCATCTCCTTGACGATATCGATGCCGGTGACCATTTCCGAGACCGGGTGCTCGACCTGGACGCGGGTGTTCATCTCGATAAAGTAGAAACGGCCGTTCTCGTACAGGAACTCGAAGGTACCTGCACCGCGGTAGCCGATCTCGACGCAGGCGTCGACGCAACGCTTGAAGACTTCCTGGCGGGCCTTCTCGTCGATGCCCGGGGCCGGGGCCTCTTCCAGCACTTTCTGGTGGCGGCGCTGCAGCGAGCAGTCGCGGTCACCCAGGTGAATGGCATTGCCCTGTCCGTCGGACAGCACCTGAACTTCCACGTGGCGTGGGTTGGTCAGGAACTTCTCCAGGTACACCATCGGGTTGCCGAAGGCTGCACCGGCTTCGGTACGGGTCAGTTTGGCCGAGGAAATCAGGTCCTCTTCCTTGTGCACCACGCGCATGCCGCGACCACCACCGCCACCGGCGGCCTTGATGATCACCGGGTAGCCAACCTCACGGGCAATGGCCAGTGCGGTTTCTTCGTCTTCCGGCAGCGGGCCGTCGGAGCCCGGTACGGTCGGAACGCCCGACTTGATCATGGCGTCCTTGGCCGAAACCTTGTCGCCCATCAGGCGAATGGTGTCGGCTTTCGGGCCGATGAAGGCGAAACCGGAGTTTTCCACCTGTTCGGCGAAGTCGGCGTTTTCCGCGAGGAAGCCGTAGCCCGGGTGGATGGCAGTAGCGCCTGTCACTTCGGCGGCAGCGATGATTGCCGGAATGTGCAGGTAGGAATCCTTGGACGATGCAGGGCCGATGCAGACCGACTCGTCTGCCAGGCCCAGGTGCATCAGTTCACGGTCGGCCGTGGAGTGCACGGCGACGGTCTTGATACCCAGCTCTTTGCAGGCACGCAGGATCCGCAGGGCAATTTCCCCGCGGTTGGCGATCAGAACTTTTTCGAGCTTCCCAGACATCGTTGGCTCTCCGCGAATCAAACGATGGTGAACAGCGGCTGGTCGAACTCAACCGGCTGGCCGTCTTCCACCAGGATGGCGTCGATCACGCCGCCAACGTCGGCTTCGATGTGGTTCATCATCTTCATGGCTTCGACGATGCACAGGGTGTCGCCTTTCTTCACGGCCTGGCCCACTTCAGCGAAGTTCGGCGAGGTCGGCGACGGCTTGCGGTAGAAGGTACCGACCATCGGCGAGCGGACCACGGTGCCTTTCAGGGCCGGGGCGGCAGCGGCGGCTTCGGCGGCAGGCGCTGCAGCGGCAACTGGAGCGGCGGCAACCGGGGCAGCCATCGGAGCCGGTGCGTAGAACTGTTGAGCGGCCGGTGCCTTGCTGTTACGGCTGATGCGAACGGACTCTTCGCCTTCCTTGATCTCCAGTTCGTCGATACCGGACTCTTCCAGCAGTTCGATCAGCTTCTTGACTTTACGGATATCCATTAATCAGCAACTCCCAGTGTTTGGTCGGGGATGTAATTTGAAAACGTGTCGAAAACGTTTCTTCCAAGCCTCGGCCCATTGGGGCCAAGGCCTTGTGTCATCAGGGCTGTGCGTTGGCAGCCAGGTGTTCCAGTGCAGACTCCAGGGCCAACCGGTAACCGGTGGCGCCCAGGCCGCAGATCACCCCCACGGCAACATCGGAGAAGTACGAGTGGTGACGGAACGGTTCACGCTTGTGCACGTTGGACAGGTGCACTTCGATGAATGGGATGCTCACCGCAAGCAACGCGTCACGTAATGCGACGCTGGTGTGTGTGAAAGCGGCCGGATTGATCAGGATGAAGTCCACGCCTTCGTTGCGCGCGGCATGGATGCGGTCGATCAATTCGTATTCGGCATTGCTCTGCAGGTATTGCAGGTGGTGGCCGGCGGCGCGGGCGCGTTGCTCCAGGTCCTGGTTGATCTGGGCGAGGGTGGCTGCGCCATAGTGGCCCGGCTCGCGGGTGCCCAGCAGGTTCAGGTTGGGGCCGTGCAGCACCAGTAGGGTTGCCATCTGCGATTCCTTGGTTTTGTAGGGCAATTCGACATAGCGCGGCGATATTGCCGCAACGGGCGTCGAGTGTCCAGTTCCCGGCAATAGCCAGCACGTTGCCCGAGGTTCGCGCAAAGTATGTGACCAGATGATTAACTCTGGTCACTTGCAACGAGATTTTTCACAAGTCGCGGGAAGTTATAGACCGAGTTGGCCGCGCACGCGCGCCAGAACCGCAGCAAAATCGCCGGCGTTTATCTCGCCGATCACCCGATCAGCGGTAAGTTCGCTGCCGTTCGCGGCAAACAACATCAGCGCCGGTGGGCCGAACAGCTGGTAGCGGTCGAGCAGGGTGCGCTGCTCGGCGTTGCTGTCGGTGATGTCGAAGCGCAGCAGGCGCAACCCGCCAAGTTGAGCCTGTACTTGCGGTGCGTTCAGCACTTGGTGCTCGATCACCTTGCAACTGATGCACCAGTCGGCGTACCAGTCCAGCAGCACCGGCTGGCCGGCGGCTTTGGCCTCGGCCAGCGCGGCATCGAGGGCGGCGGGGGTGGTGAGGGTTTGCCAGGCATCAGCCTTGGCCGGTGCCGCGCTGTCGGCGGTAACCGGTGACGGCAGCGGGCGCAGCGGGTCGCCCTGGCCACTGAGGGCGCCGTACCAGCAGGCCAGGGCGTACACCAGCAGGGCCAGGCCTAGCAGTTGCGCCAGGCGTTGGCGAGGTGTTTTGACCACGAACTCCAGGGCGCCGAGGAACAGCGCCACCCCGGCGGCCAGCAGGCCGATCAGCAGCAAGGTGGCTGGCCCTGGCAGCACGCGGCTGAGCAGGCCGATGGCCAGGCCCAGCAACAGCACGCCGATGGTGTTTTTCACGGTGTTCATCCACGGCCCGCTTTTCGGCAGCCAGGCCGCACCGCCGGTGGCCACCAGCAGCAGCGGGGCGCCCATGCCCAGGCCCAGGGCGAACAGTTTCAAGGCGCCACCGATGGCATCGCCGCTGGCGCTGATGTACAGCAAGGCGCCGGCCAGGGGCGCCGACACGCAGGGCGACACCAGCAGGCTGGAGAGCACGCCGAGCACTGCGGCGCCCAGCAGCGAGCCCCCTTGGGTGCGGTTGGCGACCTTGTCCAGGCGGTTGCTCAGGGCCTGGGGCAGCTTGATTTCGAACAGGCCGAACATGGCCAGGGCAAACAGCACGAAGAATGCCGCGAACGGCACCAGCACCCAGGCCGACTGCAGCCTGGCCTGCAGGTTGAGCCCTGCACCGAACAGCCCCATCAGTGCGCCGAGCACGGCGAAGCTGGCGGCCATCGGCAACACGTAGGCCAGCGACAGCGACAGCCCGCGCAGGCCGCCGACCTGGCCGCGCAGCACCACGCCGGAGAGGATCGGCAGCATCGGCAGTACGCAGGGGGTGAAGGTCAGGCCGATGCCTGCGAGGAAGAACAACGCCAGTGATTTCCAGCTCCAGCCCTGTTCGGTACTGCCGGTGCTGAGCGTACCTTCGCCATCGATGCTCAGGCGCTCTGTTTCCGGCGGGTAGCACAGGCCCTTGTCGGCGCAGCCTTGGTAGCCCACCAGCAGGGTGAAGGCACGCGGGTCGTTGCGCGGCAGGTCGATGTCGACCACGCCGTGGTAAACCTCGACGTCGCCGAAGAATTCGTCGTGTTTGGGCTCGCCCTGGGGGATGTTCGGCGTGCCCAGCTTGATGTCGGCAGGCTCGGTACGGAACTGGAAGCGGTGGCGGTACAGGTAGTAGCCGTCGGTAGCGACCAGGCGCAGCTTGATACTTTGCGCATCGGCCTGCACCAGGCTCAGCTTGAAGGCCTCGTGCACCGGCAGGAAATCGGCATTGTTGGCCGTCGAGGCGGCGCCGAGGGTGGCGCTGGGGCGGTTGTCGAGCAGGCCGCTGGCGAAGGCGGGGCTGGCCAGCAGCAGGAGAAGCAGGCAAAGCAGGCGGCGCATGGCGGACTCGCGAGGTGGAACCTGGTGCGCATCATAGCGGAGTTGGCAGGGCAACAGGGCCGTTGTGGGCTGTGCGGGCCCTATCGCCGGCAAGCCGGCTCCTACAGGATGCGCGCAGGCTCTGTAGGAGCCGGCTTGCCGGCGATAGGGCCCGCGAAGGTTACAAGCGGAACGCGCGCACCGCGGTATTGAGCTCACCGCCCAGCTTGAGCAACTGCTCGCCCTGCTCACGCCCCTCGCCAATGCGCTGCAGGTTGTCCCCGCCCAACTCGTGAATGCGCTCGCTGTGGTCGCGAATCTCGCTCACCGCGCCGGTCTGTTGCGCGGTCACGTCGGCAATGCGCACGGCGGTATCGGCGATGGTGCGGATGGCGGTGACGATCTCGTCCAGTGCGCCGTCGGCCGATTGCGCCTGGTCGGCGGTGGCCTCGGCGTGCTCGAGCTGGGTGCGCATGCCTTCAACCGAATCGCGGGCAGCTTGCTGCAAGCGGTCGATCAGCGCCTGGATTTCGCCGGTGGCCCCGGTGGTGCGCTGGGCCAGCGAGCGTACTTCGTCGGCGACCACGGCAAAGCCGCGGCCCATCTCGCCGGCCCGGGCTGCCTCGATGGCGGCGTTCAGTGCCAGCAGGTTGGTCTGTTCGGCAATCGAGCGGATCACCGTCAGCACGCCGCCGATGGTGGCCGACTCCTCGGCCAGTTGTTCGATCATGCGCGCGTTGCCCTGCACCTCGTCCACCAGCGAACGCAGGCCCGACAGGCTCTGGCCGATCACCGCCTGGCCCTGCTCGACGGCGCGGCCGGCATCGCGGCTGGCGTCGGCGGCGGCGCTGGCGTCGCCGGCCACCTGCTGGATGGTTGCCTCCAGCTCACCCAGGGCGTCGCGAATCTGTGCGGTATCGCCGGCCTGGCGCTCGGCGCCGTCGTGCAGGGCGCTGCTCATGCCGGCCAGGGCGTGGCTGCTGCCGGCTACCTGTTCGGCGTTGTGGCGGATGGTGCCGACCAGCTCGACCAGGTACTGGCGCAGGCGGTTGAGCGACTCCTGGATATCGTGCAGCTCGCGGTTGGTCTTGCCCAAGGCGATGGCCTGGGCGAAATCGCCTTCGGCCCAGCGCGACAGTGCCGGGGCCAGGCCTGTGAGGGTGCGCGCCAGGCGCCGCTGCAGGGTGTCGATCAGCAGGGCGATCAGCAGGATCAGGCCGATCATCAGCCCCTGCATGATGCGCACCTCGGCGGCGATCTTCGCGTGCTGGCCGCGTACTTCGGGCTCAAGGCCGGCGATGGCCTGTTGCACGGCGTCCAGGCGCTGGTTGGTGCTGGCGGCAAGCTCGGTGCGCCGTTCGATCTGTTCGCGGGTGCGTTGCAGTTCGGCCGGGTAGCGGTTGACCAGGCTCTGCAGTTCGCGCTTCAGGCCCACGGCGACGTCTTCCTGCTGGGTGCTGGCCTGGGATTCCAGGCCCATCATGGCGGCGAAGTCGTCGGCGTTGGATTCGGCGGCGCGGGTCACCCCCAGCAGCGGCAGGCCGTCGATGACCTGGGCCTGGGCGGCGATCAGTTGCAGTTCTCGTTCAACCTCGGCGGCCAGTTCGGCACGGCCACTGCTGACCAGCTTGTCGCGGGCCAGCGACAGGCGGCTCAGGTGCAGGGCGGCGTCGAACAGCGGGGTGAGGTAGCGGTGGGCCTCGCTGCTGCCGCTGTCGCGGGCGTAGCTGGCCAGTTGCTCGAAGTTCGCCCCCAGCTCACGCTCGGCCTGCAGCAACAGGGCCTGCGGGTCGCCGGCCAGCTTGCCGGCGGCCAGCAGCTCGTTGCCGGTGAAGGCTTGCAGGCTGTCCAGGCTTGGGCGCAGCTTGCCGGCCAGCTCGTCCGGCCAGTCGGCCAAGGCGGCTTGCAGACGGGTATTGGCCTCCATCGCTGCAGAATGGCGCAAGGCGTCACCGCTGTTCAGGTACGCCTGGATATTGCGCGCGCCTTCGTTCTGGAATTGCTGGGACAGGGCCAGGTAGCGCTCCATCAACTGGTAGGGGCGTTCGAGGGCGCGTTGCGACCACCACAGGGTCACGCCCAGGGCGATACACACGGTTACCAGCAACAGGGTATTGAAATTGGTCAGCCACTTCAGGCGCATAGCCGCGAACTTCCTGCGGGGAGTGGAGAGGTCAGGGCCTGAAGTTATTGCTGTTTTGTGACGAGGTGATGACGACGGGGGCTTGGCGCCATAAAAAAGTGGCACTGTGCCGGTATGATTCGCCAATGCTCGGTTCGCACCCTTGTAGGAGCGGCCTTGTGCCGCGAAAGGGGCGCGCAGCGGCCCCAGGTTTTTGAGCTTCGCAGCAAATATTGCCGGGGCCGCTACGCAGCCCTTTCGCGGCACAAGGCCGCTCCTACAGGGACCGCGTTGGATCAACGCGGTGTGACCGGTTTAAAGATCCACCCGCACCACGCAGTTGCGCCCGGCATGCTTGGCCCGGTACAGCGCCTCGTCAGCCGCGCTGGCCATGCTCGGTGCATCCAGCTCGCCGTCCAGTTGCACCACCCCGGCGCTGAAGGTGCATTGCAGGTCGTGGGGCTGGGCCGGGTAGTGGATCTCGGCGAAGCGCCGGCGGATCTCGTCCAGCACCTTGTGCGCCGCTTCCAGCGTGGTGTTGGGCATGACGATGGCGAATTCCTCGCCGCCGTAGCGGCCGATGAAGTCGGTCTTGCGCAGGCGCTGCTTGAGAAACAGCGCCAGGCTTTTGATTACCCGGTCGCCCATGGGGTGGCCGTGGCGGTCGTTGATCTTCTTGAAGTGGTCGATGTCGAGCATGGCAAAGCTCAGTGGCTGCGCTTCGCGGCGGGCGCGGAAGCTGCAGTCCTCGAGCAGTTGCAGGATATGGGTGTGGTTGTACAGCCCGGTAAGGCTGTCGCGGACCATGCGCGCCTTGAGGTGGCGGGCGCGGGCGGCGCGGTTGCGCACGGTGGTGACCAGGTGGCGGGCGCGGATCGGCTTGGTGAGAAAGTCGTCGCCGCCCTCGCTCATGGCATCCAGCTGCTTGTCCAGGTCGTCCTCGGCCGACAGGTAGATGATTGGCACGCTGACATAGCGGTCGTTGTGGCGGATCACCTTGGCAAGCTCGGTGCCGGTGCACTCGGGCATGTACATGTCGAGGATGATCAGGTCGGGCTGGAAGTCCGCCAGCTCGCTCATGGTGCGGATCGGCTCGGTGAGGGTGCGGGTGATGATGCCGGCGCTGTTGAGCGTGCGTTCGGTGTGCAGGGCCTGGGCGCGGGAGTCGTCGATCACCAGCACGCGAAACGGCTCGTACTGGGTGGCGCTGGTCAGCAGCTCGACCTTCTCAAGCAGGCTCGAGGCTTCCAGGGTGCCGGTGAGAAACTCCTGGCCGCCTGCGCGCACCGCTGCCAGGCGGGTGGTGGTGTCGGTTTCGTGCAGGCTGAAGAACAGCAGCGGGATGTGCTGCTCCAGCCCTTGCTGGGCCTGGGCTGCCAGTTGCAGGCCGACGCCCGGGCCGCTGAAGTCGACGTCCATGACGATGGCTGATGGCAGCCGCTCGCTCATCGACGCCTGGAACGCTTCGGTGCTGTACAGCGCCTGCACGCCCAAGCCGAAGAACTCCAGCTGCTGGGCCAGGCGTTCGGCGCGGTCGTGATCCTGCAGCACGATGTACACCGGTTTGCGCAGTGGCGGCAGGGGCACGTTGTCGAGTTGGTCGCCCTTGCGCAGGCCGGTGCGCGACAGGCGTTGCATCAGGCGGTTGAGTTCGCCGATCAGTTCGGAGTTCAGCCGCGCGCTGTTGGCCTCGATGGCCCGCAGCGTGTTGCCGATGGCCTGCGACAGGCTGCCGTGCTCGGGCTGTTCGAAGCGTTCGGCGTAGCGTTGCAGGCGCAGGTTGGCTTCGCACAGCTCGCCCAGGTCGGCGCTCGACCATTCGCCACGTTGCAGGCGCTGCCAGATCTCGAGAATCTGCCGGGCCTGATGGATGACCCGTTGGGCGAAGTGCTGCTTGAGGCGCTCGTGGCTCGGCTCGGCTGGCTGGGTCATGTCCTGACTACTTATTAGAGGAGGGGTGCAGGTTCGATGATGGCTCTATGCTAGCACTGCTTTTCCGACAAGCGAGTGCCTGGCGTCAACAAAGTGCCCCGGGACCATTATTCAGTTAATGACCAGTTGGTCGCTTATACGAAAGGCGACGTCTGCTTTATAGTGCTGGCACGCGGGCTTGCCGTGGCACCCTGGCCATGGGCTGTGGTCAAAGCCCCTGAACCTGTCATGACTGATCAAGGACAACGCCATGCTGGACTGGAAAAACCGCGAGGCCAAAGCCGAGCCCCGTGAGCGGGCCGAAACCCGTACCTCTGCCACCCGCAGCTACCTCGGTGGCCTGTGGAGCCGCGCCCTGGGCACGCTGATCGGCCTGTACCTGCTGGTGTGCATCGGCCTTGGCTGGTACTGGAGCGAAGAGCCTGCGCTGTTCCCGGTGCAGCAGAACGCCCAGGCCGCTGCCGAGCGCAACGGCCAGCAGATGGTCGTGGGGTACACCACCATCGAGACCCTCAAGACCGTCGCCGGCACCCTGCTCGACAAGCCGGGCGGTTACATTTCCAACGACCGCTTCCCGCCGGGCCTGTGGATGGACAACATGCCCAGCTGGGAGTACGGCGTGCTGGTGCAGGTGCGCGACCTGTCCCGTGCCCTGCGCAAGGACTTCGCCCGTTCGCAGTCGCAGTCCACCGAAGACGCCGACCTGGCCAAGGCCGAGCCGCGCTTCAACTTCGACAACAAGAGCTGGATCCTGCCGTCCAGCGAGTCGGAGTTCGAAGAGGGCATCAAGTCGCTGAACCGCTACCAGGTGCGCCTGGCCAAGGGCGACCAGGGCGCGATCTTCTACACCCGCGCCGACAACCTCAACAACTGGCTGGGTGACGTGGCCACCCGTCTGGGCTCGCTGTCGCAGCGCCTGTCGGCCAGCGTCGGCCGGGTCAAGCTCAACAGCAACCTGAAGACCGAAACCGTGGTCGCAGGCCAGGCTCTGCAGGTGGACGAAGAGGTGGTCGAGACGCCGTGGCTGCAGATCGACAACGTGTTCTACGAAGCCCGTGGCCAGGCCTGGGCGCTGTCGCACCTGCTGCGCGCCATCGAGGTGGACTTTGCCGATGTACTGGCGAAGAAGAACGCCACGGTCAGCGTGCGGCAGATCATCCGCGAGCTGGAAGCTTCGCAGGAGCCGCTGTGGAGCCCAATGGTGCTCAACGGCAGCGGCTTTGGCATGTGGGCCAACCACTCGCTGGTGATGGCCAACTACATCTCCCGCGCCAACGCCGCAGTGATCGACCTGCGCCAACTGCTGTCGCAGGGCTGACATGCCCATCAGCCCTGCCGAGGTCGCGCACCGCGCGGCCTCTGACGCCGAACTGGTCGCCTGGGTGGATGAGCACGACCAGCCGCTTGGCGGCCTGCCACGGGCCGAGCTGCGCGAGCGCGGCCTGATCGGGCGCTGCACGTTCATTCTGCTGTTCAACGGCAAAGGCGAGCTGTGCGTGCACCGGCGCACCTTGAGCAAGGCGCTGTACCCTGGCTACTGGGATGTGGCGGCAGGGGGCATGGTGACCTGCGGGGAAAGCTACGAAGACTCGGCGGCGCGCGAACTGGAGGAAGAACTGGGAGTGGGCGGCGTGCCGCTGCGCTTTCACGAGAAGTTCTACTTCGACCAGCCGGGCAACCGGCTGTGGTGCGCGGTGTTTTCCGCGGTCTGGGACGGGCCGTTGCGCCTGCAGCCTGAAGAGGTGATGGAGGCGCGCTTCGTGCCGGTGGCCCAGGCCGAGCAGGAAAGCCAGAAACTGCGCTACTGCCCGGATTCGCTGGTGGCGTTGCAGCGTTATCAGGCGAGCCTCGCCTGAACGCCGACACACGTCTGTAGGAGCCGGCTTGCCGGCGATGAGGCCGGTAGCATTGGCACAAGGCCTGGATCTTTGCTTGCAGGCCCGGCCCTATCGCCGGCAAGCCGGCTCCTACAGCGGGGTGGGTCGCAAAAACTGCGCAAAATGCCGCAATCCGGTACTTAGCAACCGCCTGATTTATCGTTACACTGCGCGCCCTTTTCGGGCTGTCGCAACGCTTTGTGGCAGTAGCGCCGCCCCTGCCAGAGTGGGGCTTCGCGGTCGGGCCCTGGCTCAGGGATCGACCAGTTTTTGTCCTCAGCACCGAGGATCAAAAGTGGCCAAGAAAGCTTCTTCCTTTTCCGCCCTTGGCGGTCTCGTATATTCCACCGATGCCGGTCGGCACTGCCCCGACTGTGGCCAGCCGGTGGACGCCTGCACCTGCAAGCAGCAAACCATTCCCGAAGGCGACGGCATTGCCCGTGTGCGCCGTGAAAGCAAAGGCCGTGGCGGCAAGACCGTGACCACCGTCAGCGGCGTGCCGCTGCCACCGGACCAGCTCAAGGAACTGGCCGCCACCCTCAAGCGCCGTTGCGGTACGGGCGGTGCGTTGAAGGACGGGGTCATCGAGATCCAGGGCGACCATGTCGAGTTGCTGATCGGTGAGCTGACCAAACAGGGCTTCAAGGCGAAAAAGTCCGGCGGCTGATCCGCCCGCGCAGGCACTTTTCGTACAAAGCCTAAACTCGTTGCCGTGGCCAGGGTCTATCTTGGACACGGCGAATCGTCATTTTCAGCTTTTACACTGCGCCCGCCCCATGCGGGGCAGTGTCTTCGACTTTTCTATGGGGGACTTGAATGTCCGTACGACGCACACGCAAAGACGATGGTAGCCAATGGACCGTGGCCGACAGCCGCAGTGTTTACGGCATCCGCCATTGGGGCGCTGGTTATTTCGCCATCAATGAAGCCGGGCGCGTCGAAGTGCGCCCCAATGGCCCGCACAGCGCGCCGATCGACCTGTACGAGCAGGTCGACGAGCTGCGCCAGAGCGGCCTGTCGCTGCCGCTGCTGGTGCGCTTCCCGGACATCCTGCAGGACCGCGTGCGCCAGCTGACCGGCGCCTTCGATGCCAACATCGCGCGCCTGGAATACCAGAGCCAGTACACCGCGCTGTACCCGATCAAGGTCAACCAGCAGGAAGCGGTGGTAGAGAACATCATCGCCACGCAAAACGTGTCCATCGGCCTTGAAGCCGGCTCCAAGCCCGAGCTGCTGGCCGTGCTGGCGCTGGCGCCGAAGGGCGGCACCATCGTCTGCAACGGTTACAAGGACCGCGAATTCATCCGCCTGGCGCTGATGGGCCAGAAGCTTGGCCACAACGTGTTCATCGTCATCGAGAAAGAGTCCGAAGTGGCCCTGGTGATCGAAGAAGCTGCGGAGCTTAAGGTCAAGCCCCAGGTCGGCCTGCGCGTGCGCCTGTCGTCGCTGGCCTCGAGCAAATGGGCTGACACCGGTGGCGAGAAGTCCAAGTTCGGTTTGTCTGCCGCGCAGCTGATCTCGGTGGTGCAGCGCTTCCGCGATGCCGGCCTGGACCAGGGCATCCGCCTGCTGCACTTCCACATGGGCTCGCAGATCGCCAACCTGGCCGACTACCAGCACGGCTTCAAGGAAGCCATTCGCTATTACGGCGAACTGCGTGCGCTGGGCCTGCCGGTCGATCATGTCGATGTCGGCGGCGGCCTGGGGGTGGACTACGACGGTACCCACTCGCGCAACGCCAGCTCGATCAACTACGACATGGACGACTACGCAGGCGTGGTGGTGGGCATGCTCAAGGAGTTCTGCGACGCGCAGGGCCTGCCGCACCCGCACATCTTTTCCGAGAGCGGCCGCTCGCTGACCGCGCACCACGCCATGCTGGTAATCCAGGTCACCGACGTCGAGAAACACAACGACGACGTGCCGACCATCGAGAACAAGGACGCGCTGCCCGAGACCGTGCAGTGGCTGGCCGACCTGCTTGGCCCTACCGACATCGAGATGGTCACCGAGACCTACTGGCGCGCCACCCACTACATGGGTGACGTGGCCGCGCAGTACGCCGATGGCAAGCTCACCCTGGCTGAAAAAGCCCTGGCCGAGCAATGCTACTTTGCCGTGTGCCGGCGCCTGCACAACTCGCTGAAGGCACGCCAGCGCTCGCACCGCCAGGTGCTGGACGAACTCAACGACAAGCTCGCCGACAAGTACATCTGCAACTTCTCGGTGTTCCAGAGCCTGCCGGACACCTGGGCCATCGGCCAGGTGCTGCCGATCATCCCGCTGCACCGCCTGGACGAGGAGCCGATGCGCCGCGCCGTGCTGCAAGACCTTACCTGCGACTCCGACGGCAAGATCAACCAGTACGTCGACGAGCAGAGCATCGAGACCAGCATGCCGGTGCATGCGGTAAAAGAGGGCGAGGACTACCTGCTGGGCGTGTTCCTGGTCGGTGCCTACCAGGAGATCCTCGGCGACATGCACAACCTGTTCGGTGACACCGATTCGGTGAACATCTACCAGAACGCCGACGGCAGCGTGTACCACGCTGGTATCGAGACCCACGACACCATCGAGGACATGCTGCGCTACGTGCACCTGTCGCCGGAGGAGTTGATGACCCACTACCGCGACAAGGTGGCCAGCGCCAAGATCACCGCGCGTGAGCGTACCCAGTACCTGGATGCGCTGCGGTTGGGGCTGACCCGGTCTTCGTACCTGTCGTCCTGATGAATGAAAAAGCCCGCGTTGATCGCGGGCTTTTTCATTCGAGGGGTTCAAGGTGCATGGGGTGTCGCCTGGTCCATCTTGCTATCCAGGTCGACCGTTACCGGTATGGCCAGTTCGCCTTCGTGCAGTACCACGAGACTTGAGTAGCGATACACGGTGTCTTGGGTACGAGCCTGAACCTGGGTGCCATTCACGGCAATGACAGCCTTGGATTGTCGGGTAACCAGAAAGGCGGACCGGGGGTCGAGACGGGTGAGCAACTGGCTTTCGTCGTCGACCTTTTCATGGACGAAGTAGAAGTAAGTCATGCCCACCGTGGCCCCGGCGCTGTCGCTCAGTACTTCATAGACGGCGCTGTTCTGGCCAATGGCGGTCGTAGTGATGACCCGGTCCAGGGATGGGCGGTTTTCTCGCGTGGCAAGTATCCACAGGGCTTGTGCAACCACGACAATGCTTAGCGCCATGAACGCTGATCTAGTAACCCATGGATTTTGCATATTCGATTCCGGGGGCGGAAGGTGGGTACATGACGGTCCTTGCTCATTGGTTGGATGTGAACCCCGTCCATGGGGCTTTCAGTCTTCAACCAGCGCTTGCCGAGCGTCAATGAACAAGGTGTTTGGCGTTGTAGTCCAGCTCTACCCAATCCATTGGTCGTTCTTGTGCAACCGCATGCCAACCCACCCCAGCGTCGCCGCCCGCAACGCCATGAACCCCAGAAACGCCAACCACAACCCATGGTTGCCCAACCCGCTCAACCCCAGCGCAAAGGGCAGGGCGATCAGCACCGCAGCCAGCATTGCATTGCGCATTTCCCGCGCCCGGGTGGCGCCGATGAACAGCCCGTCCAGCAGGTAGCTCCACACCGCGATCAACGGCAACAGCGCCAGGTACGGCAGGTAGGGGTAGGCCGCCTCACGCACGCTGGCGATGTCGGTCTGCAGGTCGATGAACAGGTGCCCGCCCAGCAGGAACAGCCCGGCAAAGCCCAGGCTGACGATCAGCGACCAGCCACAGGCCACCACCAGCGAGCGCTGCAGCGCTTCGCGGTCGCGCGCGCCGATGGCGTGGCCGCACAGCGCCTCCACTGCATGGGCCAGGCCGTCCAGGGCGTAGGCGGTGAGCAGCAGGCCGTTGAGCAGCAACGCATTGGCCGCCACCGTGGCCTCGCCCAGGCGCGCGCCCTGCACGGTGATCAGTAAAAACACCAGTTGCAGCGCCAGGCTGCGCAGGAAGATATCGCGGTTCACCGCCAGCAATGGCCGCCAGGCCTGCCAGCGCTTGAGCGCCGCCCAGGCGATACGCCCCGGGTAGGCGCGCAGCGCCGGGCGGGTAAGGGCCAGGCCCAGCAGCGCAGCGCTCCATTCGGCGATCACCGAAGCGCGCGCCGAGCCCACCACGCCCCAGTCCAGCCCCAGCACGAACCACAGGTTCAGGGCGATGTTCAGCAGGTTGGTGGTCAGCAGGATGGCCAGCGGCGCCCGGGCGTTCTGGGTGCCGAGGAACCAGCCCACCAGCGCATAGCTGGCCAGCGCTGCCGGCAGCCCCAGTAGGCGGGTATGGAAGAACGCTTCGGTGGCGCTATGCAGCGCCTCGCTCGGTTGCATCGCATGCAGCGCCAGCTGGCTGAAGGGCAGGGCCAGCAGGCCGATCAGCAGGGCAAAGCCCAGCGCCAGCAACAGCCCTTGCACCAGCACCTGGCGCAACGCGGCGCCATCTGCGCGGCCGGCGGCCTGGGCGGCAAAGCCGGTGGAGCCCATGCGCAAAAAGCCCATCAGCCCGACCATGAAGGTGAACAACGTGGCGCCCACCGCCACCGCGCCGAGCTGGTGGGCATGGGGCAGGTGGCCGATCACCGTGCTGTCGACCAAGGCCACCAACGGCACCGAGATGTTCGACAGGATCATCGGCGCGGCCAGGCCCCAGACCTTGCGGTGGGTCGGGCGGTGCTGCCAGGCGGTGGACAGTGAGGGCATGCGGGCTCCAGCGGAACAGTGGGGCAATCGCGAGCGCGCGGGCTTGCCCCGCGATTGGGCAAGCATTGTACCGGCCAGGCAACCAAACCGCGCGAACAGGGTCTCACTTGCCACGCATAGCCAGGTAACCCGCCTGGCCTTGCGCTATAGTTGCTGCCCTCACGTACACACCGCCAAAGAGTTCCCACTCAAATGCTCAACAAAGGATTGTTGCTGGCCTGCGCGCTGGCCCTGCTCAGTGCCTGTGATTCTTCCACGCCGGACAAACCACCGGCGCCCACAGATAAACCCGCCGCCACCGCGCCTGCCGAAAAACCGGCTGCCAAGCGCGAAGACCCGGCCGTGCTCGCCAAGCGCTATGCCGGCCGTGAGCTGACGGTGCTGGACGTCTCGGAGGTGCAACTGGACGGCGCCAGCACCCTGTCGGTGAGCCTGTCTGCACCACTGGACGCCAACCAGGACTTCGCCGGCAAGCTGCACCTGGTGGACACCGTCAAAGGCAAGGTCGACGGCGCCTGGGAACTCTCCGACAACCAGATGGAGCTGCGCCTGCGCCACCTGGAGCCGCAGCGCAAGATGGTCCTGACCATCGACAAGGGCCTGCTGTCGGTCAACGGCAACAGCCTGCAGGCCGAGTCGGTCAGCCGCTTCGAAACCCGCGACATGCAGCCCACCATTGGCTTCGCCAGCCGCGGCTCGCTGCTGCCCACGCGCCTTGCCGAAGGCCTGCCGGTGATTGCGCTGAACGTCGACAAGGTCGATGTCGAGTTCTTCCGGGTAAAACCCGAGATGCTCTCGACCTTCCTGGCCAACTGGGGGCGCAACTCCAGCCTGTACTACTACCAGTCCAAAGAAACCCTGGAGATGGCCGACCTGGTCTACGGTGGCCGCTTCGACCTCAACCCGGCGCGCAACACCCGCGAGACCGTACTGCTGCCGATTGCCGGGATCAAGCCGCTGCAGGAGCCGGGTGTGTACCTGGCGGTGATGCGCGCCTCGGGCACCTACGACTATTCGCAGCCGGCAACGCTGTTCACCCTGAGCGACATCGGCCTGTCGGCCCACCGCTACCGCGACCGTCTGGACGTGTTCGCCCAGGCGCTGGAAGGCGGCAAGGCGCTCAATGGCGTGACCCTCGAGCTGCACGACGAAAAGGGCAAGCTGCTGGCCCAGGCCAAGACCGATGGCGACGGCCACGCCCAACTGCCGATCACCGCCAAGGCTGATACCCTGATCGCCACGCAAGGGGTGCACACCACCCTGCTGCGGCTGAATACCGCCGCCCTGGACCTGGCCGAATTCGACATCACCGGCCCCCAGGCCAACCCGCTGCAGTTCTTCATTTTCGGCCCGCGCGACCTGTATCGCCCGGGCGAAACAGTGCTGCTCAACGGCCTGCTGCGTGACCAGGACGGCAAGCCGGTCAAGGCCCAGCCGGTGAATGTGGAAGTGCGTCGCCCCGATGAGCAGGTCAGCCGCAAGTTTGTCTGGGAGGCCGACCCGAACGGCCTGTTCCAGTACCAGCTGCAACTGGCCAGCGAAGCCCCCACCGGCCGCTGGCAACTGCTGTTGGACTTCGGCGGCGGGCGCAAGCAGGTGTACGAATTCCTCGTCGAGGACTTCTTGCCCGAGCGCCTGGCGCTGGAGCTCAAGGGCAGCAGCACGCCGCTGTCGCCTGAACAAACCGCCACCATCCAGGTCAATGGCCGCTACCTGTACGGTGCCCCGGCCGCCGGCAACCGCCTGAGCGGCCAGGCCTACGTGCGCCCGCTGCGCGAAGCGGTCAAGGCGCTGCCCGGCTACCAGTTTGGTGCCGTGACCGAAACCGAGCTGAACCAGGACCTGGAGCTGGACGAAGTCACCCTCGACCAGAACGGCAAGGCCCGTATCGATATCGAAAGCCGCTGGAGCGAAGCCCGCTCGCCGCTGCAACTGACCGTGCAGGCCAGCCTGCAGGAGTCCGGTGGCCGCCCCATCACCCGCCGGCTTGAGCAACCGATCTGGCCAGCCGACCGCCTGCCGGGCCTGCGCGGCCTGTTCGACGGTGAAGAGACCGACGGCGATGGCCCGGTTGAATTCGAGTTTCTGCTGGCTGACCGCGACGGCAAGAAGCTCGCCGCCGACAACCTCAAGGTGCGGCTGATTCGCGAGCGTCGCGACTATTACTGGAACTACTCGCAAAGCGATGGCTGGAGCTACAACTACAACGAGAAGTTTCTCACCCAGGATGAACAGACCATCAGCGTCAAGGCCGGCTCCACTGCCAAGCTGAACTTCCAGGTGGAGTGGGGCCCGTACCGCGTCGAGGTGGAAGACCCGCAGACTGGTATCGTCTCCAGCGAGCGCTTCTGGGCCGGTTACCGCGCCCAGGACAACGCCGAAGGCGGCGCCGTGCGCCCCGACCAGGTGAAGATCGCCCTGGACAAGCCCGCGTATGCCGATGGCGCCACCGCCAAGGTCACCGTCACCCCGCCGGCTGCCGGCACTGGCTACCTGATGATCGAGTCCGCCGATGGCCCGCTGTGGTGGCAGGAAATCGACGTACCGGCCGAAGGCAAGACCTTCGACGTTGCGCTGGACAAAAAATGGGCGCGCCACGACCTGTACATCAGTGCCCTGGTGATCCGCCCGGGCGAGCGCAAGGCCAACGCCACCCCGAAACGCGCCGTGGGTGTGCTGCACCTGCCGCTGGAGCGCGCCGAGCGCAAGCTTGCCGTGACCCTGCAGGCGCCGGAGAAAATGCGCCCTAAACAGCCGCTGACGGTGAAGTTCAAGGCCGCCAATGCCGACGGCAGCGTGCCCAGGCAAATCCACGTGCTGTTGTCGGCGGTGGACGTGGGCATCCTCAACATCACCGACTTCAAGACCCCCGACCCGTTCGCCAGCCTGTTCGGCCGCAAGGCCTACGGTGCCGACCAACTGGACATCTACGGCCAGCTGATCGAAGCCGGCCAGGGCCGCCTGGCCAGCCTGGCCTTCGGTGGTGACGCAGCCATGGCCAAGGGCGGCAAGCGCCCCAACACCACGGTGACCATCGTTGCCCAGCAAAGCCTGCCGGTCACCCTGGATGACAAGGGCGAAGGCCAGGCCACGGTGGATATCCCCGACTTCAACGGCGAGCTGCGCCTGATGGCCCAGGCCTGGACCGAGGAACACTTCGGCATGGCCGAGGGCAAGACCGTGGTGGCCGCGCCGCTGATCGCCGAGCTGTCGGCGCCGCGCTTTTTGGCCGGCGGCGACCGCACCAGCCTGGCGCTGGACCTGGCCAACCTGTCCGGCCGCGCCCAGCAACTGACCGTGCAACTGAGCACCGAAGGCCAGCTCAACCTTGCCGGCAACGCCCAGCAGAGCATCACCCTGGCCGAGGGCCAGCGCACTACCCTGATGATCCCGGTACAAGCCCAGGGCGGCCTGGGCCAGGGCAAGGTGAAGGTGCAGGTCAATGGCCTGCAACTGCCAGGCGAGCCGGCCAACGCCTTCGAGCGTGAATGGACCCTGGGCATCCGCCCGGCCTACCCGGCCATGCTCAAGCACTACCGTGTGGCCCTTAAAGACCAGCCGTGGAGCCTGCCGGAAAGCGACCTGGCCGAGTTCGAACCCGCGGGCCTTGAAGCCAGCCTTGCCCTGTCGAGCCGCCCACCGCTGAACCTGGCCGAGCAGATTCGCGCGCTTGAAGCCTACCCCTACGGCTGCCTGGAGCAGACCACCAGCGGCCTGTACCCCTCGCTTTACGCCGACGCCGACAGCCTCAAGCGCCTAGGCATCAAGGGCGAGCCGGCCGATGTGCGCAAGCGCAAGATCGAGATGGGCATCGAGCACTTGCTGGGCATGCAGCGCTACAACGGCAGCTTCGGCCTGTGGAGTTCGGACAGCGAGGAAGAGTACTGGCTGACCGCCTATGTCACCGACTTCCTGCTGCGCGCTCGCGAGCAAGGTTACGGCGTGCCGGCCGAGGTGCTGAAAAAGGCCAGCGAGCGCCTGCTGCGCTATGTGCAGGAGCGCAACCTGATCGAGGTGGACTACAGCCAGAACGCCGACCACACCCGCTTCGCCGTGCAGGCCTATGCCGGCCTGGTGCTTGCCCGCAGCCAGCAGGCGCCGCTGGGCGCACTGCGCAGCCTGTTCGAGCGCCGCGCCGACGCCCGCTCGGGCCTGCCGCTGGTGCAACTGGCGGTGGCACTGGACAAGATGGGCGACAAGCCACGCTCGCAGCAGGCGCTGCAGGCCGGCCTTGCGATCACCCGCAGCAAGGGCTGGATGGCCGACTACGGCAGCGCGCTGCGTGACCAGGCGCTGATCCTGGCGCTGTTGCAGGAGAACAACCTGGCCGGCAACCAGATCGACCAGCGCCTGTTCGGCCTGTCTGATGAACTGGCCGCCAACCGCTGGCTGTCGACCCAGGAGCGCAATGCGCTGTTCCTTGCCGGGCGTGGCCTGCTGGGCAAACCCGAAGTCAACTGGAAGGCGCGCCTGGACAGTGCCGGTGAAGTACGCGAGTTCAATAACACCGATTCGGGCATGAAGCTCGAAGGCCCGCTGCTGGCATCCCCCTTGACCGTACAGAACGAGGGTAGCGACACCCTGTACCAGCAGCTGACCCTGTCCGGTTACCCGCGCCAGGCACCGGCTGCCAGCGGCAACGGCATGGAGATCCGCCGCGAGTACCTGGGCATGAATGGCCAGCCGCTGGATGTGCGCAACCTGCGCAGCGGCGACCTGGTGCTGGTGCACCTGGCGCTCAAGGCCCAGGACCGCGTGCCGGATGCGCTGGTGGTGGACCTGCTGCCGGCGGGCCTGGAGCTGGAAAACCAGAACCTTGCCCAGAGCGCTGCCAGCCTGGACAACGCCAGCAGCGCGGTGAAGCAGTGGCGCGACTCGATGCAGAACGCCAGCGTGGTGCACCAGGAGTACCGCGATGACCGCTATGTCGCCGCCCTCAAGCTGGACAGCTACGGTACCACCCACCTGCTGTACCTGGCCCGTGCAGTGACCCCGGGCAGCTATCGCATTCCGCCGCCGCAGGTGGAGTCGATGTACCGGCCGAACCTGCAGGCAGTGGGGGACAGCCAGGGTGAGATGACGGTGCGCGCCCGCTGACCTGATGCACCCACCTGTAGGAGCCGGCTTGCCGGCGATGGCGTCAGCCCAGGCGATGCTGCCCTGGCTGACGGCCTCATCGCCGGCAAGCCGGCTCCTACAGGGAATGGGGTATCAGTCGATCAATGCACCACCCAGCTCAACACCCACAACCCCAGCAGCGCCCAGATGATCCCGAGCACGATCGAGGCGCGCATGAACGCGCGCACCGCCGAGTACAGCAGCATCAAGCCGACGATCAGCGCAAGGATGCTCACCAGCGAGGTGTCCATGCCCAGCGCGCGCGCCAGACCGTCGATGAAATTGCCACCGGCGTTGGCCAGCAGGTTGAACAACCCGCTCAGGCCATCGACGATGAAACGGATCACCGAGCCCAGTACCTGGCCCAGCCAATCGAAAAAACCTTCTACTTGCATGGTTGCTTCCTGATGAACACTTCAAGCCTTTGGCCATCACCCGACCCGGTCGGTTCCCGATGCCAAGCTTAGCCCGCCCGCGCCTGAAAAGAATGCTGCGCCGCGCGACCTTGGGCGGCCTGCTGCTCGTCGCCGGGTTGTGGCTGGCCGACCGCATCTGGCCATTGCCGCTGCCTGGCGATGACCTGGCCCGGGTGGTGCTTGCCGAGGATGGCACGCCGCTGTGGCGCTTTGCCGATGCAGAGGGGGTGTGGCGCTACCCGGTCAGCCAGGACGAGGTGTCGCCGCTGTACCTGGAGGCACTGCTGGCCTACGAGGACCGCTGGTTCTACCAGCACCCCGGGGTCAACCCCATGGCCCTGGCGCGGGCGGCCTGGCTGAACCTGCGTGGCGGGCGGGTGGTGTCGGGCGGCAGCACGCTGTCGATGCAGGTGGCGCGCCTGCTCGACCCCCACGACCGCACCCTGGCCGGAAAGCTGCGCCAGCTGTGGCGCACGGCGCAGCTGGAATGGCACCTGTCCAAGCGCGAGATTTTGCAGATCTACCTCGACCGCGCGCCGTTCGGCGGCACCCTGCAGGGGGTGGCGGCGGCCAGTTGGGCCTACCTTGGCAAGTCGCCGCTGCACCTGACCCCGGCCGAGGCGGCGTTGCTGGCGGTGCTGCCCCAGGCCCCCAGCCGGCTGCGCCCGGACCGTCACCCCGAGCGCGCCCAGCGGGCCCGCGACAAGGTGCTGCAGCGCTTGGACGAGTACCAGGTGTGGCCGGCAGCGCGCATTGCCGAGGCCCGTGAGGAGCCCTTGCTGCTGGCCCCGCGCCAGGAGCCGGCGCTGGCGCCATTGCTGGCGCGGCGGCTGAACACCGCAGGCAGCCCGCCGCTGATCCGCACCACCCTCGATGCTGCCCTGCAACGCCGGCTCGAAGACCTGCTGCTGGGTTGGCGTGCGCGCTTGCCCGAGCGCACCTCGGCGGCGTTGCTGGTGGTGGAAACGCAGAACATGGCGGTGCGTGCGTACCTCGGCTCCATCGACCTGGGCGATGCGCGCCGCTTTGGCCATGTGGACATGGTTCACGCCCTGCGCTCGCCGGGCTCGACCCTCAAGCCGTTTCTCTATGCCATGGCCATGGATGACGGCCTGATCCATTCCGAGTCGCTGTTGCAGGATGTGCCACGGCGCTACGGCGACTACCGGCCCGGCAACTTCTCCATGGGCTTCAGCGGGCCGGTATCGGCCAGCTCGGCGCTGGCGCTGTCGCTGAACCTGCCGGCGGTGCAGTTGCTGGAGGCCTACGGCCCCAAGCGCTTTGCCGCGCAGATGCGCATGGGCGGGGTGCCGCTGGTGCTGCCGCCACTGGCCGAGCCCAACCTTTCGTTGATTCTTGGCGGTGCCGGCAGCCGCCTGGAAGAACTGGTAGGCGGCTATGCGGCGCTTGCCCGCGAAGGGCGCAGCGCGAAGATTCGCCTGCAACCCCAGGATCCGCTGGTCGAGCAGCGCCTGTTGTCGCCGGGTTCGGCGTGGATCACCCGGCGTATTCTCAGCGGCCTGGCACGCCCAGACCGCGACCCCAACGCCGAACTGGTGCAGCGCCCGCAACTGGCCTGGAAGACCGGCACCAGCTATGGCTTTCGCGATGCCTGGTCGGTGGGGGTCGGGCCGCGTTACCTGATCGGCGTGTGGATTGGCCGCCCGGATGGCACACCGGTGCCGGGGCAGTTCGGCCTGGCCTCGGCGGCGCCGCTGATGCTGCAGGTGCACGACTTGCTCAGCAACCGCGATGCGCAGCGCGGTATCCAGGTGCCAGTGGAGCCTGTGCCGGCCTCGGTGGGGGTGGCGGCAATCTGTTGGCCGTTGGGCCAGCCGATGAACCGCCAGGATGCGAACTGCCGGCGCCAGCGCTTTGCCTGGACCCTCGACGGCACCACGCCGCCGACCTTGCAGGCTGCCGACCAGCCGCTGGGCTTGGGGCTGCGTGACAAGGTGTGGGTCAATGCCGATGGGCTGCGGGTGGATGCCAGCTGCCCAGGCGCGGTGGCCCGTGACATCGCCCTGTGGCCGGCGCCGCTGGAGCCCTGGTTGCCCCGCGCCGAGCGCCGGGCGGCAAGGCTGCCTGCCGTTGACCCGGCTTGCCCGCCGCAGGTGGCGGCCACGGCGCCACCGTTGTCGATCATTGGCGTGCGCCCGGGCGACAACCTGCGCCGCCCGGCCTCCAGTCACGAGCCGCTGCAACTGCGGGTGTCGGCCTTGGGTGGCAATGGCCGGCGCTGGTGGTTCGTCAATGGCCAGCCGCTGGGCGAGACCCAGGGGCAGGACAGCTTGCAGGTGCATTTCGAGCAGACCGGGCGGGTTGAGTTGAGTGCGCTGGACGAAAGTGGCGAGACGGCGCGGGTGGAGTTTCAGGTGGGGGAGTGAGGGGGAGGAGGGTTTGTATTCATGCCTTTCAAGGTATCGGGGGGGGGGCTGGCAGGTGTTCGGCGAAAAGGTATTTGGCGCCCAGATGGCCAGGTAACTAATCTGTTGGCGCTACACCCTTCGTAATACCCACCTCCACCGCCCCGCCAACCCACTGAAACCCCGCACCTTTTCACCCCGTACTGGCCCCCTGCCGCCAGGGTTAATACCAAGTTGGGAGCTATCGGTTTCGAACCCCGGGGACTTCACTGCTGACTGTAGGAGTACGCAGGTGTGATCCGACGCCGCGTATTTCCAATAACAACCAGCAGCAGGAGTCTTCCCATGAACACGCAAGCGTGGATGAAGGCGGCTACGGCGCTGACGATGGTCATGGCGCTGGGCCTTGCGGGATGCAGCAGCGGTGGCGGCGGGCACCACAGCGAAGTGGATGGATCATCGTCGGGTACTGCTGGTAGCGGCGGCGGCGATGGCGGTAGCGGCGGCGGTACTGGCGGTGGCACGGGCGGCGGTACCGGTGGCGGCACTGGCAATGGCAGTGTGGGTAATGGCCTGGTGGTCGCACAGGTGGCCGACCAGCTCGGCACCACGGTGTCGGGGTTGGGCGACGGGGTCAGCAACCTTGGCCAGGTGATCGGCTCGCTGCCGGTGGCCGGCAGCACCGCGTTGACCGGTGGCGTCGGGGCGCTGGTGTCTTCCGCCGGCACGGCGCTGAACTCGGTCAGCAGCGGCCTGAGCGACGGGCTCGGCCAACTGGGTACCGGCAATAATGCCGTGGGTACCACCGTAGGTGTGGTCGGCGCCGCCACGGCGGACCTGGGCACCGGTGTGTCCGGCCTGGGGCAGGGCCTGCAGGCTTTGGCGACGGGTTCGCCAGTGGAGCAGGTGCCTTTGGTCAACCAGGTGGTGGCCGGGGCCGGGCAGGGCGTCAATCAGGTTGGCCAAGCGGTGACCATGCTCGGTGACACCCTGACCCCGATGGGCACCAGCGGCCCGTTGGCCGGTGCCACCCAAGGCGTCAGCGATGCGCTGGTGCCGGTGGTCTCGCTGGTGGAGAACACCGCCGCCAACGCCACCCGCCAGACCGGCCTCAATGGCCCGCTGAACCAAACCCTTGATGGCCTCGGCAATGCCCTGGACCAGACCGGGCAGAACGTGAAACAAGCGGGTAACGGTAACCCGGTCACCGATACCGCAGGGCAACTGGTCAGCAACCTGGGCACCGTGGTTGGCACCACGGCGGGCTTGTCGCCAACCACTGGCGGCGCCCGTACCGGCCTGCTGGAAACCGTCGGCGGCGTAGTCGCCGGGGTGGGTAGCGGCCTTGGCGCGGGTACCAGTAATACAGCCGTGGGTGGTGTAGCCGGCAGCACCGTGCAGGTGGGCAACACCGTGGCCAGCCTGGGTACGGTGCTCGGCGGCAATGGTGTGACCAACACGGCCGCAGGCGCTCCGGTAGCGGCGCTGACCCAACAGGTCGGCGGCGGGCTCAACCCGGTCGTGGGTGGCGTGGCCAGCCTGACCCAGCAAGTGGGGGCCAGCACCGGGCTGGGTACGCCGGTGGCCGGGCTGCTCAATCAGGTCGGTGGTGCGGTGAGCAATGTCGGCTCGCAACTGAACAGTGCCAGCGCCAACCCGGTGGTGAGCCAGCTCGGCACCACGGTCGGCACCTTGGGCAACACCGTCGGCCAGGCCGGCACGCTGGTCAATGGTGGCGCCGCCGGCGGTACCGGCCTGGGTGGTGTGCTGGGAGGCCTGACTGGCAACCGCTAGTGGCCGATCGCAGGCGTAGCACCTACGCTTTGTAGCAGTATCAGGGGCGCCGGGGGCGCCCCGGCTTTCACCGGATCATGGAGTGTCCGCATGCGCCCATTGGCCGTGACCATCTTAATGCTTTCCTGGGCCGGCCTGGCCCACGCCGAACCCCTGCCCAGTTTTCTCAACAGCAACGACACCGAGCGCCGGCTGCCAACCTCGAACCTGCCGGTGGATGCCTACCGTCCCGGCGCGCCGGGCCTGCAGGTGCCGGCACCCACTGCAGCCCAGCAGCAACCGCTGCTGATGAGCACTCAGGTGCAGGTACGCAAGGTGCGTTTCGAAGGTGGTACGGTCTACCCGCTCGGCGAGTTGCGCGAGCACTACCAGCCGGTGATCGGCCACTCGACCTCCCTGGCCGAACTGATCGACCTGACCCGGCGCCTGACTCAGCGCTATCAGGACGACGGCTACCTGCTCTCCTACGCCTACCTGCCGCCCCAGGACTTTGCCGAGGGCCGGGTGCGGGTGGTGCTGGTGGAGGGGTACATCCGCGATTACCAGGTCGAGGGCGATATCGGTTCGTCCCGGGCCTATGTCGAACGCCTGCTGGACAAGCTCAAGGCCGAGCGCCCGCTGACCCGCAAGACCTTCGAGCGCTACACCAGCCTGGTCACTCGCATCCCGGGCGTGACCTTCCGCGCCGAAGTACCGCCACCGGGTACCACCGATGGCGCTACCCGCCTGGTGGCGGTAGCCGCGCGGCAAGCCTTCACTACCACCTTGAGCCTCAACGACGGCAGCCGCGATGACCTGCAGGCGCTGCTGGGTGCCAACAGCAACGCCCAGACGCGCTTTGGCGAGCAACTGAGCGCCAGCGTGCTGGCGCCGCCGGGGGACGACAAGGAACACTACTACCGTCTCGACTACAGCCAGTTCATCGATGACGAGGGCACGCGCCTGCAGTTGTCGGCGTCACGTTACCGCAGCGACCCCAGCGCGCGGATTCGCCTGGGCGATGGCGTCGATCTCACCCAGCACCGCGAGAACGAGCGTTATTCCATCGGCCTCAGCCAGCCGCTGATCGCATCGCCCAACGAGTGGCTCGAAGTGCTCGGGCGCTTTTATGCGGTCAACGACCGCATCGACTACCAGGTGGTTGGCGCACCCTTGAAGTTCGACAGCCAGACCGACATCCGCGCGTTGTCCTTCGAAGGCGACTGGCGCAAGGCCGAGGCGCGGCGCCTGCGCATTCTCAGTGCCGGGGTGTACCAGGGGTTGGATCACTTCGGCGCGCGCAGCAACGCCGACCTTGACCTGGACTTCTTGCGCCTGCGCCTGGCCGGGGTGCAAAGCGACAACTTCAGCGACAACTGGCAGGGCGTGGCCTCGGCGGCGGGCTACTGGAGCAACGACAGCCTGCCCGACAGCGAACGGGCGGTGTTCGGCGGGCAGAACTTCGGCCGCGGCTACCCCACCGACCAGGCCTCCGGCGACAAGGGCTGGGGGCTGGCCTACGAGCTGAACTACAGCTTCAAGCGCGACGGTGCCTGGGTGAAAGTGCTGCAGCCCTATGTGGTGCTGGACGCGGCCCAGGCCTGGTTCAACGAGCTGGACGTGCAAAAGGCGCGCATGTCGTCAGCTGCGCTGGGCGTACGCTTTGGCGACATGCACTACTACAACATCGCCGTCGAGGTGGCCAAGCCGATGTCCGACATCGCCTTGGACAGCCTCAACCGCCGGCCGCGGTTGACCCTCAGCTTCAGTTATCAGTTGTGAGAAGAGTGGATGAGTTGACGTGGACTACGCCAACCCTGACCAGGCCGGCTATGTGCAACCGCGCTACCGACTGCTCGGCGAGCCCGGAGCAATCGCCATCATCGTTCGCGCTTTCACCAGCAGGCTGCAGGTGAGGTGCTGACCAGGCGCTTCATTTCAGCGGTACCTGCATGCGCAACAACAGTCTCAGTAACTGCTTGTCGTCCGCACAGGCTTTTCAGCTTTTTACCTGACAGCTTCCAGCAGCGGTTTGGGGAACAGGTTATCCAGGGTTTCCAGCAGGCGCGCGTGGTAGATCGGCTTGCGGAACAGGTCGAGCACCTGCAGGCGCAGCAGGTCGCTGACGTCATCCATATCGGCATGCCCGGACATCACGATCACCGGCAGGTGCTGGCGCGCCGTGTGCTCGCGCAGCCGCTGGATCAACGCAATGCCGCTGTGCTCGGGCATGCGCAGGTCGGTGATCACCAGGGCCACGTCCGGGTAGCGGGTGAGCTGCTGCAAGGCAGCGCTCACCGAACTTGCGGTGTGGCAGCAGAACCCCTGGTTTTCCAGCAGTTCAGCCAGTTCCTCCAGGGCCTCTTCCTCGTCGTCCACCAGCAGTATCTGTTGACGCAACGTCGGCATGGGCAGCTCCCGAAGGGGTCACTGTGTGATGGCAGTCTTGATGGTGTTCATGATGTTGGTGACTTCGGCCGAGATGGGGGTGACGAAGCCGGCCAGCACCACCGCCACCATGGCGGCGATGACCGCGTATTCGATACCGGAGGCGCCATCCTTGCGTTGAAGGAAGGTTTTGCAGTGCAGGTAGATCTGTTGCAGCAACATGGCGAGGCTCCTTGCGCACGGGGTGCGCCGGTAGTGGGGCGGCTCAGTTGATGCCCCTTTGCCATCAGAGCATCGCTCGCCTGTGGCGGCCTGCAAATGTAACAAGGTGATAGTCGGAAAGTAGGGGTAAACGCCAGCCCTTGTAAGTTTCTGTTTTATCGGTGCGTCAATTTCGTGGCTCGAAAATCGCCCGTCACTTAATGGCGAATTGGCAGGGCTCGGCTAGGGTGAAATAGCCAAATAGTTACTTTTTGCCAGCATGTGGCCGGGCACAGGGAGGGCGCAAATGAGCAGTCGCTTGACCATGATTCTGGCTGGCTTGTTCCTGTTCGCCGCGTTGCTGGCCGGTTACTGGGGCCTGCGCCTGAGCCGCCCGGCCGAGCCTTTGCCGGTGCCGGTGGCCGCCCCCGGTGAGCAACCTGCGCCAATCCCCCCGCCGCAGCCAGCGCCCTCACCGGAACCTGCGCGCTTCCCCATCGTGGTGCTGCGCAAGGCGGTGCCGGCCGATACCCCCATTACCGCCGACGACCTGCTGGTCGAACAGCTTCAGGTGGTGCCTGCCGGCGCCTACCAGCAGGTAGAACAGGTGATCGGGCGCAGCAGCACGCGCCCGCTGGCCCCCGGAACCTGGCTGGACGCCTCGAATTTTCAGGCCGGTGGGCCGCTGGCGCGAATGATTCGCCCCGGCGAGCGCGCGGTGGCCGTGGCAGTAGACGATGTGGTCGGCGCCGGTGGGCAGTTGCGCCCCGGCGACTACGTGGATGTGCTGCTGTTCTTGCGTGAAGAGAACAACAACCCGCAGTCCTCGGCGCAGGTGGTGTTGCCGGCCTTGCGTGTGCTCAGCGTCGACCAGCAGACCGGCCTTGGCAACGATGGCCGCCCGGCGCAAACCGCCGAAGAGCTCAAGGCCCGCCGCGAGCAGCAGTCGCTTGGCGGCAATGTGGTGCGCACCGTGGGCCTGGCCGTGCCCCAGGCCCTGGCCAGCCGGCTGATGCTGGCGGCCCAGGCCGGCACCTTGCGCCTGGCGGTGCGCAGCGCCGAGGAAGGGCTGTTGGCGCGCTACTGGTCGGGCACCGAAGCCAGTGCCCAGGTGCAGGCCGCCAACCGCGAGCTCTACCGCTTCAGCCAGCTGTCCCAGGTGCCCCTGGCGGGCCCGGCGGCTGTGGCTGGCGCCCCGGCCATGCAGATCATTCGTGGCGCCCAGGCGGGCGGCCAGCCCACTACACCCTGACCGGCAAGGATGCACCCATGCGTAGTACGTTGCGTCGTTTGATGCCGCTTTCCCCGCTGTTGTGCCTGGTCTTGCTGCCCGTTGCCCAGGCGGCCAGCAAGAGCTGCGCCGGGTTTGACCAGTTGCCCTCGGTGATCGAGATGGACCAGGGCCTGCAGCAGGAACTGCGCCTGCCGGTGGCCATTACCCGGGCAGCAGTAGGTGAGCCCAAGGTGGCCGATGTACAGCCCAGTGGCGATCGCGCCGTGCTGCTGACCGCCGTGGGGCAGGGCACTACCAGCTTGATGTTGTGGACCGCCTGCACCTCGGCGCCGCACCGGGCGATGCTGTTCGTCAAGGGCCGGGCCAGCACCGACATGGCCGAAGTGCAGCCCTTGCCAGGGGCCCAGGCCGAGCTGCCGACCCAGGTGCAGGCCGACATTCGTTTTGTCGAGGTGCGCCGCACCAAGTACAAGGAGGCCGGCACCCGGTTGTTCTTCAAGGGCTCCAACAGCCTGATCGGCTCCCCCGGCACAGTGCCCGGGGCAACGGTGCGCCCGACCGTGCTGCCGGGCGCAGTGCTTGACGACGACGTCTTCAATATTGTCCTGGGCGGCAACAACGGGCGCTTCCTGGCGATGATCAACGCCCTTGAGAACAGTGGCTTCGCCTACACCTTGGCGCGCCCCAGCCTGACCGTGCTCAGCGGCCTGACGGCAAGCTTTCTGGCCGGCGGCGAGGTGCCGATACCGGTGCCCAGCAGCGGCAGTGACAACGTCTCGATCGAGTACAAGGAGTTCGGTGTACGCCTGGCGCTGACCCCCACCGTGGTCAGTCGCGACCGTATCACCCTCAAGGTGGCGCCCGAGGTCAGCGAACTGGACTTCAGCAACGCGGTGACCATCGCCGGCACCCAGGTGCCGGCGCTCACCGTGCGGCGCACCGATACCAGCATCTCCCTGGCCGACGGTGAAAGCTTCGTCATCAGCGGCCTGATCAGCAGCAACGTGCGCTCGAACGTCGACAAGCTGCCGGGGCTGGGCAACCTGCCGATCATCGGTGCGTTCTTCCGCCAGTCGACCCTCAACCGCGAAGAGACCGAACTGCTGATGATCGTCACCCCGCACCTGGTGCAGCCGCTGGCGGCCAATGCCCGGCTGCCCGAGCTGCCCGGCGAGGCGCTGCGCACCTACGACCCCAGCTGGGGGCGCTTGTACTTCATGGAGAACGGCAACTTCGAAGGCCGTGGCGGGTTGTCCCAATGAGCGATCGCGCAAACCACACCTACCTCGCCCTGACCCGCAACGAGGACGACCTGAGCTGGCTGCAGGGGGCGCTGGCGCCGTTGGGGCAGGTGATCGGCGCCAGCGGGGGCAGCGGCGGCAGCCTCGACGAGCTGCTGGCGCTGGTCGACGTGACCTTCAGCAACCTGGTGTTCATCGGCCTGGACCGCGAGCAACTGGTCAGCCAGTGCGCGCTGATCGAGGGCATGCTGGAGGCCAAGCCGATGCTGGCCATCGTCGCCCTGGGTGACGGCATGGACAACCAGTTGGTGCTGCACGCCATGCGTGCCGGGGCGCGGGATTTCGTCGCCTACGGCTCACGGGCCAGCGAAGTGGCCGGGCTGGTGCGGCGCCTGGGCAAGCGCTTGCCGACGGTCACCAGCAACCCCAGCCTGGGCGGCCTGACCGTGTTGTTCGGGGCCCAGCGCAGCGCCGACGGCGCGCTGCTGACCACGCACCTGGCGCGGGTGGTACAGGAGAGCGGCCAGCAGACCCTGCTGCTCGACCTCGGCCTGCCGCGCGGCGACAGCCTGGCGTTGCTTGGGCTGGAGGCGTCGTTTCACTTCGGCGATGCCCTGCGCCATTTGCGCAGGCTCGACGCCACGCTGATCGACAGTGCCTTCACCCGCGACAAGTGCGGCCTGCGCATCCTTGCCTACGCCAGCGGCGACGAGCCGATGAAAAACACCAGCGCCGCCGAGCTGTACATGCTGCTCAGCGCCCTGCGCCAACACTTTCAGCACATCGTGGTGAACCTCACCGGGCAGATCGACAGCGAGGCGCTGCGTACCATCATCAGCCACTGCGACAAGCTGATCCTGTACACCGATCAGAACATCCTCGATTGCCGGCGCAACCTGGAGGTGCTGGAGCACTGGCGCGACCGTGGCATCAAGCTTGAGCACGCGAGCGTGCTGGTGGACCGCTTCATGCGCCAGGTGGCGCCCGATGCCGAGGCCCTGGCCAAGCGCTACGGGTTGCCATTGCTGCGGGTGCTGCCGTTCAGCCCCGAGGTTCGCCTGAATGCCAAGAACCAGGGCCTGAGCCTGTTCGAACTGGCTCCCCGCGAGCCCCTTACCCAGGCCCTGCGCAGCCTGGGCGAGCGCCTGGCGCGGCGTTCGGAAAACCTCGGCAAGCCCAACAACACCTGGCTGCGCCGCCTGTGGGGGAGCCGATGAGCCAGGAACAACCCTTCGGTGGCGCGCGCCACGCCAGCAATGACCCCCATGTGCTCAAGCGCGCGCTGCACCGGCATGTGATCGATGCCATCGAGGACAGCGGCCGCAACCTGCTCGAGGGCGCGCGACCAGCCCTGGCGCAGTTTGTCCTGGAACAGGTGGGCGATTATGTGGCGCGCCTGCGCCTGGCCCTGTCGCGCTATGAAATGGAGCGCCTGGGCGAGGAGATCGTCGACGAGCTGACCGGCTACGGCCCGCTGGAAGTACTGCTGCGCGACCCCAGCGTCACCGAGATTCTGGTCAATGGCCCCTACCGGGTGTTCGTCGAGCGCGCCGGCCTGTTGCAACTGACCGATTTGCGCTTTATCGACGCGCACCACGTGCAGCGGGTGATGCAGCGCATCCTTGCGCCCCTGGGGCGGCGCCTGGATGAATCGTCGCCCATGGTCGATGCGCGCATGCCCGACGGCAGCCGGGTGAATGCGATCATCCCGCCGGTGGCGCTGGACGGGCCGTGCCTGTCGATCCGCAAGTTCCGCCAGGACATGCTCAAAAGCGCCGACCTTCTGGCCACCCGGGCCATCGACCAGGCCATCTTCGACTTTTTCGAGCGTGCCGTCGGCCGGCGCTGCAACATTCTTGTGAGCGGCGGCACCGGTACCGGCAAGACCACGTTGCTGAACATCCTCAGCCAGATGATCGCCCCCCAGGAGCGGTTGGTGACCATCGAGGATGTGGCCGAGCTGCAGTTGCACCACCCCCACGTGGTGCGCCTGGAAACCCGCCCGCCCAACGCCGAGGGCCATGGCGAGATCAAGGCCAGCGAGCTGATCCGCAACGCCCTGCGCATGCGCCCTGACCGCATCATCCTCGGCGAGATTCGCGGTGCCGAGGTGGTCGATGTGCTGACCGCGATGAACACCGGCCACGATGGCTCGATGAGCACGGTGCACGCCAACAATGCCCAGGATGCCCTGCTGCGCCTGGAGACGCTGGTGGGGCTGACCGGCCGCCAAGTGGCGGAGAAGACCCTGCGCCAGATGGTCTGTGCAGCGCTGGATGTGGTGATCCAGCTGACCCGGCTGGCGGATGGCCGGCGCTGCGTGAGCGAAATTCTCGAAGTGGTCGGGGTGCGTGACGACGTGTATGTCACTAACGTGTTGTTCCGCCTTGACCGGCGTAGCGGCGAAGGCTTTTTGCGCGAGGCGCCGAACCCGGCCGGCGAGAAAATGCGCCACGAGGGCCTGTACTGATGGGGCCGCTGCTGTTGGCCCTGGCGCCGCTGCTGCTGGGCGCGGCGCTGTTTTTGCTGCGCCTGGGCCTGCACAAACGTGGCGAGGAACGCATCCTCCTGCGCCTGGGCCAGGCCTACCGCGTGGTGCGCAGCGCCAGCGCCCGGCGTGACTGGCTCGACCCGCTGCTGCAACGGGCGGGCTTGGCCCAAGGCGAGTTCAGCCTGCGGCCGTGGCTGCTGGCCTGGCTGGGGGCGGTGCTACTGGCGGCGCTGCTGGCGGGCGGGGCGGCGGCGCTGTTGGTGCTGCTCGGGCTGCCGCTGCTGGGTTACCTCGCCTTGAGCTGGCGCTACCGCCGCCGGCTGCAACGGATCATCCAGCAGTTGCCTGGCTTGCTCGACTACAGCGTGCGTAGCCTCAAGGCCGGGCGCACCCTCAACGACGCGGTGCTGGGCGGCATCGACGCCACCCGCGAACCGCTGCGTTCGGCCATGCTGCGGGTGCGGCGCAACGTGCAGTTGGGCGTGCCGCTGGACGATGCGGTGAATGAGCTGGCCGAGCTGTACCGCCAGGACGAGCTGCGCCTGTTCGCCCTGGGCCTGCGCATCAACCAGCGCCATGGCGGCAACGCCAGCGAGTTGCTGGAGAACCTGATCAAACTGATTCGCGAGCGCGAGCAGGGTGGCCGGCAGTTGCGTGCGATGACCGGTGAAACCCGCATCACCGCCTGGATTCTGGGTGTGCTGCCGCTGGCCATGGTCGGCTACTTCCTGATGGCCAACCCTGGTTACCTGCTGGCCATGTGGCGCGACAGCCACGGCCAGATGATGCTGCTGTTCGCCTTCGCCCTGCAGGCACTTGGCTGCCTTGTGCTGTGGCGCATGATGAGGAGCCTGTGAGCATGGCCCTGTTGATTTGCGCACTGTGCCTGTTTGCAGGCTTCACCCTGTTGGCCTTGCACGCCGCTCGGCAATGGCGCGGCCAGCAGCGCATCGCGCGGCGCCTGCAGGGCCGACTGGGGCGCGACGAGCGCTTGGGCGAATGGTTGCATTGGCTGGGCAGCAGCCCGCTGGGCCAGCGCCTGCAACGGCTGGACAGCGAAACCCAGGCCTTGCTCGACCGCCTGGGCTGGCGCCGCACTCGCCAGCGCGCGCTGTTTGCCGCGGTGCAACTGGGCCTGCCGCTGCTGGCCACCGGGGCGGTGCTGTTGATGGTGCATGGCTTGCCGGGCGAGCGGCGCGGGCATTGGAGCGTGCTGGTGCTGTGCGCGCTGGGGGCCGGCTACCTGCTGCCCAAGCGCCTGCTGGCCGCCGCCGCCGCCAGGCGCCAGCGCAGGATCGCCGTCGAGGTGGGGCTGATGATTCCGCTGTTGCGCATCCTGTTCGAGACCGGCCTTGCCGTTGAACAGGCGCTGCGGGTGCTCGCCCATGAGGGCCGCACCCTGGTGCCGCACATCAGCGCCGAGCTGCGCCAGGTGTTGCAGCGGGTCGATTCGGGGCTGGCCCTGGGGCCGGAGCTGGAAAAAGCCGCGCGGCTGCTGGCGGTGGACGAGTTGATCGACACCTGCGTGATCCTGCAGCAATTATTGGTGCAGGGCAGCGGCTCGATGAAGTCGTTGCAGGCGCTCAAGGAGCTGCTCGACGACCGGCGCCTGACCGGGCTGCAGGAGCGGGTGTCGAAGATGTCGGCGAAGATGTCGGCGGTGATGATGGTGTTTCTGTTCCCGGCCTTGCTGATCGTGCTGGCCGGGCCTGGGCTTTCGGCGTTGGCGCGGGCGTTGGGGGCGTGACGCCTGTAGGCGCCGGCTTGCCGGCGATGGGGCCGGAGTGGATGGCACCGGCTATGCCGGTGATCGCCGGCAAGCCGGCTCCTACAGGTTGTGTATCGTTCAAAAGGAAGAGGCGATGAAAGCGATCCTTGTCTTCAGCGGTCTGCTGTTGCTCACCGGCTGCGCCGGCCAGCAACCCGACGGCCTGGCCCGGGTGTTCGGCGGCGGCAGTTGCGCCAAGCCCGATGCCGACCAGCAGATGAGCCTGGACCTGGCCGACCAGATGATCAACGAGGGCCGCCCCCACGCAGGCCTTGCGCACCTTGAGCAACTGCCGGACAGCCTTGACCAGGTGCGCCTGCGCAAGGCCCGGGTGTCGCGCGTGCTCGGGCGCAGCGAGGCCGAGCCGTTGTACCGCAGCCTGCTCGGCGGCTGCCTGGCGGCTGAAGGCGAGCATGGCCTTGGCCAGCTGGCCTCGGCCCGTGGCGACGATGTGCAGGCGCTGCGCAACCTGCATCGGGCCGTGCGCCTGGCGCCCACCGACGAGAAGGTGCGCAACGACCTGGGTGTGGTGCAGATGAACCTGGGGTACCACGAACAGGCGCGCTTCGAGTTCCTCACGGCCATCGAACTGAAAGACGACAACCCGCTGCCGGCGATCAACCTGGTGACGCTGTCGCTGGTGCAGGACAACTGGAGCCAGGCCGAGGACCTGGTCAAGCGCCTGCGCCTGGGGCCTGCGCAGTTTGCCGAGGCCCAGGCCCGTGCCCGGCAGCTCAAGGCCAGCGGACGCGGGGCATTGGCCGCCAGCGCGCAGCCGCCGGCTGCAGTGCTCAACTGATCGGGGAGGTGAGTGATGATCAAACCGTGGACTCTGTGGGCCTGTTTGCTGATGCCTGTGGCGGCGCTGGCGCAAGAGCCGCCGCGCCAGGCACAGGATGAGACGGCCACTGAAACCTGGTTGAAGGTACAGGCCAGCAACCGCCAGGCCTCGCCGACACCGCAGGTGCAGACCGACAAGGAGCGCGACCAGGCCATGCAGCGCTGGTTGGACAGCTACAAGTATGCGATTCCGGATTTTTATCGCTGGAGCAAGGTGGACTCTTCGAACAATTGAAGCGCTTGCAGGCAGCCGGCTCCTACAGGGGCACTAATGGGTAGTGAAGCGCTGATGCACCGGCGACGAGCGCGGCGTCAGCGCCAGCGCCAACTGCGTGCGGTTGTGCATGTGGGTCAGGCGCAGCACCTGCGAGACGTACAGCTTCACCGTGTTTTCGGTGATGCCCAGCTCGCAGGCGATCTGGTAGTTGGTCTTGCCCTTGCTGACCAGGCGGGCCACTTCCAGCTGGCGTGGTGACAGCTTCTCGAACGCCGCTGGCAGCTCTGGTTCGCTGTCGTCCGTGTCGGTGGCGCGCCGATGGGTGCCCTGGCCGCGGGCCTTTTCCAGGTCCTGGTAGAGGTCGTCGATGGACTCGGCCAGCTCTTGCAGGCGCTGGTTGAGGCTGCCCAGCTCGCGGAAGTTGCGGCGCCGCTCCAGCAGCGCTTCTTCCTGGCGGCGCAGGCCTTCGAGCAACTCGTCGAGGTCCATGGGCTTTTGGTAGTAATCGGCAAAACCTTCGCGCAGGGCGCGGATCACATCCTGCTTTTCGGCCCGGCCGGTGAGCATGATGGCTTCGAACATGCGCTGGTTGCCGGCGATCTGCTTGAGTGCACGTACCAGCTCAATGCCATCGCGCTCGGGCATGTGCAGGTCGCACAGCACCAGGCCGATATGGTCATCGGCGCGGTAACGTTCGATGGCCTGGTCGGTGGAGTGGGCCGGCACGCAGCGGTAGCCTTCGCCCTCCAGGTACTCGCACAGCTCTTCGACGATCAACGGCTGGTCGTCGACAACCAGGACTTTCACCTCACTGACGGACTTGTTCACAAGCTCAACTCCCTGTTGTTTCGGCCCTGCTCCCGGGCCAAGTCGCTCTGGCAGCAACAAAGGTAGTCGCACTTTGCAACTATGTACATGGACTGTAGACGTCATCCGGCAGTTCAGCCGGTTATTGGATCCATACCGCCGTCAGCAAGAAACCCACCAATACGTAAGGGGCGAAGGGCTGCTTGTCGCCGACTTCTTCGGCCAGCTTTTGCAGGCGTTTTTTCAGCTTGGGGTTGAGCAGGGTCCACAGCCGGCGCCGCCCGAGCAGCCAGGCGACCACGGTGATGCCGGCGCCGATGAAGGTGCCGAGCACGTATTGCGGGCTGGTGGCGAGGGCCAGGGCGCCCATCAGCTTGACGTCGCCGGCACCGAAGCGCCCGAGCATGTAGCCGGGCAGGGTGAGCAGCATGACGATGGCCAGGGCCCAGCCGGCATCGCTGGCATCGGCGCCGATCCAGCTGTGGCCGGTAGCGAACAGCCACACCAGCGCACCGGTGGCCACACCCAGGGTGAGGGTGTTGGAAATCTGCCGTTCACGGACATCTTGTTCGGTGCACAAGGCAAGCCACATCAGGAGAACAATGCTTTGCATTGGCAAATCGCCATCCCTATTCGTTGAACGGTTCTATGCTTTGCAACAGGTTTCAACGTCAGGGTAGACGCGATCATGCAAGCCAGCCCGGCAAGGCAGCAAAAAGGCGCGGCAGCCATCGAGTTTGTCGCGGTATTCATGGTGTTTTTCGCAGTGTTCTACGGGCTGGTCAGCTATGCCCTGCCGATGCTGATGCTGCAGTCGTTCAACCAGGCCAGCAGCGAGGCGGTGCGCCGCTGCGTGGCGGTGGACCCGGCCAGCGCCACCTACAGCCAGGACGTGCAGGGTCTGGCGCGCCAGGTGATCGGCCAGCAGTTGGCCTGGATGCCGGCCAGCCTGGGTTTCAGCGTGGCCACCGACACCCGGGTGACGCTGGACGCGGACAAGCTGCTGACGGTGGCCATCGACTACCCCCGCGAACGCCTTGAGCGCGTGCTGCCGGTGCTGGTGCTGCCGCTGATCGGCGAGGTGCCGAAGCTGCCCGAGCGCCTGCAGGCACAAGCGAGCCTGCAACTATGAGCGGTAGCCTGTTCGACCGCTGGCGCGCGGCGCCCGATGAGCCCCAGGCGCCGCCTGCGGTCGGTTTGCAGCTGTGGCTCGACGACCAGGCCCGGGTGCAGCGCCTGGCCGGCCCGCTGCGCACCTTGCTGGCGCTCCCGACCCAGGCCGCTGCCCGGGTGCAGGACTACCTGGAGCCGCACAGCCTGCTGGTGCTGGAAGGCGAGCCGGGTGACTGGCAGGGGCAACCCCTGGACCTGGCCTTCCGTACGGTGGTCGGGCATGCCCTGCAGACCCGTGGCTGGCTGCAGCGCCATGGCCAGGGCTGGGTGCTGCAGCTGTTCGATATCGGTGACCTTTTGCGCGAGCAGCGTTGGGACCGCCAGCGCCCGCTGTTCGGAGAAATCGGCCATGCCCTGCGCGAGTGCGGCGCCGAGCGCCTGGCGCAGACCACCGGCGAGCAATTGCAGGTATTGGCCGGGCACTGGCAGGCCAGCGCCTTGTGCCTGATGCTGCGCGCCGCTGACGGCTGGCGCCGCTACGCCAGCAGCGACCCGCTGTGGCCATGGCCGGACGATGCACGCCTGCAGGGCTGGCTGGCGCACAGGCCGGCCGCAACCCCGGTGCAAATACACAATGAGCCCGAATTGCTGGCCTTGTGTGGCTGCGCCTCGCTGTTGCTGGTGCCCTACCGCCAGGGCCAGGATGCCGAAGCCTGGCTGTTGGGGGCAGACGTGCTGCAGCCCCCGCCGGACGACATGGCGCTAGCCCTGGCGCGGACCCTGGCCGAGCCGCTGCTGGCGCGGCTTCGCCACCAGCAACTGCAGCAGCAGAGCCGCCAACTTGACCACCTGCAGCAGCAACTGGGGGCTGGCGGTTGGGAATGGCCGCTGGACGGCAACTTGCAACTGGACCCTGTGGTAGCGGGGTCGTTCGGCCTTCCTCGGCAGATGAACCTGGCGCAGTGGCTGGCGCAGTTGCACCCTGCTGACCGGGAGCCGGCGCAACTGGCCTTGGCCCAGGCCCGCGAAGGGCATGCCCTGGGCCTTGGCGTGCGCCTGGCCGAGGGCGGCCAGCGCTGGTTGCACTGGGCCGGCCAGCGCCAGGGCAACTGCCTGCGTGGCTTCGTGCTGGACATCAGCGCGCTCAAGCAGCAGCAACAGCAGGCCGACGCCGCCCAGGCGCGACTCGAGAACCTGATCGCCAGTTCACCAGCGGTGATCTACGTGCAGCGCTATGTCGACGGCGCGCTGCACAGTGATTTTTACAGCGCAAGCCTTGGGCCGCTGCTGGGCTGGGGGGCCGACAGCGAGCAGGCGCGCCAGCCCGCGTTGGCGGTGCACCCCGACGACCGCCCGCTGTGGCTGGAGCGCACCCGTGCCCTGCTGCGCGATGGCCAGGTGCGCTGCCGCTATCGCCTGCGCGATGCCCGCGGCGGCTACCACTGGATGCTCGATGAGGCGCGCCTGCTGCGTGACGACCTGGGCCAGCCGCGCGAGGTGGTGGGCCTGTGGCTGGATGTCAGCGAGGCCACCGACGCCGCCGAACGTGTGCGCCAGAGCGAGGAGCGCTACCGGGTGTTGGTGGAGGACTCGCCGGCGATGATCTGCCGCTATCGGCCCGACCTGACTCTGCAATACGCCAACCGCCCACTGGCCGATTACCTGCAGCGCACCCCTGAGCAACTGCAGGGCGAAAACCTGGGGCAGTGGTTGTCCGACAGCCAGCGCCAAGCGTTTGAGCAGCGCCTGGCGGCGCTTACGCCTGAACAACCGGTGAGCAGTGCCGAGATCTGCCTGCAATTGCCGGGGCGTGAGAATGCCTGGTGGGTATGGGCCGACCGCGGTGTGTTCGATGGTGACGGCCAGTTGCTGGAAGTGCAGGCCGTGGGGCGTGACAACACCGAGGTGCGCCGCAGCCAGCAGCAATTGTTGCAAGGCGCGAAGATGGCCACCTTGGGCGAGCTGGCCACAGGCCTTGTGCACGAGATCAACCAGCCGCTGAACGTGATGCGCATGGCTGTGGCCAACGCTCTCACGCGCCTGGAGCAGGGCACGGCGGAGCCTGAATGGCTGGAGGCCAAGCTGCGGCGTATCGAGGCCCAGGTGGCACGCGCCGAACGGCTGGTGCAGCACATGCGCGTGTATGGCCGCCGCTCCCTGGTGGAAACCCAGAGCTTCGCGGCCTGGGGTGCGGTGGAGGGCGCCCGGGCGTTGCTCGAGGAGGGCTTGCGCGGCAAGGGTGTGAGCCTGTGCCTGGAGCCACCGGGTGAGCATAGCCAGGTGCTCGGCCATCAGGACCAGTTGGAGCAGGTGCTGATCAACCTGCTGGTCAATGCCCGCGACGCGCTGCTGGAGCAAGGGCGCGCGCAGCCGTGGATTCGCGTGCGCCAGGAGCTGGACGGCGGGCGCCTGAGCCTGTTGGTGGAGGACAACGGTGGGGGTATTGCCGAGGGCCTGCACGAGCGCATCTTCGAGCCGTTCTTCACCACCAAGCCGGCGGGCGTTGGTACAGGCCTGGGGCTGTCGGTCAGCCATGGCATCGTCAGCCACATGGGCGGGCGCCTCACGGTGGCCAATGGCGAAGAGGGGGCGTGCTTCCGGGTGGAGCTGCCGCTTCACAGCACCAGTTGAGCGTTGCCACTGCTGCAACTGAGGTTGGCGCCTACCTGGGCGTTGGCCAGGTCAATGCCCAAGGTTTTGAGCAGGGTGTTGAGCAACGGGTCGAGCAAGGGGCTAAGCAGGTTCTTGATCAGCGGCTCGAGGATGTTCTTCACCCCGTCGAGCAGGCCGGCGGTGAGCGCCATTACCTGGCCCAGGCCGCTGTTGCCGGTGGGTTTGTAGGCTTCCAGGTGAATGCCGCCGAGGGTGTCGGCAAGGCTGGCGACCACCTGTGACTGGTCGGTGTCCATGCTCTGGAACAGTGGCGCCAGGCCAATGTTCGGCGGATTGCTGAACACCAGCGGTTTTTCGCTGGGGCTGTTGGCCAGCACCTTGCTGTCGATGCGCAGGCCGATGCCTCCGCCGGCGAAGGGGACGCGGGTGCCGCAGGACTGGAGGACCAGCAGACGGGTGCAAATATTGGTACCGATGTCGACTAGCGGCAGTGCCTTGACGGTAGTGGTGCCTTGGTCGAGGAAGGCTTGGGGTGAGTCGAACTTGCCAATGGCGATTTTCGCCGCCGAACGCTGGGTGATCGTGGTCAGGGTTTTGGGCGAACAGGTGTAGGCGTCAGGAGGCATTGGGCGCAGACGGCTGGTGGCTTCGGCGACCTCCAGGCCGATCTGGATCTGGTTGACGCCACTCAGTAGCTCGATATCACTGACCTTGCAGGGTACGAGCAGTGCACAGGTCAACGACTGAAGGGTGCCGGTCAGGTTGAGACTGAGCAGGTTGTTGAGCACGTTGGTCAGCGGCCCTGCCAGGTTCAGCACGGCATTGAGCAGCCCGCTGACGGTGTTGAGCACCGGCAGGTCGAGGGAGATCAGCGCCCGCACCTGGGCGGTGTGCACGCGCAGGTCGTCGCTGCGCGGGTCGCCCACCGCCGACACCTGCTGCGGCTCGATCACCCGCAGTTGCACCTTGCCATTGACCAGCCCCAGCACGCTGATCGGCAGCTCGGCATAGGCGGCGCGTTCGCTGGCCGCCAGCTGGATCACTCCCTGCACCAGTTGCAGCAGTTGCAGGTTGGCGTCCAGGCCAGCCTTGGCGGTGCCGTTTTGCAGGTCCAGCAGTTGCCCCAGTTGCAGGCCACCGGCAGGCAGGTCGGCGGCCAGGCGGCCGAGGTTGGTGACCACGTCGGCTGCGGCGCCACCACGCTGCAGTACCTTGGCCGCGGCTTGCAGCAGCACTGTGGCGCTGGTGTCCAGGCCAAGCAGTTGCTGGTAGTCGCCGGCGGCCAGGTTCAGGTCGATGGCCAACTGGTCGAGGTAGCTGAGCAGGTTCAGCTGGGTGTTGGCCATCCCCTGCCAACCCACCAGGTCCAGTTGCAGGTTGCCGCCCAGGGCCTTGGTCAGGGCGTTGAGCAGCGCGCCCTGGCTTGAGCTGACGGTGGCCAGGGTGGTGCGGATGCTGAGCATCGCCTGGGGCGGCATGGGGCTGGCGGCCACGGCGCTGGCGTGCAGGGTGCTGGCGCGTTGGAAGTCGCCTTCGACCAGGGTGAACAGGCCGCCGGCGACGCTGGTGGTGACGGTGTTGCGCACCTCGACCTTGATCGCTTCGTTGCGGGTATTGTCGCTGGTGAAGCTGCGCAAGCTGCCGGCGCCGGTTTGCAGGTAGCCGCAACTGGCCACCAGCGGGTTGCTGGTGGCGTGGCCGTTACGGGTGGCGGCGGCGCGGGCGAGGCTGGTGGCCTGGGGGCCGCTGCCGCTGCACACGCCACCTTGCCCGGCGGCCTCCAGGGCGGCCATGTCGGCGATGCGTTGCAGTTTGCGCTGCTCCAGGTACAGGCGCCCGCTGTCGACGGCCAGCAGCATGAACAGCAAGGCAATGCCCAGGGTCAGCGTGGCCATCAGGCCGATCGCGCCGCGTTGGCGTACAGCGAAGCGGGGAACCACGGGCACTCCTTTGCCGGCCACAGGCCCGGCAGCGCGGCTGCTGTGCGAGGAGTGTAGTCAAGGTGATGGCAGGTTGCCTTGCCTTATACCCTGTGGGAGCAAATGTCTTGTGCTGGCTGCACCGGCCCCATCGCCGGTGCAGCCAGTAAAAAGCCGGCTCAGTGCGGCGGGTAGTTGCTCAGCACCTGGGTCACGGTTTTCTGGATGGCGGCGTTGCGTTCTTCGGGGCTGGGCGGGTAGTTGTTCATGATCTGCTCGGCGCTGCCGCGCCAGACCAGCTTGCCGTCCTTGCCGTCGAACAGGTCGATCTGGATGGTGGCGACCTTGTAGTCGACGCTGCGGGTTTCGTTGTACATCGGCCCGCCCCAGTAGCCTCCCCAATAGCCGCCCCAGGCACCGCCGTAGTTGGTGGTGATCTGCTGCTGGCGCTGCTCGACGATCAGGTAGGCGCGCACCTTCACATCAGCCTTGGCGTTGCCCTGGGCCGGCCGCAGGCCGCGCTGGTCGAGCTGGCCGGCAACCGCCTGGCGGATGCGCTGCTCGGTGAGGTCGCTCTTGATTCGCGGGTCGTCCGGGCGGTACTGCAACCCCGGCTCCTGCCAGGCCCAGCTGCGGTAGGCGGCAAAATCGCGGCTGGCATCGAAATCCTGCTGCACATTGTTGCTGGCACAGGCAGCCAGCAACAGGGCGCATGACACTAGAACAAGACGGCGCAACATGATGGTTCTCCGTAAACGATTAATTGGGAGGATAGCCGCTAAGCGCCTTGCTCACCGACTCGCGCAAGGCGTTTTCACGGTCCCGTGGCGAGTCCTTGCCGCTGCCGCTTTCGGCACTGCCACTCCACACCGGCTGGCCGTCGCGGGCGTCGAACAGGTCGATGCGCACCACCACCACTTCCACCTCGTAGGTACGCACGATGGGTACGCTGGCGTACGCCCCGTAGCCGTTGCGGTAGCCACCGAAGCCGACACCGGCGCCGGGGCCGTAGTAGGGGTCGTAATAGTCATAGTCGCGGACCTGGCGCAGGCGCCGCTCCAGGCGAATGTCGGCACTCACCAGCAGGTCGGCGGTGCTGCCATGGGCCGGGCGCAGGCCGTGCTGGTCCAGTGCGCTGCTGACTGCTGTGGCGAGCTGGCCGGGGGCGGTGCTGGCCAGGCCGCCAGGCTGCTGGCCGTCATGCCAGCGCCAACTGCGGTAGCGGCCATAGTTACGGGCGGGTGCCGGGTAGGCACTGGCATCGAAGGTGCTGGCAGCCTGCGGCGGCGCCGGCGGGATGGGGTTGCCGCTGGCGACATAGGGGTTGCTGCCCTGGCAGGCGGCCAGCAACAGGGGAAGCAGGGCCAGGCAGAATGGGCGGTAGCGCATGGGTCCTCCTGGCCTTGGGTTCAGAGCGGGCGACAAACCCAGTGCAGGTAGCGGCCAAGCCCTGCGAAGCTTGGGTGACGGCGGTGGGCCAGTTCCATTTCCAGCAGGTCGAGCAGTTCGGCCTTGCCCTGGAACTCCTTGGGCATGTAGTCGTGGAACACGCGAATGCCGCTTTCGCTTTCGACCTGCCACACCGTTTCAAGTTGCGCCTTGAGGTCACGTGGATCAAGGGGTTTTTGCGGGGTCAGGCTCTGTTTTTCACCGGCCAGGCGGTTGCTGCGCAGCTTGCGGAAGTGGCCCTTGAGCAGGTTGCGGTAAACCAGCGCGTCGCGGTTGTAGAAGGCCAGCGACAACCAGCCGCCGGGGGCGGTCAGCTGGTGCAGCACCGGCAGGATGGCCTCGGGCTCGGCCAGCCACTCAAGCACGGCGTGGCACAGCACCAGGTCGTAGGGTTCGGTGAGCTGGCCCAGCAGGTCCTGCCAGGGGGCCTGGATGAAGGTGGCCTGCTGGCCGGCCTCGGCGAAACGCTCGCGGGCACCTTCGAGCATGGGCGCGGCGGGTTCGGCGAGGGTCAGCTGGTGGCCGCGCTGGGCCAGCCACAAGGCCATGTGACCAAGGCCGGCGCCGATGTCGAGCACCCGCAGCGGGCGGTCGGGCAGGGTTTCGGCAAGGTCGGCCTGCAACACGGCCAGGCGGATGGCGCCCTTGGCGCCGCCGTAGATTTTCTCGGCAAAGCGGGTGGCCAGTTCATCGAAGTGACGGTCGTTCATTTGGCGAAGCGCCTCTCGCTGTCGGCCAGCTTGGCCCGCACCACCTCGTCCATGTCCAGGCCCAGTTCGCTGCACAGCAGCAACAGGTAGAGGACGATGTCGCCGACTTCTTGCCCGGCGTGGGCGAGCTTGTCTGCCGGCAGCTGGCGTGACTCGCTCTCGGTCAGCCACTGGAAGATCTCCACCAGCTCGGCCATTTCGACACTGGCGGCCATGGCCAGGTTTTTCGGGCTGTGGAAGGCGCGCCAGTCGTTGGTGTCGCGGATGCGGTGCAGGCGTTCGGTGAGTTCTTGCAGGTTCATCGGGGGTCTCCTAATGGTGCATAGCTTCCGGCGGGCTCCGATGTAAAGCAAGGGGGGGTATCTGCCTGTGCGGGCCTCATCGCCGGCAAGCCGGCCCCTACAGGGGCGCGGTCTGTGCAGGAGCCGGCTTGCCGGCGATGAGGCCGGGTGCGTTGGCTACAAGCTGTGCCAACTGCCGGTCATGTGCAGCAGGGCGCCATGGCCGTCCAGGCGCAGTTGGCCCGACGGGCCGGCCTCGCTGGCGCCGAGCATGACTTCGGACGGCAGGCGTACCGGCTTGTGGAACGCCACCTCGAAGGCGTAGCCGGCCTTGGGCAGGTGGCCTTTCAACGCGGCCAGGGCCATGGCCTTGGTCCACATGCCGTGGGCGATGGCCTTGGGGAAGCCGAAAAGCCGGGCGCTTAGGGGGCTGAGGTGGATCGGGTTGTAATCGCCGCACACTCGGGCATAGCGCCGGCCGATGTCGCTGTCGGCGTACCAGCGGGTGGCCTCGGGCAGTGCCTGCGGCAGGGTTTCGTCGGCGGGCGCTGCGCCGGCCTCGAGTTTGAGCCCGCGCACCAGCATGCGGCTGGTCTCGCGCCATAGCAGGCCAAGGCCGTCCTCGGCCACGGTCACCAGGTCGAAGGTGCCGCCCTTGGCGTGGGGCTGCAGGTTGTCGGCATGCACCGCAAAGCGCAGCCCGTCGATACCGCCCAGCGGGCGCAGCACCTCGATGCTGTTGTGCAGGTGCACCAGCCCCAGCAGCGGGAAGGGGAAGTCGCGTGCGGTGAGTAGTTGCAGTTGCAGGGCGAAGGCCATTACGTGGGGGTAGGTGCCTGGCAGGCGGCCGTCGTCGGCAAAGTGGCAGAGCCTGCGGTAGGCCGCAAGGTTCGCCGGGTCTACCCGCAGGAAGCCGCGCAGGCCCTGGTCGGGCAGGCGCTCGCCGCGGATCTTGCGTTTGCCCAGCGCACGCAGGTACAGGCTGGCGCGCGAGTCCGGGTGGTGCAGGTCGAGCCAGTTCGTGGTCATGTCAGGCCCCCATCAGTGCTTGGCCGCAGACCCGCAGCACCTGGCCGTTGATCGCGCCGGAGCCGGGCTGGCTGAGCCAGGCGATGGCCTCGGCGACGTCCTGCGGCAGGCCGCCCTGGCCGAGCGAGCTCAGGCGTCGCCCGGCTTCGCGCAGGCCCATGGGCATGGCGGCGGTCATGTGGGTTTCGATGAAGCCTGGGGCGATGGCGTTGATGCTGATGCCGCGCTCGGCCAGGGCCGGAGCCCAGGCCTGGGCGAGGCCGATCAGCCCGGCCTTGCTGGCGGCATAGTTGGCCTGGCCGCGGTTGCCGGCGATGCCGCTGACCGAGGCCAGCAGGGTGATACGTGCGGCGTCGTGCAGTTTGCCGGCGTCCAGCAGTGCCTGGGTGAGTACCTGCGGGGCCCTGAGGTTGACTGCCAGCACCGCATCCCAGTAGTCAGGGGTCATGTTGGCGAGGGTCTTGTCGCGGGTGATGCCGGCGTTATGCACGACGATATCCAGGCCGTCGGGCAGCGCCTCGACCAGTTGCGCGGCGGCATCACCTGCGCAGATGTCCAGGGCCAGGGCACGGCCACCCAGGCGTGCGGCGATGGCGTCGAGGTCCTGTTGCGCCTGGGGGACGTCCAGCAGGGTGACCGAGGCGCCGTCGCGGGCCAGGGTTTCGGCGATGGCCGCGCCGATGCCGCGGGCGGCGCCGGTGACCAGGGCATGGCGCCCGGCGAGCGGTCGGGTCCAGTCCTCGACCTGGATGGCGCAGTTGCCCAGGTGCAGCACCTGGCCGGAAACGAACGCGCTTTTGGGTGAGAGGAAGAAGCGCAGGGCGCCTTCGAGGCCTTGCTCGGCGCCTTCGGCGACATACAGCAGGTTGGCGGTGGCGCCATGGCGCAGCTCCTTGCCCAGCGAGCGGCTGAAACCTTCGAGGGCATGCTGGGTGATGCTGGCCTGGGCGCTGAGGCCCTGTGGTGGGCGGCCGAGGATCACCACGTGGGCGCAGGGCGCCAGGCTGCGCAGTAGCGGCTGGAAGAATTCGCGCAACTGGCGCAGTTGGTCGCTGTCGGACAGGTGACTGGCGTCGAATACCAACGCCTTGAGCTTGGGCCCGAGGCCTGCGACCCAGGCCGGTGAGGCCAGGCTTTCGTCGTTGAAGGCGTAGCACTCGCCGGTCAGCCTTGGGGCAATCGCCTCGACCTCGCGGGCCAGCGGGCCGCCGCCGAGCACCAGCGCGCCCTCGACCGGGCGCAGGCGGCCGGCTTGCCAGCGTTCCAGCGGTACCGGGCGCGGCAGGCCGAGGGCATCGACCAGGCGCCGGCCGAGGGTGGAGTTGGCAAAGCCGATATAGCGGTCGCTCATGTACGGGTCTCCCTGAAGGCAAGCATGCAGTGTGGACCAGGTTTGTGGCAGGGTCGTTCGAAAAACGGGAAAAGCGCCTAGGCTTACCGATCAATTTGTTTCAGGAGGAACAGGCATGGGTTCAATTCGCCGGGTGGCGATCCTGGGGGGTAACCGGATCCCCTGCGCCCGCTCCAATGGTGCCTTCGCCCGGGCCAGCAACCAGGCGATGCTCACCGCCGCGCTGGAGGGGCTGGTGGAGCGTTATCGCCTGCATGGCCTGCGCCTGGGCGAGGTGGTGGCAGGGGCGGTGCTCAAGCATTCGAGTGACATGAACCTGGCCCGCGAGTGCGTGCTCGGCTCGCGGCTGTCGCCGCAAACGCCGGCCTACGACGTGCAGCAGGCCTGTGGCACGGGGCTTGAAGCGGCGCTGCTGGTGGCCAACAAGATTGCCCTGGGGCAGATCGACTGCGCCATTGCCGGGGGCGTGGACACCACCTCCGACGCGCCGATCGCGGTCAGCGAGGGGTTGCGGCAGATTCTGCTGCAGGCCAACCGTGGCAAGACCTTGGCTGAACGCTTGAAGCCCTTCCTGAAACTGCGCCCGGCGCACCTGCTGCCTGCGCTGCCGCGCAATGGCGAGCCACGTACCGGGCTGAGCATGGGCGAGCACTGCGAACGCATGGCGCAGGCCTGGCAGATCGGGCGGGCGGCGCAGGATGAACTGGCGCTGCTCAGCCATCACAACCTGGCGGCGTCCTATGCGGAGGGTTGGCATGACGATTTGCTTACCCCTTACCAGGGCCTGAGTCGCGACAACAACCTGCGCCCGGACCTCACCATTGAACAGCTGGCCAAGCTCAAGCCGGTGTTCGACCGGGGCGATCAGGGCACCCTGACTCCCGGCAATTCCACACCGCTGACCGATGGCGCCTCGCTGGTGCTGCTGGGCAGCGAGGACTGGGCCGAGGCACAGGGGTTGAAAGTGCTGGCCTACCTGGTGGACGGCGAAACGGCTGCGGTGGATTTTGTTCACGGCCATGAAGGGCTGCTGATGGCCCCGGTGTATGCGGTGCCGCGGCTGCTGGCGCGCAATGGCCTGACGCTGCAGGATTTTGACTTCTATGAAATTCATGAAGCCTTCGCCGCCCAGGTGCTGTGCACCTTGAAGGCCTGGGAAGATGCCGAGTATTGCCGCAGCCGGCTGGGGCTGGAGGCGCCGTTGGGGGCCATCGACCGCAGCAAGTTGAACGTCAAGGGCAGTTCGTTGGCGGCGGGGCATCCGTTTGCCGCAACAGGGGGGCGGATACTGGCGAACATGGCCAAGCTGCTGGCGCAGCGGGGCAAGGGGCGGGGGTTGATTTCGATCTGTGCGGCGGGGGGGCAGGGGGTTACCGCGATTGTCGAGCGATGAGGGTTGAAGCTTAGGGCCTCATCGCCGGCAAGCCGGCTCCTACAGGGGGGGCGCCACGCCTGTAGGAGCCGATCGGGTCAGGTGCGGAAGCGACGCACCAGCGCGTCCAGTTCGTTGGACAGCCCGGCCAGGCTTTCGGAGTCCTGCCTGGCGGCCTGGGCCAACTCGGCCACCAACTGCGCATCGCCGTGGATCTGGCTGATGTGGCGGTTGATGTCCTCGGCCACCTGGTGCTGCTCTTCGGCGGCGGTGGCGATCTGGGTGTTCATGTCGCGGATCACGTCCACCGACTCGCGGATCTGGCCAAAGCTGTCGCGGGCCAGGCCGATGCGGCTGACCGACTGCTGCGACACCTCGATGCTGGCGTGCATCTGCTGGGCCACTTCGGCGGTGCGGCTGGCCAGGTTGCCCAGCAGGCCATCGATCTCGGCGGTGGAGTCGGCGGTGCGCTTGGCCAGGGCGCGCACTTCGTCGGCGACCACAGCAAAACCGCGGCCCTGCTCACCGGCACGGGCGGCTTCGATGGCGGCGTTGAGCGCCAGCAGGTTGGTCTGTTCAGCGATCGAGCGGATGGTGCCGAGGATCGACTGGATGGCGTTGCTGTCGCGCTCCAGCTGCTGGATCGACTGCGCCGACTGCTCGATCTCCTGGCTCAGGCGGTCGACGCTCTGCACGGCGGCGTCGATCTGCTGCTGGCCTTCGCGGGCCTGGGCCTGGCCGCTGTCGGCGGACATCGCCGCCTGGCTGCAGGAGCGCGCCACTTCGTTGGCGGTGGCGACCATTTCGTGGAAGGCAGTGGAGACCATGTCTACGGCTTCGCGCTGGCGCCCGGCGGCCTCGGACATGTCGGCCGACACCCGGGTGGAGCTGCTGGAGGTGCTGAGGATCTTGCCGGCTGCCGAACCGATATGCTGGATCAGGCTGCGGATGGCGCCGAGGAACTGGTTGAACCAGCTGGCCAGTTGCGCGGTTTCGTCGCGGCCGCGGATTTCCAGGTTGCGGGTCAGGTCGCCCTCGCCTTGGGCGATGTCTTCCAGGCCGCTGGTGACGCTGTTGATCGGGCGCACGATGAGCTTGGCGAAAGTAGCGCCGACCACGGCGAACACGGCAGCCAGCACCAGGGCGACGATGCCGATCAGCCAGGTCAGGCGGGTGGTGGTCTGCATCACTTCGCTTTCGTGGATCAGGCCGATGAAGGTCCAGCCCAGCTCTTCGTCGGGGTAGACGTTGGCCATGTAGCGCTCGCCGTTGATCTCGACCTCGACCAGGCCCTTGCCGGCCTTGGCCAGCTCGGCGTAGCCGGCGCCGAAGCTGTCGAGCTGCTTGAAGTTGTGGCTGGCGTCGCGCGGGTCGACCATCACGTTGCCGTTTTTCTCCACCAGCATCAGGTAGCCGCTTTCGCCCAGCTTGATCTTCTTGACGATCTCGGTGAGGCCCTTGAGCGACACATCGATGTTGACTACACCGCCGGGGCTGCCGAGCTGGTTGGGCACGGCGCGCACGGTGCTGATCAGCACCGCGTCGTCAGCGGCCCAATAATAGGCACCGGTGCGTACGGTCTTGCCGGGGTTGGCCATGGCCAGCTGGTACCAGGGGCGTGGGCGCGGGTCGTAGTTGACGAATTTTTGCCCGGCCGGCCAGCCGATGTAGCCGCCGTCTGCGACGCCGTAGGACACATAGGCGTAGCCGGGGTGCGAATCGGCCAGGCGGGTGAAGAAGTCCAGCAGTTGCTTGTCCTGATCGCCCAGCTCGTAGGAGGGGTTGGCGCTCATGAACTTGTTGAGGTTGCTGCCGGTGGAAGCGATCAGCGGCTGGGAGGCCAGGTAGGCGACGTTCTGGTCGATGCCCTGGAAGAAGATGTTCATGGCGTTGCCGACCTGGCGGATTTCCCGGCTGCTGTTGTCGAGGAAATCGTCGCGGGCTTCGCCGCGCAGGTTGAGGATCACCAAGGTGGCGACCAGGACGATGGGCAGCCCGGCGATGACGGCGAAGGCCCAGGTCAGTTTTTGCTTGATGTTCATCCACGCTCCCAGATTTGTTTTTTTCGTGACACGAGGCAGGTAACAGGGCATCGGCAGAGGCGGGATTTTTTGTAGGACAACGCCCGTACTTATTGGATGAAAGGCGTGTTTGAGGGGAAAATGGTCGCGTTTAGGCTAATACGGCATACCAATAGCGGCGCTGACGTGCCCACTGTAGGAGCCGGCTTGCCGGCGATAGGGCCGCAAGCCTTTGTACAAGGCGTGAGTTTTTGTTTGCGCAGGGCCGGCCTCATCGCCGGCAAGCCGGCTCCTACAGGGGGCGTTTTAGTGGCAGCAGCCTTTGCCGTTGGCCAGGTCCTTGAGGATCGGGCAGTCCGGGCGGTCGTCGCCCTGGCAGTGGGCGACCAGCTCGCCCAGGGTGTCGCGCAGGCTGACCAGCTCTTCGATGCGTCGGTTGAGCTCATCGATGTGTTGCATGGCCAGGGCTTTGACATCGGCGCTGGCGCGTTGGCGGTCCTGCCACAGGGTGAGCAGCCGGGCGACTTCGTCCAGCGAGAAGCCCAGGTCGCGCGAGCGCTTGATGAACGCCAGGCTGTGCAGGTCATCCTGCTGGTACAGGCGGTAGCCGCTGTCGCTGCGCTGGGCGGGGCGCAGCAGGCCGATGGACTCGTAGTAGCGGATCATCTTGGCGCTGAGCCCGCTGCGGCGGGCGGCCTGGCCGATGTTCATGGCGCCTCCTGGTCGATGGCGGTGGGTTTCCAGGTTTTCAGCAACAAGGCGTTGCTCACCACGCTGACGCTGGACAGCGCCATGGCGGCTCCGGCCAGTACCGGGTTGAGCAAGCCGAACGCCGCCAGCGGGATGCCGACGAGGTTGTAGATGAAGGCCCAGAACAGGTTTTGACGGATTTTTGCGTAGGTTTTGCGGCTGATGTCCAGCGCTGCGGGTACCAGGCGCGGGTCGCCGCGCATCAGGGTGATGCCGGCAGCTTGCATGGCCACGTCGGTGCCGCCGCCCATGGCGATGCCGATATCGGCGGCGGCCAGGGCCGGGGCATCGTTGATGCCGTCACCGACCATGGCCACCACGCCGTCCTGTTTCAGTGCGGTGACGGTGGCGGCTTTGTCGGCAGGCAACACTTCAGCGTGCACGTCGTCGATGCCCAGCGCCTCGGCCACCACCTTGGCGCTGCCGCGGTTGTCACCGGTCAGCAGGTGGCTGGAAATGCTGCGGGCGTGCAGAGCGTCGATGGCCTGGGCGGCGCCGGGCTTGAGGCTGTCGCCAAAGGCGAACAGGGCCAGTACGCGGGGTGGCGCGCCACGTTCGATCAACCACGACAGGGTGCGGCCTTCGGCCTCCCAGCTGGCAGCGCTGCTGGCCAGCTCGCCGGGCTGCGCGCCGCTTTCGTCGAGCAGGCGGCGGTTGCCCAGGGCGAGATCGCGGCCGTCGACGTTGCCTGCAATACCCCGGCCGGTGAGCGATTGGCTGTCGTTGACCTGGGGTACGTGCAGGCCACGCTCGCTGCAGGCCTCCAGCACGGCCTTGGCCAAGGGATGTTCGCTGCCGCGTTGCAGTGCGCCTGCCAGCATCAGGGCCTCATCGTCGCTGGCGGCTGACTGTTGGTGGACGATGCGCGGGCTGCCGGAGGTCAGGGTGCCGGTCTTGTCGAACACCACGCGGTTGACTGCGTGGGCGCGCTCCAGGGCTTCGGCGTCCTTGATCAGGATGCCGTGGCGGGCGGCCACGCCGGTGCCGGCCATGATCGCGGCCGGGGTCGCCAGGCCGAGGGCGCAGGGGCAGGCTATCACCAACACGGCGACGGCGTTGATCAGCGCGGTTTCCAGTGGCGCGCCGGCCAGCCACCAGCCCAGCAGGGTCAGCAGTGCCAGCACCAGCACGGCGGGTACGAATACCTGGCTGACCCGGTCGACCAGTTTCTGGATGGGCGCCTTGGCCGCCTGGGCGTCTTCCACCAGGCGGATGATACGGGCCAGCACGGTCTCGGTGCCGAGCGCCCGGGTTTGCACCAGCAACCGGCCTTCGCCGTTGATGGCGCCGCCGGTGACTGGGTCGCCGGGCTGCTTGGGCACCGGCAGGCTTTCACCGCTGATCAGCGCTTCGTCGGCGTGGCTGCTGCCTTCGAGCACTTCGCCGTCGACCGGGAAGCGCTCGCCGGGTTTTACCAGCACCAGGTCACCCAGGCGCAGTTGGCTGATGGCGACGTCCTGCTCGAGGCCATCGACGATACGCAGGGCGCGCTCCGGGCGCAGCGCCTCGAGGGCGCGGATGGCGCTGGCGGTCTGGCGCTTGGCGCGGCTTTCGAGGTACTTGCCCAGCAGCACCAGGGCGATGACCACCGCCGAGGCTTCGAAGTACAGGTGCGGCGCCATGCCGGCAGGGGCGTTGGCCCACTGGTACAGGCTCAGGCCGTAGCCGGCGCTGGTGCCCAGAGCCACCAGCAGGTCCATGTTGCCGGCACCAGCGCGCACCGCCTTCCAGGCGGCCACATAAAAGCGCGCGCCGAGGATGAACTGCACCGGGGTGGCCAGCAGGAACTGCGCCCAGGCCGGCAGCATCCAGTGCAGGCCGAACGGTTGCAGCAGCATCGGCAGCACCAGGGGCAGGGCCAGCAGCAGGGCGGCGCCGACGGCCAGGCGCTCGTTGCGCAGGCGACGTTGCGCCTGCTGTTGTTCATCGACGGCGGTGCGCGGCAGGCTGGCGCTGTAGCCGGCCTTTTCCACTGCGGCTATCAGCAGGCTGTCGTCGATGCCATGCAGTACCTCGACATGGGCACGCTCGCTGGCCAGGTTGACGCTGGCTTGCTCGACCCCGGGCAGTTTGCCGAGGGCGCGCTCGACGCGGCCGGCGCAACTGGCGCAGGTCATGCCGCCGATCTGCAGCTCCAGGGTGCGGGTGGGGACGCTGTAGCCGGCCTGGCGCACCGCGCCCACCAGTGCTGGCAGGCTGTCGGCCGGGGCCTGGACCCGGGCTTGTTCGGTGGCGAGGTTGACGCTGACCTGTTCAGTGCCGGTAACCTTGCGCAGGGCGCGTTCGACGCGGCCTGCGCAACTGGCGCAGGTCATGCCGGCGATGGGCAGGTCGAAGGTGGTGGATGCGGGCATGGCTCTTTCCTCCGTGGACAGGCCAGCAGCTTCAACCTTGCCACGCGGTCAAGGTCAATAGCCCAGGCTGGCTCGCTTGAGCACCAGGCCATTCTGCCCCATGGCAATGCGGTATTTGTTGATCTGGCCCGCCTGCAGGTTCAACCGGGTGCTGCGCTGGTCTTCGACGCCTGGCAGGCAACCGGGGGCTTGCCCCGGCAGCAGGCGCAGGCGCACGTCGACCGGCCCTGGCGGCAGATTGAACGAGGTCGACTGCTCCTGGAACACCCGGCCAGACAGCTGATCGTTGAGATAAACGCCGATTTCACAGCTGGTGGCCACTTCCAGGCGTTCCCGGGAAATGATCAGCACGCTGTAATCGCTGTTGCCCTCGGCACTGGCCGCTGGCACCACGGCCAACAGCCCGACAAGGCCCAATGCTGCCCTGATCATGAAGAATCTCCTGCTTGCAAAAATCGTCAAAGGCGCAGCTTGGCTGAGCCCGGCGGTTATTTCCACCCCGGCCGTTAACAGCAGAACTTGACCTTGCCCTGATGGCAAGGTCGAGACTACGGCAAACCGCAGCATTCACCCTGAAGGAGCAAACGCGATGCAAGTGTTCAATGTGCAAGGCATGACCTGTGGCCACTGCGTGAAGGCCGTGACCCGCGCGCTGCAGGAGCAGGATGCGACGGCGCAGGTGGAGGTGGACCTGGCGGGGCGCCAGGTGCGGGTGAACAGCGAACTGGATGCCGGGCAGTTGCTGGCGGCGATTCGTGAAGAGGGGTATGAGGCGCAGGTGGCTGGGTGACAACCTGTAGGAGCCGGCTTGCCGGCGAGGGACCTGGCACCGGCTTTGCCGGTGATCGCCGGCAAGCCGGCTCCTACATTGAAGAGTCGTCTTTTAGCGGGATTGTTACAAAGGTTTTCATCGCCAGCTGATGCGGTGCAGGTAGACTAGCGTACTTGCTTAGCCTGCTATGGATTCTCCATGAACCTGCGAACCTTGCTGATTCTCGGCGCACTCAGTGCGTTCGGGCCCTTGGCGATCGACTTCTATTTGCCCGCTTTTCCCGCTATGGCCCATGCATTCGGCACTGACGAGCAGCATGTGCAGACCACCCTGGCTGCCTACTTCCTCGGCCTGTCGCTGGGCCAGTTGGCCTACGGGCCGTTGGCCGACCGCTTCGGCCGGCGCATCCCGCTGCTGTTCGGCGTTGGCCTGTTCACCCTGGCCTCGCTGGCCTGTGCCTTCGCACCCAACCTCGACAGCCTGATTTTGGCGCGTTTCGTCCAGGCCCTGGGTGGCTGCGCCGGCATGGTGCTGTCGCGGGCGATTGTCAGTGACAAGTGCGACGCAGTCGCTTCGGCCAAGGTCTTTTCGCAATTGATGCTGGTCATGGGCCTGGCACCGATCCTCGCGCCGATGTTGGGTGGTGTGCTGGTGAATGTGGCGGGTTGGCAGTCGATCTTCCTGGCGCTGGGGTTGTTCAGTGCGTTGTGCCTGCTGGCGGTGGGCCTGGGTTTGCCGGAAAGCCTGCCGGCGCATATGCCGCGCCAGCCGCTGTCGGGGGCGCTGCGCCAGTACTTGCGCTTGCTCGGGGACCGGGTGTTCGTCGGCCATGCGCTGACTGGCGGTGTTGCCATTGCCGGGATGTTCGCCTACATCGCCGGTTCCCCGTTCGTGTTCATCAAGCTGTATGGCGTGCCGCCGGAGCACTACGGCTGGTTGTTCGGCACCAATGCCGCAGGGTTCATTCTGATGGCGCAGGTTAATGCACGCCTGCTGGCCAAGCGTGGCCCGGCGTTCTTGCTGGCCCGTGCAGTGTGGCTGTACCTGGCGGCAGGTTTGGCGTTGCTGGTGGTGGCGGCACTGCGCCCGGCGGTGCTCTGGCCGCTGCTGGTGCCACTGTTCGTGTGCATTGCCAGCCTGGGCTGCATCATCCCCAATGCGTCGGCCTGTGCCATGAGCGGGCAGGGCGCGCGCGCCGGCAGCGCCTCGGCATTGATGGGCTGCCTGCAGTTCAGCGTCGCCGCAGGGGCGGCGGCACTGGTGGGCGTGCTGCATGATGGCAGTGCGGTGCCCATGGCACTGGTGATCAGCCTGTGCGGCGCACTGGTGGTCAGTGTCGCAGTGCTGACCCGGCGCGCTCAGGCCAGGCGTGCTGCATGAGGGGGTGAGGGGCTTTCAGGCGGGTTTCCAGCAGAGTCACGAAGGCCCGGGCCTCGGCTTCGCTGCGGAAACTCACCAGATGCTGGTCCATCTGCACCTGCCAGGGGCAGTTGGGGTTGCGGTTCGACGCACTGACGACAATTTTCATCGTGATCCACCTCCAGTGAGCGGGAGCGGATGAAGTGTAGCGCTGCCCTCACTGCCCGCCATGACCTGTGTCAGTGCCCTGACTGACGGTCGTGGCGGCAGAGGTTTCTGTTTTGTTTGCCGTATCTATTGCGCCTGGCTGTGGGCAATTTCTCAGGCCCCATGTGGGAATTTTTACGCCCGTTCAGAGGCAGCCACTGTACTGCGGGGCTGCGGGTTTGGCTTGCGTTCGCCAAGTGCTGCCATGCCCTTGTCTACCGTCAAACGGCCCACGCAAGTTGGTCGTTTTGCCTACAAAAACCACCCTGGGGTGCGGCTTATACTGGCTCCGACGGCCTGCACCAGCGAGAGGTATTTCCCCTTCATCAGTGACGCCGGGCAATTGCCTGCTGCCGCATGAGGGCGTGCATGCACCGTCAAGGCAACCAGACAAGCAATCTCAGGGATTCGAGCATCATGAATGCAGTCAACAGCATCACGCAGGTCGCCAGCATGATGGCCGACCGCAAACGCAGCGCCATGCTCTGGGCGCTGATCGATGGCATACCGCGCGCCGCAGATGAACTGGCGGTCACCACTGGCCTGAGCACCTCTTCAGCGTGCATGCACCTTTCGCTACTGGCCACGGCCGGCTTGTTGCGCATCGAGGTGCGTGGGCGCAAGCGTCACTTCCGGTTGGCCACGCCTGAAGTCGGGGCGGCGGTGGAGGCCTTGGCCAGCATCCAGCTGGAAAGCCGCACCGGCGAGCGACAGGGCACACCGTCGCAGATACCCCTGTCCATGCGCAAGGCGCGCCTGTGCAGTGATCACCTGGGCGGCGAGATTGCAGCCGAGCTGCTCCAGCGCATGCTGGCGGCTGGCTGGCTGGACGGCGACCCGCAGCGCCCGTCGGTCACTCCAGAGGGCAAGGCACAGCTGGAGGCGGTGGGTGTATTCACCGATGCACTGGCGTTGGCGCCGGGGCTGTCGCGCGGCCATGCGATCTGCCACTGCAGCGAATGGAGCGACCAGGGCCCGCACCTGGGCGGCAGCTTGGGGCATGCCTTGCTCAAGTTGTTCGTGCAGTCCGGGTGGGTGCAGGAACAGGACGGCGGGCGGGCACTGCGGGTACCCCCGGTGGGGGTCCGGCTGATTGGTGCCATCGCCCGGCCGCCGGCCCGGCAAACGGGTTAGACCAAGCGCGCGTCCAGGCTGTTCTGGGCCAGGCGGCGGGCCTGGTCCTGGGTCATGCCCAGGTGTTCGTGCAGGGCCTGGAAGTTCTCGGTGACGTAGCCGCCGAAGTAGGCCGGGTCGTCGGAGTTGACCGTGACCTTCACGCCACGCTCGAGCATGTCGAGGATGTTGTGCTGGCTCATGTGGTCGAACACGCACAGCTTGGTGTTGGACAGCGGGCAGACGGTCAGCGGGATTTGCTCGTCGATGATGCGTTGCATCAGGCGTTCGTCTTCGATGGCGCGCACGCCGTGGTCGATACGCTTGATCTGCAGCAGGTCGAGGGCTTCCCAGATGTACTCGGGCGGGCCTTCTTCGCCGGCGTGGGCCACGGCCACGAAGCCTTCGCTGCGGGCACGGTCGAACACACGCTTGAACTTGCTCGGAGGGTGGCCTTTTTCGGAGCTGTCCAGGCCCACGGCAATGAACGCGTCGCGGAAGGGCAGGGCTTGGTCGAGGGTCTTCTGCGCTTCGTCTTCGCTGAGGTGGCGCAGGAAACTCAGGATCAGGCCGCTGCTGATACCCAGCTGTTCACGGCCGTCCTTCAGTGCCTGGTTGATGCCGTTGAGCACCACTTCGAAAGCGATGCCGCGGTCGGTGTGGGTTTGCGGGTCGAAGAAGGGTTCGGTGTGGATGACGTTCTGCGCCTTGCAGCGCTGCAGGTAGGCCCAGGTCAGGTCGTAGAAGTCCTGCTCGGTGCGCAGCACGCCGGCGCCCTGGTAGTAGAGGTCGAGGAATTCCTGCAGGTTGTTGAAGGCATAGGCGCTGCGCAAGGTTTCGACGTCGGCCCAGGGCAGGGCGATCTTGTTGCGTTCGGCCAGGGCAAACAGCAGTTCGGGTTCGAGCGAACCTTCCAGGTGCATGTGCAGTTCCGCCTTGGGCAAGGCGTTCAGCCAGTCATACATAAATACAAATCTCGATCAGGATACGGTTGGCCGACATTCTACAGGGCCTTGCCGGGCAATGCGCCCGGCGAGGCCCTGTGGTGCAACCGGTGATCGGGTGTGGCGGTTTTACCAGGTCAGCGCTTCGCCTTTGTAGTTGATGAAGCGCAGGCCGCCTTTGCCGCGCTGGGCGTTGATCTGGTCGAGCATGCCGCGGGTGCTGGTGAATATATCAATCTCGGCGTTTTCGCCGCCCATGTCGGTCTTCACCCAGCCTGGGTGCATGGCCAGTACGCTCAGGTCGGGGCGCTGCAGGTCGACCACGAAGCTGTTGATCATCGAGTTGAGGGCGGCCTTGCTGGCCTTGTACAGGCAGATCTCGCCACCGTCGGGGATGGTCACGCTGCCCAGGATCGAACTCATGAAGGCCAGCACGCCGCTGCCTTGGCGCACCTGGCCGGCCAGGCGCCGGGCCACGCGGATCGGTGCCACGGCGTTGGTCATGAACAGCTCGCCGACGGCTTGCACCTGCACGCTTTCGAGGTCCTGGGGCAGGGGCCCCATGACGCCGGCGTTGACGAATACCAGGTCGAACACTTCACCTTGCAGGCGCTGCTTGAGGCCATCCAGTTGCGCGGTGTCGTTCATTTCCAGGCGCTCGATGCGCACACCTGCAACCTCGCCCAGGCCGCCTGGCTTTTGTGGGTCGCGCACGGTGGCGACGATGCTCCAGCCGTCCTCGTGCAGACGCTGAACCAGGCCGAGGCCAAGGCCGCGGGAGGCGCCGATGATCAGTGCGGTTTTCTGTACGGTCATTGCGAGGCTCCTGAAAAGGTTTGGCGTGGCACAGGAGCATACCCCAGCGTCGGGGCTGCTGCCGTGCATTGGTTAAAAAATGATCGCTATGGGCCAAGGCCCTGCGGGACGGGGCCAGGCGCATTGCCTCACCGGTTATCCACAGGCTGCTCCACAGGAACTGTGAGCAAGCGCAGCGCCTTGGAATACTGCGGTTTTGAGCTAGCCGGGCATTCGGGTTGGGGATAACTTACTGATCGTGTTCGTATTGAGCGGCTGCCATACAATTGTGATCAAAATATGATCAAAACTCTCGAGCCCTTGCTGCACAAGGCTTGCATCGATAAACCCCAAGCTTATCCACAGGCACGCCCACAGTCGTTGTGGGCAATGCTCAGGCGCGTTCCAGCAGGATGCGCCCGCGGCTGAGGTCGGCCAGTTGCTGCTGCAGGCCATGCAGGTGAGCCTCACCCAGGGCGAGGTGCAGGTCGACGCCGTTGGCGGTGAACTGTTCGTCCATCACCAGGCCGTCCACCTCGGCCAGGCGCAGCTTGACCAGGGCCAGCTCGCTGAAAGTGCAACTGCAGGTGAATTCGCTGCGTTGCACCAGCAGGCGCTTGGGGGCTTGTTGCAGGCACTTGTTGGCACCACCGCCGTAGGCCCGGGCCAGGCCGCCGGTGCCCAGTTGGATGCCGCCGTACCAGCGGATCACCAACACCACCACCTGGTCGCAGTCCTGGGCCTCGATCGCGGCCAGGATCGGCCGCCCGGCCGTGCCGCCAGGCTCACCGTCGTCGCTGCTGCGGTACTGGCCGCCGATCTTCCAGGCCCAGCAGTTGTGGGTGGCGGCCAGGTCGCTGTGGCGTTCGATGAATGCCATGGCCTCGGCCGGGCTGTTGATCGGGCCGGCGAGGGTGATGAAGCGGCTCTTGCGGATTTCTTCGCGAAATTCGCAGAGCTCGAGGAGGGTAGAGGGCATAGGTCCGGGTCAGGCGGGCGGGGTGATGCCGCAGCCTTTGAGAATGATGTGGATAAGGTTGCTGCTGGCCTCTTCCATATCCTGCTTGGTCAGGCGGCTGCGGCCGGTGACCTGGCAGATCTGGGTGGCGAAGTCGGCATAGTGCTGGGTGCTGCCCCACAGCAGGAAGATCAGGTGCACGGGGTCGACCCGGTCCATCTTGCCGGCGGCCATCCACGCCTCGAACACTGCGGCACGGCCGCGGAACCATTCGCGGTAGTCGGCACTAAAGTATTCGGTCAGGCATTCGCCGCCACTGATCACTTCCATGGCGAAGATCCGCGAGGCTTGCGGGTTGCGCCGGGAGAACTCCATCTTGGTGCGGATGTACTGGCTAAGTGCCTGGCCTGGGTCGTCGTCGACGCTCAGGGCGTTGAAGGTGCTGTCCCACAGCTCGATGATGTTGCTCAGCACGGCGATGTACAGGCCGAGCTTGTTGGTGAAGTAGTAGTGCAGGTTGGCCTTGGGCAGGTTGGCCTTGAGCGCGATGGTGTTCATGCTCGTACCCTTGTAGCCGTGACGGGCGAACTCGTCCTCGGCGGCCTGGATGATGGCCTGTTCGTTCTTCTGGCGGATGCGGCCGGCGGGCTTGCCCGAGGCCAGGAGGCGATGCGCAGGGACTTCTAGGGTCATGGACGATTCCGTACAGGGTCGTTGGCAACGGATTGTCGGACAGATTACCTGCCTGTGCCGAAGTGACAAGCGTTTGCGGCACGGACTGGCATCAGCGTGTCGCAGCCAGGCTGTCGAGGAAGCTTTCCAGCACCAGGTTTGGCCGCCGGCCTTTGCGCGTTACCCAGCTCAGGCTGAGGTCGTAGAAGCGCTGGGCCGGCTTGAGGGCGCGCAGGCGGCCCTGCTGCACCCAGACACTGGCGTAGTGGTCGGGCAGGTAGCCGATGTAGCGCCCGGTGAGGATCAGGAACGCCATGCCTTCGCGGTCCGAGGCGCTGGCGGTGCAGCGCAGTGCCTGGTAGTGGGCCTGGATTTGCGCGGGCAGGCGGAAGGTTGGGGCAATGGCGTCCTGGCTGTTCAGGCGATCGTCGTCGATCTGCTGGTCATCGGCATAGAACAGTGGGTGGCCGACGGCGCAGTAGAGCAGCGAGCGCTCGCTGTACAGCGGCTGGTATTCCAGGCCCGAGAGCGGGCTGGTCTGGGGGACCACGCCCACATGCAGGCTGCCGTCGAGCACCCCTTGTTCCACCTGGCTGGGGGCGATCATGCGGATCTGGATGCGTACGTCGGGGCCACGGTCCTTGAGTTCGGCCAGGGCGTGGGTGATGCGCATGTGTGGCAGGGTCACCAGGTTGTCGGTGAGGCCGATGTTCAGTTCGCCGCGCAGGTGCTGATGCAGGCCGTTGACCTCGGTGCGAAAACTCTCGAGTGCACTGAGCAGTTGCAAGGCCGAGTTGTAAACCTCGCGGCCTTCCTCGGTCAGCGAAAAACCGGCGCGCCCGCGCTGGCACAGGCGCAGGCCCAGGCGCTGCTCGAGGTCGTTCATCTGCTGGCTGATGGCCGAGCGGCCGATGCCCAGAACGTTCTCGGCGGCTGAGAAACCGCCGCACTCGACCACGCTGCGGTAGATTTTCAACAGGCGGATGTCGAAATCGCTGACCTGGGCGAGGGGATCGGGGCGTCGGCTCATATGTTTAGCACGCTGCAGACTGAAGGTTAGAAATGTTGGGTTTTTCGGACTTTATCCCCGTGCGAAGTTAGCTGCAACAACATCCATCGTTGCTTAATCGTCTTCCGAGGAACCGCCGATGAACATGCCCGAAACCGCTCATTCCGGCCTGGCCAGCCAGCTCAAGCTGGATGCCCACTGGATGCCCTACACCGCCAATCGCAACTTCCAGCGCGACCCGCGCCTGATCGTGGCGGCCGAAGGCAACTACCTGGTCGATGACAAGGGGCGCAAGATCTTCGATGCCCTGTCGGGCCTTTGGACCTGCGGTGCCGGGCATACCCGCAAAGAGATCACCGAAGCGGTCGCGCGCCAGGTCGGTACCCTGGATTACTCCCCGGCGTTTCAGTTCGGCCACCCGCTGTCGTTCCAGCTGGCCGAGAAGATCGCTGACCTGGTGCCGGGCGACCTGAACCACGTCTTCTATACCAACTCCGGTTCCGAGTGCTGCGATACTGCGTTGAAGATGGTGCGCGCCTACTGGCGCCTGAAGGGCCAGGCCAGCAAGACCAAGATCATCGGTCGTGCCCGGGGTTACCACGGGGTGAACATTGCTGGCACCAGCCTGGGTGGCGTCAACGGCAACCGCAAGATGTTCGGCCAGTTGCTCGATGTCGATCACCTGCCCCACACGGTGTTGCCGGCCAACGCCTTCAGCAAGGGCATGCCGGAGGAGGGTGGCATTGCCCTGGCCGACGAGATGCTCAAGCTGATCGAGCTGCATGATGCGTCCAACATCGCTGCGCTGATCGTCGAGCCACTGGCTGGCTCCGCCGGCGTGCTGCCGCCGCCCAAGGGTTACCTGAAGCGTCTGCGCGAAATCTGCACCCAGCACAACATTTTGCTGATCTTCGACGAAGTGATCACAGGCTTCGGCCGCATGGGCGCCATGACCGGGGCCGAAGCCTTCGGCGTGACCCCGGACCTGATGTGCATCGCCAAGCAAGTGACCAACGGCGCCATCCCCATGGGCGCGGTGATCGCCACTGGCGAGATCTACCAGACCTTCATGAATCAGCCGACCCCCGAGTATGCGGTGGAATTCCCCCACGGCTACACCTATTCGGCGCACCCGGTTGCCTGCGCTGCCGGTATCGCCGCGCTGGACCTGCTGCAGAAGGAAAACCTGGTGCAGTCAGCCGCCGAGCTGGCGCCGCACTTCGAGAAGCTGCTGCATGGCGTCAAGGGCACCAAGAACATCGTCGATATCCGTAACTACGGCCTGGCGGGCGCCATCCAGATCGCCGCGCGCGACGGTGATGCCATTGTCCGCCCGTACGAGGCTGCCATGAAACTGTGGCAAGCCGGCTTCTATGTGCGCTTCGGTGGCGACACTCTGCAGTTCGGGCCGACCTTCAATACTCAGCCGCAAGAGCTGGACCGCCTGTTCGACGCCGTGGGCGAAGCCCTGAACAAGGTCGACTGAATTTTCCGATTTTGACGCCTGGCGCGTGAGCCTCGCGCGCCTGCTTCTACCTTCTTTATAGGGAGTTATGCATGAGCATCGTTCAGCACCTGATTCACGGTGAACTGGTTTCCAAGGGCGAGCGCACCCTTGATGTGTTCAACCCGTCCACCGGCCAGGCGGTACGCAAGGTCGAGCTGGCCAGCCGCGCCACCGTGCAGCAGGCTATCGATTCGGCCAAGGCCGCCTTCCCAGCCTGGCGCAATACCCCACCGGCCAAGCGTGCCCAGGTGATGTTCCGCTTCAAGCAACTGCTTGAGCAGAACGAGGCGAAGATCTCGCAGATGATCGCCGAGGAGCACGGCAAGACCTTGGAAGATGCTGCGGGTGAGCTCAAGCGGGGTATCGAGAACGTCGAGTTCGCCTGCGCGGCCCCCGAGCTGCTCAAGGGTGAGTACAGCCGCAACGTCGGCCCGAACATCGATGCCTGGTCGGACTTTCAGCCGCTGGGCGTAGTGGCCGGCATTACGCCGTTCAACTTCCCGGCCATGGTGCCACTGTGGATGTACCCGCTGGCGATTGCCTGCGGTAACGCTTTCATTCTCAAACCGTCCGAGCGTGACCCAAGCTCGACGCTGTTCATTGCCCAGCTGCTGCTGGAGGCTGGCCTGCCCAAGGGCATCCTCAACGTGGTGCACGGCGACAAGGAAGCGGTGGATGCGTTGATCGAGGCGCCGGAGGTCAAGGCGCTGAGCTTCGTCGGCTCCACCCCGATCGCCGAGTACATCTATGCCGAAGGCACCAAGCGCGGCAAGCGCGTGCAGGCCTTGGGCGGCGCGAAGAACCATGCCGTGCTGATGCCTGACGCCGACCTGGACAACGCGGTCAGCGCATTAATGGGCGCGGCTTATGGTTCGTGCGGCGAGCGCTGCATGGCCATCTCGGTGGCGGTGTGCGTGGGTGATCAGGTGGCCGATGCCCTGATTGCCAAACTGGAACCACAGATCAAGGCGCTGAAGATCGGTGCCGGTACCTCCTGTGGCCTGGACATGGGGCCGCTGGTGACTGCAGCTGCCCGTGACAAGGTATTGGGCTACATCGACGATGGCGTTGCTGCCGGTGCCAGGCTGGTGGTCGATGGCCGTGGGTTGCGTGTGGCGGGTAATGAAGATGGCTACTTCGTGGGCGGCACCTTGTTCGACAAGGTGACCCCAGAGATGCGCATCTATAAAGAAGAGATTTTCGGGCCGGTGCTGTGCGTGGTGCGGGTGAACAGCCTGGAAGCGGCCATGCAACTGATCAACGAGCATGAGTACGGCAACGGTACCTGCATCTTCACCCGTGATGGTGAGGCAGCGCGGTTGTTCTGCGACGAGATCGAGGTGGGTATGGTGGGGGTCAACGTACCGCTGCCGGTGCCGGTGAGCTACCACAGCTTTGGCGGCTGGAAGCGTTCGCTGTTTGGCGACCTGCATGCCTATGGCCCGGATGGGGTGCGCTTCTATACCCGTCGCAAGGCGATTACCCAGCGTTGGCCTCAGCGGGCCAGCCATGAGGCTTCGCAGTTTGCGTTCCCTAGTTTGTAAGGGGATTGCGTGAGAGAGCGGGGAGGCCGGTAGGCCTCCCCGTTTTGGTTTTGGGGTTTGGCTTCTATAGATAGGTACTGGGGCGGGCTGTTCTTTGGCCTTTTCCCCAAATGTTTCAATTATTTGAAATAAAGGGTTGACGGGGTTTCAGATCCCCTTATAATGCGCCCCACTTCCAGCGACAACGGAACGCGAAACTCCTTGAGAATCAACGGGTTAAGCGATTCGAAAGGTTCTGGAGGTGCTACGGTCGAATGATCGGAGCGGTGAAAAAGGTGGTTGACAGCAGGTTGTAACGCTGTATGATTCGCCTCCCGCTACGAGAGATCGCAGCGAGTTAAGCGGTTGAAGCTAAACGAGTTTCTCGGGAAAAACTTCAAAATAAACGCTTGACACGAAATGAGGAAAGCGTAGAATGCGCGCCTCGGTTGAGACGAAAAGCTCTTAACCAAACGCTCTTTAACAAATTGAATCAAGCAATTCGTGTGGGTGCTTGTGAGTACGGTTTGATAGTCGCCAAGATTATCAGCATCACAAGTGGCCATGCGAGAAATCACATAGTCATTTGAGATTGCTGAGCCAAGTTTAGGGTTTCTTAAAAACCCAAGCAGTATTGAACTGAAGAGTTTGATCATGGCTCAGATTGAACGCTGGCGGCAGGCCTAACACATGCAAGTCGAGCGGATGACGGGAGCTTGCTCCTTGATTCAGCGGCGGACGGGTGAGTAATGCCTAGGAATCTGCCTGGTAGTGGGGGACAACGTTTCGAAAGGAACGCTAATACCGCATACGTCCTACGGGAGAAAGCAGGGGACCTTCGGGCCTTGCGCTATCAGATGAGCCTAGGTCGGATTAGCTAGTAGGTGAGGTAATGGCTCACCTAGGCGACGATCCGTAACTGGTCTGAGAGGATGATCAGTCACACTGGAACTGAGACACGGTCCAGACTCCTACGGGAGGCAGCAGTGGGGAATATTGGACAATGGGCGAAAGCCTGATCCAGCCATGCCGCGTGTGTGAAGAAGGTCTTCGGATTGTAAAGCACTTTAAGTTGGGAGGAAGGGCAGTAAGTTAATACCTTGCTGTTTTGACGTTACCGACAGAATAAGCACCGGCTAACTCTGTGCCAGCAGCCGCGGTAATACAGAGGGTGCAAGCGTTAATCGGAATTACTGGGCGTAAAGCGCGCGTAGGTGGTTCGTTAAGTTGGATGTGAAAGCCCCGGGCTCAACCTGGGAACTGCATCCAAAACTGGCGAGCTAGAGTATGGTAGAGGGTGGTGGAATTTCCTGTGTAGCGGTGAAATGCGTAGATATAGGAAGGAACACCAGTGGCGAAGGCGACCACCTGGACTGATACTGACACTGAGGTGCGAAAGCGTGGGGAGCAAACAGGATTAGATACCCTGGTAGTCCACGCCGTAAACGATGTCAACTAGCCGTTGGAATCCTTGAGATTTTAGTGGCGCAGCTAACGCATTAAGTTGACCGCCTGGGGAGTACGGCCGCAAGGTTAAAACTCAAATGAATTGACGGGGGCCCGCACAAGCGGTGGAGCATGTGGTTTAATTCGAAGCAACGCGAAGAACCTTACCAGGCCTTGACATGCAGAGAACTTTCCAGAGATGGATTGGTGCCTTCGGGAACTCTGACACAGGTGCTGCATGGCTGTCGTCAGCTCGTGTCGTGAGATGTTGGGTTAAGTCCCGTAACGAGCGCAACCCTTGTCCTTAGTTACCAGCACGTTATGGTGGGCACTCTAAGGAGACTGCCGGTGACAAACCGGAGGAAGGTGGGGATGACGTCAAGTCATCATGGCCCTTACGGCCTGGGCTACACACGTGCTACAATGGTCGGTACAGAGGGTTGCCAAGCCGCGAGGTGGAGCTAATCTCACAAAACCGATCGTAGTCCGGATCGCAGTCTGCAACTCGACTGCGTGAAGTCGGAATCGCTAGTAATCGCGAATCAGAATGTCGCGGTGAATACGTTCCCGGGCCTTGTACACACCGCCCGTCACACCATGGGAGTGGGTTGCACCAGAAGTAGCTAGTCTAACCTTCGGGAGGACGGTTACCACGGTGTGATTCATGACTGGGGTGAAGTCGTAACAAGGTAGCCGTAGGGGAACCTGCGGCTGGATCACCTCCTTAATCGAAGACATCAGCCTGCTGATGAGCTCCCACACGAATTGCTTGATTCATTGTGTAAAGACGATGCTGTAACGCGACCCTGTTATAGGTCTGTAGCTCAGTTGGTTAGAGCGCACCCCTGATAAGGGTGAGGTCGGCAGTTCAAATCTGCCCAGACCTACCAATTACTTGGTGCGGCCTAGGTTATACGGGGCCATAGCTCAGCTGGGAGAGCGCCTGCCTTGCACGCAGGAGGTCAGCGGTTCGATCCCGCTTGGCTCCACCACTCTTTCAGGTTTCGCAGCACTGTTCAGAACTTAGAAATGAACATTCCGGTGTGAATGTTGATTTCTGGCTTTTGTCAGATCGTTCTTTAAAAATTCGGATATGTGATAGAAATAGACTGATTACCAGTTTCACTGCTGGTGTATCAGGCTAAGGTAAAATTTGTGAGTTCTGCTCGAAAGAGCAACGTACGAATTTTCGGCGAATGTCGTCTTCACAGTATAACCAGATTGCTTGGGGTTATATGGTCAAGTGAAGAAGCGCATACGGTGGATGCCTTGGCAGTCAGAGGCGATGAAAGACGTGGTAGCCTGCGATAAGCTTTGGGGAGTCGGCAAACAGACTGTGATCCAGAGATCTCTGAATGGGGGAACCCACTCAGCATAAGCTGAGTATCTTGTACTGAATACATAGGTGCAAGAGGCGAACCAGGGGAACTGAAACATCTAAGTACCCTGAGGAAAAGAAATCAACCGAGATTCCCTTAGTAGTGGCGAGCGAACGGGGACCAGCCCTTAAGCTGGTTTGAGATTAGTGGAACGCTCTGGAAAGTGCGGCCATAGTGGGTGATAGCCCCGTACACGAAAATCTCTTGCCAGTGAAATCGAGTAGGACGGAGCACGAGAAACTTTGTCTGAACATGGGGGGACCATCCTCCAAGGCTAAATACTACTGACTGACCGATAGTGAACCAGTACCGTGAGGGAAAGGCGAAAAGAACCCCGGAGAGGGGAGTGAAATAGAACCTGAAACCGTATGCGTACAAGCAGTGGGAGCCTACTTTGTTAGGTGACTGCGTACCTTTTGTATAATGGGTCAGCGACTTATATTCAGTGGCGAGCTTAACCGAATAGGGGAGGCGTAGCGAAAGCGAGTCTTAATAGGGCGCTTTAGTCGCTGGGTATAGACCCGAAACCGGGCGATCTATCCATGGGCAGGTTGAAGGTTAGGTAACACTGACTGGAGGACCGAACCGACTACCGTTGAAAAGTTAGCGGATGACCTGTGGATCGGAGTGAAAGGCTAATCAAGCTCGGAGATAGCTGGTTCTCCTCGAAAGCTATTTAGGTAGCGCCTCATGTATCACTGTAGGGGGTAGAGCACTGTTTCGGCTAGGGGGTCATCCCGACTTACCAAACCGATGCAAACTCCGAATACCTACAAGTGCCGAGCATGGGAGACACACGGCGGGTGCTAACGTCCGTCGTGAAAAGGGAAACAACCCAGACCGTCAGCTAAGGTCCCAAAGTCATGGTTAAGTGGGAAACGATGTGGGAAGGCTTAGACAGCTAGGAGGTTGGCTTAGAAGCAGCCACCCTTTAAAGAAAGCGTAATAGCTCACTAGTCGAGTCGGCCTGCGCGGAAGATGTAACGGGGCTCAAACCATGCACCGAAGCTACGGGTATCACCTTTGGTGATGCGGTAGAGGAGCGTTCTGTAAGCCTGTGAAGGTGAGTTGAGAAGCTTGCTGGAGGTATCAGAAGTGCGAATGCTGACATGAGTAACGACAATGCGAGTGAAAAACTCGCACGCCGAAAGACCAAGGTTTCCTGCGCAACGTTAATCGACGCAGGGTTAGTCGGTCCCTAAGGCGAGGCTGAAAAGCGTAGTCGATGGAAAACAGGTTAATATTCCTGTACTTCCAGTTATTGCGATGGAGGGACGGAGAAGGCTAGGCCAGCTTGGCGTTGGTTGTCCAAGTTTAAGGTGGTAGGCTGAAATCTTAGGCAAATCCGGGATTTCAAGGCCGAGAGCTGATGACGAGTGCTCATTAGAGCGCGAAGTGGTTGATGCCATGCTTCCAAGAAAAGCTCCTAAGCTTCAGATAACTGGGAACCGTACCCCAAACCGACACAGGTGGTTAGGTAGAGAATACCAAGGCGCTTGAGAGAACTCGGGTGAAGGAACTAGGCAAAATGGCACCGTAACTTCGGGAGAAGGTGCGCCGGCGAGGGTGAAGGACTTGCTCCGTAAGCCCATGCCGGTCGAAGATACCAGGCCGCTGCGACTGTTTATTAAAAACACAGCACTCTGCAAACACGAAAGTGGACGTATAGGGTGTGACGCCTGCCCGGTGCCGGAAGGTTAATTGATGGGGTTAGCGCAAGCGAAGCTCTTGATCGAAGCCCCGGTAAACGGCGGCCGTAACTATAACGGTCCTAAGGTAGCGAAATTCCTTGTCGGGTAAGTTCCGACCTGCACGAATGGCGTAACGATGGCGGCGCTGTCTCCACCCGAGACTCAGTGAAATTGAAATCGCTGTGAAGATGCAGTGTATCCGCGGCTAGACGGAAAGACCCCGTGAACCTTTACTATAGCTTTGCACTGGACTTTGAGCTTGCTTGTGTAGGATAGGTGGGAGGCTTTGAAGTGGGGACGCCAGTTCTCATGGAGCCATCCTTGAAATACCACCCTGGCAACCTTGAGGTTCTAACTCAGGTCCGTTATCCGGATCGAGGACAGTGTATGGTGGGTAGTTTGACTGGGGCGGTCTCCTCCCAAAGAGTAACGGAGGAGTACGAAGGTGCGCTCAGACCGGTCGGAAATCGGTCGTAGAGTATAAAGGCAAAAGCGCGCTTGACTGCGAGACACACACGTCGAGCAGGTACGAAAGTAGGTCTTAGTGATCCGGTGGTTCTGTATGGAAGGGCCATCGCTCAACGGATAAAAGGTACTCCGGGGATAACAGGCTGATACCGCCCAAGAGTTCATATCGACGGCGGTGTTTGGCACCTCGATGTCGGCTCATCACATCCTGGGGCTGAAGCCGGTCCCAAGGGTATGGCTGTTCGCCATTTAAAGTGGTACGCGAGCTGGGTTTAGAACGTCGTGAGACAGTTCGGTCCCTATCTGCCGTGGACGTTTGAGATTTGAGAGGGGCTGCTCCTAGTACGAGAGGACCGGAGTGGACGAACCTCTGGTGTTCCGGTTGTCACGCCAGTGGCATTGCCGGGTAGCTATGTTCGGAAGAGATAACCGCTGAAAGCATCTAAGCGGGAAACTTGCCTCAAGATGAGATCTCACTGGGATCTTGAATCCCCTAAAGGGCCGTCGAAGACTACGACGTTGATAGGTTGGGTGTGTAAGCGCTGTGAGGCGTTGAGCTAACCAATACTAATTGCCCGTGAGGCTTGACCATATAACACCCAAGCAATTTGTGCGTAAGCCGAATTGTGGTGGTGAAGACGAAAGACCCGAAGATTCGTAGCATCACAAATATCGCATATCCGAATTCGCTAGGCTGTTCATCTGAACGGACTGGCTACCGAATTTCTTGACGACCATAGAGCATTGGAACCACCTGATCCCATCCCGAACTCAGCAGTGAAACGATGCATCGCCGATGGTAGTGTGGGGTTTCCCCATGTGAGAGTAGGTCATCGTCAAGATTCATTTCGCAAAACCCCTATCTGCGCATGCAGGTAGGGGTTTTGTCTTTGGGCGCTGGAAAAGCCAGAGCCTTGTGTGGGAGCGGGCTTGCCCCGCGATGCGGCCCGCCCAGGCAACGCACATACCTGGCAGGCCCCCATCGCCGGCAAGCCGGCTCCTACAGGCCCCGCAACGCCCGTGGTATGGTTCCCCCCAGCATAAGCCCCCGTCCCAAAGAGCACTCAATGGCCATAACGACCTCTCTGCACCCAGGTTTCATGATCGTCCAGGGCAACCGCCTGGATGAGCTGCGCAATCTGGTGGTGAGCGTCATGCGCCGTTACCCGCTGGCCCCGTTGGAAAACGAAATCGCCCTGGTGCAAAGCAACGGCATTGCCCAGTGGCTGAAGTTGGCCCTAGCCGAAGACCCGCAGGACGACGACCAAGGCGGCTGTGGTATCGCCGCCGCCATCGATGTGCAATTGCCCGGCAGTTTCATGTGGCAGCTGTATCGCCAGGTATTGGGCCGCGACGAGATCCCGCAAGTGTCACTGCTGGACAAGGCCCCCTTGACCTGGCGCCTGATGCGGCTGCTCCCCCAGGTCATCGAGCGTCCGCACTTCGAACCCCTGCGCCGCTTCCTCACCGACGACAGCGACCTGCGCAAGCGCTACCAGCTGTCCGAGCGTCTGGCCGACCTGTTCGACCAATACCAGGTGTACCGCGCCGACTGGCTCAAGGACTGGGCCAGCGGCAACCACGTGCTCAACACCGCACGCGGCGAGCGCAAGCCCCTGGCTGCCGGCAACCGCTGGCAGGCCGAGCTGTGGCGCATCCTGCTTGAAGATGTAGGCGAAGCCGGCATGGCCCAGAGCCGTGCCGGCGTGCACCAGCGCTTCATCGAGCACATCAACGCCCTGGAAGAAGCCCCCAACGGCCTGCCCGCCCGCCTGATCGTGTTCGGTATCTCCTCGCTACCCGCCCAGGTGCTCGAGGCCCTGGCGGGCCTCGCCAGGTTCAGCCAGGTACTGTTGTGTGTGCACAACCCCTGCCGCCACCACTGGGGCGACATCGTTGCCGACAAGGACCTGCTGCGCCACCAGTACAAGCGCCAGCAGCGCAAGCAAGGCATGCCGCTGCAGCTGGACGACGAGTCGCTGCACCAGCACGCCCACCCGCTGCTCGCCGCCTGGGGCAAGCAAGGCCGCGACTACATCAATCTGCTCGACAGCTACGACGACCCCGGCAGCTATCAGGGGGTATTCAGCGACGGCCGCATCGACCTGTTCAGCGACGCCGACCCCAAGACCCTGCTCAACCAGCTACAGGACGACATTCTCGAACTGCGCCCGCTGGCCGAAACCCGTGGGCAGTGGCCCGCGGTCGACCCCGCCAAGGACCGCTCGATGCGCTTCCATGTAGCGCACAGCCCGCAGCGTGAAGTGGAGATCCTCCACGACCAGCTGCTCGCCCGCTTCGGTGCCGACCCCACGCTGCGCCCACGGGACATCATCGTCATGCTCCCGGCCATCGACGCCTATGCCCCGCACATCCGCGCGGTATTCGGCCAGCTGGAGCGCAGCGACCCGCGCTACATCCCGTTCACCCTCACCGACCAGGGCCAGCGCGGCCGCGACCCGCTGCTGATCGCCCTCGAACACCTGCTCAAATTGCCCGACAGCCGCTTCGCCGTCAGCGAAGTGCTCGACCTGCTCGACGTACCCGCCGTGCGCGCCCGCTTCGCCATCCAGGAAAGCGACCTGCCCACCCTGCATCGCTGGATCGAGGGCGCCGGCATTCGCTGGGGCCTCAGCGCCGAGCAGCGCGCGACCCTCGGCCTGCCTGAAGGCCTTGAGCAGAACAGCTGGCGTTTCGGCCTGCGGCGCATGCTGCTGGGTTATGCCGTGGGTGTGGGCGAAGGTTGCGACGGTATTGAACCCTATGACGAGATCGGCGGCCTCGACGCCGCCCTGATCGGCCCGCTGGTGGCCCTGCTCGACGCCCTTGAAGTCGCCTGCCAGGCCCTCACCCAGCCAGCCACCGCAACCGAGTGGGGCGAGCGCCTGCACGCCCTGTTGCAGGTGTTCTTCCTCGCCGAACACGAGCACGACGAACTGCTGCTGGCCCAGCTCCAGGATTTGCGCGACACCTGGCTCGAGACCTGCGACTCGGTCGCCCTGCAAGACCCGCTGCCGCTCACCGTGGTGCGCGAAGCCTGGCTGTCGGGCCTTGACCAAGGCAAGTTGTCCCAGCGCTTTCTTGCCGGCTCCGTGAACTTCTGCACCCTGATGCCCATGCGCGCCATCCCGTTCCGCGTGGTCTGCCTGCTGGGCATGAACGACGGCGACTACCCGCGCGCCCAGCAACCACTGGACTTCGACCTGATGGCCAGCGACTACCGCCCCGGCGACCGCTCGCGCCGCGAGGACGACCGCTACCTGCTGCTCGAAGCCCTGCTGTCCGCCCGCGACCAGCTTTACGTCAGCTGGGTGGGCCGCAGCATCCGCGACAACAGCGAGCGCCCGTCCTCGGTACTGATCGGCCAGTTGCGCGACCACCTCGCCGCCGGTTGGCAACTGGCCGGCGCCAAGCCCGGGCAGAAGGACGACCCCGGCCAGCAACTGCTGCACGCCCTGACCCAGGAGCACCCGCTGCAACCCTTCAGCCAGCGCTACTTCCAGAAGGGCAGTGCGCTGTTCAGCTTCGCCCACGAGTGGCTGGCCCTGCACCAGGCCGGTGAAGGCGAGCAGGTCGATCCCCAAGCCCTGCCACCGTTCAGCAGCGATGAGCCACTGACCCTGGTGCAGCTGCAGGATTTCCTGCGTCACCCGGTTCGGCATTTCTTCAGCCAGCGCCTGAAAGTATTCTTCGAAGCCCTGGAAGCACCCACCCCCGATGAAGAACCCTTCGTGCTTGACGCGCTGCAACGCTATGGCCTGAGCGAAAGCCTGCTCGGCGCCGCGCTGGCCGAGCCCGACAACGCCGAACAAGCCCTGCAGCGCCAGGCCCGGCGCCTGCAAGCCTGCGGCCTGCTACCCCTGGCCGGTTTTGGCGAAGCCCTGCAGGCCGAACTGATCCAGCCACTGCCCGACCTGCTGCAACGCCACCGCCAGTTGCTGCAACGTTGGCCGAGCGTGGTCGAAGGCGCCTTGCCGATCCACTTCGAGCACGGCCCACACGCGCTGGAAGGCTGGCTCGGCCGCGTCTACCAGGCAGCAGACCAAAGCCTGCTGAGCATCAACACCGTACCCAACACCCTCAGCGCCGGGCGCAATGCCCTCAAGTGGCAACGCCTGATCCCGGCCTGGGTGATGCACCTGGCCGCCTGTGCCAGCGGCTACCCGCTGCACACCGCCCTGGTGGCCAGCGACCTCACCCTGTTGCTGGCCCCCTTGGCCAGGGAAGAGGCCACCGAGCGCCTCGCCGACCTGCTGGTCGCCCGCCAGGCTGCGATGAACGCGCCGCTGCCGGTGGCCGCCAAGACCGCCTTCGCCTGGCTGGCCCAGAGCGACCCGGACAAGGCCCTGGCAGCAGCAACCCGTGCCTACGAAGGCGACGGCCAGAACAGTTTCGGCGAGCGCAGCGAAAGCCTGGCCCTGGCCCGCCAGTACCGCGACTTCGCCGCCCTGGCCCAGGACGAAACCTTCGAAGGCTGGTGCGAAACCCTGTACCGCCCCTTGTTCGCTGCCCCCTGGCAGACCCTCGGCAACCCGGAGAGCGCCCAATGAGCCAGGCCCGCCCATTGGCCCTGAGTTTCCCCCTGCACGGCAGCCAGCTGATCGAGGCCAGTGCCGGCACCGGCAAGACCTTCACCATCTCGGCGCTGTACCTGCGGCTGATCCTGGGGCACGGTGGCGAGCAGGCCTTCGAGCGTGAACTGCTGCCGCCGCAGATTCTCGTGGTGACCTTCACCGACGCCGCCACCAAAGAGCTGCGCGAGCGTATCCGCGCCCGCCTGGCCGAAGCCGCGCGGTTTTTCCGCGGCGAGCTCGAAGGTGCCGACCCGCTGTTGCACCTGCTGCGCGCCGACTACCCCGAGGAGCACTGGCCACGCTGCGCCAATCGCCTGGAAATCGCCGTACAGTGGATGGACGAGGCCGCCGTCTCGACTATCCACGGCTGGTGCCAGCGCATGCTGCGCGAGCACGCCTTCGACAGCGGCAGCCTGTTCACCCAAAGCCTGGAAACCGACCACAGCGAGCTGCTCGGCCAAGTGGTGCGTGACTACTGGCGGCGCTTTTGCTACGGCATGCGCGGTGAGTCGCTGGCCTGGGTGCGCGGCAACTGGGGCAGCCCCGATGCGCTGCTGCCGCGCATCCGCCCGTTGTTCGGGCGGGTGCGCGACAGCGTGCAGGCCGAGGAGCCGCAGGCGCTGATCGAGGCCACCCTGCGCCAGCGCACCGAACAACTGAACCAGCTCAAGGCCCCCTGGGCCGCCTGGGCCGATGAGCTGCAGCAAATCTGCCGCGACGCCGTGGCCGCCAAGCAGGCCGACGGCCGCAAGTTGCAAGCGCGCTTTTTCGAGCCCTGGTTCGACAAGTTGCGCACCTGGGCCGCCGACGAGCAGGCCATGGAGCTCGACCTAGGCACCGGCTTCACCCGCCTGACCCCCGCCGGCATGGCCGAGGCGTGGAAGGCTGGCGAGCCCCCTGAGCACCCGGCGTTGCATGCCATGGAAGGGCTGCGCGATGAGCTGCAAGGCCTCGCCAGCCCCGACGTGCAACTGCTGGAGCATGCCGCCGGCTGGGTTTCAGCGCGGTTCGAAACAGAAAAGCGCCGCCGCGCCGAAATGGGCTTCGACGACATGCTCCTGCGCCTGCAGCACGCCCTGGCCAGTGAGGCCGGCGAGCGCCTGGCCGGGTTGATTCGCGAGCAGTTCCCGGTGGCGCTGATCGACGAATTCCAGGACACCGACCCGGTGCAGTACGGCATCTTCGAGCGCATCTACCGCATCGGCGAAAACAACCCGCACACCGGCCTGTTCATGATCGGCGACCCCAAGCAGGCGATCTACGCCTTCCGTGGCGCCGACATCTTCACCTACCTGGGCGCCCGCCGCGCAACCCTCGGCCGCCTGCACAGCCTGGACACCAACTACCGCTCAAGCCAGGCCATGGTTGCGGCGGTCAACCGCGTATTCCTGCTGGCCGAAGGGCGTGGCCAGGGCCGTGGCGCCTTCCTGTTCCGCACCTCGCTCGACAACCCGCTGCCCTTCGTCGAGGTAAAGGCCAAGGGCCGCAGCGAGCAGTTGCTGATCGACGGCCAACCCGCCACCGCCTTGCAATGCTGGCAGCTGCAAAGCGACGAGCCGGTGTCCAACACCCTCTACCGCCAGCGCCTGGCCGCCAGTTGCGCCAGCCACATCGTCGCGCTGCTCAATGGCGGCCAGCAGGGCGTCACCGGCTTTGCCGACGGCGACGGCAAGCTGCGCCCCTGCCTGCCCTCGGACATCGCCATCCTGGTGCGTGATGGCCGCGAGGCCCAGCTGGTGCGCGCCGAGCTTGCCGCCCGCGATGTGCGCAGCGTGTACCTGTCCGACAAGGACTCGGTGTTCGCCGCGCAAGAAGCCCACGACCTGCTGGCCTGGCTCAAGGCCTGCGCCGAGCCCGATTCCGAGCGCCTGCTCAAGGCCGCCCTGGCCAGCCTCACCCTCGACCTGCCGCTGCTGGAGCTGGAGCGCCTGAACCAGGACGAGCGGGTGTGGGAAGACTGGGTCATGGATTTTCGCCGCTACCGCGACACCTGGCAGCGCCAGGGCGTGCTGCCGATGCTGCGCCGTCTGCTGCACGACTTCCAGCTGCCGCGCAGCCTGATGGGGCGCAGCGACGGCGAACGGGTGCTGACCAACCTGCTGCACCTGGCCGAGCTGTTGCAGCAGGCCGCCGGTGAGCTGGACGGCGAGCAGGCGTTGATCCGCCACCTGGCCGAGCATCTGGCCAACGCTGCGCAGGCCGGTGAAGAACAGATCCTGCGCCTGGAAAGCGACGAGCAACTGGTCAAGGTGGTGACCATCCACAAGTCCAAGGGCCTGGAGTATCCGCTGGTGTACCTGCCGTTCATCTGCACCGGCAAACCGGTGGATGGCTCGCGCCTGCCGCTGTCCTGGCACGATGAAGACGGCGCCGCCCACCTTACCCTCACCCCCAACGCCGAGCAGGTCGAGCGCGCCGACGACGAGCGCCTGGCCGAAGACTTGCGCCTGCTCTACGTAGCCCTGACCCGCGCCCAGCACGCCTGCTGGCTGGGCGTCGCCGACCTCAAGCGCGGCACCCAGCGCAGCTCGCAGCTGCACCGCTCGGCCCTCGGCTACCTGCTCGGCGGCGGCTTGCCGCTGGCCGCCTCGAGCCAGCTGGGCGAGTGGCTGGACGCGCTGCAGGCGGCAAACCCCGCCATCGCCCGCCTGCCGCTGCCAGAGGCCGACGAGCAACGCTACCGTTCCCCGGCCAGCACGCTTGAGCTGCTGCCCCCGCGTAAACCCCGCCGCGCCGCCGCCGAGCACTGGTGGATCGCCTCCTACAGCGCCCTGCGCGTGGGCGACCAGACGCTGATCGCCGACAGCTCCCAGGCCCAGCAGCTGCTGGACGACGAGGTGCTGGACAGCCAACTGCTGCGCGAAGTACCGGCCGAGGCAGGCGACATCCACCGCTTCCCCCGTGGCCCGGCGCCCGGCACCTTCCTCCACGGCCTGCTGGAATGGGCCGGCCGCGAAGGCTTCGCCGAAGTCAGCGCCCAGCCCGAGCAGATCGAGCACACCGTTGGCCGGCGTTGCAACCGCCGTGACTGGGCCGGCTGGATCCCCACCCTGACCCAGTGGTTGCAAGCCATGCTGGTTCAGCCCATGCCGCTGCAGGATGCCAGCCTGACCCTGGCAGGCCTGAGCCAGTACCAGATCGAGATGGAGTTCTGGTTCGCCAGCCACAAGGTCGATGCCGCGCAGCTCGACCAACTGGTAGCCCGCCACACCCATGCCGGCGCCGCCCGCCCGGCGGCCCAGCCGACCCAGCTCAACGGCATGTTCAAGGGCTTCATCGACCTTGCCTTCGAGCTGGACGGGCGCTACTACGTGGCCGACTACAAGTCCAACTGGCTTGGCCCCGACGCCCAGGCCTACAACGCCCTGGCCATGGAGCAGTCGATCCTCGACCACCGCTACGACCTGCAGTACGTGCTGTACCTGCTGGCCCTGCATCGCCAGCTGCGCGCGCGCCTGCCCGACTACGACTACGACCGCCATGTCGGCGGTGCCCTGTTCATCTTCCTGCGCGGCGTCACCGCCGCAGGCCACGGGTTGTATCACGCCCGCCCGCCACGGGCGCTGATCGAAGCGCTCGATGCACTGTTTCGCGGCGAAAGCGCCCCGGCGCAGCAGGACCTGTTTGCCGGAGCCACGCCATGAGTCGAAGCCTCGACGACCTGCTGCCCACCGCCCTGCAAGCCGAGCACCTCAGTGCCCTGGCACCGCTGCACAGCAGCCTCGACCTGCTGGCCCTGCTCGACCGCTGGGTGGAGCGCGGCTGGCTGCGCGCCCTCGACCGGGCGTTCGTCAGCTTCCTCGAAGAACGCGCCCCCGGCAGCGACCCGCTGGTACTGCTGGCCGCCGCCCTGGCCAGCCACCAACTGGGCCACGGTCACGTGTGCCTGGACCTGTCGCAGACCCTCGCCGAGCCAGACTTCGCCTTGTCGCTGCCGCCGGAGGGCGATGCCCTGGCCGGCCCGCTGCTGCTGCCTTCGCAGCTGCTGGCCAGCCTCGACCTGCCGACCTGGCTGCAACGCATCAGCGAAAGCCCGCTGGTGGCCGACGCCGATGCCCCCGGGCAATCGCCCCGGCCCCTGGTACGCAGCGGCGAGCGCCTGTACCTGCGCCGCTACTGGTCCTATGAGCGGCGCATCGACTCGGCGCTGCACCAGCGCCTGGCGCGCCAGCAAGCGCAGCAGCCCGACCTGGCCGAGCGCCTCGGGCAGCTGTTCGCCGGCGGCGCACCGGCAGGCGAGGTGGACTGGCAGAAGCTCGCCTGTGCCCTGGCCACCCGTGCCGGTTTCAGCGTTATTACCGGCGGCCCCGGCACCGGCAAGACCACCACCGTGGTGCGCTTGTTGGCCCTGCTGCAGGCGCCGGCGGTGGAGCAGGGCAGGCCGCTGCGCATCCGCCTGGCCGCGCCCACCGGCAAGGCCGCCGCGCGTCTTACCGAGTCCATCGGCCAGCAGGTCGAGCGCTTGCAGGTGGACGGCGCCGTACGCGCGCAGATCCCCACCGAGGTCAGCACCGTGCACCGCCTGCTCGGCAGCCGCCCAGGCTCGCGGCACTTTCGCCACAACGCCGGCAACCCGCTGCCGCTGGATGTGCTGGTGGTCGATGAAGCCTCGATGATCGACCTGGAGATGATGGCCAACCTGCTCGACGCCCTGCCGCCGGCTGCGCGCCTGGTACTGCTTGGCGACAAGGACCAGTTGGCCTCGGTGGAAGCCGGTGCGGTGCTGGGCGATTTGTGCCGCGACGCCGAAACCGGCTGTTACTGGCCGCAGACCGTCAGCTGGCTGGAACAGGTGGGCGGCCAGTCGCTGGCCGCCAGCGGCCTGCTGCCCGGCATCGCCGAGCGCAACCCGCTGGCCCAGCAGATCGTCATGCTGCGCCATTCGCGGCGCTTTGGCGAAGGCAGCGGCATTGGCCAGTTGGCCCGGCTGGTCAACCGCCAGCAGGCAGACCAGGCCCGCGAGCTATTGAACAGCAAGCCGCAGGACGTGTTTTGCCTGACCCTGGGCGGCGAGCACGACAAGCGCTTCGACCGCCTGCTGCTCGATGGCCTGGACCGCGGCCCCGAAGGCCCGCAAGGCTACCGCGGCTACCTGCGTACCATCGGCCGCCTGCGCCCGCCGCCCGGCACCCCTGGTGACGATGCGCGCTGGGAGCAGTGGGCGGCGCAAGTGCTGCGCAGCTTCGAGGACTTCCAGCTGCTGTGCGCCGTGCGCAAAGGGGCGTGGGGCGTCGAGGGCCTGAACGAGCGCGTGGCCCGGGTGCTGCACAACGCCGGCCTCATCGACAGCCAGCAAGCCTGGTACGAAGGCCGCCCGGTGCTGGTGACCCGCAACGACTACGGCCTGGGCCTGATGAACGGTGACATCGGCATCGCCCTGCGCCTGCCTGACGATCAGGGCCAGGCGCTGCTGCGTGTGGCCTTCCCGCGTAACGACGGCAGTGGCGGGGTGCGCTTCGTGCTGCCCAGCCGCCTGAGCGAAGTAGAGACGGTGTTCGCCATGACCGTGCACAAGTCCCAGGGCTCGGAGTTCGCCCACACCGCCTTGGTGCTGCCTGACGCGCTGAACCCGGTGCTGACCAAGGAGCTGGTGTACACAGGCATCACCCGCGCCAAGCATTGCTTCAGCCTGGTCGAGCCGCGCCAGGGCGTGTTCGAGGAGGCGGTCCTGCGCAAGGTCCGGCGCATCTCCGGCCTGATGCTCGAGCAGCTCTGACGCCAACCGCCCATTTTGGGATTCAACTCTCTTAGGGGGCATTGCGCTTTGGGGCGTTGCACAGCGCATGATTCAGGCCGTGCGAGCCGGCTTGCCGGCGATCACCGGCAGAGCCGGTGCCAGCTTTCGCCTGGGCCGGCCCTATCGCCGGCAAGCCGGCTCCTACAGGCGCAGCGCTGGCCTGAGACTAATGCAATCCCTGTGGGAGCGGCTTTAGCCGCGAACACCGGCGCAGCCGGTGCCATCCACTGCGCCACCTGCTGCTCCATGCCATCCCTGTGCTATCGTTGCGCCGAGTTAAGACGCGATTTTGAGAGATATCTCACATGACAGGCACCAAGGACCGGTTGACAGGCTGCATGCTATCGCTGTTGCTGGCCGCCCTGTTGCTGTTCGCCGGCCCCGCCCACGCCGACTCCGCCACCCCCGCCCAGGCCCAGCAGCGCGCCAAGGCCGTAACCCAGGTGGTGCTCGGCATCCTCAGCTATGCCCGCTGGCCCTCTGAACCCAACCCCCTGCGCCTGTGCCTGGTGGGCCCCACCGAATACGCCGACGACCTGATCAAGGGCAACCTGCAGAACTCCGGGCAGCCGCTGCTGGTGCGCCGCCTGCTGGCCACCGATGCCAGCGTGGCCAGTGCCTGCGATGCGGTGTACATCGGCCGGCTCGAGCAGGGCCTGCGCGAACGGCTGTTCCAGGCCATCAACGGCCACCCGGTGCTGAGCATCAGCGAGGCCGACGACCCCTGCACCGTGGGCAGCCTGTTCTGCCTGCGGGTCAGCGACCAGCAGGTGGCCTTCGAGGTCAACCTCGACTCGGTTGCCCGCAGTGGCGTGCGCATTCACCCCAGCGTGCTGCAACTGTCGCGGCGCCGGGCGGTGCAGCCATGAAGCCCAAGGCTGTGAGGTTCCCCCGGCCAACCCTGCGCGCGGTGCTTGGCCGTGGCCACCTGCTGGTGGCGTGCCTTGCAGCGGGGCTTGCCGGTGTGCTGGTGACCCTGCTCGGGGTGACTGCCCTGACGGTCAACGCCAACCATAACCTGCACCTGATCGCCCGCTCCATCAGCTACACCGTCGAGGCTGCGGTGGTGTTCCATGACAGCGCGGCGGCCAACGAGGCGCTGGCGCTGATCGCCGCCTCGGAGGAGCTGGCCGAAGCCCGCGTCTACGACAACGACGGCGCCCTGCTGGCCCACTGGCAACATGACGGGCAGGGCGTGCTGGCTCAGCTGCAGGCCAAGGTAGCCGGCGCCTTGCTGGAAGAGCCGGTCAACCTGCCGGTACAGCACATGGGCCGCCAGGTCGGCCATGTCGAGCTGGTTGGCCAGGGCGGCAGCCTGGTGCGTTTTCTGCTCAGCGGCCTGGCCGGCATCCTGCTGTGTGCCGTGGTCAGTGCGCTGCTGGCGTTGTACCTGTCGCGGCGGGTGTTCAGCGATATCATCCGCCCGCTGCGCCACCTGGCCAGCGTGGCCCATGCCGCGCGGCGCGAACGCAGCTTTGGCCGGCGCGTGCCGCAAACCCAGATCGCCGAGCTGAACGAACTGGGCAACGACTTCAACGCCCTGCTCGACGAACTGGAAGCCTGGCAGAGCCACCTGCAAAGCGAGAACGCAAGCCTTGCCCACCAGGCCAGCCACGACAGCCTCACCGGGCTACCCAACCGCGCCTACTTCGAAGGCCGCCTGGGCCGCTGCCTGCACAGCGCCGCGCGGCTGCGCGAGCATGCGGCGCTGTTGTTCCTCGACAGCGACCACTTCAAGCAGATCAACGACAGCCTCGGCCACGCCGTGGGCGATGAGGTACTGGTCAGCGTCGCTGCGCGGGTGCGCGCGCAACTGCGTGAGCACGACCTGGTGGCGCGCCTGGGCGGTGACGAATTCGCCGTGCTGCTTGCGCCACTGCAGGCCCGTGAAGATGCCGAGCGCATTGCCGAGAAGATCGTCGCCAGCATGCAGCAGCCGATCCAGCTGGACGATGGCAACAGCCTGACCACCTCGCTGAGTGTCGGCATCGCCTTTTACCCCGACGACGGCCGCGACCCGGCCAGTCTGCTCAATGCCGCCGATGCGGCGATGTACCAGGCCAAGCGCAAACGCCGGGGCCAATGGCAGGTGGCGCAGCCGGAACGCCGCGCCGTGGATGGAAGAACAGGAGCTCAACCGTGATCGACCGCTTGTTGCGTATGCGTTTTCCCTTGCTGGCCGTGCTGCTCGCCGTGCTGGCGCTGCAGGGCTGCCAGAGTGTGCCGCCCAAGGGCCTGACCGCCGAGCAGGTCGCGGTGCTCAAACGCGAGGGCTTTGCCCCCACCGACGAAGGCTGGGCGTTCGATCTGTCGGGCAAGGTGCTGTTCGGCAGCGATGTGGACGGCCTCAACAGCCAGAGCCAAAGCATCGTCGAGCGCATCGGCAAGGCCTTGCTGTCGGTGGATATCCAGCGCGTGCGGGTGGACGGCCATGCCGATGCCTCGGGCAAGGCGGCTTACAACCAGCAGCTCTCCGAGCGCCGCGCGCAAAGTGTGGCCCGGGCCCTGCAAAGCATCGGCATGCAGCCGGGCAACATCCAGACCCGCGGCCTTGGCAGCAGCCAGCCGGTGGCCGACAACCGCACCAGCGCCGGGCGCATGGAGAACCGCCGGGTGTCGATTGTGGTGGCGTCGAGCTGACATGCCGCCAAGCTCTCACAGAAAAAACTGCAACTCATTGATTTAACAGGTGCTATGTGGGAAGCGGCCTTGCCGGGGCGCCGTCCGGTCGAGATGGGGCGCGAAGCGGCCCCAAGATCTCGGCTTCATGCAAAATTGCTGGGGCTGCTGCGCAGCCCATCGCGACACAAGGCCGCTTCCCACTTGGGCCATGGCGCATCTGTGAGACCAGTTCTCTGCGCGACAGCGCAGCCCGAAGGGCTGGGGGATTTCCTACAGGGAACGCGCTCAACCCTGGGCGAACTTCATCTCGCGGGTTTCGCCCATCAGCAACGGCGCATTGGCCTCGGTCACCCCGCGGATGTAATCCCACAGCAGGGTAATGCGCTTGAGCTTGCGCAAGTCCTCCCGGCAGTACATCCAGAACTGCCGCGTCACCTCGATTTCATCGGGCAGCACCGTCACCAGCCGCTCATCCTGCGCGGCCAGAAAACACGGCAGTATCGCCAGCCCGCGCCCCTGCAACGCCGCCGTGTACTGCGCGATCACGCTGGTGCTGCGCAGGTGCGCCTGGGCGTTGGGAATCAGGTTGGCCAGGTACAAAAGCTCCGAGCTGAACGCCAGGTCGTCCACGTAGCTGATGAACGGGTGGCCGGCCAGGTCCGCCACCGAATGGATCGGCGCATGGCTGTCCAGATAGCCCTGGGTCGCATACAGCCGCAGCCGGTAGTCGCACAGCTTGCAGCACACATAGGGCCCGTGCTCGGGCCGCTCCAGGGCGATGACAATGTCGGCCTCGCGCTTGGACAGGCTGATGAAGTGCGGCAACGGCAGGATATCTACCGAAATGGCCGGCCAGGCATCGACGAAGTGGCTCAGCTGCGGGGTGACGAAGAAGCTGCCGAAGCCCTCGGTGCAACCCATGCGCACATGCCCCGACAGCGCCACCCCCGAGCCCGAAACCTGCTCGCAGGCCATGTGCAGGGTGCTTTCGATGGACTCGGCGTAACCCAGCAAACGCTGGCCCTCGGCGGTCAGCACGAAGCCGTTGGTGCGGGATTTTTCAAACAATAAAGTGCCCAGCGCCCCTTCCAGCGAACTGATCCGCCGCGACACCGTGGTGTAGTCCACGGCCAGGCGCTTGGCCGCGCTGCTGGCCTTGCGGGTGCGCGCCACCTCTAGAAAGAACTTGAGGTCATCCCAGTTCAGCGCGCCCAGGGAGGTGAGGTCTTTTTGCATGATGATCCGGTTTTTTTGTTAATTCTTGTTGGATGTTTGCACATCTATACTCGAACTCAGCCCCTGTACGCCACCCCGTGTCCGCCCCGGGCGCCGGCATCATCGCTGCGACAATAATTCCAAGGAGAGCGCAGATGAACGCACCGCACACCCCCGACCAAGCCAAGGTCGAGCAGGTGAAACTGCTCATCGACGGCCATTGGGTCGAGTCGAAAACCACCGAATGGCGCGACATCGTCAACCCCGCCACCCAGCAAGTGCTGGCGCGGGTGCCGTTCGCCACCGAAGAAGAAGTGGACGCCGCCGTGGCCGCCGCCGAGCGCGCCTTCAAAACCTGGCGTGACACCCCCATCGGCGCGCGCATGCGCATCATGCTCAAGCTGCAGGCGTTGATCCGCGAGCACAGCAAGCGCATCGCCGTCACCTTGAGCGCCGAACAGGGCAAGACCATTGCCGACGCCGAGGGTGATATTTTCCGCGGCCTCGAAGTGGTCGAGCACGCCGCCTCCATCGGTACCTTGCAGATGGGTGAGTTCGCCGAGAACGTCGCCGGTGGCGTCGACACCTACACCCTGCGCCAACCCATCGGCGTGTGCGCCGGCATCACGCCGTTCAACTTCCCGGCGATGATCCCGCTGTGGATGTTCCCCATGGCCATCGTCTGCGGCAACACCTTCGTGCTCAAGCCGTCCGAACAGGACCCGCTGTCGACCATGATGCTGGTGGAGCTGGCGCTCGAAGCCGGTGTGCCGGCCGGTGTGCTCAACGTGGTACACGGTGGCAAGCAGGTGGTCGATGCCATTTGCACCCACCAGGACATCAAGGCCATTTCGTTCGTCGGCTCCACCGAGGTGGGCACCCACGTCTACAACCTGGGCAGCCAGCACGGCAAGCGCGTGCAGTCGATGATGGGCGCCAAGAACCACGCCGTGGTGCTGCCAGACGCCAACCGCGTGCAAACCATCAACGCCCTGGTCGGCGCCGCCTTCGGTGCAGCCGGCCAGCGCTGCATGGCCACCTCGGTGGCGGTGCTGGTGGGCAAGGCCCGCGAATGGCTGCCAGACATCAAGGCGGCCGCCAGCAAGCTCAAGGTCAATGCCGGCTGTGAGCCGGGCACCGATGTTGGCCCGGTGGTCTCCAAGCGCGCCAAGGAACGTGTGCTGGGGCTGATCGAAAGCGGCATCAAGGAAGGCGCCAAGCTCGAACTGGACGGCCGCGAGGTCAAGGTGCCGGGCTACGAGCAAGGCAACTTCGTCGGCCCGACCCTGTTCTCTGGTGTGCGCACCGACATGCAGGTGTACACCCAGGAAATCTTCGGCCCGGTGCTGGTGACGCTTGAGGTGGACACCCTCGATGAGGCCATTGCCTTGGTCAACGCCAACCCGTTCGGTAACGGCACCGGCCTGTTCACCCAGAGCGGCGCCGCGGCGCGCAAGTTCCAGAGCGAGATCGACATTGGCCAGGTGGGCATCAATATCCCGATCCCGGTGCCGGTACCGTTCTTCAGCTTCACAGGCTCGCGTGGCTCCAAGCTCGGCGACCTCGGCCCGTACGGCAAGCAGGTGGTGCAGTTCTACACTCAGACCAAGACCGTCACCGCCCGCTGGTTCGACGATGACAGCGTAAACGACGGTGTGAACACCACCATCAGCCTGCGCTAAAGGAGTTCGCCATGCGTATCGCATTCATCGGCCTGGGCAACATGGGCGCGCCCATGGCCCGTAACCTGATCAAGGCCGGGCATTCGCTGAACCTGTTCGACCTGAACAAGGCCGTGCTGGCCGAGCTCGCCGAACTGGGCGCCCAGGTCAGCGCCTCGCCGAAAGACGCCGCCGCCAGCAGCGAGCTGGTGATCACCATGCTGCCAGCGGCCGCCCATGTGCGCAGCGTGTACCTGGACGAAGACAGCGGCGTGCTGGCCGGCATCCGCCCCGGCACCCCGACCGTGGACTGCAGCACCATCGACCCGCAGACCGCCCGCGAGGTGTCCAAGGCCGCTGCGGCCAAAGGCATCGACATGGGCGACGCGCCGGTATCCGGCGGTACCGGTGGCGCGGCCGCCGGCACCCTGACCTTCATGGTCGGTGCCAGCGCCGAGCTGTTCGCAACGCTCAAGCCGGTACTGGAACAGATGGGCCGCAATATCGTGCACTGCGGCGAGGTGGGTACCGGGCAGATCGCCAAGATCTGCAACAACCTGCTGCTGGGCATCTCGATGATCGGCGTGTCCGAGGCCATGGCCCTGGGCAACGCGCTGGGCATCGATACGAAAGTGCTGGCCGGCATCATCAACAGCTCCACCGGGCGCTGCTGGAGTTCGGATACCTACAACCCGTGGCCGGGCATCATCGAGACGGCCCCGGCCTCGCGCGGCTACACCGGCGGCTTTGGCGCCGAGCTGATGCTCAAGGACCTGGGGCTGGCCACCGAAGCGGCGCGCCAGGCGCACCAGCCGGTGATCCTCGGCGCCGTGGCCCAGCAGCTGTACCAGGCCATGAGCTTGCGAGGTGAAGGCGGCAAGGACTTCTCGGCGATCATCGAGGGCTACCGCAAGAAGGATTGATTGCAGAGGTGGGCTTGATCGCATGGCCAGTGCCGCGTCCCTCTGTAACTGCGCACCTGGGGGAGGTGGCACTGGCGATGCGATTTTTTTTGCGCGTCAAATCAGTAACTGTAGGAGCCGGCTTGCCGGCGATAGGGCCGTAACTGGCGACCCCCTGCACAAGGTATGTCGCCTGGGCTGGCCAAATCGCCGGCAAGCCGGCTCCTACAGGTTGAGTGTCAGCCTTGGGAATCAGGCAAACACGAAGTACTTGCGCACCGTCTCGACCACTTCCCAGGTGCCTTTCATCCCCGGCTCGATCACGAACACATCGCCACCTTTGAGGTGCTTGGGCTCTTCACCTTCCGGGGTGATGATGCAGTAGCCTTCGAGGAAGTGGCAGAACTCCCATTTGTCGTAGTTCACCTCGAACTTGCCCGGGGTGCAGATCCAGGTGCCCATGATCTTGCTGCCGTCGGCCGACAGGTAGGCGTTGAGGTTGACGGTGTGCGGCTCGCCGCCGATGCGCTTCCACTTGGTCGCGTCGACCACCGGGGTCGGGCAGGTTTCGCGCAGGACAGTGATGAAATCGGACATGGCGTGGCTCCAGGCAACGGGTGATGTGACCCGTCACCTTAGGGCCATCGCCATCCCCGCAGTTGCCTCGGCTCGACGCCCAGCTGTCTGCCCGCGCTATGCCTGGCGCCTTCACACCATCCCTTGTAGGGGCCGGCTTGCCGGCGATCAGGCCTAAAGCCGACCACGCAGTGCAGCAATCACCTCAGATATACCCCTCCCCAGTACCTCCGGCGGCTGCAGGCTCTCACCAAACTCACGCCAGACGAACAAGGTCAGCTCGGCCCCATCGGTGGCCGACAGCGCCTTTTGCATCGATCCGAACCGCTGCAACGCCCGGTAGCGCTCGTCGCGCCAGAACAACGCCTCGACCCAGTCGTACACCGGGATGAAATGAAAATGCAGCGGGCACCCCGGCACATGCCCGTAGCGCCCGATGTACAGCCACTTGGGTGCCAGCTCCAGGTCCATGGCCTGTTGCAGCTTGCCCATCAGCAGGCCCATCTGCGCCAGCGCTTCGCCCGGAAGGTCCGCAAGGCTGGCCACCGGCGCCCGCGAGCCGAGCATCAGGTAGCCCGGCAGGCGTGAGCCCAGGTGGTGGTTGATCACCCAGTGCTCGGTCTGGTGGACGATATGGCTGGCAGGTATTTGCACCGACTCACGCCCACCAGTAGCGCACGAAGTGGAAGAACACCGGCGCGGCAAAGCACACCGAGTCCATGCGGTCGAGCATGCCGCCGTGGCCCTCGATCATGTGGCCCCAGTCCTTCACCCCGCGGTCGCGCTTGATCGCCGACATCACCAGCCCGCCGAAGAAGCCCATGGCATTGACCGTCAGCGCCATCAGCGCCGCCTGCCAGAAGGTGAACGGGGTGATCCAGCACAGCATGGCGCCGATCAGCGTCGCCAGGGCCACGCCGCCCAGCAGGCCTTCGAGGGTTTTGGACGGCGACAGGTTGGGCGCCACCTTGCGCTTGCCGAACAGCTTGCCGCACACGTACTGCAGCACATCGGACAGCTGTACCACCAAAATCAGCCAGGCGATCAGCAGCAGGTTGCGGCCCTCGAAGCCGTGGATATCCAGGGTCATCAGCGCCGGCACCGACGACACGCAGTACACCGCGATCATCAACCCCCACTGCACCTTCGACGCCCGCTCCAGAAAGCGCGTGGTGTCGCCACCGAAGCTGGCCAGAATCGGCAACAGCAGGAACAGGTACACCGGGATGAAAATGCTGAACAGCCCGTACCAGTCCATGGCAATCAGCAGGTACTGCACCGGCAGCGCCACATAGAACGCCGCCACCAGCGCCGGGTAGTCGCTGCGCCGGGTCGGGGTGAGGGTCATGAACTCGCGCAGGGCATAGAACGACACGCCGTAGAACAGCAGGATCACGCCGTACTTGCCGAACAGGAAGGCAATGCCGATCACCAGCACCATCACCCACCAGGCGTTGATGCGCGCGTTGAGGTTGTCGATGACCGCGTGGGGCGCGGCGCCGGCGCGCCACTTGAGCAGGCGGCCAATGACGCTGGCCAGCAACAGCAGGGCGCCGATGCCGGCGAACAGGGACAGGGTGTTGTGATCCATCTCAGGCATCCTTAGGGGCCAGGTTCAGCAGGGACTGGCGGGCCCGCTCCAGAAACGCGTGCTTGCTCTCGTCTTCGATCAGGTGCAGCGGCTCGCCGAAACTCAAGGTGCACAACAGCGGCAGCGGCAGGGCGCGGCCCTTGGGCATCACCCGGTTGAGGTTGGCGATCCACACCGGCACCAGCTCCACCTGTGGGTTGGCCGCCGCCAGGTGGAACAGCCCGCTCTTGAACGCCAGCAACGGCTCATCACCAAGGTTGCGTGTGCCCTCGGGGAAGAAAATCAGCGAATCGCCCTGGGCGAAGGCGTCCAGCACCGGTTGCAGCGGGTTGCCTTCGGCGGCCGGGCGCTGGCGGTCGATCAGCACGGCGTTGAATACCCGGCGGATGATGAAGTCGCGGATGCCCGGCTTGCACCAGTAGTCGGCCCCGGCCACCGGCCGGGTGTGGCGGCGCAGGGCGTCGGGCAGCGCCGCCCACAACAGCACGAAGTCGCCGTGGCTGCTGTGGTTGGCGAAGTACAGGCGCTGCACCGGCTGCGGTGTACAGCCCAGCCACAGGGCGCGAGCGCCGGTGATCAGGCGGGCGGCGGAGGTGATGACGAAGGCAGTCAGGCTGGCGAGCATGGCATCGGTCTTATCCGGTGAAGGGGAGGGTGAGTATCAGCAGTGCTTGCGCGGCCAGGCACAGGGCCTGGCGACGCAGCAGGGCCATGGCGCCCTGGCTGCGGGCAGGCCAGTCGCGGCTGTCGCTGGCCTTGGGTTTCAGGCGCAGTGTGTGCAGGGCGTGGTCCAGCGCCTGGGTGTCGGCAGCCAGGTCGGTGCTGATGGCCAGGTGGGCGAACAGTTCGGCATCCAGGGCCACGCGCACGGCCCAGTACTTGTGGGCCAGGCCCAGCAGCAACAGCAACCCGCACAGCAGGCGTGGCAGCAGCGCCAGCGGCAGGCCCAGCAAAGGCGCCAGGCTGCAAGCCAGGGCCAGCACGGTGATGCCGTCCGACAGGCGTTCGAGCTGGCGGCCACGGGCCAGCAGGCTGGCGGTGACGAACAGGTTCATGGGCGAGCCTCCAGCCCTTGCAGCACCTGGTGATGGGCCGGGTGCAGGACCACGCCGGGGCGGGCCTTGCGGATCAGCACCTCGGCCTCGGCGCTGGTCTGGCAGCGCCCGCTGGTCAGCAGCCAGGCCGCGACGGCGCTGGCGCTGCGTGAGTAGCCCAAGGCGCAACAGACCAACACCGGGCCTGGCTGGCGCAGGTGTTCTATGGCTTGGGCAGCTTGTTGCAACAGCTCATGGCTGGGTGTGATCAAGTCCAAGGTTGGCAGGCTTGCATAAATCTGGCTGGCCGCCGGGGGGCGCTGCGCAGCCCCGGGGATTTTGCAGGCCAACTCCGCACTCAAATCCACAACCCCTACAAACCCCGACGCCTCGCCTTTGCCCGGCACCCGCCCCAGATATACCCCCTCGCACACCTCATCGGCCTGCGCCCGCCGCCAGGTCCACAACCGCGAATTCACCCAAGCCCCCAGCAGGTAGGGCGCCAGCAACCCGCGCGCCGCAACCGACAATTGCCCATCGGCGCCTTTCTGAAACCCGCCCGCCCCGAACAGCGCATAGTTCAGCGCCACCAGCAGCAGCGAAAGCGCCGGCCACAGTAGCCACAGCGCGGTATTCCCCGCCCCGAAGCCGGCCAGCGCAAGCACCAGCGCCCCCAACCCGTAACGCAAGGCCAGCCGCCAGCGCTGCGGGTCACGCGCCCACTGCGCCTGCTGCCAGGGCAAAGGCCCCTCGTGCGGCCACAGCCACAAGCACAGCAGCCCGGCCAGCGCCCCGGTCGGCAGGTCAATGAAGTGGTGCTGCCAGGTGGTCAGCACCGACACCCCGATCAGGCCCATCCAGCCATGCACCACCCAGCGCCACAGCGGCTGGCGTAGATGCCGGGCGAACATGGTCCAGATGATCACCAACAGCGCGATATGCAGCGACGGCGCCTGGTTGTAGGGCTTGTCGAAGCCCATCAGCACATCGAACAGCCAGCCGAACACCCCGTGCAGCTCCGGGCGCTCGAAGGTGAAGCGCAGCGGCCAGAGCAAGAAGCAGCAGACGCTGAGCAGCTGTGCGCTCAGCAGCGCCAGGGCGTGGCGGTCCATTTCCCGGCGGCTGAGCGGCAACAGGAACGACAAACCATACAGCAGGTCGATGGACCAGTACGGGATGATCGTCCACGGCCACAACGGCATCTGCCGCTCCCAGGCGAACACCAGGCTGCCGACATCGTCGCGCCCGGCGGTGTAGCTGTTGCTCAGGCCGTAGCTAAGGAAGAAAAACGGCCCAAGCAGCAACAGCCAAAGGATGCCCCGGCGGATCAGCCCGGCTTCACGGGCCATTAACGCACCCGCTGGGCCAGGCTGACGCTGAAGATGCCCCATTCGTCGATGCGCTGGGCGACCTTGCGAAAGCCCGCCGCTGCCACCAGCTGGTCCATCTCGGCCTGGCTGCGCCGGCGCATCACCCAGGCTTCGCCACCACGGTGGCTGGTCAGGGCGCGGGCGATCATCTCCAGTTGCGGATGCCATGGCTGGCCGGTGTAAACCAGATAGCCGCCTTCTTCGACAGCTTCGGCCAGGCCCGCCAGGGAGTTGCCCACCCGCTCGTTGCTGGGGAACAATTCGTACAGCCCGGACACCACAGCGAGGGTCGGGCGCGGGTCGAGGTCGGCCAGGCTTTGCCGGTTGAAGGCATCGCCCTGGACGAAGCGAGCAACCTCGCCCAGGCCTTTTTCATCGATCAGCGCGCTGCCTTGCTGCACGTTCAGCTCGCTGTAATCGCGCAGCAGGATCGAGTCAGGCAACTGCTCCATGCCCTGCAGCGCCTCAAGGATGTAGCGGCCGTGGCCGGCGGCGATATCGACGATGCGCACCGGGCGCTGCTGCTGGCGCAGGCGGGCGATGGCCTCGCGCAGCAGTTCCTCGACGTTCAGCTTGCGCTGGCGAATGCCGCGCCAGCCGATGGCGTTCAGGTAGTTCTGGTCGATCAGCTCGCCCAGGCGGCCCTTGCCGGTGGGCTGGTTGCGGTACACGTAGTCCAGGGTGGAGCCGGAATCGAAGCCGGTGTCGAAGCCAAGCTTCACCCCTTCGGACAACCCCTTACCCAGTTGCAGGCTGGCGCGGGTGGCGCGCCAGTACAGCTCGCGCGGCGAGTTGCGCGGCAGCGCCGCGGCCAGGCTCTCGGCCTCGGCGCAGCTGGCGCCGACCTTGTCGGCGTCGAGCAGCGAGGGGGCGGCTACCGGGGCATCGAAGCAGTGCCCGACGAAGCGCTCGATGCGCCGCAGGGCATGGGCGCGGTCGCGCTCGCCGAGGGTGTCGTGGAAGAACCCGGGCAGCACATGCATTTCTTTGCGGGCGCTGCCCAGGCGCTCGAAAAAGCGCTCCTGCGGGCCGCGCTCGACCACAAAGTCGGCGCCAGACACCAACAGTTGCGTCGGCACCTGAATTGCCTGGGCGTCGGCCACCACGCGGTCGGCGGCTTCGTACAGGCCCAGCAGCATGGTCACCGAGATCGGCCGGCTGATCAGCGGGTCGGCCAGGTACGACATCACCCGCTCGGGGTCGTGGGTCAGCAGCCGCGGCTTGACGTAGCTGTTGACGAAGAAGTTGCCGCGCAGGGCCTTGAGCAGCTTCAGCCCGGGGCGGGCAAAGGGCACGTACAGTTTGACCTTGAATGCCGGCGAAGCCAGCACCAGGCAGCGCACCTTGGGCGCGTAGTCGTGGGCCCAGGTGGCGATCAGCACTGCGCCGACGCTCTGCGCCAGCACCACCATGTCGGCCTCGGCGATGCCATGCTGGCTTTGCAGGTGCTCAATGAAGGTCTGCACGTCGCGCACGCTGGTGGCAAAGCCCGGGCTGTCGCCGCGCGCGCCCGGCGACTGGCCGTGGCCACGGGCGTCCCAGGCGAAGAAGTCGTAGCCCGGCATGTCCAACTCGTCGGCCAGGTGAGCCATGCGCCCGCCGTGCTCATGGCCACGGTGGAACATCACCACCGCCCGGCGCGGCTGGTGCTCGTTGCGGGTGGCAGGCCAGTGACGGTAGTGCAGCTCGACCCCGTCATGGGTCAGAAAATGCAGCGATTGCGCTTGGCGCATGGCGAATATCCTTGTTCGGCAGGGGAGGCTCAGCGGGTTTCGGCAAGGCCCTGGCGAACCCGGTTGTACAGGGTATAGAGCGAGAGCAGCAGGATGACCAGCAGCAGGCCATTGATCCACCCGGCGCTCAGCAGACCGAAGGCCACCCCGGTGCCCAGCACGCCAAAGGCGAAGGCGCGGTCGCTCTTGCCCATCGGCCCGTCATAGCGCCGCGAAGCGCCAGCCAGCGGGCCCATGACACCTGCGTACTCGCTGACCACGGCGAACAGCACCACCAGCACCACCAGCGCAGGCGATACCCCGGCCAGCAGTGCGAAAGGTAGGTACAGGGCGGCGTCGGCGACCACGTCGCACAGCTCGTTCAGGTAGGCCCCCAGCTTCGATTGCTGGCCGAATTCCCGGGCGAGCATGCCGTCCACGGCGTTGAGCGCCATGCGCAGCAGCATCCACAGCGGGAGCAGGATGAACAGCCAGGTGATGTGGGGCAGCCAGGCCAGCATCAGGCCCAGAGCGATGGAAACGACGGCGGCGGCGACGGTGACCTGGTTAGCCGTGACGCCACGATCGTACAGGCGTTGCACGGACGGGCGCAGCAGCGCCTGGAAGCGGGGTTTTAGCTGGTAGATCGATGGCACGTGGAACTCCCTGTCTGGTGCGGCGTGGAGCGGATTGTGGGGAATCCGCTTGGCTTCGGGCAAGTGTCATCACTCCCACATGTGAACCGGACGAGGCTTGCGCGGGTTGTGGAATCGGCCGCTTGTCGCCCTAAGTGTGCATGGTGTGTATTTGGCTTTGTCTTTATCAAGCCCGATGTGTAGCCTACACATCACCTGCCAAAGGAATGGTGCATGCGCAGCAGGGAAGTGATTCAGCTCATCGAAGCCAATGGCTGGTACGAGGTGGATGTCAAAGGGAGCCATCACCAATTCAGGCATCCGTTCAAGAAAGGTCGGGTCACGGTGCCTCACCCCAAGTGCGACCTGCCCCGGGGTACGGTGCACAGCATCCTGAAACAAGCAGGCCTGAAATGAGGCCGCTCGTGTTACCCGGGGCGCCATGCGCTCCAGAATATCAATGGAGACAGACCATGAAATTTCCAGTTGTACTGCACAAGGATGCGGGCTCTGACTACGGCGTGACCGTCCCCGACGTGCCTGGCTGCTTCTCTGCCGGAGCCACCGTCTCCCAGGCGCTGGAGAATGTGCAGGAAGCCCTGGCCCTGCACTTCGAGGGTTTGGTGGCCGACGGTGAGCCGCTGCCCCAGGCCGAGGAAGTGGACGTGCATGTGCTCAACCCTGATTACGCCGGTGGTGTGTGGGCGGTGGTGGATTTTGATGTGACGCCCTACCTGGGCAAGGCGGTGCGGTTCAATGCCACGTTGCCGGAGAACCTGTTGCAGCGCATCGACGAGAAGGTCAAGCGTGACCATCGCTACGCCTCGCGTTCGGGCTTTCTGGCATCGGCTGCGTTGCGCGAGCTGGCCGTGGCTCATTGAGCGACGCCGGGTTGCCATGAGGTGTGGGAGCGGGCTTGCATGAGCTTCAGCCAGTGCCGTACCTGTAGGAGCCGGCTTGCCGGCGATGAGGCCGGTTCAGGCAGCACAAGACAGTTGCTCCCACTGGCCTTGGTTGTTTTTACCGGGGCCTGTCAACCAGGGTTTCCACCAACCCCGCTGCATACCCCGGCAGCGCCGAAAAGTCCCGGGCGCACACCAGCAATTGGCGGTTCGCCCATTCTTCCGGCAGTGCCACCCAGTGCAACGCCAGCACCCCTTCCCAGCGCCGCACCGACGCCAACGGCACCACCGCAACCCCGGCCCCCCCTGCCACCATGCGGATCACCCCGTCGAATCCTTCGGCCCTGACCCGCACCTGCATCCGTTGCCCCAGCCGCAGTGCCTGTTCTTCCAGGTGCAGCGCCAGCGCGCTGTTGGGCCCCAGGCCGACATGGCCATGGGCAAGGCTGTCAGTAAAGCCCGGCTCGACCACTTCGGCCAGCGGGTGCCCGGGCGGCATCACCAGCACCAGCGGGTCGTCGCGAAACGGCCGGGTCTGCAGGTGTCCGAGCGGGGAGGCGGTGGACACCACGCCCAAATCCGCCATGCCCTGGGTGATGGCCTGGACGATACGCAGGCTGGGTTGCTCCTGCACATCCACGCTCACCCCAGGGTGCGCCGCCAGATAGCGGGCCAGCAGTTCCGGCAGGTATTCGGTCAGCGCCGCGGTGTTGCACAGCAGGCGCACCTGGCCCTGCTGGCCCTGGGCGTACTGCGCCAGGTCGTATTGCAAGCGCTCCACTTGCCGGATGATCAGTTGCGAATGCTGCAGCAGTGCCTGCCCAGCGGGCGTGGGTTGCACGCCGCGGCGGTTGCGTTCGAGCAGGGGGATGCCCAGCGATGCCTCCATGGCGCGGATGCGCGCGCTGGCTGCAGGCAGCGACAGGTGGCTGCGCCGGGCGCCGGCAGTGATGTTGCCGCACGCCAGGGTGTGCTGGAACAGCACAAGGTCGGTCAGGTCGAAATGCATCAGCCTCTGTCCAAGCAAGAGTCTGGCTGAGTATATGGCAGATTTTCAGCCGCCTTGCGCTGGCGCAGCATGGCGCCATGAATACCTTCATCGCGTTTTACCAGAACATTGGCCCGGCACTGACAGTGCTGGTGATCTTCACCTTCGTGCTGGCCGGCGCGGTCAAGGGTGTGATCGGCCTTGGGCTGCCGACCATCGCCATGGGCCTGCTCGGCCTGGCTATGCCGCCGGCGCAGGCTGCGGCGCTGCTGATCGTGCCGTCGACCCTAACCAACCTGTGGCAGCTGGCAGCCGGCGGGCACTTGCTTGCGTTGCTGCGTCGTCTTGGCCCGATGTTGTTGATGATCTTCGTCGGCACCTTGCTTGGCAGCGTCTGGCTGGGTATCGACAGCGGCCCGTGGGCGGCCCACGCCTTGGGTGGTGCGCTGCTGGTGTACGCGTTGTACGGCCTGGCAGGGCCGGGCCTGCGGGTGGCTCCCGGGCGGGAAAAGTGGCTGGGCCCGGTGTGCGGGCTGGTGACGGGGGGGGTCACGGCGGCCACCGGCGTGTTCGTGATGCCGGCGGTGCCTTACCTGCAAGGGCTGGGGCTGAGCCGTGACGAACTGGTCCAGGCTTTGGGCCTGTCGTTCACCGTCTCGACCCTGGCCCTGGCCATCGGCCTGGCCGGCCAGGACGCCCTCGGCGGCCAGGCGCTGGGGGCCTCACTGCTGGTGCTGGCCCCGGCGCTGCTGGGCATGTTCGCCGGCCAGTGGCTGCGCGGCCGCATCAGCGCCGTGCTGTTCAAGCGCTGCTTCTTCATCGGCCTGGCGCTGCTGGGGGCTCACCTGCTGGTCAACGGTTAGCGCTGGAGGCGCTGAGCATGTCGACCTTCTGGATGTCGAAATCGCGCTCCAGGTAATCCATGCGCTTTTCGAAGAACGCCTGCATGTGCGGCAGGGCCGAATGCAAATCCAGCGCAGCCTGGTCGGCCCACACCTCGAAGAACACGAACAGGCTCGGGTCCTGCTGGTCGCGCAGCATGTGGTATTCGATGCAGCCCGGCTCCTGGCGGCTCGGCTCGACGTACGGGCGCAGCAGCTGTTCGAAGGCGTCGGCCATTTCCGGGCGGGTCTTGGCTTTGAGGATGAAGGCTTGTTGCTGGCTCATGGGGGTACGGCCTTTGCGGAGTGAGTGTCGTGGCCAAGTCTAAAGCAACAATGCCAGGTTGATTCGTGAAACCGGGGCAAATGTATTTTGCCCCGGGGTGGCTGTTTCCCGTGCCCGTGAGTGCCTAATCTGCCGGCAATTCCACTCACGAGCCCGACCCCCATGAAAAAGATCCTCCTGCTCAACGGCGGCAAACAGTTCGCCCATTCCGATGGCCGCCTCAACCAGACCCTGCACGACGCGGCCCTGGCCCACCTCGACCGTGCCGGTTTCGATGTGCAGCAAACCTTCATCGACGGCGGCTACGACGTGCAGGCAGAAGTGGCCAAGTTCCTCTGGGCCGACGTGATCGTCTACCAGATGCCTGGTTGGTGGATGGGCGCACCCTGGACCGTGAAGAAGTACATCGACGAGGTGTTCACCGCCGGCCACGGCAGCCTGTACGCCAGCGACGGCCGCACCCGCTCGGACGCCTCGCAGAAGTACGGCAGCGGCGGTCTGGTGCAGGGCAAGCAGTACATGCTGTCGCTGACCTGGAACGCCCCGCAGCAGGCCTTCGACGACCCCAGCGACTTCTTCGAGGGCAAGGGCGTGGATGCGGTGTACTTCCCGTTCCACAAGGCCAACCAGTTCCTCGGCATGACCGGCCTGCCGACCTTCCTGGCGGTGGACGTGATGAAGCGCCCGGACGTGCCGGCGGCGCTGGCGGCGTATGAGCAGCACCTGGAGCGGGTGTTCGGCAAGGCGCAATGATGCAAGCCTGATCGTGGGGTGAGCGTGGGAGCGGGCTTGCCCCGCGATGGTTGCGCAGGCTTGCGCGCTTCTTGTCCAGACGCTATCTATCAACGCGTTCCCCCACCAAGGCCAGCCCCGCGTGAAAACCCGATCCGAAGAACTCCAGGTATTCGTCGCCGTCATCGACTGCGGTTCGATCTCGGCCGCCGCCGAACAGATCGGCCAGACCCCGTCAGCGGTCAGCCGCACCCTGTCGCGCCTGGAGGGCAAGCTCGGCACCACGCTGGTCAACCGCACCACCCGGCGCATGGACCTGACCGAAGAGGGGCGCTTCTTCCTCGAACGGGCACGGCTGATCCTCGAGCAGATGGACGACCTCGAAGAGCGCCTGTCGCTGCACCGCCAGACCCCGTCTGGGCGCCTGCGCATCAACGCCGCCGCGCCGTTCATGCTGCACGCCATCCTGCCGTGGATCGGCGAGTTCCGCCTGCAGTACCCCGGCATCGAGCTTGAACTGAACACCGACGACCTGATCATCGACCTGCTGGAGCAGAGCACCGATGTGGCCATTCGCATTGGCGAGCTGGCCGACTCCAGCCTGCACGCCCGCTCGCTGGGTTGCAGCCCGGTGCAGGTGCTGGCCAGCCCCGACTACCTGGCCCGCCACGGCACGCCGCAAAGCGTCGAAGCATTGAGCGAGCATTGCCTGCTCGGCTTCAGCGCCCTCGACTCGCTCAACCAGTGGCCACTGCGCCATGCCCAGGGCGACCGCTGGGCGATCCGCCCACAACTGACCGCCTCCAGCGGCGAAACCCTGCGCCAGCTGGCCCTGGCCGGCGAGGGCATCGTCAGCCTGTCGCACTTCATGACCCATGAAGACATCCGCGCAGGCCGCCTGCAGGTGCTGCTGCCCGAGCACAACAACGGCTACCGCCAGCCGATCCACGCGGTCTACTACCGCAACACCCAGCTGGCCCTGCGCATCCAGTGCTTCCTCGATTTCATCCAGAAAAAGCTGGCCATGTACGCCTGCTGAGTTGCCTGAACGCGACAGCGTCTGCCCATCGGCGGCGCTATTTCCGGGTGTTGGTTGCTGCTTGCCCAGGCTTGCGCCTTAATGAGTGATCAACAAAAACAACACCAAGGAAGTGCCCATGCGTCTTGTCATGTTCCAGCCTTTGGCCCTGGGGGCCGCGATCCTGAGCTGTTCTTCGGCCTTTGCGGTCACCCTTGAAGGCGGCGCGGTGGCCGCGCCCGATCAATATGGCGCACAGGTGGCCGCCGATATTCTCAAGAAGGGCGGCAACGCGGTGGACGCCGCCGTCGCCACCGCCTTTACCCTGGCCGTCACCTACCCCGAAGCCGGCAATATCGGCGGCGGTGGCTTCATGACCCTGTACGTCGGCGGCAAGCCGTACTTCATCGACTACCGCGAAGTGGCGCCCAAGGCCGCCACCCGCAACATGTACCTGGACGACAAGGGCGAGGTCATCGAGAACCTGAGCCTGGTCGGCGCCCGCGCCGCCGGTGTGCCGGGCACGGTGATGGGCCTGTGGGAGGCGCACCAGAAGTTCGGCAAGCTCAAGTGGAGCGAGCTGCTCACCCCGGCCATCGGCTATGCGAAAAACGGCTTCAAGATTGCCCAGAAGCAGTACCAGTACCGCGACGACGCCCAAGGCCTGTTCAAGACCGCCACCAACTTCAATGACTACTTCGGCCACATGAAGGTCGGCGAGCTGTTCAAGCAGCCGGAGCTGGCGCAAACCCTGGAGCGCATTGCCGACAAGGGCGTGAGCGAGTTCTACCAGGGCAAGACCGCCGACCTGCTGGTGGCGCAGATGCAGGCCGACAAGGGCCTGATCACCAAGGAAGACCTGGCCGGCTACAAGGCCGTATGGCGTGACCCGATCGCCATCAACTGGCGCGGCAACGTGGTCTACACCGCACCGCCGCCAAGTTCTGGCGGCGTGGCGCTGGCCCAGCTGCTGGGTATCAAGGAGGACCGCGCGGCGGACTTCAAGGGCGTCGAGCACAACTCGGCCAAGTACATCCACCTGCTGGCCGAAATTGAAAAGCGCGTGTTCGCCGACCGTGCCGACTACCTGGGCGACCCCGGTTTCACCAAGGTGCCGGTCGACCAGCTGATGGCCAAGGACTACCTGGCCAAGCGCGCAGCGCAAGTCAACCCCGATGCCATCTCCGACACCGACAAGGTCAAGCCGGGCCTGGAACCGCACCAGACCACGCACTTCTCCATCGTCGACAAGCAAGGCAACGCGGTGAGCAACACCTACACCCTCAACCTCGACTACGGCAGCGGCGTGGTGGTGAAGGGCGCGGGCTTCTTGCTCAACGACGAAATGGACGACTTCAGTGCCAAGCCCGGTGCGGCCAACGTGTTCGGCGTGGTGGGTGGTGATGCCAACGCCATCGAGCCGGGCAAGCGCATGCTCTCGTCGATGAGCCCGAGCCTGGTCACCCGTGACGGCCAGGTGGTGCTGGTGGTGGGTACGCCGGGCGGCTCGCGCATCTTCACTTCGATCTTCCAGGTGATGAACAACCTGTATGACTTCGGCATGCCGCTGGAAAAGGCTGTGGCGGCGCAGCGCGTGCATCACCAGTTGCTGCCCAAGGACACTATCTACTTCGACAGCTATGCGCCGCTCACCGGCAAAGTGGCGGACGAGCTGAAGAAGATGGGTTATGTGCTGGAGGACCAGGGCTGGGAGATGGGCGACATCCAGGCGATCCGGGTCACCGGGCAGAAGCTTGAGACCGCGTCAGACCCGCGGGGCCGCGGGGTAGGGATGGTGGTCAAGTAACGCCTGACCTGACGCCATCGCCGGCAAGCCGGCTCCTACAGGGATCTCTGTAGGAGCCGGCTTGCCGGCGATGCATTTTGCAGGGGTCAGACGCGGAACTGGCTGACCAGCGTCTGCAGGTGCCCGCCCAGGCGCGCCAGCTCGACGCTGGAGGCGGCGGTCTCGTCGCTGGCCGAGGCGGTTTGCTCCGACACATCACGCACATTGAGGATGCTGCGGCTGATCTCTTCGGCCACGGCGCTCTGCTGCTCGGCCGCAGCGGCGATCTGCTGGTTCATCGACTGGATGTTCGACACCGTGCGGGTGATGTTCTCCAGCGACCCACCGGCCTTGCGCGCCAGCTCCACACTGCTGTCGGTCAGGCTGCGGCTGCCGCTCATCACGTCGGCCACCTGCTGGGTGCCCTGTTGCAGGCTGGCGATCAGGCCTTCGATTTCTTCGGTGGACTGCTGGGTGCGCTGGGCCAGGCCGCGCACCTCGTCGGCTACCACGGCAAAACCACGCCCGGCTTCACCGGCGCGGGCGGCTTCGATGGCGGCGTTCAACGCCAGCAGGTTGGTCTGCTCGGCCACCGACTTGATCACGTCCATCACGCTGCCGATCTTCTGGCTTTCCTGCTGCAGCAGGTTCATTGCTTCGGTGGAGCGGTTGACCTCGGTGGCCAGGCGTTCGATCTGGCTGATCGCCTCGCCCACCACCTTGTCACCGTTGCGCGCTTCGCCGTCGGCGTTGGTGGCGGCCATGGCGGCCTGCTCGGCGTTGCGCGCCACTTCCTGCACGGTGGCGGCCATTTCATGCATGGCGGTGGCCACCTGGTCGGTCTCGACCTTCTGGCTGTTGGCGCCGGCACTGGTCTGCTCGGTCACCGCCGACAGCTCTTCGGCGGCGCTGGCGATCTGGGTGACGCCATCGCGGATACCGGTGATCAGCTCGCGCAGGGTGGTGCCCATGCGGCCGATGCCCTGTTGCAGCACGCCCAGCTCGTCGCGGCGGGTGACGCGCAGGTTCTGGGTCAGGTCGCCACCGGCGATCTTCTCCACCGCGTCCAGGGTTTCGCGCAGCGGGCGGGTGATCTGGCGGGTGATCAGCACGGCAGCCAGCACGCCCACCAGCAGCGCCAGCAGGGTGGCGAAGATCTGCATGTTGCGGGCCTGGGCGCTTTCGATGTCGCGGCGCTCCAGCTGGATGGCGTACAGCGCATCGCTGGTCTTGACGATATCGCCGCCCTGCACGGTCATTTCGGCGCGGGCAGTGGCGATGGCGGCCACCGCATCACGGAACTGGCGCACCGCGTCGCGGTAGGCCTGCACCGACTGCTCGAACTGCTGCACGCGGGCCGCCTCGTTGGGCAGTTCGCGCTTGAGGGTGTCCACTTCCGCCAGCGCACCGTCGAGCTGGCGCAGCGCGGCCTGCTCGTTGGTGGCGGTGTTGTCGGCAATGTAGCCGCGCACGTCGATACGCACCTGCAGCAGTTGCTGGCGCGCCTTGCTGATCAGCTGGTACTGCGCCAGGCGCACGCTGTCGGCTTCGCTGCGGGCCATCACGTCCTGGCTCAGGGTATCCATGGCCTCGTCGGCCTTGGCCGCCGAAACGTTCATCGCCTCGCGGGCAGCGGTGGAGGTCTTGTAGCCGGCGCGCATCTTGTTCAGCGACACCTTGTACTCGCTGACGGTCTGGCCCAGCTCACGCAGCAGCTTGACGTTCTCGGGGCTCTTGAAGGTGCTGACCAGGTATTCCTGCTGCTTGCTGAAGGCATCCAGCTTGGTCTGGGTATTGGCCGCCGAGGCATCGTCGCCGTTGGCGATCATGTACTGCAGGCGGGCTACACGCAGCTCGGTCAGGTATTTGTTGAGCTGACCGATGTCGCCCATCCAGTTACTGCGGTCGATAAGGCTGCCCAGGCTGTTCCAGCCGGTCAGGGCCAGCAGGCCGGTCAGTACCAGCACCAGGCCGAAGCCCAGGCCGAGTTTGAGGTTTACGCTGATATTGGCGAACCAGCTGTTCATGCACGCTCTCCCGAATTTGATTTCGCTCACTTGATCTCAAATCGCGGGCGTTGTTGTTGTGCAGGGCCCTGCTGATTCGTGCAGGGGTTATCGGCAAGCCAAGGGGAAGCTGAAACGCTTTTTCAGCAGATTTGTAACCTCTTGAAAACGCGGGTTTTTGCTCAGCGAGCAGGCTGTAGTAGCCGGCTTGCCGGCGATTGGCCTTCAGGCGCTCTAAGCCGCCTGTTCTGGCGCAATCGTCGGCAAGGGGGCGTGTTACAGGCTACGCGCCGAAAAGGTATCGCACTGCCTCAAATCACCACTGCCAAAGCCTGCCTTGAACCAGCGCACGCGCTGCTGCGAGGTGCCATGGGTGAACGAGTCGGGCACCACGCGGCCCTGGCCCTGTTGCTGCAGGCGGTCGTCGCCAATGGCGTTGGCGGCGTTCAGCGCTTCCTCGACATCCCCCGGCTCCAGCCAGTTCAGGCGTTTTTGCGCCTGGTAGGCCCAGACCCCGGCCAGGCAGTCGGCCTGCAGTTCCTGGCGTACCAGCAGGCCATTGTCGCCCTCCATGCGCTGGCCGCTGCGCCGCGCGGCGTCAACCTTGGCCGACACCCCCAGCAATGTTTGAACATGGTGGCCGATCTCGTGGGCGATCACGTAGGCCTGGGCAAAGTCGCCGGCGGCCTTGAAGCGGGTTTCCATCTCGCGGAAGAACGCCATGTCCAGGTACACCCGCTGGTCGGCCGGGCAGTAGAACGGCCCCACGGCCGATGACGCAAAGCCGCAGGCCGAATTCACCTGGCCGCTGAACAGCACAAGCTTGGGGTCGCGGTATTGCTTGCCGGCCTGTGCGAACAGGGCCTTCCAGGTGTCTTCGGTGTCGCCCAGGATCGAGGCGACGAACTCGGCCTGCTCATCATTGGCCGGTGGCGCCTTGCCGCCGGCACCGGCCGGCACGCTCTGTTGCTGTTCCATCTGCCCGGCCAGCTGGCCGAGGATCTGCAGCGGGTCCTGCCCGGTGAGCCAGCCGATGCCGACGATCAGCAGGATGGCGCCGAGCCCCAGGCCCTTGCCGCCGCCGAAACGCATGCCGCCGCCACCGCCACCTTCGCCGCGGGCATCGACCACGTTGTCGCTGCGTCGGCCTTTTCGCCATTCCATGAAGTGCTCTCCGGTTTTGCAACATGAAGTCAAAAGATTAGTTCAGCGCTGGCGCTGGTGTTGCGCTACGGCTATCGGCATAACCAAATGGTTATGCCTATGACGGTGGAATTCAATATTCATCCCGTCACACCTGCCGGAAACTGCAAGCTCGCCTGCCACGCCCAGGCGCTTCGATAATTCCAAGAGAGGAAACCGGCATGCCCGCCCAGGACACCAGCCGCTTCGTGATCCGTGATCGCAACTGGCACCCCAAGGCCTTCACGCCTGACTACAAGACGTCCATCGCCCGCTCCCCGCGCCAGGCGCTGGTGAGCATCCCGCAGTCGATCAGCGAAACCACCGGCCCGGACTTTTCGCACCTGCGTTTCGGCGAGCACGACCACGACCTGCTGCTGAACTTCAACAACGGCGGCCTGCCCATCGGCGAGCGCATCATCGTCGCCGGCCGGGTGCTCGACCAGTACGGCAAGCCTGTGCCCAACACCTTGGTGGAAATGTGGCAGGCCAACGCCGGCGGCCGCTACCGGCACAAGAACGACCGCTACCTGGCGCCGCTGGACCCGAACTTCGGCGGTGTCGGCCGCTGCCTCAGCGACCGTGACGGCTACTACAGCTTCCGCACCATCAAGCCCGGCCCCTACCCGTGGCGCAACGGCCCCAACGACTGGCGCCCGGCGCATATCCACTTTTCGGTCAGCGGCCCGTCGATCGCCACCAAGCTGATCACCCAGCTGTATTTCGAGGGTGACCCGCTGATCCCGATGTGCCCGATCGTCAAGTCGATCGCCAACCCCGAGGCGGTGCAGCAACTGATCGCCAAGCTGGACATGAGCGCCGCCAACCCGATGGACTGCCTGGCATACCGCTTCGACATCGTGCTGCGCGGCCAGCGCCAGACCCACTTCGAAAACCGCTGAGGACACCCGACATGCCTATCGAACTGCTGCCGGAAACCCCCTCGCAGACCGCCGGCCCCTACGTGCACATTGGCCTGGCCCTGGAAGCGGCCGGCAACCCCACCCGCCACCAGGAAATCTGGAACCGCCTGGCCAAGCCGGATGCCAGCGGCGAGCACATTCTGCTGCTCGGCCAGGTATACGACGGCAATGGCCACCTGGTGCGCGATTCGTTCCTGGAAGTCTGGCAGGCCGATGCCAACGGCCAGTATCAGGGCGACTACAACCAGGAGAACGCCTTCAACAGCTTCGGCCGTACCGCCACTACCTTCGATGCCGGCGAGTGGACGCTGCACACGGTCAAGCCAGGCGTGGTCAACAACGCCGCCGGCGTGCCCATGGCGCCGCACATCAACATCAGCCTGTTCGCCCGCGGCATCAACATTCACCTGCACACCCGGCTGTACTTCGAGGACGAGGCCGAAGCCAACGCCAAGTGCCCGGTGCTCAACCTGATCGAGCAGCCGCAGCGGCGCGAAACGCTGATTGCCAAGCGTTGCGAGGTGAACGGGCAAACCGCCTACCGCTTCGATATCCGCATTCAGGGCGAAGGCGAAACGGTGTTCTTCGATTTCTGATGGGATAACCACATCGCTGGCAAGCCGCGCGATCCCCTGTAGGAGCCGGCTTGCCGGCGATAGGGCCAGTGCAGGCAACCCAAGCCTGCGCCCAGTTACAACCTTTCTTCAGCCACCCGCAACGGCGGGTGCGTGCGCCGCCACTTATCCGCCAATTGCCGTGCCTGTTCCAGTTGCAGGGCAGTCATCTCATACCCCAGCGACTCCAGGCTGTATTCGGCATTGCGGCGCAGGTCCGAGCCACTGCCGAGCGCCAGCAACTGCACATTCAGTGCATAGGCTTTGACCAGGTCCTTCTGCACCCGGTACGGCCCGCCGGTCTCCAGCATGTAGGCATAGCCGGCCACGGCCGGCACATGTCCCTGCTCGGCCGCCTTTACGTACCAGCCACGCCCCTGGTCGAACTCACCACGGGCTGCCAGCAGCGCGGCATAGTCCACCTGTGCCTGGGGCAGGTTGGCCATGGCGGCAAGCCTCAGCCATTTCTCGATGGCTTCCTGGCGCTGTCCCGGCCAGAACAGCGAGCGGCCGGCCTGGTACTGCCGGGCCAGTTGCCAGCGCGCCATGGCATTGCCCGCCTCGGCGGATTGCTCAAGCCAGCCCAGCTTGTCATGCAGGCGCCAGAGCAGGCGCATGGCTTCGCTGTCGCCTTGTTCGGCCTTGGTTTGCAGGCGGGCTTGCCACTGCGCCGGGGACAGCGCCCCGGTCGCATGTTCGCCCTGGCGGGCCAGCTGGTAGATGGCGTGTATGTCACCCTGGTTGGCGGCCTGCAGGTAGCCGGCAAGCGTGGTGGCGACAGCCAACGGTGCGTGCCCGAGCGCGAGGCCGAGCAGCACGTGGAAAATCAGGATCTTGCGTTTGAACGGTCGGCTCATGTGTCTCGAAACTTGCACTTGCAGTAGAGGCGGCGGCCCGAGCAGGGCCGCCGCGGGGTCACGGGCGTTTACGCCGAGACCGGGGCACGCCAGTCATCGGAGCCGGAAGTGCCGGAGACTTCGTGGGTCCAGGTGATTTTGCGGTAGGTGAAGTAGACGTCTTCGAGGTGGGTGAAGTGCGCCATGTTCGGGTCCTGGCAGTTAGCCATGTTGGACTGCACGTCGACGATGATCGCGTCTTCGAGCTTGATGGTGTAGTAGTGCTCCTGGGTACCGGAAGCCGAGGTGCGGAACCACTTCAGGGTGCACTCGGTCAGGCGCTCGCCGCTGGTCAGGGCGGTGAAGATCAGTGGCGAGGACTTGTCGAACACTTTGGTGATCATCAGCGGCTTGTGTACGCGCTGGCCGGTGGGCTGGCCGGACTGCGGGTCACGCGGGATGATCACCTGGTGGTCGAAGGCCTGAACGAGAATCTCGTCCTCGTGGCCTTCCTGGAAGATGTTGCCGACCGAGTCTTCGGTGAAGGTGCCGGCGGTGATCAGGCCTTGTTTGGTGCCCTGCAGGGTCAGGTACGCGGGTGTTGGCATTGCGGCTCTCCTTGCGGAATGAGGTATCGATTTGCCGGAAATCGTTGTCCGGTTGCCTGAACCTGTTTTCAAGTTGCATGCCAGAAAGCGGCCAACCCTTGCCTGGCGGGGGCTGGCGCGCAGCGCCGAGAGTGCGAGGCAAATAAATACGGGCGCCGGGGCAGAAAAGTGCGCAAGAACTTGCGCAGTGCTGTGCAAGTTCTTGCGCACCCGGCCACAGGCCCCGTTATCAAGGGGCTGTGGCACTTTTAGCGGGAGTGTTGGGCAAAACGGTTGCGCAACTTCTTGCGCAGTCGGCTGGGGCCGTTGCGGCCCCGCCGGGTTGCCGGTCAGCGACGGACCAGCAACACCCCGCTTTCCATGTGGTGGGTATAGGGGAACTGGTCGAACAGCGCGCAGCGCTCGATACGGTGGGTATCGTGCAGCTGGGCGATGTTCTGCGCCAGGGTCTCGGGGTTGCACGAGATGTACAGGATGCGCTCGAAGCGCCGGGTCAGCTCGCAGGTGTCCGGGTCCATGCCGGCGCGCGGCGGGTCGACGAACACGGTGCCGAAGTCGTAGCTCTTCAGGTCGATGCCTTCCAGGCGGCGGAACGGGCGCACCTCGTTCAGCGCCTGGGTCAGCTCTTCGGCCGACAGGCGCACCAGGCGCACGTTGCCGACGCCGTTCTCATCCAGGTTGTGCAGTGCGGCGTTGACCGAGGTCTTGCTGATCTCGGTGGCCAGCACCTGGCGGGCGCGGGTGGCCAGCGGCAGGGTGAAATTGCCGTTGCCGCAGTACAGCTCCAGCAGGTCGTCGCTGCGCTCGCCCATGGCCTCGAAGGCCCAGCCGAGCATCTTCTGGTTCACCGCGCCATTGGGCTGGGTGAAGGCACCTTCGGGCTGGCGGTAGCTGAAGGTGCGCCCGGCGATGTCGAGCTGTTCTACGGCATAGTCGCGGCCGATGACCACGCGCTTGCCCTTGGAGCGGCCGATCACGCTGACGTTCAGCTCGCTGGCCAGTTGCTCGGCGGCGGCTTCCCAGGCTTCGTCCAGCGGGCGGTGGTAGCACAGGGTGACCATCGCATCGCCGGCCAGGGTGGTGAGGAACTCCACCTGGAACAGGCGGTTGTTCAGCGGCTCGCTGGCTTGCCAGGCCGCTTTCAGGCGCGGCATCAGCTCGTTGATGCGCTCGCTGGCAATGGGGAACTCGTCGATCAGGATCGCCTTGTGCTTCTCGCCCGGGGCGAACATCGCGTAGTGGCGCTGGCCATCCTCGCGCCACAGGCGAAACTCGGCGCGCAGGCGGTAGTGCGCGCGCGGCGAGTCGAAGACGGCCGGCTCTGGAGCCCCGAAGGGCGCCAGCAGCTCACGCAGGCGGGCGACCTTGCCCGCAAGCTGGGTGTCGTAGGTGGAGGGGTCGAAGACGGCACTCATGCGTTGAACCATCCCAGCTTGATGACGAACAGGATGGACAGGATCACCAAGGCCGGGTTCAGCTCGTGGCGACGGCCGGACAGCAGCTTGATGGCGGTCCAGGCGATGAAGCCGAAGGCGATGCCGTTGGCGATCGAGTAGGTCAGCGGCATGGCCAGGGCGGTGACCACCACCGGGGCGGCCTCGGTGACGTCATCCCAGTTGATTTCGGCCAGGCCCGAGGCCATCAGCACGGCCACGAACAGCAGCGCCGGGGCGGTGGCGAAGGCCGGCACGCTGCCGGCCAGCGGGGCGAAGAACAGCGCCAGCAGGAACAGGATGGCAACCACGATGGCGGTCAGGCCGGTGCGGCCACCGGCGCTCACGCCCGCTGCCGACTCGATGTAGCTGGTGGTGGTCGAGGTGCCCAGCAGGGAGCCGGCCATGGCGGCGGTGCTGTCGGCGATCAGGGCACGGCCCATTTTCGGCATGTGGCCGTCCTTGCCCATCAGGCCGGCGCGTTTGGCCACGCCGATCAGGGTGCCGGAGTTGTCGAACAGGTCGACGAACAGGAAGGCGAAGATCACGCTGATCAGGCCCACATCCAGCGCGCCCTTGATGTCCAGTTGCAGGAAGGTCGGCGCCAGCGACGGCGGCATCGACACCACGCCGCCGAACGGAGTGACGCCCAGGGCGATGGAGGCGATGGTCACGGCGAGGATGCCGATCAGCACCGCACCGCGCACTTTCAGCGATTCCAGGGCAACAATGATGAAGAAGCCCAGGGTGGCGAGGATCGGCGCGGGTTGTTTGAGGTCGCCCAGGCCCACCAGGGTGGCCGGGTTATCGACGACGATGCCTGCGTTATGCAGGGCGATCAGTGCCAGGAACAGACCGATACCGGCGGCGATGGCCGAGCGCAGCGGCAGCGGGATGCTGTTAACGATCCATTCGCGGATGCGGAAGATCGACAGCAGGAAGAACAGCACCGCCGAGAGGAACACCGCCCCCAGTGCCACCTGCCAGGTGTGGCCCATGTGCAGCACCACGGTGTAGGTGAAGAAGGCGTTCAGGCCCATGCCCGGCGCCAGGGCGATCGGGTAGTTGGCAATGATGCCCATGGTCACCGAGCCGATGGCCGCGGCCAGGCAGGTGGCAACGAAGATCGCGCCCTTGTCCATGCCGGTTTCGCCGAGGATGCTCGGGTTGACGAACAGGATGTAGGCCATGGCCAGGAAGGTGGTGACGCCCGCCAGTATCTCGGTGCGCACATTGGTGTTGTGTGCTTTTAGTTGAAACAGCCTTTCCAGCATGCCGGCTCCCGGGGCGCCCTCGCGCCGTGAATGTATCGACCCCATCAGCAAAGCACAGAGGTCGGAAAAAAGCCGCGCATCATACCAGTATGGGGGGCGGGGGCCTATTGTGGGAGCGGGCTTGCCCCGCGATTTCGTCGGTTCGTGAGGAGCAGGCCGTGCAGGCGCAATCGCGGGGCAAGCCGCTCCCACGGAGGGTCAACCGTTGTGCAGCCGGTCACGATGGGTCAGGGTTGGGAACAGCTTCATCCAGGTGCCGGTCACCACCAGCGTGCCCACCCCGCCCAGCACCACTGCCGGCACCGTGCCGAACCAGTGCGCGGTCAGCCCCGACTCGAACTCGCCCAACTGGTTCGAGGCGCCGATGAACAGCCCGTTCACCGCGCTCACCCGGCCGCGCATCTCGTCCGGCGTCTCCAGTTGCACGAAGGCGCCGCGGATGACCATGCTGATCATGTCTGCCGCGCCCAGCACCACCAGTACCGCCAGCGAGAACCAGAACGAGGTCGACAGGCCGAAGGCGATGGTGGCCACGCCGAACACCCCCACCGCCGTGAACATGGTCAGCCCCACCTTGCGCTCCACCGGGAAGCGCGCCAGCCACAGCGACATCAACAGTGCCCCCACCGCCGGGGCCGAGCGCAGCAGGCCCAGGCCCCAGGCGCCGGTCAGCAGGATGTCCTTGGCGAATACCGGCAGCAGCGCAGTGGCGCCGCCCAGCAGCACGGCGAACAGGTCCAGCGAGATTGCCCCGAAGATGTCCGGGCGGCTGCGGATAAAACGCACCCCGGCCAGCAGCGAGTCGAGGCTGGCGCGGCCACGCTGGGCCTGCTGCTGGCGCGAATCGAGGCTGAGCATCAGGCAGCAGGCGATCACGTACAGCAGCACCGTGGGGCCGTACACCCAAATGCTGCCGAAGGCATACAGAAAGCCCCCCACAGCCGGGGCGACGATGGTTGCCGACTGGGTGGCCGATGCGGAGGCCGCCACCGCCCGCGGGAACAACCCCGGTGGCACCACGTTGGGCAGCAAGGCCTGGGTGGCCGGCATTTCGAACGAGCGGGTGGCGCCGAGCAGGAAGGCCAGCCCGAAAATCAGCTCGCGGCTGACGTTGTCGGTGGCGCTGCCCAGGGCCAGGGCCAGGGCGATCAGCCCCTGCAGGGTCTGGCACAGCGCGGCCACCTTGCGCCGGTCGTAGCGGTCGGCCACGTGGCCGGTGTGCAGCATGAACAGCACCCGCGGGGCGAATTCCACCAGGCCCACCAGGCCCAGGTCGAGCACGTTGCCGGTGAGCTGGTAGAGGTGCCAGCCGATGGCCACGGTGAGCATCTGGAAGCCGCTGGCGGTGAATACCCGGGCCAGCCAGAAGGCGATGAACGGGCGGTGATGACGCAGCAATTGCGGGGCGGAATCGGACATCGGCGAGCCTGTAGCACCGGGAACAGAGGGGGCCTGAAGCGTAACATCTGTTTGTAACAAATGGTTGCTGAAAGGTGCCGTGGCCACTTTTCCATGGGCTGGTAAAGGGGGTGGGGCAACCGGTCACGCGGCATCGCGCCACGCCTCCCGGGGCAGGATTCAGGGCTATGCTTGCTGACATTCGTTGACCTGGATCAATCGTTCCAGATGCAACGAACGGGCCTTCGGGCCGCAATCCCTGCGATCGAACAGAACAATTCCAACGCGCCGCACTCGACACCCGTAGGGGCAGTGGGCAACGGGCCACAAGCCCTGCGCCGGATTATCTGAAGAGGAAGCACCATGTTCGGATTAGAAGCCCTAGAGCTCGCCCGAATCCAGTTTGCCTTTACCGTGTCCTTTCACATCCTGTTCCCGGCCATCACCATTGGCCTGGCGAGCTACCTGGCGGTCCTCGAAGGCCTTTGGCTGAAGACCGGCAACAACACCTACCGTGACCTCTACCACTTCTGGTCGAAGATCTTCGCCGTCAACTTCGGCATGGGCGTGGTCTCCGGGCTGGTCATGGCCTACCAGTTCGGCACCAACTGGAGCCAGTTCTCCGACTTCGCCGGCGCCATTACCGGCCCCTTGCTCACCTATGAAGTGCTCACCGCGTTCTTCCTCGAGGCAGGTTTCCTGGGGGTCATGCTGTTCGGCTGGAACCGCGTCGGCCGCGGCCTGCACTTCTTCGCCACGGTGATGGTGGCGCTGGGCACGCTGGTGTCGACGTTCTGGATTCTCGCCTCCAACAGCTGGATGCAGACCCCGCAAGGCTACGAGATCGTCGATGGCCGGGTGATCCCGGTGGACTGGCTGGCGGTGATCTTCAATCCCTCGTTCCCCTACCGCCTGATGCACATGGCCACCGCCGCATTCGTTGCCACCGCGTTTTTCGTCGGCGCCTCGGCGGCCTGGCACCTGCTGCGCGGGCGTGACAACCCGGCGGTGCGCAAGATGTTGTCGATGGCCATGTGGATGGCGCTGATCGTCGCGCCCATCCAGGCCGTGATCGGCGACTTCCATGGCCTGAACACCCTCAAGCACCAGCCAGTGAAGATTGCTGCGATTGAAGGCCACTGGGAGAACAAGCCCGGCGAGCCGACCCCGTTGATCCTGTTCGGGATCCCCGACATGCAGGCCGAAACCACCCGTTTCAAAGTGGAAATTCCGGCGTTGGGCAGCCTGATCCTGACCCACAGCCTGGACAAGCAAGTGCCGGCGATGAAGGAGTTCCCGCCCGAGGACCGGCCCAACTCGACCATCGTGTTCTGGTCGTTCCGGGTCATGGTCGGGCTTGGCTTCCTGATGATCTTCGTCGGCCTGTGGAGCCTGTGGCTGCGCAAGCGCGGCACCTTGTACAGTTCGCGGCCGTTCCTTTACCTGACCCTGTGGATGGGGCCTTCCGGGTTGGTCGCCATCCTCGCCGGCTGGTTCACCACTGAAATCGGCCGCCAGCCGTGGGTGGTGTACGGGCTGATGCGCACCGCCGACGGGGTGTCCAACCACAGCTACGCGCAGCTCGGTTTCACCCTGGTGATGTTCGTGGTGGTGTACTTCGCGCTGTTCGGCACCGGCCTTGGCTACATGATGCGCCTGGTGCGCAAGGGCCCGAAAACCGGCGAAGGCGACGAGCAGCCACCGGGCGGCCCAGGCCAGCAACGTACCCCGGCGCGGCCGCTGTCCGCCGCCGACGATGGCCACGAGGCCGACTCCGCCAGCCTGAGCAAGGGGAACTGAGATGGGTATCGACCTTCCGCTGATCTGGGCCGTGATCATCATCTTCGGGGTGATGATGTACGTGGTGATGGACGGCTTCGACCTCGGCATCGGCATCCTCTTCCCGTTCGTACCGGGCGAGGGTGATCGCGATGTGATGATGAACACCGTCGCCCCGGTATGGGACGGCAATGAAACCTGGCTGGTGCTGGGCGGCGCTGCGTTGTTCGGCGCCTTCCCGCTGGCTTATTCGGTGGTGCTGGAGGCCTTGTACCTGCCGTTGATCCTGATGCTGGTGGGGCTGATCTTCCGCGGCGTGGCCTTCGAGTTCCGCTTCAAGGCGCGCGCGCACAAGCGCCACATCTGGGACAAGGCGTTCATCTGGGGCTCCTTGGTGGCGACCTTCTTCCAGGGCGTGGCGCTGGGCGCCTTCATCGAAGGCTTCAAGGTGGTGGACCGCAAGTTCGTCGGCGGCAGCCTCGACTGGCTGACCCCGTTCACCCTGTTCAGCGGCCTGGGGCTGATCGTCGCCTATGCGCTGCTGGGCTGCACCTGGCTGATCATGAAGACCGAAGGGCCTCTGCAGCAGAAGATGCACGACCTGGCCCGGCCACTGGCGCTGGTGCTGCTGGCGGTGATCGGTATCGTCAGCCTGTGGACGCCGATCGCCTACCCGCAGATCGCCGATCGCTGGTTCAGCATGCCCAACCTTGTGTGGTTCATGCCGGTGCCGCTGCTGGTGCTGGTGACGTTTTACGCCTTGCTGCGGGCGGTACAGCGCAATGCCCACTACACGCCGTTCCTGCTGACCCTGGTGCTGATTTTCCTTGGATACAGCGGCCTGGGCATCAGCCTGTGGCCGAACATCATTCCGCCGTCGATCAGCATCTGGGACGCCGCAGCGCCACCGCAGAGCCAGGGCTTCATGCTGGTGGGCACGCTGTTCATCCTGCCGTTCATCCTCGGGTACACCTTCTGGAGCTACTACGTGTTCCGCGGCAAGGTCACCCATGACGATGGCTACCATTAGGAGCGCGCGGTGATGAACGTCGAAGAGAAGAAGCCGCTGTGGCAACGCCTGGGCTGGCTGGTGCTGATCTGGGCTCTGAGCGTGGCGGCGCTGGGGGTGGTGGCGTATGGCATGCGCCTGTTCATGAGCGCGGCGGGGTTGAGCACCCACTGAGATGGCACCGGCTTTGCCGGTGTTCGCGGGGCAAGCCCGCTCCTACAGGAACGCGCACGTTTGGCACTGAACCTGTAGGAGCGGGCTTGCCCCGCGAAAGGGCCGCAAAGCGGCCCCAGCCTTTACTTGCGCGCTTTCAAAACCACGAACTTAGGCGTCGCCGCCACCTGTTCCACCCCGCGGAACAACCGCGCCAGCTTGCTGTGGTAACCCAGGTGGCGGTTACCGACGATATACAGCGCCCCGCCCACCACCAGCGCCTCGCGGGCCTGCTGGAACATGCGCCAGGCCAGGAAGTCGCCGACCACCTGCTGCTGGTGGAACGGCGGGTTGCACAGCACCACGTCCAGTGACTGCTTGTCGATGCCGGCCAGGCCATCGGCGGCGTGGATATCCGCTTCACGGGCGCCCAGCGCAGCCTGCCAGTTGTCCCGCGCCGACTGCATCGCCATGTACGACTCGTCCACCAGGGTGTAGTGGGCATCGGGGTTGGCCAGGGCGCTGGCGATGGCCAGCACGCCGTTGCCGCAGCCAAGGTCCGCCACCCGGGCGTTGCCCAGGCCTTGGGGCAAATGCGGCAGGAAGGCGCGGGTACCGATATCCAGGCCTTCGCGGCAGAACACGTTGGCGTGGTTGACCAGCTCCAGCGCCGGCTTGTCCAGGCGGTAGCGGCTGGGGTAGGGCGACTTGACCTGAGGGCGCTCGGCCACCGTTGCGGTGAGCAGGCGGGCCTTCTTTTGCGCAAGCGAGGCCTGCACCGGGCCGATGTATTTTTCCAGCAGGTCGCCGGCGGCCCGTGGCAGGTGCTTGATCATCGCCCCGGCAATCACTTCGGCGCCCGGTGCCAACTGGCCCTGCAGGCGAATCAGTTGCTCCTCGAGCAGGGCCAGGGTTTTCGGCACGCGCACCAGCACACGGTCGAACGGGCCCTGCCAGGCTTCGTTGGCGGGCACGAACGGCACCGCATCGAAAGCCTTGCCGTTGCGCGCCAGGTTCTTTTCCAGGGCCATGCGTGCCAGGTGCGAGTCGCCGCTGCTGGTGACGTCCAGCGTGCCTGCCAGGCTGGCGGCCAGGGCGCCGAAGCTGTCGTTGAGCACCAGCACCCGCCAGCCCGGCTGCGGCGCCTGGGCGGCCAGGTGTTCCAGCAGGTACTGGTCGGCGGCGTCGAAGGCCAGCAACGGGTCGTTGGCCTGCTCCGGCTGGCGGATCAGGTCGAGGTCGGCGAAGGGGCTGTTGAACGAGGGCATGGCGTGGCTCTGCTGCGAATCTGCCCGGCGCGCGGCGCGGCGGGCTTGAGGCGGGCGATTCTACAGGGGTTTGCCGGTTGCGGGGGCTCGGGCTGTCAGAGCAGGCCGCGCAAGGCGGCAATGGCGACGGCGCCGGCCTTGTTGGCGGCATTGGTCTTGGTGATCACGCTGCGGATGTGGAAGTTCACGGTGCTGGTGGAAAGCGACAGGATGGTCGCCACATCCGAAGCGGTCTTGCCGGCGGCAGACCATTTGAGCACTTCCAGTTCGCGCTCGCTCAGGTGCGGGGCGGGGCTGATCCTGGCCAGGTGATGTTCGCTGAGCACGGCGTGCAGAGTGTGGCACAGCCACATGACCTGGGCGCCCTTGGCGTAGAGTTCGCGCAATACGACTGCACCGTGCCGGCGGCTGACGCTGAGCTGGCTCTCGTTGTGCCGCTGGTCGAGCACCGACTGGGTCCAGCCGTGGGTGATGCCATGGGCACGCGCCGCCTCACGCAGGTGCGGTACTTCCTCGAACAGCGCATCGCTCCACAGCAGCGGCAGCGTGCTTTGGTGGCACTTTGATACTGTCGGATCTATCTTGATGAAATGGTCCTGGCGGTAGCGATCATTCCACTCACGCGGGTAGTTGTTATAGCTGATGATCTGTGGCGCATGGGCAGCTGCGTGCAGGTGCAAAGTCAGGCCGACAAACTCCATGTCCAGGGCTTGCACCAGTTCAACCGCGCGGGCAAACAGTTGCTGCGGCTCGGCGTACTGTGCAAATTGCTCGAGCTGCTCACATGACCACTGTGTCATCGATGAAACTCCGTCTGATCCCTTGGATCCGATTTCCGTAATGCACGGGCGAAGTGTAGGAAATGTCCTCACCCTGTGCTCGGTTTTTTTGCTATAGCACGTAGGTATTTTTAGCTGCCTGTCGTCTGAGTCTGGCGATGCCCTACAAACCGGCGGTTTTTATCCGCGGCGCTTTGCGCGACACTTGGCGCATCTGATTCCAGGAGCCCAAGATGACCGCCAGCGCCGACAAGTTCACCCGCCAGACCCTGCTCGATGTCCAGCCGCTGACGCCGAACCTGTTCAGCCTGCGGGTTACCCGCGACCCGGGCTTTCGCTTCCGCTCCGGGCAGTTCGCCCGCCTGGGGGTGACCAAGGCCGATGGCAGCGTGGTGTGGCGTGCCTACTCGATGGTCAGCGCCCCCCATGACGAGTACCTGGACTTCTTCTCCATCGTGGTACCTGGTGGTGAATTCACCAGTGAGCTGAGCCGCCTGGGGCAGGGCGATACGTTGTTGATCGACCGTCAGGCGTTCGGCTTTCTGACTCTGGACCGTTTCGTCGGCGGGCGTGACCTTTGGTTGCTGGCCACCGGTACGGGCATTGCGCCTTTCATGTCGATCCTGCAGGACTTCGAGGCCTGGGAGCGTTTCGAGAACATCAAGCTGGTGTATTCGGTACGCGAAGCCAGAGAGCTGGCCTACGTGAAGGAAATCGCCGAACTGGAGCAACGCGAGTACCTGGCCGAGTTCGCCGGCAAGTTGCAGTTCATTCCGGTGGTCACCCGCGAGCAGTATCCGGGGGCTTTGAACCAGCGCATCACCACGCTGATCGAGAACGGCGGGCTGGAGAAGGCCGCAGGGCTTGAGCTGTCGCCGGAGCATTCACGCATCATGCTGTGCGGCAACCCCGAGATGATCGACGAGACCCGCAAGGTGCTCAAGGCCCGTGACCTGCAACTGAGCCTGAGCAAGCGGCCGGGGCAGGTGGCGGTGGAGAATTACTGGTAAATCCCAATGCTCACGCAAACCCTGTCGGAGCCGGCTTGCCGGCTCCTGCAGGTGATAAGGCCAGGACGGTTTGATCAGGGCAAGCGGTCCTGATTCTGCGCCTTGAGCAAATCGCGAATCTCGGTCAGCAGGGTTTCCTGCGGGGTGGGGGCCGGCGGCACGCTGGGTGCCACGGCCTCTTCGCGCTTGAGGCGGTTGATGGCCTTTACGCCCATGAAGATGGCGAAGGCGATGATCACGAAGTCGATCACGGTCTGGATGAACTTGCCGTAGGCCAGCACCACCGCCGGTACATCGCCTTCGGCCGCCTTGAGCACGATGGCCAGGTCGCTGAAGTCGACGCCGCCGATGATCAGGCCCAGCGGCGGCATCACCACGTCGCCGACGAACGACGAGACGATCTTGCCGAAGGCTGCGCCGATGATGATACCGACGGCCATGTCGACGACATTCCCCTTGACCGCGAAGGCCTTGAATTCATTGAGCATGCCCATGTTCGATTTCCTTGTAACAAATGGTGAGGTAGAGGCAGTGTAAGCCACTGTAACGCTTCATGCGCTGGGTACAGGGCTGTTGACTTCGGTTAGAACGAATAGTTTTGTCGCATCCCGGGGCGTCCGGGGCACGTGCCAGTTCGGCTATCATGGCGGTTTTTTCCAGGAGACCCCGCCCATGGCCAAGGCCAAGCGCTTGTATGGCTGCACCGAGTGCGGCGCGACCTTCCCCAAATGGGCTGGCCAGTGCGGCGACTGCGGTGCCTGGAACACCCTGGTCGAGAGCATGATCGAAAGCGGCGGCGCTGCGGCCCCCAGCGGGCGTGCCGGCTGGGCAGGGCAGCAGGCGCAGATCAAGACCCTGGCCGAGGTCAGCGTCGAGGAGATCCCGCGTTTCACCACCAGCAGCACCGAGCTCGACCGGGTGCTTGGCGGTGGCCTGGTGGATGGCTCGGTGGTGCTGATCGGCGGCGACCCTGGCATCGGCAAGTCGACCATCCTGCTGCAGACCCTGTGCAACATTGCCACCCACATGCCGGCGCTTTACGTCACCGGCGAAGAGTCGCAGCAGCAGGTGGCCATGCGCTCGCGGCGCCTGGGCCTGCCCCAGGACCAGCTCAAGGTCATGACCGAAACCTGTATCGAGGCGATCATCGCCACCGCCCGCCAGGAAAAGCCCCGGGTGATGGTGATCGACTCGATCCAGACCATCTTCACCGAGCAGTTGCAGTCGGCCCCAGGCGGCGTGGCCCAGGTGCGCGAGAGCACCGCGTTGCTGGTGCGCTACGCCAAGCAAAGCGGCACGGCGATCTTCCTTGTCGGCCACGTCACCAAGGAAGGCTCGCTGGCAGGCCCGCGTGTGCTGGAGCACATGGTCGACACCGTGCTGTATTTCGAAGGTGAATCGGACGGCCGCCTGCGCCTGCTGCGCGCGGTGAAGAACCGCTTCGGCGCGGTCAACGAACTGGGCGTGTTCGGCATGACCGACCGTGGCCTGAAAGAGGTCTCCAACCCTTCGGCGATCTTCCTCAACCGCACCCAGGAAGAAGTGCCCGGCAGCGTGGTCATGGCCACCTGGGAAGGCACCCGGCCAATGCTGGTGGAGGTACAGGCGCTGGTGGACGACAGCCACCTGGCCAACCCCCGGCGGGTCACCCTGGGCCTGGACCAGAACCGCCTGGCCATGCTGCTGGCGGTGCTGCACCGCCATGGCGGCATCCCCACCCACGACCAGGATGTGTTCCTCAACGTGGTTGGCGGGGTCAAGGTGCTGGAGACCGCCTCTGACCTGGCGCTGCTGGCGGCGGTGATGTCGAGCCTGCGCAACCGCCCGCTGGCCCATGACCTGCTGGTATTTGGCGAAATCGGCCTGTCGGGCGAAGTGCGCCCGGTCCCCAGCGGCCAGGAGCGCCTGAAGGAGGCCGCCAAACACGGCTTCAAGCGTGCCATCGTGCCCAAGGGCAACGCGCCGAAGGAGCCACCCGCCGGCTTGCAGGTGATTGCCGTGACGCGCCTGGAACAAGCCCTGGATGCACTGTTCGAGTAGCGCGCCTTCTTGCAACTGATTCTCAATAGCCAGTAGCATAGCCGCCACCTTGCGACCACCCCATGGAGTGCGTGTGGCGGAGTTCGACCTCAAGCGGCTGTTTCTCAAGCACGCGAAAAACCTGCAGGCCATGCTCTCGCGCAAGGTGCGCGACCCGCAGCTGGCCGCCGACCTGGTGCAGGACAGCTTCCTGCGCCTGGCCGAGCAACAGCACCTCGACCAGATCGACAATGCCCAGGCCTACCTGTACCGCACGGCCCATAACCTGATGGTCGACCACGTGCGCCAGCAGCAGCGGCGCAAGACCGACCTGGTGCCCCACGAGGCGCTGGAAGGCATTGTCGAAGAGCGCCCCGGGCTCGATGAACAGGCCGCCCGCGAACAACACCTGCGCCGCCTGCAGGCGATTCTGTCTGAGCTGCCCGAGCGCACCCGCCAGGTGTTTCGCCTCAACCGCCTGGAAGGCATGACCCACGCCGAGGTCGCCCGCCACCTGGGTATTTCCGACAGCTCCGTGCAGAAGCATCTGGCCAAGGCCCTGGCCTATGTGATGCAGTGCCTGCAGGAAACCGAATGACCAACGGTTTACTGAAAAACCCTGCCTCAGACGTCAGCCCAGACATAACCAGATCACGAGAGAACCGTGTGAGCAGCCAGAACGAGCAAGCCATCCGCGAGCAGGCCGCCGAATGGGTGGTGCTGCAGGGCGCCGGCCCCTTGAGCAGTGCGCAGCAGCAGGCGTTGGAGCAGTGGTGCGCAGAGGACCCGCGCCACGCCCAGGCCCATGCGTTCGCCCAGGCGACCTGGGCCGACCTCGGCCAGCTGGCGAGCCTGCCGATGCCTGCGCCCGCTCGGCGCGGGCAGGTGGTACAGGTGGCTGCGCCGGTCATCCGCCGGCGCAGGCCCCGCCTGCGCCAGGCCGTGGCCTGTTGTGCGCTGGTGCTGGTAGCAGCGCTGGGTGTCGAGCAAGGCCCGCAATGGCTGTTGAGCTGGCGTGCCGACTACCTCGCTGCGGCGGGTGAAGTGCGGCGGGTCACGCTGCCAGACGGCAGCCAGGTCGACCTCGACAGCCGCAGCGCGCTGCAACTGGCCTTCGATGGCCAGCAGCGGCGGGTGCGCCTGCTGGCCGGTGACGCGGTGTTCAGCGCCGCCCCGGTCACGGCGGCAGAGCCAAGGCCGTTCGTGGTGGAGTATGCCGGTGCCAGCAGCCAGGCCCTGGGCACGCGCTTCGTGGTCGGCGCGGCGGGCGAGGGCGGTTGGGTCGGCATGCTCGAGCACAGTGTCGAGGTGACGCTGCAAGTACCGCCCGATCAAGGCAGCGCCCGCCAGTTGCTGCGCGAAGGCCAGGCGCTGCGTTATGACCAGGCCCAGGGTATTCGCCTGTGGCCGGGCCGTGACCTGCAGCGGGCCACCGACTGGCAGCGCGGCGTACTGGTGTTCGAACGCCAGCCGCTGGCCGAGGTGATCGAGCGCCTGAACCGTTACCGCGCCGGCCGCCTGCTGGTGATCGACGGTGCCTTGGCCCGGCGCGAGGTCAGTGGCGTGTTTCGCCTCGACAACCTCACCGCAGCCCCAGCGGTACTGGCCGCCGAGCTCAAGGCCGAGCGCCTGGAATTGCCGGGCCTGACGCTGATTTACTGAGCGAGCGAAAAAATCTGCAATTTGCGTTACTGAGTTTGTGTAGCTTGCTCGTCTGATTGTTGAGATTGATTTTCATTACTAGAAATCGCCAACAAAAGACGAGACGCGCAGTGAGCACGCAAACCCTTCAACCTCGCAGGCCCCTGGGCCGCATCGCCCTGGCCGGCAGCCTGGCCCTGGGCGCCTTGGCCCTGCCGATGGGGATCGGCATGGCCCAGGCCGCAACGCCCGGTAACACCGCCAGCCAGCAGCTGGTGCAGTTCGACATTCCCGCGCAGCCACTGGACCGCGCCGTGCTGGCCTACGCCGAGCAGTCCGGGGTGCAGGTGTTCTTCGACAGCCGCAAGCTGGCCGGGCTGCACAGCGAAGGCCTGCGTGGCAGCTACAGCGCTGAGGGCGGCTTGCGCCAGCTGCTGCTGGGCATGCCGGTGCGCTACCACTTCAGCGCCCCCGGGCAGGTGGGGTTGGAGCGCCTGGAAGCGTCCGGCGAAGCCATGGAGCTGGGGGCCACCCATGTCGAGTCCAACCGCGGCGCCGACTGGGTGTACCAGACGCCACGCTCCACCAGCGTGATCACCCGTGAGCAGATCGACAAGCGCCCGCCGCGCCACGCCGCCGACATGCTCGAGGAAACCGCCGGCGTGTACACCGCGGTGGACCAGCGCGACCCGGGGCTGTCGGTGAACATCCGCGGCGTACAGGACTACGGCCGGGTCAACATGAACATCGACGGCATGCGCCAGAACTTCAACGTCAACGGCCACCAGCAGCGCAACGGCGTGATGTTCATCGACCCCGAGTTCATCAGTAACGTCGAGATCGAAAAGGGCAGCCAGTCGGGCATGGGCGGCGCCGGCGTGCTCGGCGGCATCGCCAGCTTCAACACCGTGCAGGCCAGCGAGTTCCTCGGCCCTGGCAAGGAGTTCGGCGGGCGCATCCGCGCCGGGCACGGTATCGGCGAGCTGGGCAACGGTACCTACTTCAACGGCAGCGGCGTGTTCGCCTTCGGCAACGAGGTGGGCGACGTGCTGCTGGGCATGAGCGAACGGCACTTTGGTGACTACCGCGCCGGCACCAACGATGCCGACAACCTGGGCACCAACATTCGCAACAAGAACCTGTTCCCCGAGGCCTGGCAGGACTGGCTGGAGTCCGAGGTGGGCGACATGAGCAGCGTCACCCGCTCGCAGATGATCAAGCTCGGTCTGAACCTGCCCCAGGACCAGCGCGTGCAGCTGAGCTACATGGCCACCGACACGGACAGCAAGGACGCCTGGACCTACCAGGACGAGAACAACCGCTACTACTACATGCGCTCGGCCAGCAATGACATTACCGCGAAGAATGTCGCGCTCGACTACAGCTACACACCTGACGACGACCTGATCGATTTCAAGGCCAAGCTCTATTACGTCACCACCCGCCAGGACCGCTGGAACGCCGGCAGCACCGCAAGCCAGGCCAGCGGTAACTACTACGGCCCCTACCAGGACCGCTTCCAGACCGACACCTGGGGCCTGCAGTTGCAGAACACCTCGCGCTTCTACTTCGGGCAGCACGATACCCTGAGCTTCAACTACGGCACCGAGCTGTTCCAGGACACCTTCAAGCCTTCGAGCGAGCGGGTTCCGGCGCCCAACGAGCACACCAACCCCTATGCCAGCGGCGCGACCCCGCAAGGCAAGCGGGTCATGGCCAGTGTGTTCGGCGAGTTGAAATTCGAGCACGGCGACTGGCTCACCCTGGACGCCGGCTTGCGCTACGACCGTTACCGCCTCAGCGGACAGACCGGTTTCACCGCCTTCATGCTGCCCACCGGCGGCCCCGCGGTGGACCCGGAGTACGTGAGCACTGACCTGTTGTTCGACGTGAACCAGGAGGCGGGGCGCTTCTCGCCGACCTTCGGCATTGGCGTGAAGCCGGGCCTGGACTGGCTGCAGTTGTATACCCGCTGGGGCCGCGGCTGGCGCCCGCCGTCGGTGACCGAGGCGTTCATGAGCGGCAAGCCCCACGGCGGTGGCAACGAGATGGTCTACCCCAACCCGTTCCTCAAGCCGGAGACCTCGCACAACTGGGAGGCGGGCTTCAACATCTTCAAGGAGTCGCTGTTTCGCGACGGCGATCGGCTGGGTGCCAAGGTGGCGTACTTCGACACCCGCATCGACAACTTCTCGTTCCTCGACATCAACGTCGATCTGCCCGGCACCGCTGGCGTGATCGGCACCTCGCTGGGCCGTAATGCCTACCAGAACAACCTTGAAACCACGCGTTTTCGCGGGGTCGAGTACTCGCTGGATTACGACGCCGGCGGCTTCTACAGCCAGCTCAGCTACACCCACATGATCGGCAGCAACGACTTCTGCTCCAAGCAGCTGTACATGGGCGGTGCACAGTCGCGCACCCAGGTCGGCACCGAGTTGCGCCCGGTGGACTTCGGCGGCGTGATCATCATGCTGCCGTTCCCGGTGTACCAGGTCGGCGGCGACCCGGCCCTCGATGCCCGGGTGATGTGTGGGCATGTCATGGGCAACGCCAGCTACATGCCGGCCGACCGCGGGGCGCTGACGGCCGGCCTGCGCTTCTTCGACAACACCCTGGATGTCGGCATGCGCCTGCGTTTCAGCAAGGGCAATGGCGAGAACCTCAATGCCCAGGGCTACAACCAGATCGATCAAGCACTGTGGCCCCGGTACGAGGTGTACGACCTGTACGCCAGCTACTGGATGACCGAAAACCTGAACATCGGCCTGTCCATGGAGAACGTCACCGACCAGGCCTACTTCGTCGCCATGGGCGACGCCAACAACCTTTCGCTGGCCCGTGGTCGCACGCTTACCGGCATGTTCGAGTACCGCTTCTGATTCACACCGGGTTCGCCCTTTCCGGGCAACACGAAGGCAGGGAATACGCCTTCGTCCAATGCTGTAACGTCAACGAGGAATTGAAATGACTCTGTCCGTCAACTACGCCGCCACCTTCGCCAACGTCTCTGTCGACAGCTACCTGGCCTTCTGGTCCACCAGCTTCAAGACGGCCGACCACGGTTCGAGCAACACCGGCGGCTTCAGCAACGGCACCTTCTCCGGTGACCAGTACGCCATCAGCGGCTCCGGCTCCAGCTACGCCTTCATCGCCGACAGCGATACCAGCAATGGCCTGAACTACGTGTTCAACCCGGCCCTGCCGGCCAGCAGCACCCAGAACCACTACCTGTGGGGCGAACTGGACAACGTCTCGCTGGGTCAGCAACTGGGCGGCGGCGGTGGCAGCGACTACAGCCTGAGCAACTTCGTGGTCACCTTCGGCGGCCTGGACCTGAGCTCGGCCCTGGGTGATGGCCGCGTGGCCGGTGCCAACGACGTGCACGACGTGATCTACGGCCTGATGCAGGGCAACACCAGCGCGCTGGAATCGGTACTGGACAACCTGCTGGCCGACTACGGCGTGTCCACCAACAACACCTTCGCCGACATCAGCGCCGCCCTGGCCGCAGGCCCGGTCAGCACTGTCTCGGCCGACGCCGTTGGCGTGCAGGCGCTGCCTGAGGACCTGGCCCTGGCGGCCTGAGCCCAGGCATGAAAAAGCGAATGGCAGGTCACCCTGACATTCGCTGATCTGCTGCATTACCCCGCAGCCCGTGTCTTTGCCGGGCCCAGGCTGCGGTGGTGCGAATTTTGTGGCGTAGGTGGCGCGAACGCAATCGCCTGCCTGCGCCTTGTGCGAGGTTTCCAACAAATGCGAACCGCTCCCGCTGCGGTCAACGAAGTGCTGCAGGCGCTCAAGGCCTGCCGCGCAGGCCTGGGTAACGTCGCCCTGTTCACCGCCGTGATCAACCTGCTGATGCTGGCGCCGGCACTGTACATGTTGCAGGTCTACGACCGGGTGTTGTCCTCGCGCAACGAGATGACCCTGCTGATGCTCAGCCTGATGATCATCGGGCTGTTCGCCTTCATGGGCCTGCTGGAGTGGTTGCGCAGCCAGGTGGTGATCCGCCTGGGCACACAGATGGACATGCGCCTGAACCCCCGGGTGTTCGAGGCCGCCTTCGAAGCCAGCCTGGCCGGGCACAAGGGCGCGGCCGGGCAGATGCTCGCCGACCTGACCAGCCTGCGCCAGTTCGCCACCGGCCAGGCGCTGTTCGCCTTTTTCGATGCCCCGTGGTTCCCGGTGTACCTGCTGGTGATGTTCCTGTTCAGCCCCTGGCTGGGGCTGATGGCGGTGGTCGGCGCGGTGCTGCTGATCGTGCTGGCCTGGGCCAACGAGCGCTTGACCCAGGCGCCGTTCGCCGAGGCTGGGCAGCTGTCGCAGCAGGCCGGCCAGCAGGCCAGCGGCAACCTGCGCAACGCCGAAGTGATCGAAGCCATGGGCATGCTGGGCGCGGTGCGCCAGCGCTGGGCGCAGTTACACCATGGCTTTCTCGCCCGGCAGAGCCTGGGCAGCGAGCGCACTGCGGCGGTGACCGCCGTGTCCAAGAGCGTGCGCCTGGCCTTGCAATCGCTGGTGCTGGGCCTGGGGGCGTGGCTGGCCATCGAGCAGTTGATCACCCCGGGCATGATGATCGCAGGCTCTATCTTGATGGCCCGGGTGCTGGCGCCAATCGACCAGTTGATCGGCGCCTGGCGTCAGTGGGGCGCGGCGCGCCAGGCCTACCAACGGCTCAACGAGCTGCTGCGGGCGCAGCCGCCGCGCCCGTCGGGCATGCCACTGCCGGCGCCCAGCGGGCGGCTGAGTGTCGAGGCACTGACCGCGCTGCAACCGGGCACCAAGCGCCCGTGCCTGAGCAACCTGGGCTTCGAGCTGGCGGCCGGCGAGTCGCTGGGCATGCTCGGCCCGTCCGGTTCGGGCAAGTCGACCCTGGCCCGGGTGCTGGTGGGCGCGCAGCGCGCGGCCAGTGGCAAGGTGCGCCTGGACGGCGCCGAAATGAGCCAGTGGGACCGCCAGGCGCTAGGCGCGCACATCGGCTACCTGCCGCAGGACGTACAGCTGTTCGCCGGCAGCATCGCCGAGAACATCGCCCGCCTGGGGCCGGTGGACGCCCAGCAAGTAGTGGCCGCCGCGCAATTGGCCGGGGTGCATGACATGGTGCTCAAGCTGCCGGCCGGCTACGACACCCAGCTGGGCGAGGGCGGCATGGGGCTGTCCGGTGGCCAGCGCCAGCGCATTGGCCTGGCCCGGGCGCTGTACGGGCTGCCGGCGCTGATCGTGCTGGACGAGCCCAACTCCAACCTCGACGAGGCCGGCGAGCGGGCCCTGGTCGAGGCCATCGCCAAGGTGCGCGAGCTCAAGCGCACCTTGATCCTGATTACCCACAAGCCGGCGCTGCTGGCCGGGCTGGACAACCTGCTGATGCTGCAGGCCGGCCAGTTGCAGGCCTTCGGCCCGACCGCGCGGGTGCTGCAGGATGTGCAGCGCAGCGCCCGCCCGGCCGCACCGGCACCTGCCCGGGCTCCGGTGGGGCTGAGCATGACCTTTGCCCAGCCGAGAGCGTGAGACCATGACCGTACACCCCGTAATTCCCCAGGCCGCGCCCGACAATGTGCTGCGCCTGGACGCCCATCGTCCGGCTCGGCTTGGCCGCTGGCTGGTGCTGGCAGGCTTTGGCGGCTTTCTGCTGTGGGGCGCCCTGGCGCCGCTGGACAAAGGCGTGCCGGTCAGCGGCACGGTAATGGTTGCCGGCAGCCGCCAGGCCGTGCAGCACCCCACCGGCGGGGTGATCGAGCAACTGCTGGTGCGCGATGGCGACCGGGTCAAGGCCGGGCAGGTGCTGGTACGCCTGGACTCGACCCAGGCCCAGGCGCAGGTTGGTTCGCTCGAGGTGCAGTACCTCAATGCCCGGGCCGGTGAGGCGCGCCTGCTGGCCGAGCGCGACGCTGCCAGCAGCCTGGTGTTCCCCGAGGACCTCCTGGCCCAGGTCGGCACACCCTGGGTCGCCACGGCCCTCGAGGCGCAGCGCCAATTGCGCGTCAGCCGCGCCCAGGCCCTGCGCATGGAGCTTGACGGCCTGCGCGAAAACATCGCTGGCGCCGAGGCGTCGCTGGCCGGGCTGCAAGGCTCGATGGCCAGCAAGCAGGCCCAGCGCGATGCCCTCGACGAGCAACTGCACGGCCTGCGCGAGCTGGCCCGGGATGGCTACATCCCGCGCAACCGCCTGCTCGACAACGAACGGCTGTTGGCCCAGGTCAACGGTTCGATTGCCGAGGACCTGGGCTCCATCGGTCGCACCCGGCGCCAGGTGCTGGAGCTGAAACTGCGCATCGGCCAGCGCCAGCAAGAGTTCCAGAACGAGGTACGCCAGCAGCTCGCCGAGCTGCAGGCCAACGCCGAAGACCTGGGCAACCGCCTGCGCAGCGCCCGCTTCGAACTGGCCCACAACCAGGTGCGCGCCCCCGCCGACGGCACCGTGGTCAACCTGAGTGTGTTCACCAACGGCGGGGTGATCGCCCGTGGCCAGCAACTGATGGAAATCGTACCCAGCGAGGCGCCGCTGCTGGTGGATGCCCGGGCACCGGTGGAGATGGTCGACCGTCTCCACCCGGGCCTGCCGGTAGAGCTGATGTTCTCGGCCTTCAACCAGAGCACCACGCCGCGGGTGGACGGCGAGGTGACCCTGGTGTCGGCTGACCGCCTGCTGGACGAGAAGACCCAGCAGCCGTACTACCAACTGCGCATCAAGGTCAGCCCCGAAGGGCTTGCGCAACTGGCCGGGCTCGACATTCGCCCGGGCATGCCGGTGGAGGCCTTCGTGCGTACCGGCGAACGCTCGCTGCTCAACTACCTGTTCAAGCCGCTGGCCGACCGGGTGCATGTCGCCCTGGCGGAGGAATGACTGCAATGCTGATTGCCCGCCTGACCCTCGCCGCGCTGCTGTGCGGCAGTGCCTCGGCACATGCCCTGGACCTGGGTGACGCCTACGCCCTGGCCCTGCGCAACGACCCCACCTGGCAGGGCGCCATTGCCGAACGCGCCGCCGCTATCGAGAACCTGGCCATTGGCCGCGCCGGCTTGCTGCCCAAGCTTTCGTACCGCTACAACCGCGCCCGCAATGATTCCGAGGTGACCCAGTACAGCCAGTTCGGCGATGTCACCACCCAGCGCGACTACCGCAGCTACACCTCGACCCTGACCGTCGAGCAGCCGCTGTTCGACTATGCCGCCTGGGCCCAGTACCGCAGCGGCGTGGCCCAGGCGGCGCTGGCTGACGAGCGCCTGCGCGGGCGTGGCCAGGAGCTGGTGGTGCGTTTGTTCCAGGCCTACAGCGAGGCGCTGTTCGCCCACGAGCAGATCAGCCTGGCCCAGGCCCAGCGGCGCACCTACGCCGAGCAGCTGACCCTCAACGAGCGCCTGCTCAAGGGCGGCGAGGGCACCCGCACCGATGTGCTGGAAACCCGTGCCCGCCTTGGGCTGGCCCAGGCCCAGGAGATCGAGGCCGGCGACAACCTGGATGCCGCACTGCGCACCTTGCAGGCCATCGTCGGCGAGGCGGTGGGGGTCGAAGACCTGGCGCCGCTGGCTGCGGGCTTCAGGGTGCAGCCGTTGAGCCCGGCGCGTTTCGAACCCTGGCGTGACCTGGCGGTGGCGCACAACGCCGAGCTCGCCAGCCAGCGCCACGGCCTGGATGTGGCCGAGCAGAATGTCGAGCGCCAGCGTGCCGGGCACCTGCCGTCACTCAGCGCCTACGCCAGCAAGGGTATTTCCAGCTCAAGCTCCGAGAGCACCTACAACCAGCGCTATGACACCGACAGCGTCGGCCTGCAGCTGAGCCTGCCGTTGTTCGCCGGTGGCGGGGTGTCGGCAGCGGTACGCCAGGCCAGGGCCCAGCGCGATGCGGCAGGCTTCGAGCTGGACGCGCAGCTGCGCGACACGGTCAACCAGCTGCGCCGGCAGTTCAACCTGTGCGCCAGCAGCACGGCGAAGGTCCGTGCCTACGACCTGGCGGTGAATTCAGCCGCAGCCTTGGTTGAGGCCACGCGCAAGAGCGTGGCCGGGGGCGAGCGGGTCAACCTGGATGTGCTGGACGCCGAGCAGCAGCTGTACAGCGCCCGGCGCGATCTGGCCCAGGCGCGCTATGACTACCTGCGGGCGTGGTTGCAGCTGCGCTATCTGGCGGGGGTGCTGGATGCGCGGGACTTGCAGGTGTTGAACGGGTATTTCGTGGCGCATGGATGAGTGCGGAGCCTGTGGGAGCAACTGTCTTGTGCTGTCTGAACCGGCCTCATCGCCGGCAAGGCCGCTCCTACACGGGCCGCATCGCCATCAAAACTGCGCTGTACCTGTAGGAGCCGGCTTGCCGGCGATGAGGCCCTTGCAGGCAAACCAAAAAGGGGAGCCGACGATGCGCGTCGGCTCCCCTGCGTGATCACTCAGTCAGCGATCAATGCTCGGCCACGGCCTTGCGCCTGGGCGCTTCGTTGCCATGTTCGTCCAGTTCCAGCACAGGTACTTCGTTCCCCTCGGCGTCGAACAGCTTGCCATCCTTGAAGTAGTCGCCATCACGCAGGGCCGAGATGTCCGAGTACTGGATGGTGCGCTCGTACGCGGCCGCGAACACCGACTGGTTTTCCGAGTTACCGGTGGTGAAGTGGTTGAACATCAGGTTAAGCAGGATGGCCATGATCGCCGCCGAGCTGATGCCGGAGTGGAAGATGGTTTCGAACCAGGTGGGGAAGTTGTGGTAGAAGGTCGGCGCGGCGATCGGGATCATGCCGAAGCCCAGCGAGGCGGCGACGATGATCAGGTTGACGTTGTTCTTGTAGCTGACCTTGCTCAGGGTGCGGATGCCGCTGGCGGCCACGGTGCCGAACAGCACGATGCCGGCGCCGCCCAGTACCGGGGTGGGTACTGCAGCAATCACCCGGCCCATGATCGGCAGCAGGCCCAGTACCACCAGGATCACACCGCCGGTGGCCACCACGTAGCGGCTCTTGACCCCGGTCACGGCCACCAGGCCGACGTTCTGGGCGAAGGCGCTCTGGGTGAACGAGCCGAATACCGGGGCCAGGATGCTCGATGCCATGTCGGCGCGCAGGCCGTTGCCCAGGCGCTTGGAGTCGACCTTGGTGTCGATGATTTCACCGACCGCGAGGATGTCCGCCGAGGTTTCCACCAGGGTCACCATGATCACGATGCACATCGACAGGATGGCGGCGATGTGGAAGGTCGGCATGCCGAAATGGAACGGCGTGGGGAAGGCGAACATCGGGCCTTCGCTGACCTTGCTGAAGTCGGCCATGCCCAGCGACCAGGCGATCAGGGTGCCGATCACCATGGCCAGCAGGATCGACAGGCGCGAGATGGCCGCGTTACCCAGCTTGCTCAGCACCAGCACGATGGCGAAGGTCAGCCCGGCCAGGCCGATGTTGGCCACGCTGCCGAACTCCGGCGAAGCACTGTTGCCACCCATCACCCAGCGTGCGGCCACCGGCATCAGGGTCAGGCCGATGGTGGTGATGACGATACCGGTCACCAGCGGCGGGAAGAACTTGGTGATGCGCGAGAACACCGGGGTGATCAAGAAGCCGATCAGCGATGCGGCCATGACCGCGCCCAATACCCCTTGCAGGCCACCGCCGCCTTCGCTGCTGATGATGGCGCCCATGGTTGCCACACCAGCAAACGACACGCCCTGCACCAACGGCAACTGGCAGCCGAAGAACGGCAGGCCGAGGGTTTGCAGCAGTGTGGCCAGGCCGCCGGCGAACAGCGAGGCGGCGATCAGCAGGCCTATCTCGGCCCCGTTGAGGCCGGCGGCCTGGCCGAGGATCAGCGGCACCGCGACGATCCCGCCATACATGGTCAGGACATGTTGCAGCCCGTAGGCCAGGTTGGCGCCAAGGCCGAGGTTTTCGTCCTCGGGGCGTTGGGTGGGAGACGTGCTGGTGGACGTAGTCATGGAGCAGGCTCTCGGTTTTATTGTTGTCTGGCTACTGTAGGCAAAGAGTGCATTCGATTGCCATCAAAATTGTATACAAGTTTTTGATCCTAACGCCCACGCTGCTGCCTCCAAAGGGCTCGTTTTCTGGATGCAGGATACGTTCCAGCTAGCTGGGATCGGTTTTAGATGGGTGTATACAACCCGCCAGGCAGCTGGCTATAAGCTGTCTGAGTAGTCAGGAAGCACTTTGGGGATGGAGTTCTTAGCAAGCTAAGAGATATCAATCTTCGATCAATTCCCGCAGCTCACGCATCATTTCGGTGCTGTCACCTACGTTCAGCTCCACCAAACGGTGCAGGTGGCTCATCGAGTCGACGTCTATATAGAGGCAGATGAAGCCCAGCCGAGTGGGTTCTTCATGGCGCAACTCAACCTGCATCTTCACCTTGGTGACCTTGTCGTTGAGGTGAATGATGGCCTCGAAGTCCTGGCTCAGGTCGGCTTCCCATGGCTCGGGGCATTTGATCAGCAGGCCCTTGAGGGAAACGTCGAGCAGGGTTACCGGCCAGCGCCGTTCGCCCTGGCGCAGTTCGGTGGGGGCATCGAAGGCGATGCGCTGGAAACGGCGGCGTTCGTCGTGGTCGCTCATGGCAAGGTCCTCGGGGTTCAGCCTGACTATAGTCAATGATGTCGCTGTAGCAGGTAGCGCAATCCGGCCGCAGAGGCTCTAGACCAAAGCAAGTATGGCAATGCGCGATGACACGCCCTAGACTCGGTGGGCGGTCTTTTCCAATCCACCAGCTGGAAGTAAACCATGAACAACAATAATAGCCTGCTACGCCACATTCCGTGGCTGGCGCTGGCAGTCATAGGGGCCTGCGCGCTGGGTGTGGTTGCCCTGCGTCGCGGCGAGGCGATCAATGCCTTGTGGATCGTGGTCGCGTCTGTGGCCATCTACCTGGTCGCCTACCGCTACTACAGCCTGTTCATCGCCAACAAGGTGATGCAACTCGACCCCCGTCGGGCCACGCCCGCGGTACTCAACAACGATGGCCTGGACTACGTCCCGACCAACAAGCACATCCTGTTCGGCCACCACTTCGCCGCCATCGCCGGCGCCGGCCCGCTCGTGGGTCCGGTCCTCGCCGCGCAGATGGGCTACCTGCCCGGCACCCTGTGGCTGATTGCCGGCGTGGTGCTGGCCGGTGCGGTGCAGGACTTCATGGTCCTGTTCCTCTCCACCCGCCGCAACGGCCGCTCCCTGGGCGACATGGTGCGCGAGGAGATGGGCCGCATCCCGGGCACCATCGCCCTGTTCGGCTGCTTCCTGATCATGATCATCATCCTCGCGGTGCTGGCGCTGATCGTGGTCAAGGCCCTGGCCGAGAGCCCGTGGGGCATGTTCACGGTGATGGCGACCATCCCGATCGCGATGTTCATGGGCATCTACATGCGCTACATCCGCCCGGGCCGCATCGGTGAAATCTCGATCATCGGCGTGGTACTGCTGCTGCTGTCGATCTGGCTGGGGGGCCAGATTGCTGCAGACCCGGTGTGGGGGCCTGCCTTCACCTTCACCGGCGTGCAGATCACCTGGATGCTGGTCGGCTACGGCTTCGTCGCCGCGGTACTGCCGGTGTGGCTGGTGCTGGCGCCGCGTGACTACCTGTCGACCTTCCTCAAGATCGGCACCATCGTCGGCCTTGCCATCGGCATCCTGGTCATCGCGCCCGAGCTGAAAATGCCGGCGCTGACCCAGTTCACCGACGGTACTGGCCCGGTCTGGAAGGGTACCTTGTTCCCGTTCCTGTTCATCACCATCGCCTGTGGTGCGGTGTCCGGCTTCCACGCGCTGATCTCCTCGGGGACCACGCCCAAGCTGCTGGACAACGAAACCAACGCCCGCTACATCGGCTACGGCGGCATGCTGATGGAGTCGTTCGTGGCCATCATGGCCATGGTCGCCGCCTCGGTGATCGAGCCAGGCGTGTACTTCGCCATGAACAGCCCGGCTGCGGTGGTCGGCGCCGACGTTGCGTCGGTTGCGCAGACGGTCAGCAGCTGGGGCTTCCTGATCACCCCTGAGCAACTGGAGGCCGTGGCCCGCGACATTGGCGAGCACACCATCCTGGCCCGTGCCGGCGGCGCGCCGACCCTGGCGGTCGGTATCGCGCAGATCCTGCACCAGGTGCTGCCGGGCGAGAACACCATGGCGTTCTGGTACCACTTCGCCATTCTGTTCGAAGCCCTGTTCATCCTCACCGCCGTAGACGCCGGTACCCGTGCCGGGCGCTTCATGCTGCAGGACCTGCTGGGCAGCTTCGTACCAGCGCTCAAGCGCACCGAGTCGTGGGGCGCCAACCTGCTGGCTACCGCTGGTTGCGTGGCGATGTGGGGCTACCTCTTGTACCAGGGCGTGATCGACCCGCTGGGTGGCATCAACACCTTGTGGCCGCTGTTCGGCATCTCCAACCAGATGCTGGCCGGTATAGCCCTGATGCTCGGCACCGTGGTGCTGATCAAGATGAAGCGCCAGCGCTACATCTGGGTCACCCTGGTACCGGCAGTGTGGCTGCTGATCTGCACCACCGCCGCTGGCCTGATCAAGCTGTTCGACCCCAACCCTGCGGTTGGCTTCCTGGCCCTGGCCAAGAAGTACAGCACCGCACTGGACGCCGGCCAGGTACTGGCCCCGGCCAAGGATATCGGGCAGATGCAGCACGTGATCTTCAACGCCTACACCAACGCCGGGCTGACCATCCTGTTCCTGGTGGTGGTGTTCAGCATCCTGTTCTTCGCGCTCAAGGTCGGCTACGCCGCCTGGGGCCGCAAAGAACGGACCGACAAGGAAACCCCGTTCCAGGCCCTGCCTGACGCTTGAGAGGAATGCCGCGATGTTCAACGACCTGGGTCGACTGGGTAAGTACCTGGGGCAGGCAGCCCGCCTGATGGTCGGCATGCCCGACTACGACAACTATGTCGAGCACATGCAGAAGACGCACCCGGACAAGCCGGTGATGAGCTACGAGGCGTTCTTCCGCGAACGCCAGGAAGCCCGTTACGGTGGCAAGTCCGGGCCCAAGTGCTGCTGAACCCGCGTCATGTGTAAAGCTGTGGGAGGCCGGGCAACCGGCCTCCCACAGTCATTTTCGGCTTGAGGAGATTTTGCGTGCACACGCCCATACCCGTTACCGTGCTGACCGGCTTTCTTGGTGCCGGCAAGACCACCCTGCTCAAACACATGCTCAAGGCCGAACACGGCCTGAAGCTGGCCGTGATCGAGAACGAGTTCAGCGAGGCCGGTATCGACAGCCAGTTGCTCGGCGACGAGCCGGTGCAGGTCATGACCCTGGCCAACGGCTGCGTCTGCTGCAGCATCCATGGCGACCTGACCCGCGCCCTGTACCTGCTGCTGGAGCGCCTGGACGCCGGCGAGATCGCCTTCGACCGCCTGGTAATCGAGTGCACCGGCCTGGCCGACCCTGCGCCGGTGGCGCAGACTTTCTTCATCGACGAAGAGCTGCGCGAGCGCTACATCCTCGACGGCATCATCACCCTGGTCGATGCCGTGCACGCCGAGCTGCACCTGACCCAGGCCATCGCCCAGGCTCAAGTCGGTTTTGCCGACCGCCTGCTGCTGAGCAAGACCGACCTGGCCGAGCCCGAGGCCGTCGATGCGTTGCGCGAGCGCCTGGCGCGTATCAACGGCCGCGCAGCCATCCGTGTGGTCGAGCATGGCCGCATCGACCTGGCTGAGCTGCTCGACGTGCGTGGCTTCAACCTCAACCCGGAGCTGGGCATCAGCCTCAAGCCCACCCTGCGCCCGGTACTCAAGCCGGCCACCCCGGACCGTATTCGCACCCTGGTGCTGCGCACCGACACACCGCTGGACATCGACCGCCTCAGCGACTTCATGAACGGCCTGCTGGAAGAGCATGGCAAGCAGTTGCTGCGCTACAAGGGCGTGCTGAACATCGCCGGCGAAGACCGCCGCCTGGTGTTCCAGGGCGTGCTCAAGCTGTATGGGTTCGACTGGGATGCCGAGTGGAAAGACGGCGAGGTGCGGGAGAGCGTGATGGTGTTCATTGCCGATGAACTGCCGGAGGAAAAGATACGGGCAGGGTTCGACGCATTGGCCCACGTCTGATTGGGACGCAGCTGACTGTTAGATGCCGCCGAAAGGCGGCATTTTTCATGGCCATGTTCAATTGCTCGGCCGGTAGTCACTGCCCCCTTGATAGGAGTACCTTTTTTGGTACACTTGGCCTCGTCAGATCAGCAAGTCCGTGTTTTGTTCTTTCGCAGTGCGCTCGGTAACGAGCCCGTACGAGAGTGGTTGAAAGCCCTGTCGCGCCATGAACGGCAAATAATCGGTACCGAGATCAAGACGGTACAGATCGGTTGGCCGCTCGGCATGCCGCTGGTGCGCAAGCTGGAAAGCGGGCTTTGGGAGATCCGCATCGATTTGGCAGATACCGTGGGGCGTGTGCTGTTCACCATCAGCGATGGCGTAATGGTGCTGCTTCACGGCTTCATCAAGAAAAGCCAGAAAACACCCGCGGTTGACTTGGCGGTGGCCAGGCAACGCAAGGCAAGCCTCAGGAGACAAACGACATGAACTCGCATATCGGTTCGGATTTTGATGATTTTCTCGCCGAAGAAGCCCTGCTGGAGGAGGTTACGGCAGCAGCCCTCAAGCGCGTGATCGCCTGGCAATTGACGCAAGCCATGAAGCAGCAGAAGGTCAGCAAAAAGGCGTTGGCCGAGCGCATGCATACCAGCCGTACAGCTGTGGACCGGGCGTTAGACCAGAATGATCCGGGCATGACCCTGGCAACCCTGGCCAGCGCTGCGCGGGCATTGGGGCAGCGTGTAGAAATACGCCTGGTGCCGGAGCTTGCACCGGCCCGGTGAACGAGAGCCCACCAAAAAGCCCGGCACATGGCCGGGCTTTTTCACATCAGGCGGCTGCCAATCAGTTGCTGTAAACCGGCAGCTTCTTGCAGATGGCCTTGACCTTCTCACGCACGGCGTCGATCACCGCTTCGTTGTTCAGGTCGGCCAGGATGTCGCAGATCCAGCCTGCCAGCTCGCGGCACTCGGCCTCTTTGAAACCACGGGTGGTCACGGCCGGGGTGCCGAAACGCAGGCCCGAGGTCACGAACGGCGAACGTGGGTCGTTTGGCACCGAGTTCTTGTTGACGGTGATGAAGGCCTTGCCCAGAGCGGCGTCAGCGTCCTTACCGGAGATTTCCTGCTTGATCAGCGACAGCAGGAACAGGTGGTTCTGGGTGCCGCCGGAGACGACGTCGAAGCCACGCTCGATGAACACTTCGGCCATGGCCTGGGCGTTCTTCACTACTTGCTGCTGGTAAGCCTTGAACTCAGGCTGCAGGGCTTCCTTGAAGCAGATGGCCTTGGCGGCGATGACGTGCTCCAGCGGGCCGCCCTGGGCGCCCGGGAAGACTGCAGAGTTCAGCTTCTTCTCGATGTCGGCGTTGGCACGGGCCAGGATCAGGCCGCCGCGCGGGCCGCGCAGGGTCTTGTGGGTGGTGGTGGTGACCACGTCGGCGAACGGTACCGGGTTCGGGTACACGCCGGCGGCTACCAGGCCGGCCACGTGGGCCATGTCGACGAACAGGTAGGCACCGACCTTGTCGGCGATGGCACGGAAGCGTGCGAAGTCCAGCACCTGCGAGTAGGCCGAGAAGCCGGCGACGATCATTTTCGGCTTGTGCTCGAGCGCCAGGCGCTCGACTTCGTCGTAGTCGATCAGGCCGTTGCCGTCGATGCCGTACTGGATGGCGTTGTACAGCTTGCCCGAGGACGAAACGCTGGCACCGTGGGTCAGGTGGCCGCCGTGGGCCAGGCTCATGCCCAGGATGGTGTCACCGGCCGACAGCAGGGCCAGGTAGACCGCAGCGTTGGCTTGCGAGCCTGCGTGCGGCTGGACGTTGGCGTAGTCGGCGCCGAACAGCTCCTTGGCACGGTCGATGGCCAGTTGCTCGACCACGTCGACGTACTCGCAACCACCGTAGTAGCGCTTGCCCGGGTAGCCTTCGGCGTACTTGTTGGTCAGGACCGAGCCTTGGGCTTCCATGACTGCTGGGCTTGTGTAGTTCTCCGAAGCGATCAGCTCGATATGCTCTTCCTGGCGCAGGGCTTCTTGCTGCATGGCTTCGAAGAGCTCGGCGTCGTACTTGGCAATGGTCAAATCACGGCTGAACATGGCGGTCCTCAAGGATCGGGGGTGAGTTAGGGGGGCATTCTAACTGATTGATTCGCGGCTGGCATATGAACTGGCATCAAGTCGCGGACCAATGGGGCTCATGTTGCAGGCCGCATGGGGACTGGGCTGGAGTTGACTTTGTGGTCCGTTTTTTGGCGCTGCGCGGTGTCTTGGCGGGGGCGGCTGCCTTGTGCTGCCTGAGCCGGCCTCATCGCCGGCAAGCCGGCTCCTACAGGTACGGCACTGACCTGAAGCTCATACGATCCCTGTGGGAGCGGCCTTGTGTCGCGATTGGGCTGCGTAGCAGCCCCGGCAATTTGGCTGGGGTGCGCAAATCATGGAGCCGCTGCGCGCCCCCTTGCGCGACACAAGGCCGCTCCAGGAAACTCGTGGCGCCACAGTCACTGAAACATGAACAACGTCTCGTTGCTGAACTGCGCCTCGAACTGGTTAGCCGGCATCGGCCGGCCGAACAGGTAGCCCTGCACCTCGTCGCAGCCGTGCTCGCGCAAGAACTCCAGTTGCTCGTGGGTCTCGACGCCCTCGGCGATTACCGCAAGGTTCAGGCTGTGGGCCATGGCGATGATCGCCCGGGCGATCTGCGCATCCTGCTCACCTTCAGGCAGGCCGTCGACGAAGGTGCGGTCGATCTTCAGCACGTCGATGGGGAACTGCTTGAGGTAGTTGAGCGACGAGTAGCCGGTGCCGAAGTCGTCGACCGCAATGCTCAGGCCGAGGTTCTTCAGGCTGGCGAGGATCTGCATCGCCTCGTTGACCTCGCGCATCAGGATACTTTCGGTCAGCTCCAGTTCCAGGCACGCCGGCGGCAGCCCGGTTTCCTCGAGAATGTCGGCAATGCGCGTGCCCAACTGGCCGTCGGAGAACTGCCGCGCCGAGATGTTCACCGACACCTTCGGTACCCGCACCTTCTGCTGGTGCCAGGCCTTGAGCTGGCGGCTGGCCTCGCGCAGCACCCAGTCGCCGATATCCACCACCAGGCCCAGTTCCTCGATCACCGGGATGAACTCGCCCGGCGGCACCAGGCCGCGGGTCGGGTGGCGCCAGCGCAGCAGCGCCTCGGCGCCGGTCAGGCGCTTGCCGTCTCCGCTGAACTGCGGCTGGTAGTAGAGGATGAACTCGTTCTGCTCCAGGGCGTGGCGCAGGTCGCTTTCCAGCTCCAGGCGCTCCAGGGCGCTGGCGTTCATGTCGGCCTGGTAGAACTGGAAGTTGTTCTTGCCACGCTCCTTGGCGTGGTACATGGCGGTGTCGGCGTTCTTCATCAGCTGGCTCAGCTCGCTGCCATCCTGCGGGCTGAGGGCGATACCGATACTGGCGGTGACGAAGAACTCGCGGTTTTCCAGCACGAACGGCGTCACCAGGCCGGCGAGGATGTGCTCGGCCACATGAATGGCGCGGTTGAGCGCTTGCTCGCGGGTGGCCCGGGGTTGCAGCAGCAGGGTGAACTCGTCGCCGCCCATGCGCGCCACGGTGTCGCCGTTGTCGACGCAGGCCAGCAGGCGCTCGGCCATGTCCTTGAGCATGCGGTCGCCTGCGGCGTGGCCGAGGGAGTCGTTGATCGGCTTGAAGCGGTCCAGGTCGAGGAACATCAGCACCACCCAGGCCTTTTGCCGTTCGGCCTGCTGCAGGGCGTTGTACAGGCGGTCCTGGAACAACGTGCGGTTGGGCAGGTGGGTGAGGGCGTCGTAGTAGGCCAGGCGGTGAATGCGCTGTTCGCTGGCCTTGCGCTCGCTGATGTCGGTGAAGAAGCACACGTAGCTGGCCAGGTCGCCCTCGTCGTCCAGCACCGCGGTGATGCCCACCCAGGCCGGGTAGTGCTCGCCGTTGCGGCGCTTGAGAAACACCTCGCCCTCCCAACTGCCGCGCTGGTTGAGCTGCTTGAGCACGTAGCCCAGGTGCGCATCCTGCTGGTGCTCGACGGTGAGCATGCCCGGCAACTGGTCGAGTACTTCGGCCACTTCATAGCCGCTGACCCGGCTGAACGCCTCGTTGGCCTGCACGATGTAACCGGCCGGGTCGGTGATGAGGATGGCCGAGGTGGAGTGCTCGAATACCGTCGCGGCCATGCGCAGGTCTTTCTCGGCGCGGCGCTGCTGGCTGATGTCGCGGCCCACGCCCAGCACGCCCTCGAAGCGCTCGTGTTCGTCCCACACCAGCACCAGGCGCAGTTCGATGGGGATCTTGCGGCCATCGGCGCGCAGGCAGTCGAACAGGAACAGTTGGGTAGGCAGGGTGCTGCGCAGGCGGGCCAGCTGTTCGCTGTCGCCCAACGCCTTGCTGACCCGCTCCATCAGCCCGTACACGCCGGTGAGCTGGGCCGGGTTGGCGACGATCGATTGCCAGCCGTTGGCGAAGATCCAGTCGGCCTGATAGCCCAGCACCGCCTGCACCGACGGGCTGACGTAGTTCAGGTGCAACTGGTTGTCGGTACTGAAGATCACGTCGCTGATGCTTTCGGCGAGCATGCGGTAGCGCTGCTCGCTGTCGCGCAGCGATTCGCTGGCCTCGATCTGCACGGTGACGTCCTTGCCCACCCCGATGATGCGGGTCACCTGGTCGTCACCGTCGCGGGTCAGCACCTGCTCGCGGATGTCGTAGCAGCGCCAGCCGCCATCGCGGTGGCGAAAGCGCAGCTGGCAGTGCAGCGACTGGCCGTAGCTGCTGTCCAACTGCTGTTGGCGCAGGGCGTTGTAGCGGGCGGCGTCCTCGGGGTGCAGCAGCAGCTCCCAGAAGCGCTCGCCCATCTGCGCAAGCTCGGCACGGTCATAACCCAGGGTCTGGCCGAGGTGGCGGTTGCTGAAGATCATCCGCTGGCTGTGCACGTCCTGCACGTACAGCTGGTCGGGCACGGTGCGCACCACGTCCGACCAGAAGCTCTCGCGCTCCAGCAGCGACAGCTCGACCTGTTTGCGGCTGGTGATGTCGCTGATGCTCAGGATCACCGCCTGGTAGTCGCGCCGCTGCTGGGGCAGCCGAACCATCAGCCACAGGTGCAGCTCGCCGCCCAGCGGCGCTGGCAGGCGCACTTCCAGCTCCAGATGCGAGCGCTCTTCAAGCAGCGCGTCGATCAGTTGCATACCGATGCTTTCGCGGCCGTTGCCGCTGCCGTCGATCAGGCGTTGCCAGGCGCCTTCGTGGCAGTCGACGTTGAGCAGCTGGCGGGCTACCTGGTTGATCTCGGTGATTTTCAGCTCCAGCAGCAGCGAGCGGCGCAGGTTGCTGTCCAGCGCCAGGCTTTGCTTGAGCGCGGCGAGGTTGCGCAGGTGGTAGCGGTCGAGCTGGCCGGGCAGGCTGGAGAGGTCGAGCACGCACAGGGCGACGCCGGTGCCCTCGAAGATTTCGTGGTAGCGTCGGCGGTCCTCCTGCAAGGCGCGCTGGCGCCGGCGCATGTTGATCAGCGCCAGCACCGGCAGCAGCGCGCAGAACAGCGCCAGCACGCACTTGCCGACCAGCGCCGGGAGCAGCTTGCTGCGCGCCAGGCCCTCGTCGAACAGGCCGCGCAGTTGCCAGGTGCTGCTGTCGATGAACGCCAGCATCACGCTTTGCAGGGGCTCGTCGCTGGTCAGGGTGGGGCCGTGGCGCTCGATCACCTCGCCGTTGCGGCTGTTTTCCAGCAGCCAAAGCGGGTGGCTGGGGCCGTCCAGGTGCTCGGTGAGCTCGTGGTAGTAGGCCGGGCCCAGGCGTAGCAGCCAGTAGCCGCGGTCCTGCTCGGCGGTTTGGCGCAGCAGCAGGTACACCTGCTGGTTGTCGGGCGTGTTGCTGTAGAAGTAGCTGCTGCCCTGGTTCAGTTGCAGCAGTTCGTCAATCAACTGGCGGTCGTGGCTGCCGGCCTGGGAGTCGGCCAGTACCTGCCCGCTGGCGTCCAGCCAGGCCAGTTGCTGCAGGCTTGGCAGGCGCGCCTGCAAGGTGTCGAGCAGGTTCGGCAGGGCGCTGGGCGCCGGCGCCTTGACGTAGGGTTGGACCAGGTTGAGCGCCTGCTGGGCCTTGAGCGCCATGTTCAGGTTCAGGTGGTCGGCCAGTTCCGCGCTGGTGGCCAGGCTCTGCTGGCGCAGGTCGGCCTGGGTATGGCGAAACTGGGTCACCAGCTGCCACAGCAGCAACCCCAGCAACACCAGGGCCAGCAAGGCCAGCGCGCCTTTGAGCGAGCCACGCAGGTGTGAGCCGGCCGTGGGTACGGCAGGGCGCAGAGGGGGCATTTGCTTCAAGTTGGTCAAGCGTCGGTCCTGCGATTGGGCTGGCGATGGCAGGGGTTTGCATGCACGGCGCATGCCGTGGCCTGGCCTGTAGCCGGCGCACTATATAGCCGCACGTATGAAGCCGCCTAGCATGCCTTCAAATGTGGCAAAGTGCCAGCCCGCGCACCCATGAGCAACCTCCCATCCTGTCATGCCGGTTCGGCAAGCCCCTGCAACCTGTGCGAGAATGCCGCCCGCTTCAAATAGTCAACGCATCGGAGAAGTACGGTTTTGGTTACCCACTATTCCACCAATGGCCTCGATTCCGCCTGTGGGCGTAGCAGTCAGACCCTGGTCAGCACTGCCACTGCCGAGGGCGTATCCTGCAAGACCTGCCAGCGCTCGCTGGCCAAGCCCGACGCCGCTGCCGGCGGCAACAAGTCGCCCTCGCTGGCCGAGCTGCGCAAGTCGGCCAAGGCCGCCAAGGCGGTTGCCGAGCCGGCAGGCGAAGTGGCCGCACAACCGCTCGCCAAGCCTGCCGCTGCGCCGGCCAAGGCAGTGAGCAAGCCGGCCAGTAAAAAAGCCGACAAGCCAGCCCGCAGCGGCGGCTTCAGCGTCAAGTCGGCCTGGGCTGCGCGCCTGGCCGAGCAATCGGACCGTTGCCGCCTGCCGCGGGGCAAGGCCAAGCAGTCGCACGTCTGAGGCCCCTCATCGCTGGGCAAGCCCGCTCCCACAAAGGTAAATGTGGGAGCGGGCTTGCCCAGCGATAGCCGCAAAGCGCCCCCTGCCTGCCATCTACCCCATCTGTGCAATGCCACGACTTGGCGTAGAATGGCCCACTTTGTTCAATGACACCCCGTAAACACATCCCCCGGGCAACCGCCACGGGCGTACGTCGATGTCTTTACCTATCTGATAGAGGGCTTGGTTTTGGCTCAATACGTCTACACCATGCATCGGCTGAGCAAGGTCGTGCCGCCGAAGCGGGAAATTCTCAAGAACATTTCCCTGTCGTTCTTCCCAGGCGCCAAGATCGGCGTGCTCGGCCTGAACGGCGCCGGTAAATCGACCCTGCTGCGCATCATGGCGGGCGTCGACAAGGAATTCGACGGCGAAGCCCGGCCGATGCCCGACATCAATGTCGGCTACCTGCCCCAGGAGCCGCAACTGGACCCGACCAAGACCGTGCGTGAAGTGGTCGAGGAAGCGGTCAGCGTGATCAAGGACGCCCAGGCCCGCCTGGACGAGGTGTACGCCGCCTATGCCGACCCGGACGCCGACTTCGACAAGCTGGCCGCCGAGCAGGCCAAGCTCGAAGCCATCCTGCAGGCCGCCGACGGCCACAACCTGGAGCGCCAGCTGGACGTCGCCGCCGACGCCCTGCGCCTGCCGGCCTGGGAAGCGAAAATCGAGCACCTGTCCGGTGGTGAAAAGCGCCGTGTAGCGCTGTGCCGCCTGCTGCTGTCGGCCCCCGACATGCTGCTGCTGGACGAGCCGACCAACCACCTGGACGCCGATTCGGTGGCCTGGCTCGAGCGCTTCCTGCACGACTTCCCGGGCACCGTGGTGGCCATTACCCACGACCGTTACTTCCTCGACAACGTTGCCGGCTGGATCCTCGAACTGGACCGCGGTGCGGGCATCCCGTACGAAGGCAACTATTCGGGCTGGCTGGAAGCCAAGTCGGACCGCCTGGCGCAGGAATCCAAGCAGCAGAGCGCCCACGAAAAAGCCATGAAAGAGGAACTGGAGTGGGTGCGCAAAGGCGCCAAGGCCCGCCAGTCCAAGTCCAAGGCCCGTCTGCAGCGCTTCGAAGAGATGCAGTCGCAGGAGTTCCAGAAGCGTTCCGAAACCAACGAGATCTACATCCCGGCCGGCCCGCGCCTGGGTGACAAGGTCATCGAGTTCAAGAACGTCACCAAGGGCTACGGCGACCGCGTGCTCATCGACAACCTGTCCTTCGCCATGCCAAAAGGCGCCATCGTTGGTGTGATCGGTGGTAACGGTGCCGGTAAATCGACCCTGTTCCGCATGCTGATGGGCAAGGAGCAGCCGGACTCGGGCAGCATCGAGATCGGCGAAACCGTGCAACTGGCCTGTGTCGACCAGAGCCGCGAGGACCTGGACGGTGGCAAGACCGTATTCCAGCAGGTGTCCGATGGCTCAGACATGATCAAGATCGGCAACTACGAGATCCCGTCGCGCACCTACGTCGGCCGCTTCAACTTCAAGGGCGGTGACCAGCAGAAGTTCGTCAAGGACCTGTCCGGTGGTGAGCGTGGCCGCCTGCACCTGGCCCTTACGCTGAAAGAGGGCGGCAACGTCCTGCTGCTCGACGAACCGTCCAACGACCTTGACGTCGAAACCCTGCGTTCGCTCGAAGAAGCCCTGCTGGACTTCCCTGGCGCCGCCATCGTGATCTCCCACGACCGTTGGTTCCTGGACCGTGTCGCCACCCACATCCTGGCGTACGAAGACGACTCCAACGTGACCTTCTTCGAAGGCAACTACACCGAGTACGAAGCCGACCGCAAGAAGCGCCTGGGCGATGCCGCTGCCCAGCCGCACCGCGTGCGTCACAAGAAGCTGGCCCAGTAAGGCTGTTTCGGTTGCACAAAAATGGGGCCCTCAGGGGCCCCATTTTTGTGCCTGGCAATAAGGGTGCTGGCTTCATCGCAGGCAAGCCTGCTGCTACAGAAAAACCGCGCCCCCTCTAGGAGCAGGCTTGCCTGCGATAGGGCCAGACCCGCCCCTATAAATCTCGGATTTTGTATACATTTATAGAAAACGCACCAAATAATTTCAAAAAAACGACATGACGCCCTGTTCCAGTGCGATTGCTTCTTGGTACATTCCCGAAAAAACCAATAAACAATCCCTCTTGGTGAGACGTCTACCATGATCGAATCCGTCGACAATTTCCTCGCACGCCTGCAACAGCGTGACCCCGGCCAACCCGAATTCCACCAGGCGGTGGAAGAGGTGCTGCGCACCCTCTGGCCGTTCCTCGAAGCCAACCCCCACTACCTGCAGGCCGGTATTCTCGAGCGCATCGTCGAGCCCGAGCGCGCCGTGCTGTTCCGCGTGTCGTGGGTCGATGACCAGGGCAAGGTCCAGGTCAACCGCGGCTATCGCATCCAGATGAACAGCGCCATCGGCCCGTACAAGGGCGGCCTGCGCTTCCACCCGTCGGTCACCCTGAGCGTGCTCAAGTTCCTGGCCTTCGAGCAAACCTTCAAGAACTCCCTGACCTCGCTGCCCATGGGCGGCGGCAAGGGCGGCTCGGACTTCGACCCCAAGGGCAAGAGCGACGCCGAAGTGATGCGCTTCTGCCAGGCGTTCATGAGCGAGCTGTACCGCCACATCGGCGCCGACTGCGACGTGCCGGCCGGTGACATCGGCGTGGGTGCCCGCGAAATCGGCTTCATGTTCGGCCAGTACAAGCGCCTGGCCAACCAGTTCACCTCGGTGCTGACCGGCAAGGGCATGACCTACGGCGGCAGCCTGATCCGCCCTGAAGCCACCGGCTACGGCTGCGTGTACTTCGCCGAAGAAATGCTCAAGCGCCAGGACAAGCGCATCGACGGCCGCCGCGTGGCCATCTCGGGCTCGGGCAACGTTGCCCAGTACGCTGCGCGCAAGGTCATGGACCTGGGCGGCAAGGTGATCTCGCTGTCCGACTCCGAAGGCACGCTGTTCTGCGAAGCCGGCCTGAACGATGCCCAGTGGGATGCGCTGATGGAGCTGAAAAACGTCAAGCGCGGCCGCCTGAGCGAGCTGGCCAGCCAGTTCGGCCTGGAGTTCCGCAAGGGCCAGACGCCGTGGAGCCTGCCGTGCGACATCGCCCTGCCGTGCGCTACCCAGAACGAGCTGAACGCCGAAGACGCCCGTACCCTGCTGCGCAACGGCTGCATCTGCGTGGCCGAAGGCGCCAACATGCCGACCACCCTGGACGCTGTGGATATCTTCATCGAGGCCGGCATCCTGTACGCCCCGGGCAAAGCGTCCAACGCCGGGGGCGTGGCCGTGTCGGGCCTGGAAATGTCGCAGAACGCCATGCGCCTGCTGTGGACCGCCGGTGAAGTGGACAGCAAGCTGCACCACATCATGCAGTCGATCCACCACGCCTGCGTGCATTACGGTGAAGAGGCCGACGGCACGGTGAACTACGTCAAGGGCGCCAACATCGCCGGCTTCGTCAAAGTGGCCGATGCCATGCTGGCGCAAGGCGTGGTCTGATCTGGAACTGCTGGGGCCGCTTTGCGGCCCTTTCGCGACACAAGGCCGCTCCTACAGGGAACACGATAGTCTGAGCAATCGCGTATCCCTGTAGGAGCGGCCTTGTGTCGCGAAAGGGCTGCAAAGCAGCCCCATGGCCCTCAAGTCTCCCCCCTGACTTCAAGCACCTCGATCATCTGATCCCCCGCCGGCCTGCGCCACAGCACCTCATCCCCAGGCCCCGCGCCCAACAGCGCCCGCCCCAGCGGCGAGCCCCAGTTGATCAGCCCGTGCACGGCATCGGCTTCATCCTCACCCACCAGCCGCACCTCTTGCTCCTGGCCGTCCTCGTCGACGAAGCTCACCCAGCTGCCAATCTGCACCTTTTCAGTGGACGTCGGCGCCGGCACCACCTGGGCACTCTGTATCCGCGCATTGAAGTAACGCAGGTCTCGCTCGGCATCGGCCAGGCGCTGTTTGTCGGCCCGTTCGCCTTGTGCCTGCAGTTCGCTGCGCAGGGCATTGAGCGCCGCCACGCGTTGCTGCAGCTGGGCCAGGCCGCTGGCGGTGACATAGTTGGGCTGGTCGCTGACGCGCCGCTCCACCGGCTGGCTGGCCTGGGCGGCGGCCTGGTCCTCGTTGACGAATGCTCGGCTCATGCGCGGGCCTCCTTGTGCAGGAGACCATGGTGGCAGCTGCGGGGTTTCAACGGTTGTCCGTTTGCGACATCAGTTGCGCCGGTAGGCGCGGGCGGCGCCCTGGTCCTTCTCGCGCTGCCAGTCGCGGTCGCGTTCATCCCAGTAGCGTTCGCGGTACTGGCGGGTGTCCTGGTTGCTCTGCATGGCGTGGCACTGGCGAAAGCCGTCGTCCCAGCCGGTTTCGTACTGAGCTTCGTGCAGGTAGCGCGGCACGTTCTTGCGAAACTCGCCGACCATCAGCCCAGCGGCCTGGCGCCCGCTGCTGCAACCGTCGTCGAAGCCATCGGCGTAGGCCGGCGGGTAGCCCTGCTGGACCATTTGTTGGTGGGTGGTTTCGCACCCGACCAGCAACAACGCGACGCACAAACCCAGCCAATACCGCGACATGACCACAAGACCTCGAGAGTAATGCAGCAAAGTCTAGGTGGCGGTTTGTCGGGGAGGTGTCAAAACAGTGTCAAAGAGTCGGTTGGGTCACAGATGCAGCTTGTGAAGCTGACGCTATCCCTGTGGGAGCGGCCTAGTGTCGCGATGGGGCGCGCAGCGGCCCCAGGATCTCGGCATCATGCAAAATCGTTGGGGCTGCTGCGCAACCCATCGCGACACAAGGCCGCTCCCACAGGTAGCGCATTTGCTTCTGGCCTGTGCAGCACCTGTAGGAGCCGGCTTGCCGGCGATGGGGCCCTCAGTAGTGATACCACTTCAACTCCAGCATCACCTCGTTCTGCGCCGTGGCCAGGTGGCTGAACTGGCGGGATGCACTCAAGCGCAGCCCAAGGTTCTGGCTCACTTCCCACTGCTGGTTCAGGCTCACGCTGCGGCGCACCTCGCCATTGGTGAAGAAATCGCCCTTGGCTTCCAGCGTCAGGTTGCCCAGCGGGTTGCGCCACAGCAGCCCGCCATTGAACCCCGCCGCCGGCGAAACGAACTCGGTGAAGTCGTTGTGGTGCTCCACCCGCACCGTGCCCAAGGCAAAGCCCAGCAAGTCGTCGTTCAACTGCCAGGTACTCCCGGCACCGCCGTTGACATGGCTGACCAGCACCTCGTCCTCATGCTTGCCCGGCACCCGCTCCAGGCCGCCGGCCACCTGCCACGACCAGGGTTTGAGCAATGCATCGCGCGGCGTCAGCGAGCGGATGGTGGCCAGGTCCAGGCGCTGCACCTGCCAGTCGTTGCCCTCGTACTGGCGCAGTTTGAGCTGCAGGATCTCGATCTGCGCGCCGAGCGGGAAGCCGAACATGTTGTCGTTGAGGTCGTGATAGGCCATACGCAGGCCGTACTCGGCGAACGCGCGGTCCTCGCGGGTGCCCACCCCCAACTGCCAGGTGCGCGACTGGTGGCCGTCTTCGGGCAGGCCGGGGCGTTCGATCTGCAGCGGCGGCGGCGGGTTGCGGTTGATCGCCCGCAACAGCTCGAAACTGCGCGCGGCCTGGGCCGGGTCGCGTTCCTGGCCGTTGGCGCGGTAGCGCTCCAGGCGGTAGGCGGCGTCTTGCACCAGGGCCTGGCGCTCGCGGGGCAGGGCGGTGAATTCGGGGCTTTGCAAATGCGTGGTGTCAGCGCTGATGGCCAGCACCTGTTGCTTTTCTGCGGGCTCCAGCGGCTCGGCGCGGGCCAGCAGTTCGCGCTCGCGGGACGGGCGGTAGCGCACATCGGTGACCAGCCCGGACTGCTTCACCGCCTTGACCGTGTCGGTGGGGATGGCGGTAAGGGGGAACTGCGAGGTCAGGTCCAGGCTCGGGCGCGCCACCTGCAGCAGTTCGAGCAGGCGGTACGAGCAGTTCTCGTCGAAGAAGAAGTAGTCGAACTTGATCTGCTTGAGCTCCCACACATGCTCGACCATGCGCCCGGTCTCTTCCGGGGTGAGGTCCAGCTGGTACTCCCACAGGTCGCGGTTTTCCAGGCTGCGGTATTCGGACAGTTTCTCTTGGTAGGGCATCATCGCGAACAGCCCCGGGTAGCCGCCCATCAGGCCCTTCCAGGCGTACAGGATGCTGTTGTCGCTGCCTTCGATGTAGGCGCCGAAATTGATCGCGTAGCTCAGCAGCGTGGTGTCGTCGCGGCGGGTGTTGGACTGGTCGATGCGCAGCAGGGTGTGGCCGAACATCGATGACGGGCTGTTCAGGTACGCGGCCGGGAAGATCAACGCCGCGCTGTGCGGGTCGATCGACTTGTACCAGGTGGTGAATTCGGGGCACTCGGGCTGCGGCAGCCCGGTGAGGTTCAGTTGTTCGCGCAACCAGCGGGTGCGTGCCGGGAACACGCACTGGGCGTGCTTGTCAGCGAGATTTGCCGGGGCATACAGCGCCTGCACCGTGGCCGCCAGTTCCTGATCGGGGTGGTGCGCGCCGTCGGCGGCGAGGAAGAACCGCGGGTCGTCGACATAGCTGCGCCACCCGCCAAGCTTGGCGGTTTCGTAATGGCCCAGGGCAATCCAGTAGGGCGTGACTGCCAGCTGTTGCAGGCGGACCGGGTCGACTTGCGGTGCGGCGTGCAGCGGTGCGCTGGCGAGCAGCGCCAGGGGAGCGAGGCGTTTGAGCATGTCGGGCAACTACATCCTGATGATGCCGAAAAGGTAACCGCCAAACCCGCCCCGATGCCGGGGCGGGCGGCGCGGGGCTCAAGCCTCGGTGGCGTACTTGGCCAGTTGCGGGTCGCTCTTGAGCACCGCCAGGGTGTTGCTGTGCACAGATTCGGCAGTCACGTCGGCGCTGCTGAAGATCTGCTGGAAGTGCTCGTGGGTGACAGCGGCGAAGTGCGCGCGGTCCTCAGGTGCTACACCGAGCACCACGGCGTAGGTGGTCAGGGCTTCGCCCTGGCCCTTGGCCATGTCTTCGGAGAGCTCGTTCATCATGCCGTTCATGGCGAACCAGGACTTGCCGCCATAGGTGAGGGCCGCCTTGGTCGAGCAACCGTTGGTGCCCGAGGTCATGCCGAAGGTCGCGTTGCCGGAGGTGCCGTTGGTGGTGGAGGCCAGGAAGTGCGCCGGAGTGCCGCGTTGGCCTTCGAACAGCAGGTTGCCCCAGCCGCAGTTCGGGCCACCTGGCGATTCGGCCATGGCGTTGATCGAGACAGCGGCGAACAGAGTACCCAGAAGAATCCGTTTCATAGCGTTGTTCTCTTTCTGTAGTGACGTACCAAGGGTCAGGGTTCTGGCAACGCGGTTGCCAGTACAGGGAAGCTTTCCACCCCCCCGCGCAGCTTGGAGTTTAGGCACGATCCAAAGGTTGCGTTGTTTATTGCGAAAAATTGCATTGGCGTGGCTGCGACATAAAGTCCCGCACAGCCTTGCCAGCTGCTCGCAGGCAGCGCCAGAATGCTTTCCATCTGCCCCGCCGAAGTAAGGAAACCCAATGCCCGATCCTGTCGCCTCGCGCCTGCGTCTCGCGCCCGAAGCCCTGACCCGGCGTTTCTCCGCTGAACAGTTTGCCTTTTCCAACACTGACGATCTGGAGCCGTTTCGAGGTGTGCTGGGCCAGGAACGCGCCGTAGAGGCCCTGCAATTCGGCGTGGCCATGCCGCGCCCCGGTTACAACGTGTACGTGATGGGTGAGCCCGGTACCGGCCGCTTCTCGTTCGTCAAGCGCTACCTCAAGGCCGAGGGCAAGCGCCAGGCGACCCCGGCCGACTGGCTGTACGTCAATAACTTCGAAGACACCCGCGAGCCCCGCGCCCTGGAGCTGCCGGCCGGCAGCGCCCATGCGTTCATCAGCGACATGAACGGGCTGATCGACAACCTGCTGGCAACCTTCCCGGCGGTGTTCGAACACCCCTCGTACCAGCAGAAGAAGAGCGCCATCGACCGCGCCTTCAACCAGCGCTACGACCGCGCCCTGGACGTGATCGAACGCGCCTCGCTGGAAAAGGACGTGGCCCTGTACCGCGACAGCAGCAACGTCGCCTTCACCCCCATGGCCGACGGCAAGGCGCTGGACGAGGCCGAGTTCGCTCAGTTGCCTGAAGCGGTGCGCGAGCGCTTCCACGAGGATATCGCCGAGCTTGAGGACCGCCTCAACGAAGAGCTCGCCAGCCTGCCGCAATGGAAGCGCGAATCCAACAACCAGCTGCGCCAGCTCAACGAAGAAACCATCACCCTGGCCCTGCAGCCGCTGCTGGCGCCGCTGTCGGAGAAGTACGCCGAAAACGCCGCCGTGTGCGCCTACTTGCAGTCGGTGCAGCTCAACCTGCTGCGCACCGTGGTCGAGCAACTGGTGGACGACAGCAAGACCGACGCCGTGGCGCGCAAGATGCTCGAAGAACAGTACGCCCCAAGCCTTGTGGTCGGCCAGCCAGGCAACGGCGGCGCCCCGGTGGTGTTCGAGCCGCACCCCACCTACGACAACCTGTTCGGCCGTATCGAATACAGCACCGACCAGGGCGCGCTGTACACCTCGTACCGCCAGTTGCGCCCGGGTGCACTGCACCGCGCCAACGGCGGTTTTTTGATTCTCGAGGCCGAGAAGATGCTCGGCGAGCCGTTCGTGTGGGATGCGCTCAAGCGCGCCCTGCAGTCGCGCAAGCTGAAAATGGAGTCGCCGCTGGGCGAGCTGGGACGGGTCGCCACCGTGAGCGTGACGCCGCAGGTGATCCCGCTCGGCATCAAGCTGGTGATCATCGGCTCGCGCCAGCTGTACTACGCGTTGCAGGACCACGACTCGGACTTCCAGGAGATGTTCCGGGTGCTGGTGGACTTCGACGAAGACATGCCCATGGTCGACGAAAACCTGGAGCAGTTCGCCCAGTTGCTGCGCACCCGCACCAATGAAGAAGGCATGGCGCCGCTGACCAGCGACGCGGTGGCGCGCCTGGCCACCTACAGTGCGCGGCTGGCCGAGAACCAGTCGCGCCTGTCGGCGCGCATCGGCGACCTGTTCCAGCTGGTCAGCGAGGCCGATTTCATCCGCCAGCTGGCCAGCGAAGCGATGACCGACGCCGGGCACATCGAACGGGCGCTCAAGGCCAAGGCCACGCGTACCGGGCGGGTGTCGCAGCGGGTGTTGGACGACATGCTCGCAGGGATCATCCTGATCGACACCGAGGGCGCAGCCATCGGCAAGTGCAACGGCCTGACCGTGCTGGAAGTCGGCGACTCGGCGTTCGGCATGCCGGCGCGGATCTCGGCCACGGTGTACCCGGGTGGCAGCGGCATCGTCGACATCGAGCGTGAGGTCAACCTCGGCCAGCCGATCCACTCCAAGGGGGTGATGATCCTCACCGGTTACCTGGGCAGCCGCTATGCCCAGGAATTCCCCCTGGCGATCTCGGCGAGCATCGCGCTCGAGCAGTCCTACGGCTACGTCGACGGCGACAGCGCCTCGCTTGGCGAGGCCTGCACGCTGATCTCTGCACTGTCACGCACCCCGCTCAAGCAGTGCTTCGCGATCACCGGCTCGATCAACCAGTTCGGCGAGGTGCAGGCGGTCGGTGGGGTCAACGAGAAGATCGAAGGCTTCTTCCGCCTGTGCGAGGCCCGTGGCCTGACTGGCGAGCAGGGGGTGATCATCCCGCGGGCCAACGTCGCTACGCTGATGCTCGACGAGCGTGTGCTGCAGGCGGTCGAGGCCGGGCGCTTCCACGTGTACGCGGTAAGCCAGGCCGATGAGGCCCTGAGCCTGCTGGTGGGCGAGGAGGCCGGGGCGCTGGACGACAAGGGCGAGTTCGCCGAGGGCAGCGTCAACGCCCGCGTTGTCGAGCGCCTGCGGGTGATTGCCGAAATGATCAGCGAAGAAGAAATCAAAGAGGCCGAGAAGGAACGGCTGGAGGAAGTGATCGCCCAGGCCAAACCTGCGTAAGTCAATAAACCGGCGCTGGCGGCACATTGCTACCGTTCGGCGCCGGTTTTCTAACTTCATCCACCGATCGGCTAAAGTGGAACCAAGGGACAGTATCAGGGTTCAGGATGGAAACAGCCCGAACGTATCGGGCTGAACAGGGCATCTCAGAGGGGACGCCGCCATGCGCAACCTCAGCCTCACCCGCCAGTGCCTGGGCCTGGTGACCCGCATCGAATGCAGCATTCGCCCGCTGGCCGGGGACAACGGCATGTGGACCTTGCTGTTCGCCGCCGGCATGGCCGGCGAACAACCTTCGGCAATCAAGGCCCAGGGGCCGTTCCACGGCCCGATGGTGGCCGAATCGGTGATGAACGCCATCGTCGACAGCCTCACCCTGCATGGGTACCAGGTGGCCGAAGACCCGCAGATCTGGTGCCTGCACCTGCAGGCGCAGCTGAGGCGCATCAACGGCGAGCGGTGCCGCAACCTTGGGGATTACCAGTTTCATCCCGAGACCTGAAGGTTCTCCTTGAGCTGTTTGGAAGCGGCGCGATCCCTGTAGGAGCGGCCTTGTGTCGCGAAAGGGGTGCGTAGCAGCCCCAAGATATCTGCACCACGCAAAATCGTCGGGGCTGCTCTGCAGCCCTTTCGCGATACAAGGTCGCTCCTACCAGGGAACGCATCGCCTTCAGATCAGTGCTGAGCCTGCGGCAACCCGCCGCAGGCTTTTGCTGTCACAGGTGGCTGGCTATACTCGCGCACGCTTTTCCAGTCACTTACCGAGTCCCCCTTGTCCATGGAACGTATCCTCGAAAATGCGATGTATGCCTCGCGCTGGCTGCTCGCCCCGATCTATTTCGGCCTCTCCCTGGGCCTCCTGGCGCTGGCCCTGAAGTTCTTCCAGGAAATCTTCCATGTACTGCCCAACGTCTTCGCCCTGAGCGAAGCCGACCTGGTACTGGTGATCCTGTCGCTGATCGACATGTCGCTGGTCGGCGGCCTGCTGGTGATGGTGATGTTCTCGGGCTACGAGAACTTCGTCTCGCAACTGGACATCGACGACAGCAAGGAAAAACTCAACTGGCTGGGCAAGATGGACTCCTCGTCGCTGAAGATGAAAGTCGCCGCGTCCATCGTCGCCATTTCCTCGATTCACCTGCTGCGGGTGTTCATGGATGCCCAGAACATCTCCACCGACTACCTGATGTGGTACGTGATCATCCACATGACCTTCGTCATTTCGGCGTTCGTCATGGGCTACCTGGATAAAGTCACCAAGCACTGATTCGCTCGCAGCCATCGCGGGGCAAGCCCGCCCCCACGATTGAATCCGTGGGGGCGGGCTTGCCCCGCGATCTTTTCTGACCGGTGGCGGCTTGTGCTTTTGCCCAGGCTGTACAAAAAATGACCTCTCATGCGTGGTTCCCGCAGCGAGGTGCGCCTATGAACCTGCATCAGCTCAACACCGAGGCCAGGGCCGGCCATGTCGACGAACTCAACCTGATCGCCATCGAAGGCGGTGACTACCTGCTCGAAGCCCGGGTCAAGGGCCGCGCCCACCCCCTGGCCGACCCCCGTGGCGAACGCCTGCGCGTGCATTCGGTAGAGGATGCGCGGCAACTGCTGCAAGCCCTCCCGCTGCTGTCGATGAACCTGGTGCACTGGTCCGTGCAGGACGAGATGTGCGGCATGGGCGTGCACCCGGAAGAAGACCTCAAGGTGCCGATTTCCCAGCGTTCGGCCTGGTAGCTGCTGCGCCCCGCGCCGGTGTGCTAGTCTGCTCGCCCTTTTCATCAGGGCGCGGATGTCGTGCGCCCTCAAGCGGAGCAAGCCAATGTCCGAACTCAAACTGTCCACCGACGAAACCCGCGTCAGCTATGGCATCGGCCGCCAGCTGGGTGGCCAGCTGCGTGACAACCCGCCACCGGGTGTCAGCCTCGAGGCTATCGTTGCCGGCCTGACCGACGCCTTCAACGGTGCCGACAGCCGCGTCAGCGAAGAAGACCTGTCGTCTGCTTTCAAGGCTATCCGCGAAATCATGCAGGCCGAAGCCGCTGCCAAGGCTGAAGCCGCTGCTGCCGCCGGTAAGGAATTCCTGGTCGAGAACGCCAAGCGCGAAGGCATCGTCACCCTGGCCTCGGGCCTGCAGTACGAAGTGCTGGCCGCAGGTGAAGGCGCCAAGCCGAGCCGCGAAGACAACGTGCGTACCCATTACCACGGCACCCTGATCGACGGCACCGTGTTCGACAGCTCCTACGACCGTGGCCAGCCTGCCGAATTCCCGGTGGGTGGCGTCATCGCTGGCTGGACCGAAGCCCTGCAACTGATGAATGCCGGCAGCAAATGGCGCCTGTACGTGCCGAGCGAGCTGGCCTACGGCGCCCAAGGCGTTGGCAGCATCCCGCCGCACAGCACCCTGGTGTTCGACGTCGAGCTGCTCGACGTTCTGTAATAGCGGCTCACCTGTAGGAGCCGGCTTGCCGGCGATGGCGTCGGGCCTGGCAATGATGTTGCCTGTGCGGCGGGCCTCATCGCCGGCAAGCCGGCTCCTACAGGGCTCAGTTCCAGTCTGTACCCCCAGGGCGCAATGCCCGCGCATAGCAGAACAGAAACAAATTTCTCACCAGCTCCTTGAGCACCCCCGGTTCACTGGAATTCAACCCCATCAGGTCCAGGTCGCCCTGGTCGCGCAGTTCGTCGAGCGCGTCTTCCTCGAGCACGGCACAGACTTCGCCAGTCTCGCGGTGCAGGATGCGCAGGTAGGGGTGGGGGCGGTCGAGCCAGGCGTCGATCAGGTAGGTCATGGCTATTCTCCTTGGATAGCGGTTCCAATGAGAATAATTCTTATTATCAAAATAGCAAGTGACTATTGGAAGATTTCTTCCCAATGGTGCAGGCGACCCTGTTGCAGGATCTGTCAGGGCTGCCAGGGCGGCAGCCCCTGAAGGGCGATCAGACCTTGCGCACGAACTCGGACTTGAGCTTCATGGCACCGATGCCGTCGATCTTGCAGTCGATGTCGTGGTCACCGTCGCACAGGCGGATGTTCTTGACCTTGGTGCCGACCTTGACCACCAGCGACGAGCCCTTGACCTTGAGGTCCTTGATCACGGTGACGGTGTCGCCGTCCTGCAGCACGTTGCCCACCGAGTCCTTCTTCACCTCGTTGTCGCTGGCCTCCTGCACATCGCCGCTGGCCGACCACTCGTGGGCGCATTCGGGGCAGATCAGCTGGGTGCCATCCTCGTAGGTGTATTCGGAGGCGCATTTGGGGCAGGGTGGCAGAGTGCTCACTTCGGATCCTTAGGTTGCAGGGCGATTAAAGGCGTACATTGTATAGGGTTTAGTGTTTGTCTGCACAAAAGCATCGCGGGGCAAGCCCGCTCCCACACCAGCGAACAGGCGTGGGAGCGGGCTTGCCCCGCGATAGGGTTACGCGAATGACTTAGTGCGTACGCGCTACGGCAAACTCGCTCAGCTCGACCAGTGCATCCCGGTATTCGCTGGCTGGCAGCACTTCCAGGCAAGCGATGGCGCGGGCGACATAGTCGCGGGCCATCTGTGCGGTGTAGGCCAGGGCGCCGGAGGCCTCGACCGCCACGCGGATCTGCTCGAGGTCTTCCAGGCCGCCTTTCTGGATGGCCTGGCGCACCAGCGCCGCCTGTTCCGGGGTGCCTTCGCGCATGGTGTAGATCAGCGGCAGGGTCGGCTTGCCTTCGGCCAGGTCGTCACCGACATTCTTGCCCAGGGCCTCGGCATCACCCTCATAGTCCAGCAGGTCGTCGACCAGCTGGAAGGCCACGCCCAGGTGGTCGCCGAAGGTGCGCAGGGCCTCGCGCTGTTCGTCGGATGCTTCGGCCAGCGCGGCGGCGCTGTGGGTCGAGGCCTCGAACAGCATGGCGGTCTTGCCGCGGATCACCTCCATGTACACCTCTTCGGTGGTGCTGGCGTCGCGTACCCGCGACAGCTGCAGCACCTCGCCTTCGGCGATGACGCGGGTGGCCTTGGAGAGGATCTGCATGACCGGCATCGAGCCCAGCTCGACCATCATTTCGAACGAGCGCGAATAAAGGAAGTCGCCCACCAGCACGCTCGGTGCGTTGCCCCACAGGGCGTTGGCGGTGGAGCGGCCACGGCGCATGCCGGACATGTCGACCACGTCGTCATGCAGCAGGGTGGCGGTGTGCAGGAACTCGATGGTCGCGGCCAGCAGGCGCAGGTCGTCGCCTTCGCGGCCCAGGGCCTTGCCGCACAGCAGCACCAGCAGCGGGCGCAGGCGCTTGCCGCCGGCAGAAGTGATATAGTCGCCGATCTTCGATACCAGCGGCACGCGCGAGGTCAGCTGCTTCTTGATGATCTCGTCGACGGCGCTGAAATCGTCAGCTACCGCGCGGTAGAAGGATTGGGGTTGCATCGGCTGCTCCATTGGGGTTGCGCGGCATGCTAGGTCGCAGGCCCCAGCGTGTCAAGGCGCGGCGGGCGCGGGGCCTGGCGGGTACTTGCAAGCATTTGTGGCGTTGCGTACAATCGCGCACCCTAACTTTCCTGGGCAGCACCTGCCTTACGCAATTGCACCGGGCCGTTCCAGCCTTGTGCAGCCATGCCAGCCAATACCCATCATATAAAGCGCTGGGTGAGCAGGATTATCGGAGATTCAAAATGTCTTACGCAGTAATCGTTACCGGCGGCAAGCAGTACAAAGTCGCTGAAGGTGAATTCCTCAAGATCGAAAAACTGGAAGTCGCCACTGGCGAATCCGTGACCTTCGATCGCGTTCTGCTGGTCGCCAACGGTGAAGAAGTCACCATCGGTGCTCCAGTCGTCGCCGGCGCCAAGGTTGTCGCCGAAGTCGTTTCGCAAGGTCGCCACGACAAGGTTCGTATCATCAAGTTCCGTCGTCGTAAGCACCACATGAAGCGCATGGGCCACCGCCAGTGGTTCACCGAGATCAAAATCACCGGTATCCAGGCTTAAGCCTCGGTCCCCTGAATTTATTAGGAGAATTGAACCATGGCTCACAAGAAGGCTGGTGGTAGTACTCGTAACGGTCGCGACTCAGAATCGAAACGCCTTGGCGTGAAGATGTATGGCGGCCAGGTTATCAAGCCGGGCAACATCATCGTCCGTCAGCGCGGTACCGAATTCCACGCAGGCTACGGCGTTGGCATGGGCAAGGATCACACCTTGTTCGCCAAGATCGAAGGCGTGATCAAGTTCGAGAAGAAAGGCGAGTTCATGCGCCGTTACGTGAGCATCGTCGCCGCTTAATCGCGACGTCGCTCCAGAAGCCCCGTCATGCGACGGGGCTTTTTCGTTTGTGGTTGAGCCTCTTGCAAAGCTGTTTGTCTGGGCTGCCGGCGTTGGTTTCTGATGGTACGGGGCCGCCGCGCTCATTTTTGCAAGAGCCTCAAGGTTTTCTGGTTTTCGACTCGTCGTTCGACGAGAGGCGGTTTTGAATGAAGTTTGTAGACGAAGTATCGATCCGGGTTAAGGCCGGTGACGGCGGCAACGGTTGCATGAGCTTCCGCCGCGAGAAATTCATCGAGAACGGCGGCCCCAACGGCGGCGACGGTGGCGATGGCGGTTCGGTGTACATGGTGGCCGACGAGAACCTCAACACCCTCGTCGACTACCGTTACACCCGTCACCACGAAGCCCAGCGCGGCTCCAACGGCGGCAGCACCGATTGCACCGGCAAGAAGGGCGACGACCTGTTCCTGCGCGTGCCGGTGGGCACCACGGTGATCGACGCGGCCACCCAGGAAGTCATCGGTGACCTGGTTACCCCGGGCCAGAAGCTGATGGTCGCCCAAGGCGGCTGGCACGGCCTGGGCAACACCCGCTTCAAGTCCAGCACCAACCGTGCCCCGCGCCAGACCACCCCGGGCAAGCCCGGTGACCAGCGCGACCTGAAGATGGAAATGAAAGTGCTGGCCGACGTTGGCCTGCTGGGCCTGCCGAACGCCGGCAAGAGCACCTTCATCCGCTCGGTTTCGGCGGCCAAGCCGAAGGTTGCCGACTACCCGTTCACCACCCTGGTGCCAAACCTGGGCGTGGTCAGCGTCGACCGCTGGAAGAGCTTCGTCATCGCCGACATCCCCGGCCTGATCGAAGGCGCCTCCGAAGGTGCAGGCCTTGGCATTCGCTTCCTCAAGCACCTGGCCCGTACCCGCGTGCTGCTGCACCTGGTCGACCTGGCGCCGCTGGACGAAAGCAGCCCGGCCGATGCCGCCGAGATCATCATCAACGAGCTGGCGCAGTTCAGCCCGGCGCTGGTCGACCGTGAGCGCTGGCTGGTGCTGAACAAGGCCGACATGATCATGGACGACGAAAAAGACGCCCGGGTCAAGGAAGTGGTCGAGCGCCTGAACTGGGACGGCCCGGTGTACGTGATCTCGGCCATCGCCAAGCAAGGCACCGAGAAGCTCAGCCACGACCTGATGCGCTACCTCGAAGACCGCGCCGACCGCCTGGCCAACGACCCGGCCTACGCCGCGGAACTGGCCGAGCTCGATCAGCGCATCGAAGACGAAGCCCGCGCCCAGCTGCAGGCCCTGGACGATGCCCGCACCCTGCGCCGCACCGGCGTCAAGAGCGTGCACGACATCGGCGACGACGATGACTGGGATGATTTCGAGGACGACGAAGACGGCCCGGAAATCATTTACGTGCGCGACTGACCGGTTGCAGTACACTGATCGCCGCTCTTTGGAGCGGCGTTTTTGTATCTACGGTATCTACAGATTCGACACAGGTTGGAAGAGAAGATGCGAAGCAAGGTGACGGGCGCCAAGCGCTGGGTCGTGAAGATCGGCAGTGCGCTGCTGACCGCAGATGGCAAGGGCCTCGACCGTGGCGCCATGGCGGTGTGGGTCGAACAGATGGTGGCCCTGCGTGAAGCAGGCGTGGAACTGGTGCTGGTGTCCTCCGGGGCGGTGGCTGCCGGCATGAGCCAGCTGGGCTGGACCTCGCGACCGAGCGCGATGAACGAGCTGCAGGCCGCCGCCTCGATCGGCCAGATGCGCCTGGTGCAGGCCTGGGAGTCGAGCTTCGGCGAGCACGGCAAGCACACCGCGCAGATTCTGCTGACCCACGACGACCTCTCCGACCGCAAGCGTTACCTCAACGCCCGCAGCACCCTGCGCACCCTGGTCGACCTGGGCGTGGTGCCGGTGATCAACGAGAACGACACCGTGGTCACCGACGAAATCCGTTTCGGTGACAACGACACCCTGGCCGCGCTGGTGGCCAACCTGGTGGAGGCCGACCTGCTGGTGATCCTCACCGACCGTGACGGCATGTTCGACGCCGACCCGCGCAACAACCCCGAAGCCCAGCTCATTTACGAAGCCCGTGCCGATGACCCGGCGCTGGATGCCGTGGCTGGCGGTACCGGCGGCGCCCTGGGCCGTGGCGGCATGCAGACCAAACTGCGGGCCGCGCGCCTGGCGGCCCGGTCCGGTGCCCACACCATCATCATCGGTGGCCGTATCGAGCGCGTGCTCGACCGCCTGAAAACCGGCGAGCGCCTGGGGACCCTGCTGTCGCCCGAGCGCGGCATGCTCGCCGCGCGCAAGCAGTGGCTGGCCGGCCACCTGCAGACCCGTGGCACCCTGGTGCTCGACGCCGGTGCCGTGCAGGCCCTGCGCCAGGCCAACAAGAGCCTGCTGCCGGTGGGCGTGAAGACCGTGCAGGGGAGTTTTCGCCGCGGCGAGATGGTGGTGTGCGTCGGCCCGGATGGTGTGGAAGTGGCCAGGGGCCTGGCCAACTACAGCGCCCTGGAAGCGCAGAAGATCATCGGCCAGCCGTCCGACGCCATCGAGCAACTGCTCGGTTACAGCGCCGAGCCCGAGCTGGTGCACCGCGACAACCTGGTACTGGTATGAAGGCGTTCAGCATGCTGAAAAGGATGATGGCCGTGGCCGCCCTGGCGCTGCCGATGCTGGCCGGTGCCGAAGAAGTCGGCCAGGTGTCCACTGTGTTCAAGTTCGTCGGGCCCAATGACCGCATCGTCGTCGAAGCCTTCGACGACCCCAAGGTGGACGGCGTGACCTGCTACCTGTCGCGGGCCAAGACCGGCGGCATCAAGGGTGGGCTGGGCTTGGCCGAAGACCGCGCTGAAGCATCGATCGCCTGCCGTCAGGTGGGGCCGATCAACTTCAAGGGTGAATTGAAGGACGGCGAGGAGGTGTTCAAGGAGCGCACCTCGCTGGTGTTCAAGACCATGCAGGTGGTGCGTTTTCTCGACAAGAAGCGCAATACGCTGGTGTACCTGGTGTACAGCGACCGGTTGATCGAAGGCAGCCCGCAGAATGCGGTGACGGCGATTCCGATTGTGCCTTGGGCGCAGTAGTTACCCGTTAGAAACGATCGCGGGGCAAGCCCGCTCCCACGCCATGTGTATTTGGCGTGGGAGCGGGCTTGCCCCGCGATGCTTTTAAAGGCGAGGGCTTCGCCCTCGATCGCCGGCAAGCCGGCTCCTACAGGGTTTCGCCCCATTCATGATCGGTGCGATACCTGTAGGAGCCGGCTTGCCGGCGAATGGGCCGCAACGCGGCCCCGGCTGTCTCAGGCCAGTTCCTCGGCCGCATCCTCACGCACGATCGCCCGCTCCACATCACGCCGGCTGATGTACTTCCAGTCCGCCTCGTCGATGTAGATGCCGTTCGGCCCGCTGCCGCCTTCCAGGTCGATGGCCACGTGCGCCGACACTTGTGGCTTCACACTCGCCAGAATCGGCACGAAGCCCAGCTGCTGGCTGGTCTCCAGCAACGCCGCCTGGTTGCGTTCGTCGATGTCAGCCGCCTCGTCCAGGTAGTACGGCAGGCGAATGCGCCCGGCCAGGTCGCGGTCCATCAGGTGCAGCAACAGGTACATGTTGGTCAGCGCCTTGATGGTCATGGTGGTGCCGTTGGACGCCGCGCCGTCGATGTCGGCGTGGATGATCGGCTGGCCATTGACCTTGGTGATCTCGAACGCCAGTTCGAACAGGTCCTTGAGGCCCAGCTGGTTGTGGTTGGCCGCCACCAGCCGCGCCAGGTACTCCTTGGCCTCTTCGTTCTTGTTGTCCTGCTCGGCGCTTTGCGTCAGGTCGAACACCGACAGCGTCTCGCCTTCTTCGTACTGGCCGGCGCTGTGGATGATCTGGTCGATGTGCTTGAGCGCTTCCTTGTTCGGTGCCAGCACCACGCGGAAGCTCTCCAGGTTCGACACCTGGCGCTTGTTGATCTCGCGGTTGAACAGCGCCAGTTGGTGCTCGAGGCTGTCGTAGTCGCTGCGGATGTTGCGCAGGGTCCGGGCGATGTCGGTAACCGCCGCGCGGCGCGCCTTGGCCAGGGTCAGGGCTTCTTCGGTGCGGTGCGAGTAGGCGTTGATCAGCAGCTGCAGGCGGCGCTCCATGTCGTCTTCGCTGTCGAACTTGGCAACGCCCTTGAGGCGCACCTGGGCGTACAGCGCCTCGATCTGGTTGTCCACGCGCTGCAGCGCCTGCCAGCTGTCCTGGTAGTCGTTGAGCAGCGGCAGCAGGTTGTCCATCGAGTCATCGATGGCTTCCATGAACGGCGTGCCGAACGGCAGGTCGGCGGGCAGTAGCTGGCGGCGGCGCAGGGCGTCGTCGAGGGTGCGCTGCTTGGCTTCCAGGTCGGCGATCTGCCGGCCCACCAGTTGCAGCTTGGCCGACAGCTGCTGGACGCGTTCGGTGAAGGCGTCGCTGGAGCGCTTGAGCTCGTCCTGGGCCGCTTCGAACTGGGCCAGTTGTTCGAGTTTTTCAGGCTCCTCGGCGCTCAGGGTCTCGGCGCGGCGGTAGTCTTCCAGGGCTTTTTGCGCATCCAGCACCTGCTGGTACAGGGCTTCGGTCTGGGCCTTGCTGGCGGCGCGGTCAAGGGCCACCGACTGCTGGGTCTTGAGCTGCTTGAGCTCTTTTTCCAGGCGTTCCTTCTGGTCGCGCAGGGCGGCGCGGTCGGCCAGGGCCTGCAGCGCCGGCGGGTCGATGTGCGAGATGTCGATGGACAGCCCCGGCACTTCGAAGCGCTCGCCCTTGAACTGGTCGAGCACGCCTTCCAGGGTCTTCACCCACAGGTCGCTGTCGTCCAGCTCGATGCCCCGGTCGCCCAGCGGCAGGCTGAACAGCGCGCCGTTGAACAGGCGCATCAGGCGGTCGACGTCCTGTTGCGAGAACTCCTCGCGCAGGCGGGCGTAGCTGTTGTTGTCGGCGTGGTCGAGCTGCAACTTGACTGCCTTGACCCGTTTTTCGAGGTCGCGCACGCGCTCGTCGAGGTCTTCGGCGGAGAACTGGCGCGACTGCGCCAGGGCACCGGCCAGTTCGTCGTGGGCGTCCTTGGCGGCCAGCAGTTGCTGCTCCAGCACCTTGACGTCATCGACCAGGGCGAAGCGGTGCTTGAGCACGGCCAGTTCGCCGAGCCAACGCTGCACCCCGGTGATTTCACGCTCCAGGCGCATCAGCTCCTGGGTGCCGCCACGCTGGTCGTTTTGCAGGCGGTCCTGCTCGGCGCGGTAGTGCTCGGCCTGGATCACCAGCTCTTCCTTGCGCGCCATGCCGTATTCCTGCCAGGTGCCCAGCAGGTTGTCGAGCACCGGCGAGATGCGGTGCAGCTTGCCGCGCAGGATTTCACGCTGGGCCACGCCGCCGGCCAGGGCCTCGACCAGTGGGCCGGCTGCCACCAGGGCGTTGTAGTCGCCCTCCATGCGGCGCACGTCGCGGAACGCCTCTTCGCAGGCAGCGATGTAGTCGACGCTGCCCGAACGCAGGCTGTGCTCGAAGGCATCGAGGAACAGCTGCTTGAGCTTGGCGGCGGTGATTTCGCGCATGTGCAGCAGGTTGATGAACAGCGCGCGGAAGGTTTTCAGGCTCTGCTCGCTGGTGGAGCGCAGCGGGATCAGGGTCAGGTCCAGCGGCACCGAGGTGTGGCCGCCGACCAGCAGCCGGCGCAGTTCGTCCGGCTTGAGCTCATAGGCCTTCAGGCCGTTGCGCTCAAGGTTGGTGAACAGCTCTTTCTGGCGCAGGCAGGTATCGTCTTTCTGGTAGTGGGCCAGGTCCAGCTCGCCCTGGTAGGCGAAGAACTGGTGGCCGAAACCGCCGCCCGGGCCGCGGCCGACCACGCCGATCACGTGGGGGCCGTGGGGCAGGTTCAGCTCGCAGAGGATGTAGCTGGTGTCGCTGGCGAAGTAGAAGCGCCGTGACTGCTCCAGGCTGTACTTGCCGAAGCTCATGTCCGACATGCGCGCCAGGATCGGGAACTGCAGCGCGTTGATCGACGCCGATTTACCCAGGTTGTTCGCGCCATAGACCGACAGCGGGTGTTCCAGGGGGAACAGGCCCAGGCTGTAGCCGGCGGTGTTGAGCAGTGCGAAGCGGCGGATGCCGTAGCGTTCCTGGCTCATGCGTCAATCTCCTGTTGCTCTTCGCGGATGGCCCGGGCCAGCGCGTCTTCTTCGCTCTCTTCGCCATCGAAGGCGGTGAGGTCGAGCGGGTCGTCGGTGCGGTTGAGCTCTTCGGGGGTTTCTTCCACTACCAGCACCGGTACCGGCAGCGGCAGGTCGCTGTGCAGGGTGGCGGCCAGGTCGCGGTCCTGCTGCACCGACAGGCATACGTCGAGGAAGCGGTGCATCGGCGGCAGGAAGCGGTAGATGCCGCCCTCTTCATGGGCAAAGCCCAGCTGGGTCATGCGCCGCAGGATCTTCTCTTCGAGCTCCTCGACGGTTTGCACTTCGGCCTGCAGGAACAGGTCGCGGTACTTCTCCAGAAGCGAAGGCAGCTCGTCACGGCCGATGCTGCCGCCGTCGAGCACGGCCATCGGGTCGCGGCCCTGGTCGGCCAGGTGCTCGACCAGGATGAAGGTGAACAGCGACAGGCGCTGGGCGGTCTTGTTGACCTGCGCGGCAGCCTGCTCGGGGACGAAGTAGTAGAAGCCGCGGGTGTCGCAGACCAGCTCGAAACCGAGGGCCTTGAACAGGGTGCGGTACTGGTCCTGGAAGTTCGACAGCTGGGCGTACAGCTCGGGGTCGCGGCGGCTGACGTGGAAGCCCTTGAACAGCTCGCGGAAGATCGGCGCGAGCTGGGACAGTTCGGAAAGATCAAGATGCATTGGCTGGGCTCGCGGTGGATTCGGTGGCAGCCGGTGCGTGTTCACGGCTGGAGGTCAGGGCGTAGGAGCGCAGGCTGACCAGGTGTTCGCGGGTGAAGTATTCCTGGCGCTCGAGGCGCTGGCGGCTGAAGCGCTTCTCGCGGGACAGGCGCGAGAACCAGTACAAGAGCTCATCGGTGGCGCCTTCGGGCTCCTGCTCCAACAGCCAGACCATCAGGTCCGGCAGCGGCAGGGCGTCCTCGCAGCGCTCGAGCATCTCTTTGACCGTGCGCGGCGCGCGGGGCAGCGGGCCTTTTTGCGTCTTGTGCGCCTTGGGGAAGCGCGCAGGCTTGGGCTCGAAACGGGCCAGGGCGTAGACGTAGGCCTCGACCTGGCTGGCACTGCCGAGGAAGGTGCTCTGCGGGCGGGTGAACATTGGCATGGCCGCTTGCGGCACGGCGTCGATGCCTTTTTTGCGGATCACCGACAGGGCCAGGGCGGCGCCACGGGTCACGGCGTTGTGCCGGCGCGCTTCTTCGCGCAGCGGCAGCAGCAGTTCGCGGGCGTGGCGCAGCGTAAGCTGGGCGCTGGTTTGCATTTCGAGAATGCGCGCGTGGGTACGCAGCAGCATGTCGTCGTCGACCAGGTGGCCCAGGCGCGCCTGCTCGCCCAACAGGCGCAGCAGCACGGTTTCGACCTTGCGCACGCCCTGTTCGAAGGCGCCGTCGGCGTTGACCAGCTGGATCATCGGCTCGACGTATTCGTCCCAGGTGGCCAGTACTTCGGCGTAACGCTGGCGCAAGGGGATCTGCCGGTTGCTGGTCTTGGCCCGTTCGGCTACGGCAATCAGCGCCTGCTCGTCGTTGTCGAGTTTTTTCAGCACATCGCGCACGCGCATGTCGAGCAGGCGCAACTGGCGCGCCAGGTCGTCGCTGTCGCGGTTGTCGAAGGCATCCTGGATGTGCCCGGCCAGGCGCTCCAGGTGGCGCAGGTAGGCTTCGATCTCCAGGCACAGGCCCAGGCGGTGCTCACGGCGCAGGTAGGCGAGGAAGTCGTGGATCTGCGCGTTGAGCTCGAAGCGGTTCGGGCTTTTCGCTACCGGGACCAGGATGTCCAGGCGGATCCACACGTCGAGCAACTGGGTGATGTCCTGCGGGGTGCTTTCCACCTGCTGGCGGGCCAGCTGCTGACGCAGCTCGACCAGGCTCAGGGTGCCCTGGTCGAAACGCTCGCACAGCGGCTCGATCAAGGCCCAGTGTTCGGCTAGGGCGCGCAGGACGCGCTTGGGTTCGATCATTGGCGGGTCGACTCGTTGCCAAATAAAAGGGGCGATTGTACTGCATACGGGGGGGAGGATTTCACCCCTTGGTCTGTAATGGGGGAACACCTGAGGTTTTGTAAGGGTTCTGGCTGGCCGGCGCTGCTGCGGGCATGGCCATTTCACTGGCCTGGCCCCTGTAGGAGCAGGCTTGCCTGCGATAGGGCCTGCCCTGGCAACAGAAATGCCCTTGCCGTTCACCGCCCCCATCGCGGGGCAAGCCCGCTCCCACGTGCCTGGCAATCTGTTGCGGCACATCCCGGCCAACGGCGTTAGAATGCCCGCCTGATTTCGCCCACCGGAAACCCGCCCCTTGCTGATCGAGACCCGCCGCCGCGCCTACCTGTCCGCCATGCAAGTGGTGCACTGGCTGCCGCGTGCCGAACTGCCGTTCGCCGCACCATCGCGGCCTGAACTGCTGTTGCCGGTGGCACCGGTCGACGAGGTGGATTTCGAGGTGCGCCCGGCAGCACCGGCACCAGTGCCCGGTGAAGCGCCGCCAGCGTCCCAGGCGCGCAGCGAGCGGCCGAAAATCGAGGTCCCGCGCCCGGGCAGTGCGCCCAAACCCGTCGCAAAAGCGGTGCAAACCGAAGAAGAAGCCCCGGCGCCACGCCCTGTGCCAGTGCCGCCACCGCGCTTCGCCCTGCAACTGCTGCGTGCCGGCAGCTGCCTGCTGTTGGTGGAGCTGGCCACCGGCCAGCCCTTCCAGAGCCGCGACCCTTCGTACCTGCTGCTCAAGGACATGCTGCGCGCTGCCGGCCTGCCGGACGCCCCGCAGATCATCGGCGAGCCGGTGCGCTGGCCGTTGCTGGTGCGCGGCAACATGGACCAGGGCCCGGAGGCGGCGCGCGATTTCGTCCAGGGCTTTATCGCCGCGCGCCTCGAAGAGGCCCCCTGCACCTGCCTGTGGCTGGTCGGCCTGCCTGCCGTGCGCTATGCCGGCCAAGCCGACGCCGAGGCGTATTACCAGCCGCTCAAGGTCGACCTGCTGGGCGATGCCTGGGCCTTGCCTGGCCTTGAACTGTTGATGGACGAGCCGCAGCGCAAGGCGGATGTCTGGAAAGCCATGCGCCAGCTGATGGCGCGCTGGAAGCCTGTTGAATGAGTGACTCGATCAGTTTCCGCCCGGCCACCGAGGCGGACCTGGATGCCCTGCTTAAAATCGAATACGCCGCGTTCAGCCACCCCTGGACCCGCGGCATCTTCACCGATGCACTGAAGTCCTACGAAGTGTGGTTGATGTTCGACGGCCAGCAGCAGGTTGGCCATGGGGTGATCAACGTGATCATCGACGAGGCGCACCTGCTCAACATCACCGTCAAGCCGGAAAACCAGGGCCGCGGGCTGGGCCTGCGGTTGCTCGAGCACCTGATGGCGCGGGCCTACCAGCTCAATGGCCGGGAGTGCTTTTTGGAGGTGCGCGCCAGCAACCAGTCGGCGTACCGCTTGTACGAGCGCTACGGCTTCAACGAGATCGGCCGGCGCCGGGATTACTACCCGCTGGCCGGTGGGCGGGAAGATGCGTTGGTGATGGCCTGTACGCTGCTTGAGGATTGAGCACCCTCTGGTGGGCTTGACGCGCTCTCTGTAGGAGCGGCCTTGTGTCGCGATGGGCTGCAAGGCAGCCCCGGCGATTTTGTGTGGTACCGATATCTCGGGGCCGCTACGCGCCCCTTTCGCGACACAAGGCCGCTCCTACAGAGATCGCGCCGGTTGTGCCGTTGCAGGCGTAATAGATAGGGCCCTGATCAACCCTGCTTGTGCTTCAGCGCATGTTCGGCCAGCGCCCGGCTCATCTGGGCGTTGTGCGCGGCATTGACCAGCATGCCAAGCCCGGGCTCGCCGGCCATGGCGCAGCAGTATTCATCGATGGTGTCTTCGATGCCGCGCATCAGCTGGATGGCGTGCACCAGGGCGTCGGTGCCTGCGAGGTCGTCGTTGATGGTGAAGAAACTGCGAGTGGATTTGCTGGGTGGTGGGTCGGGGACTAGTTTTTTCATCGTTTTCTCTCGTTGATGGCATGGGCTGGCGCTGTTTCCCTCTCACAGGATTGGGCGGCAGCTGTGAGCGGGGTGAGAGACCGGTCCCAACGAGAGCTCGTACCGGCCAGGCAGAGGCCTGCCCGCACACAGCTGCCATGACAGCGATGCTCTCTATATGGGAGGCGGGCTCTCACACCCTGTCACCGTTTTTGGCGACCCGGGAAAGTTAGCCCTGATACCTGTCCACAACAACGCAGAAGCGGCTGTAACGCGCGTAGGGTATTTCCCAAGGCATGCCGTTTTGAAGCATTTGGTTTCAGGTTGGGAAAAATCCTACGGTGTACCGCGTTATGTCGATCAACGCGGACCTGTGGGAGCGGTCTTGTGCCGCGATGGGCTGCGTAGCAGCCCCGGCGATTTTGCATGATGCCGAGATCCTGGGGCTGCTACGCAGCCCATCTCGACCGGACGGCGCCCCGGCAAGGCCGCTTCCCACAATGGGGGAGGGCGCAAACCAGTGACGGAATCTCAGATTTCCGGCTGCTGCCCCTCAAGCGGCTTGCGCAAATCGCGCAGGTTGCGCGTTGCCGCCCCGGTATTGCACTTGGCCGCCGCCTGCTCCGGGGTCATCTCGCGGATGGTGCGGTAGAACAGCTCGCAGGTCTGCTTCTTCTGGGTCACCTGCCACTTGCTGGTACAGGCCTGCAGGGTCAGCTTGGCATCAGCCTGCGGGTTGCGCCCCATACCCGCCTGCCAGCAGGCGGCAGACAGGTCCTGGCCCATCATCTTCAGGCCGGCGGCATCAGCCTTTTCCTGGTCACCGTTGTAGCTTTTCGGGTCGGCGGCGTACCAGATCGCGCTCGGGTGGTTGGCGCCCAGTACTGGCACCTTGGCCGCGCCCGGCTCGGGGCTGATATCGACCAGCCCGAGCACATCCACCTTGGGCCCGTATTGTTGCTGCACCCAGCTGCGCACGGGCGCGCCGAAGGCGACCATCGGCAACGCTGCCTTGCCGCCCTGGGTCAGGGCCATCTCCTTGACCATGCGTACCTGGTAGTCGTGGAAGTAACCGTAGGTGCCCTCCAGCGTGCTGCCGGCGCTGGCCGGTGCGGCGATGGGGGCGATGTCGATGATGGTCTGGTAGGCCGGGGTGCTGGCCGCCTCGATGCCATTGAACGTCAGCAGCTCGGCCCAGCGGTCGGTGGTGCTGGACTCGAGGTAATCCTGGTAGCGGGTCAGCGAATAGTCCGGCGGGAAGTGCAACAGCTCGATGCTGCGGCGCTGCTCAAGGGCCATGCCCAGCGGCAGGAACAGGTACCAGTCATAGGACCATTTGCCCTCCTTGTTCAGCTTGCTGGCGCCTTCATAGGCCAGCTCGCCGCTGTCGAGCAGCTTGCGCAGCGGCTCGGTGTAGCCTTCGGGTACGCCGCTGATACGGGCATGCAGGCGGTCGTGCTCGCGGCTGACCTGCACCTTGGCGTTGGCATAGCCGTCGCGCTGCACGCTTTGCGTCAGGTAGTGCTCGACGGTCTGCTCCAGGGTCCAGTCGCGGTAGCAGATCACGTGGCAGTTGTTGGGGAAGGCGAACAGGCGGGTGGCGCGTTGGGCGTCGCCCAGGTCGATGCGCGCGTCAGCCATGGCCAGGCCGCTGAAGGCAAGGGCGGCCAGGCCCGATAGTGCAATCTTGTGCATGCTTAACTCCATGTCAGTGGCCGCCAGGACGGCGGGCGCGCGCCCATGGTGGATGAAGAGGAGGGGGGATGAAAAGTGCCCGGATGTGGCTGCTGGCCACAGCTTTTTGCGCTGTGCTGCCCGCGCAGGCCGACCAGCGCGACCTGTGGATGTTCGCCCAGTGGGCCGGTGACCACGAGAACCGCGCCTTTCGCGAAATGCTGGTGCAGGCACGGCTGTACGGCGTAGTGCCCATTCACCAATTGCTGCGCTCGGCCTCGGACTGGCGCTTGTGCCGTGCCTCGCCGTTTGCGGTGCCGCCGGCCAGCCATTGGCCGGCAGTGCGTTCCACCCTGGCGCTGCTCAAGACGCTGGGCGAGCAAGGTGCGCTGGGCCCGTTCGAGGTGGTGTCGGCCTACCGCGACCCGCGGCTGAATGCCTGCGCCGGCGGCGCCCCGAGCAGCGCCCATATGCGCGCCTTCGCCGTCGACCTGCTGCTGCCACCTTGGGCCGACCCCAACCCGCTGTGCCGCTTCTGGCAGCAGCACGGCGAGGCCTGGAACATGGGGCTGGGGCGTTACCCGTCGGGGCGCATCCATATCGACACTGCTGGCTACCGCACCTGGGGTGGCGATGGCGGGGCGGGGTCGTCGTTCTGCCCCAGGCTCAAGTGAGCCAGGCAAGCCTGGCATTCGCCGTTCACCCACTCGGCGAAGCACTGGCGCTTGCTGCCGTCGTCAATTGGCTGCGGGCTGAGCAGGTGGTAGGCGGAGCCGTCGCGGATGAAGCCGAACGGTGCCTGCAACTGGCCGCTGTCCAGTTCGTCACGCACCATCAGCGCCGAGGCCATGGCCTGGCCAAGGCCGGCGCTGGCTGCCTGGATCGACAGGTAGAAGTGCTCGAAGTCGCTGCGCTCGTGGCTGCCCAGCGGTTGGCCGGCCAGGCGTTGCCAGGTTGGCCAGGCATCGGTGCGGGTGGCGCTGTGCAACAGGCGTGTGCCTTGGTGCCCCGGTGCGTTGACCGGGCCGATCCATTCGTCGCAAATCTTTTGGCTGTGCAACTGGCGGCTCCAGTGGAAATCGTCGCGGCGCAGGGCCAGGTCGATACCACCGCGGGTGAAGTCCACCGGGCCGCCGGCGGCCACCAGGTGCAGTTGCAGGCCTGGGTGCGCTGCGTGAAAGCGCGGTAGCCGCGGGATCAGCCAGCGCATGGCGATGGTGGGCTCGCAGGACAGCACCAGCACCTTGTCCTCGGGCTGCTGCAGGCGCTGCACGGCGCCTTCGAGCTGCTCGAAGATCGCCCGGGTGGTGTCGTGCAGGCTGCGCCCGGCGTGGGTCAGGTGCACGGCGCGGTTGCGCCGCTCGAACAATTCGACCCCAAGGCTTTCTTCGAGCAGGCGCACCTGGCGGCTGACGGCGCCGTGGGTGACGTGCAGCCGTTCGGCGGCCTGCACGAAGCTCTGGGTGCGGGCGGCCATGTCGAAGTAGCGCAGGGTGGCGAGTGGGGGCAGTTTCATGGATCTCTGCTGGGCTTGCCGGCGATAGGGCCAGTGGCATCAATAAAAATGTGTGAAGAAAACTAGCAGATCCACAGCGCAATTAATCGATTTAATGCCGTGCCCAGCCATTCGATACTCACGCCTCAGTCAATTTCCATCGAGTATCTATATGGCCGAACTCCTCGCCATCGCCCTGTTCACCATCCTGGCCGTCATCAGCCCCGGCGCCGACTTTGCCATGGTCACCCGCAGCAGCTATGCCCAGGGCCGCAAGGCCGGCCTGGCCGCTGCGGTAGGCATTGCCCTGGGCGTGCAGGTACATGTGTTGTACACCGTGCTCGGCATCGCCGTACTCATCAGCCAGAGCCCGGCACTGTTCCTGGCCATGAAGGTGCTGGGTGCGGGCTATTTGATTTACCTGGGCTACAAGTCGCTGACCAACCGCACCCGCATTCAGCTCGACGGCCTGGAAGCTATTGGCAACGTGCACCTTGCCCAGGCGCTGCGTACGGGCTTTTTGACCAACGCCCTCAACCCCAAGACCATGCTCTTCGTGGTTAGCGCCTACACCCAGGTGGTGCAGCCCGGCAGTTCGCTGGCACTGAGTTTTGCCTACGGCGGCTTCATGTCGTTCGCCCACTGGGCGTGGTTCAGCTTGGTGGCAGTGTTCTTTTCCAGTGGAGGGCTGCGCGGCTTGATGATCGAACGCCAGGTGCTGGTGGACCGGGTCATCGGCGTGGCGTTGATCGGCCTGGGGCTGGCCGTGGCAGTGGCAGGGGTGAGGTAGGTTTTCTGCAGGCAAATAAAAAGGGCTTATCTTTCGATAAGCCCTTTTTGAAGGTGGTGGCTACACAGGGACTTGAACCCCGGACCCCAGCATTATGAATGCTATGCTCTAACCAACTGAGCTATGTAGCCAACTTGGCGCGCATTATTAGCTCGAAAGGCCAACCTGTCAACACTCACTTCAAAAAAAATTTCCAACCTTTCAAAAACTTAGCCGGCATACCCGGTTCAGCGGGCGATCAGCCAGTGGCCAAGCACCCCATGCAGGCTCAGGTGGTGTTCGCTGGCCAGCTGTTGCAGGCTCTGGGCCGGGTGGTCCAGGTCGAAATCACCACTCACGCGCCGGTAGCCGGCTTGCTCGTCCATCAGCCACACCCTTTGGCCTTGGTAACCGGCCAGGCGCTCCAGCACCTCAACCAACGGCCTTTCCTTGACTTGCAGGCGGCCACGGCGCCAGGCGTCGGCGGCCTTGGCGTCGGTTTTTTCCGTTGAGTTGATGCGCGTGCTGGTAAAGGTCACCCGCTCGCCGGCATTGACCATGCGCTGGTCGCCGCCCAGCAGCACGGCGGCCTTGCCGGCCAGTACCACCAACTCGTCGTGGTCACTGTAGCGGGCCAGTTGCAGGCGGGTGCCGAATACCTGAATACGCGCATCGTCCACCTGCACCTCCATGGCCCGGCCATCGAGCATCACCTCCAGGTACACCTGCCCCTGTACCAGGTGCAGCAGGCGGGTACGGCTGCGCAAATCGACGTTCATCGCGCTGGCGCTGTCCAGGTGCAGGGTCGAGCCGTCGGCCAGGCGCACGCTGCGCCGCTCGCCGCTGTCGGTGTGCAGCTCGCAGCTCAGGCGTTGCAGCATGGGCCAGTAAAGAAAGGCCAGCACCGCCAGCACCAGCAAAAACAGCAGCCCCAGCCACAGCCCAACGCGGCTGCGGCGCAGGCGGGTTTCGCGCGGGCGCGGGCGTACCGGCTCCGGCGCCTGCAGCTTTTGCCAGTAGGCCTCCAGCTGGGCGTAGGCGCGGGCGTTGAGCGGGTCCTGGCACCAATTGGCGAAGGCCTGGCGCAACGCTTCGTCGCAACCGGGCTGGCGCAGGCGCGAGAACCAGTCCAGGGCTTCCTGCTCGGGGTCGGGCTGCTGCAAAGCGGGCATCGGGCTCATGGGGTGGGGTGCTCGCAAGGGCAGGGCGGTTACGCCCAGCGTTTACGGTGAGGAGATGCGAGGATGCTAAATATATTGAGAACCATTTACAAGTGTGTGCCAGATGGATGGTGGCCCGTGCAAATAAAAAGGTAGCTTCGTATCTATTTGTTTCACGATAATCGGTTCCCAACCTGCGCACGGAAACCGAGCCCATGGCCACCAGCAGTACCTCGACCAGCAGCGCCACCAGCACCGCCAGCACCGCCAGCCCGTTGGTGATGCGCATCATCACCTTCTGCGCCCTGGCGCACCTGATCAACGACTTGATCCAGTCGGTGCTGCCGGCGATCTACCCGATGCTCAAGGCCAACTACGACCTCAGCTTCACCCAGATCGGCCTGATCACCCTGACCTTCCAGGTGACCGCCTCGCTGCTGCAGCCGTGGGTGGGCTTCTTCACCGACAAGCGCCCGACCCCCAACCTGCTGCCCATGGGTACCCTGTGCACCCTGGTGGGTATTGTGATGCTGGCGTTCGTCGGCAGCTTCCCGATGATTCTGCTGGCGTCGGCCCTGGTGGGTATCGGCTCGTCGACCTTCCACCCCGAGACCTCGCGCATCGCCCGGCTGGCTTCCGGCGGGCGCTTCGGCCTGGCCCAGTCGACCTTCCAGGTGGGCGGCAACGCAGGTTCTGCATTCGGCCCGCTGCTGGCTGCCGCCATCGTCATCCCCTTCGGCCAGACCCACGTGGCCTGGTTCGGCGTGGCGGCACTGTTCTTCTTCGCCGTCACCCTGATGCTGCGCCGCTGGTACAAGGAGCACCTCAACCAGGCCAAGGCGCGCAAGGCGGTGCAGGCTACCCACGGCATTTCGCGCCAGCGGGTGATGATGGCGCTGGTGGTGCTGGGCCTGCTGGTGTTCTCCAAGTACTTCTACATGGCCAGCTTCACCAGCTACTTCACTTTCTACCTGATCGAGAAGTTCCAGCTGTCGGTGGCCAGCTCCCAGCTGCACCTGTTCCTGTTCCTCGGCGCGGTGGCGGCCGGCACCTTCTTCGGCGGCCCGATCGGCGACCGCATCGGGCGCAAGGCGGTGATCTGGTTCTCGATTCTTGGCGTGGCGCCGTTCACCCTTGTGCTGCCTTACGCCGACCTGTTCTGGACCACCGTGCTCAGCGTGGTGATCGGCTTCATTCTGGCCTCGGCGTTCTCGGCCATCGTGGTGTATGCCCAGGAGCTGGTGCCGGGCAACGTGGGGATGATCGCCGGGATCTTCTTCGGCCTGATGTTCGGCTTCGGCGGCATCGGCGCGGCGCTTTTGGGGTATGTGGCGGACCTGCGGGGCATCGAATATGTGTACGGGGTGTGCTCGTACCTGCCGTTGTTTGGCTTGTTGGCTGTGTTCTTGCCATCTACTGGCAAGAAGTGAAAACGAAAGGCCCTTCGCTGAGCTACAGCGTAGGGCCTATGGCATGGAGACTCGATTCATTGAAAGTCCATGCTGATGCTTGATTAATTTTCTCGGCGCAGATTTTGCCCTGCATCCGCTACTGGAAAATTGGTGTTGCGCGCTTGGGCCTCGCGAAAGGCGCGTGAGCTCTGGTGCATTTGTTGGGCCGAGTAACGCTGTTCCCACGCTCGTGTAGTAACGGCAGGGCGTCTCGGGTGAAAAACTGAAGAAATGAATCGGGATGCCCTGTGAAGCGCTGAGTCGATGCGTGAGAGAAGGCTGGTGCTGCGTGGTGGAGGGCGTAAGTTTTCTGGTGCGGCTACTAATTCAGCAAGATTATTCCGGACCCGTCGCAAGGAAGGCGTTTGTTGCTGAAGTGCAGCAGCTAAAGGTGGTCGGAGTACGGCTTGAGCAACCTGTGCAGGTGCACGGATGGGGTCGGCGGCTAATGCTTGAGGCTGTCTCGGCACTGCCGGTACGACTGGTCGTGGTCTGAAAGTACGGCTTTGAATCTCAGGCTGTAGATCTATTGTGAACGTAAATGGGCGAGCGCCGGCTTCGCCATCCGGGTCTACCAGATTGATCGGGTCCCGATTGCAATAGGCATAACTATTTAGTCCTCCCTTACCAAATGGAGAGTAAATGTCAGGTGAGATAAATATCATCAAGGCGGGATTGTAAGCTCGATAACCCCTACCGAGCAGATAGTTACCTGTGGCGTCTCTGGGCTGAGCGTTGTAGCCCAAGGTGGATAACAGGCTATTGCGCAGAGGGTCGTAGCCAAAGGGGCTATAAGCAAACGTATGTTCTTTGTTTGTAGAGCGCTGCCGCAAAACAGATCCTGAAGAATCGGTGGCCAGTAATGAGCTAGACGGGCTATCTACCATTTGATGTGCCATATATTTGCCTCTTGTTCTGGGCCAGAATCACTGAAATTTGATCCATGCGCAGCGCGGCTACAACTGGTAGAAATGTCAGTTTTGCGCACAGCTCTTGCGTTATCGCGGGCCGCCATTACTCATCCATGCTCCAATTGACGGCTTGCCTGCCCTTGGCCTAGAGTGCCGTCTCTCCTCCTGCTGCGTAGCTAATGCAATGCGCCGTACCGATGTCTTCAGCTCCCCCCGCCAGCCTGTCGCTCCGACAGCGCGCCGCGCGTGGCCGAGCGACACGGTGCTCAAGCGTCGGCGCAGCGTCCTGTTTGCCTTCACCTTCTCGCCACACCTTGCCCTGAACTGATCCGCGCCCCTGCGTGCCGCGCCTTGCCGGCGTGTGCGCATGCGCCTGCGTTCGAACATCTTTCAGTGGTTTTTCAGCCGGCCCGGGCGTTGCGCCTGTGCGTGCCGGTTTGCAAGGAGTGGTACATGAACATGCGTTTGCTGGCGGGCCTGTTGTTCGCCGTTTCGGTGGTTGGCTTCAGCCTTGGAGCGAGCCTGCCGCTGGTGTCGTTGCGCCTGCACGAGGCCGGGGCCGGTACGTTGCAGATCGGCATCATCTCGGCGATACCCGCAGCGGGCATGATGCTTTCGGCGTTCATGGTCGATGCCTGCTGCAAGCACCTGACCCGCCGCGTCATCTACCTGCTTAGCTTCAGCCTGTGCACCCTGAGCATCGCCCTGCTGGAGTGGGCCTTCGACTCGATGCTGTGGCTGGCGCTGCTGCGCCTGGGCTTGGGTATCGGTATGGGCATTGCGATCATCCTCGGCGAGTCGTGGGTCAACGAGCTGTGCCCTGACCACAACCGCGGCAAGATCATGGCCCTGTACGCCACCAGCTTCACTGGCTTCCAGGTGCTGGGCCCGGCGCTGCTGGCGCTGCTGGGTGCCGACAGCCCGTGGCTGACCGGGGTGGTCACCGCCTGCTACGGCCTGGCCTTGCTGTGCATTCTGTTAACCGTGCCCAACGACCATGTCGAGCATGAGGAAGGCGAAAAGAGCTTCGGCCTGGCCGGTTTCTTCCGCGTCGCCCCGGCGCTGTGCGTGGCGGTGCTGTTCTTCTCGTTCTTCGATGCGGTGGTGCTGTCGCTGCTGCCGGTGTACGCCACCAGTCATGGCTTTGCCGTGGGTGTGGCGGCGCTGATGGTGACCGTGGTGTTCGCCGGCGACATGGTCTTCCAGCTGCCGCTGGGCTGGCTGGCCGACCGGGTCGAGCGCACCGGGCTGCACCTGGTGTGCGGGCTGGTGGCCATGGGCATCGGCATCGCGTTGCCGTGGCTGTTGCAGGTGACCTGGCTGCTGTGGCCGTTGCTGGTGGTGCTGGGCGCGGTGGCGGGGGGGATCTACACCTTGGCGCTGGTGCTGATCGGCCAGCGCTTCAAGGGCCAGGACCTGGTAACGGCCAATGCCAGCGTGGGCTTGCTGTGGGGTGTGGGCAGCCTGGTCGGGCCGCTGGTCAGCGGCGCTGCGATGGATGTGGCACCCCATGGCTTGCCCATGGCGCTGGCGCTGATGGCCGGGCTGTTCGTGTGCTTTGCCCGGCAGGCCTATCGCCGGGCGGGCAGGTTGCAGGCGGCTGCATAGGCCATTGGGGCAATTGTCTTGTGCTGCCCGCCCCAGGCCTTACGCCGCCCCGATACTCACCCAATAGCGCGTACGGTAGTCGACCCGCACCGGCAGGCTGCGGGCGATCAGCAGCAGAATCTGGTCGGTGTCGGCCAGCTGGTAGGTGCCGGACACCTTCAACCCGGCTACCTCCGGCGCGCAGCGCAGCAGGCCCGGGCGGTAGCGCGACAGCTCGTCGACGAACTCGCCCAGCGGCATCTGCTGCACACTGAGCACGCCTTCGGTCCAGCCCCAGGGGTCGCCATGCAGGGTGACGGGCTGGTAGCGGCCATTGCTGGAAATCTGCAGCACCTCACCGGCTTTGACCGGGTGTGCGGCAGGCGATGCGGGGAACAGCGTCACCTCGCCGTGACGCACCGCCAGCAGTAACCCTTCCTTGTTTTCCCGCAGCAGCAGCTGGCCGCCTTGGGTGGCGAGGTCACCGATGCGGGTGTCGATATGGAACGGGCGGTTATCGCCAGCGTTACTGTTCAGGCTGACTTCACCTTGCACCAGCGTCAGGTGACGCAGGTCGGCGCTGTAGTGCAGGTCGATGGCGCTGTCGGTGTTCAGGCAAATCTGGCTGCCGTCGTTGCCGGTGAGGTCGCGGTGCTCGCCGGTGGCGGTGCGGCTGTCGGCGACCAAGGCCGCCAGGCCCAGTGGCTCGCGTGCGGTCCAGCCCACTGCACTGCCCACGGCCAGCAGCGACAACAGCTTGAGGTGGTCACGTCGGCTGCTGCGCAGGTTTTGGCTGGCGTCCAGGGTGCGCCGGCTCAGCTCGCCCGGCAGCCCGGCCAGTTCGTCGCCCATGGCGCTTACCCGTTGCCAGGCCCGTTCATTCAGCGGGTCGCTGGCAAGCCAAAGCTGGAACTGGCGCTCGGTGCGCGGGCCGGGGCTGTCGTAGCGCAGCCGCACCAGCCAGTCGATCGCCTGGTCGACCTGGGCCTGGCTGGGTGGTTGCTCAGGCGTCGGCATAGCGCAACCGGTAGCAGGCGCCCAGGGCCTTGGCCAGATCTCGCTCGACGGTGGCCCGCGACACGTTCAACTGCAGGGCGATCTGGTTCAGCGCCAGGCCGTCGAGCTGGGCCAGCAGGAACGCCTGGCGCGCCCGGGGCAGCAGCTTGTGCAGGGCAAGGTCGAGGCGTTCGAGGGTGTCGAGGATGACCAGGCGCTGTTCCTCGCTGGGGGCCTCCTGCTCAGGCAGGCTGGCCAGGCTTTCGAGGTAGGCCTTTTCCAGCGCGCGGCGGCGGAACTGGTCGATCATCAGGCCCCGGGCGATGCTGCTGAGGTAGGCGCGGGGCTCTTTTAGCGGCGATACCTGGCGGGCCTTGAGCAGGCGCACGAAGGTGTCCTGGGCCAGGTCTGCGGCGTGCTCGCGACAACCCACCCGCCCGGTCAGCCAGCCGCGCAGCCAGCGGTGGTGGGTTTGATAGAGCAGATCGACCTCGGCCGGTTTCAGCGTGTCATTGATCTGCATCGTCAGAAGAGCCTTGCCCAGGGAATGTGATTGTTAATTGTTCTCAATTCTATGTGGGGCGGCACAGGCAGATCAATGGTATGCCAGAAATTCGTTGCGCCAGTGAGGGGCATTTATCGATGAATGGTCAGCCCTGCGCTGCCCCTGCAGGAGATCACCTAGCCCTTCGGGCTGTGTTGTCGGGCAGAGAACTCGTCTCGCAGATGCGCCACGGCCATTGTGGGAAGCGGCCTTGTGTCGCGATGGGCTGCGCAGCAGCCCCGGCAATTTTGTATGAGGTCGAGGCCTTGGGGCCGCTTCGCGCCCCATCGCGACACAAGGCCGCTTCCCACAGAGACCGTGTTAAACCAATGAGCTGTAGTTTGTTCTATGAGAACCAGCAAGCCGGCGATGAGGCCGGCACCGGCAGCAAAAAACCGGCGCCCCCAGGCACAATTACCTGCAAGAATCGGAGTGAACCCCCAGGCCTTCCCTGTCACGCTTGCCTCATCGCCCCCGGAGAGCCCCCGATGAAGCCCTACACCACCGACGCCGAGCGCTGGCAGGCTGTGCAGGCCCGGGACAGCGCCGCCTGCGGCCATTTTGTCTACGCCGTGCGCAGCACCGGCGTGTACTGCCAGCCAGCCTGCAAATCGCGCCTGGCCAAGCGCGCGAACGTCGAGTTCTTCGACATCGCCGCCCAGGCCGAAGCTGCCGGCTACCGGGCCTGCAAACGCTGTTGGGCCACCCAACGGCGCACCGACCTGGTGGCCCGCGCCTGCCGCCTGATCGAAGCCGGCGACCCGGCGCCCGGCCTCGACCAACTGGGCGCTGCACTGAACGTCAGCCCGTTTCACCTGCACCGCCAGTTCAAGGCCGAAACCGGCCTGACCCCCAAGGCGTACGCCTCGGCATTTCGTGCCCGGCGCCTGCGCGAGCGGCTGGGCGAGGCCGGTAGCGTCACCGAGGCCATTTTCGATGCCGGTTACAACTCCAACAGCCGCTTCTACGAAAGCGCAGGCGAACGCCTGGGCATGCGCCCGCGCGAGTATCGTGCAGGCGGCGAGGGGGCGGTGATCCGCTTTGCCCTGGCCCAGTGCTCGCTGGGGGCGATTTTGGTGGCGCAGAGCGAGCGCGGCATCTGCGCGATCTTCCTGGGCGATGAACCCGAGCCGCTGCTGCGTGACCTGCAGGACAAATTCCCCAAGGCCCAGTTGGTCGGTGGTGACGCTGGCTTTGAGCGCCTGGTCGCCGAGGTGATCGGTTTCGTCGAAGCGCCAGCCCTGGGCCTGGCCTTGCCGCTGGATGTGCAGGGCACCGCCTTCCAGGAGCGCGTGTGGCAGGCGCTGCGCGAAGTACCGCCGGGCTGCCGGGTCAGCTACAGCGACATCGCCGAGCGCATCGGCGCCCCCCGGGCGGTGCGCGCCGTGGCCCAGGCTTGCGCGGCCAACAGCATCGCCGTGGCCATCCCCTGCCACCGGGTAGTGCGCCGCGACGGCGACCTCAGCGGTTACCGCTGGGGCGTGGAGCGCAAACGCCAGCTGCTGGGCCGAGAAACGGCACCCTCCTGAGCCTGCGGAACGCGTAGAATTTCCTCTTTGTCGTGTTGTGCTAGAGGAATGTTCGATGGGGCGTGTCAGCCTTGAGCGATTTTATGCAGGCATCCTGGCCCTGCTGTTGTGGGTGGCCATGCCGGTCTGGGCGGCGCCTGTCACGCCGGTATCGCGCCTGGCGGTGGCCGAGCAGCAGGTGCTGGACGAAGACGCGAGCCTTGAGCAACTGAGCGAGCGGCTGGACCAGATCCGTCAGGGCGTCACCGCCAATGCCAATGACGATTTGCTCTCGCAACTGCGCCAGTCGGCCATGCAGGTGCAGCGCCAGGCCGATGCCCTGGCCACCCAACGCACCACCGATGTCGAGCGCCTGGACGACCAGCTCAAGGTGATCGGCCCGGTGCAGGCCGACGAGGCCGAAAGCCTCACCCGCCAGCGCCAGCAGCTCACCGATGAAAAAAACGCGGTGCTGGCCGAACAGAAAGAGGCCGCCACACTCACCCAGTCGGCCCGCGACCTGTCCACGCAAATCGTCAACCTGCGCCGCAGCCTGTTCAACTCGCAGATCACCAGCCGCGCCGCCAGCCCGCTGAGCCCGGCGTTCTGGTCGAGCCTGATCCGCCCCACCGACGAAGACGTGGCGCGCCTGCGCGAGCTGCGCGGCGAGGCTGCCGATGCCGTGGCCAGCGCCTTCAGCGTCGAGAACCGCGGGTTGTTCATCACCGCGCTGATTGCGGCGGTGCTGGTCTGGACTCTGCTGCGCAAGCTGCTCGAGCGGCTGTTGGCCAAGGCCATGGTGCGCTGGCTGCCCGAAGGCCGGCTGCGCCGCAGCGCCCTGGCACTGGGCGTGAGCCTGGCCACTCTGGGCACCATCGCAGGGTCCGTATCGCTGCTGCGCTGGGGGCTGGAGAGCAGCGCCGAGCTGGGCAGCGATGTGGCCAGCCTGACCAACCACGTGCTCACCCTGGTGGTGTTCAGCGCCTTCATCGCAGGCCTCGGCCGCGCCATGCTGATGCTGCAGCGCCCGTCCTGGCGCCTGCCGCCAATCCCCGACGAAGTGGCCAGTGCCCTGGGCTGGTTCCCCAAGGCACTGGCCCTGAGCCTGATGGTGCTGCTCACCCAGGAACGCATCAACAGCGTGATCGGCACCAGCCTGGCGCTGACCCTGGCCACCAACGGCCTGACCGCGCTGGTGGTGTCGTTGCTGTTCGTCGCCGCGCTGGTGAGCTACCGCCGCACCCGGCGCAAGCATGAACTGGAGCGCCCGACGGGCCTGGCCGGGTTGATCCCGTTCGTGATCGTGGTGTGGGTGGTGTTGATTCTGCTGACGCTTTTGGCCGGTTACCTCACCCTGGCGTACTTCCTCACCGCCAAGTTGCTTTGGATCAGTGTGGTCACCACCTGCGCCTACTTGCTGGTGACAGTGTTTGGCGACCTCTGCGAAACCCTGCTGTCGCCACGCCAGCCCGGTGGCCTGGCGCTGGCCTCGGCCCTGGGCCTGCAACAGCGCCATCAAGCCCAGGCCAGCACCATCCTGGCCGGTATTGGCCGCACCGTGCTGTTGTTCTGCGCCGCATTGCTGGCGTTCATGCCGTCGGGCACCAGCCCCGGCGAGCTGCTGCTGAGCCTGGCCGACTGGGACGGCAGTGGCGGCAAGGTGCTGGGCAACCTGAACATCGTCCCTGCGGATATCTTCCTGGCGCTGGCGATGCTGGTGGGTGGCTGGTTCGCCATCCGCGTGGTCAAGCGCTGGCTGAGCGAGCGCCTGCTGCCGGAAACCGACATGGACGCCGGCATGCGCGCGTCTCTGGTGACCCTGGTCGGTTACCTGGGCTTCCTGTTCCTGGCCATGTTGGTGATGTCGACCCTGCGCATCAACCTCACCAGCCTGACCTGGGTGGTCAGTGCGCTGTCGGTGGGTATCGGTTTTGGTTTGCAGCAGATCGTGCAGAACTTCATCTCCGGCCTGATCCTGCTGACCGAGCGCCCGGTGAAGGTGGGCGACTGGGTGAGCCTGGCCGGTGTCGAGGGTGATATCCGCCGCATCAACGTGCGCGCCACTGAAATCCAGATGTCCGACCGCTCGACGGTGATCGTGCCCAACTCGCAGTTCATTTCGCAGAACGTGCGCAACGTGACCATGGCCAATGCCCTGGGGGTGGTCGGCATCACCCTGACCCTGCCGCTGGAGACGGACCCTGCCAAGGTGCGCGAAGTGCTGCTGGCGGCGTACCACGAGCATGAGTCTATTCTCGATGCCCCGGCCAGCTCGGTGACGTTCAAGGATTTGACCGCCAGCGGCATGGTGATCGGCGTCAGCGGCTACGTGGCCTCGCCGCGGCAGGTGTCGGGTACCCGCAGTGATTTGCTGTTCACCATTCTTGGGCGGTTGCGCGAGGAGGGTATTGCCCTGTCGTCGCCGGCAAGCATGGTGCTGGTGCAGGAAGGGCCACGGCCGGAGGAGCATGCGTAACAGCAGGTTCAATTTCTAGAGGCTGGCGCGGCCCTTTTGGGAGCGGTCTTGCCGGGGCGCCGTCCGGCCGAGATGGGCTGCGAAGCAGCCCCAAGATCTGCGTCTCACACAAGATTGCCGGGGCTGCTGCGCAGCCCATCGCGACGCAAGGCCGCTTCCCACAGGTGTAGCGGTTGGCGATGAATCCCAGCTCAGCCCTGCCCGGCCTTCAACGCATGCTCCGCCAACGCCCGCCCCATCTGCACGTTGTGCGCGGCATTGACCAGCATCCCCAACCCCGGCTCCCCGGCCAGGGCGCAGCAGTATTCATCGATGGTGTCTTCGATCCCGCGCATCAGCTGGATCGCGTGGACCAGCGCCTCGGCGGCGGGCATGTCGTGGTTGATGGTGAAGAAGGGGCGTTGTGCGGATTTTGTGGTGGGTGGGTCGAGTACGATCTTTTTCATGGAATGCACTCATTTCGATTGAAAAGGGTGCCGCCTCCAGACCCCTCTCACAGGATGAGGGTGGCAGCCGTACGCGGGGTGAGAGACCGGTCGAAATGAGCAAATGCCGGCCAGGCCTGGGCCTGCCCGCGCACAGCTGCCATGGCAGTGCTGCGTGCTTCATTTCGACGACGGCAGGCTCTCACACCCGGTCGCCATACGACGACCCGGGGAAGTTAGTCCTTCTGGTGATGATCGACAATGCAGAAGCGTCGGCAGCGCGGGTAGGGTAATTCCCAAGCTGATGGGCTTTGAAGCACTTTGTTTCAGGTTCGGAAATGTCTTACGGATGGAGAGGGGCATTGGACCGGCGTGGGAGCGGGCTTTCCCCAATGACTAGACGGGGATCACCCCAAACACCGCGTCACATGCTTCACCGACTGATACCCCGAAAGCCCCCAAGGCCCAAGCTCGCGGCCAATCCCGCTGCCCTTGGTCCCACCCCACGAAGTCTCGACAAACACCGCCTGCACCGAGTTGATCCACACATGCCCCACCTCCAGCGCATCGGCCACGCGTTCGGCGCGTTCAAGGTCGGCGCTGCACACGGTGGCCACCAGCCCGAAGCGGCTGTCGTTGGCCTGGGCGATGGCTTCGGCTTCGCTGGCAAAGCGCCGGGCGCACAGCACCGGGCCGAAGATTTCCTCGCTCCACAGGCGGCTGCTGGTGGGCACATCCACATACAGAGTGGGGCTGACGAACCAGCCGTCGCGGTCCAGCGCCTGGCCGCCGGCCAGGCATTTCAGGCCTTCTTCGCGGGCGGTGGCGAAGTAGCCGGCCACCTTCAGCCACTGCGCCTGGCTGGTCAGCGGGCCCATGCCTACCTCTTCAAGCAGCGGGTTACCCACCTGCAACTGCTCCAGCGCAGCCTGCAGGCGCGGTAGCAGCGCATCGGCGATGCCGTCCTGCACCAGCAGGCGCGAGGTGGCCGAGCACATCTGCCCGGCGTTCCAGGTGATGCCGGCGACAATCCATTCCACCGCCTGGTCGACGTCGCAATCGTCGAACACCACGATGGCCGACTTGCCGCCCAGCTCCAGGGTTACCGGCCGGCACTGCGCGGCAGCGGCGCGCATCACCTGGCTGCCAACCCCGTTGCTGCCGGTGAACGACAGCTTGTCCAGGCCGCTGTGGCCGCTCAGGGCGGCGCCGGTTTCGGCCTTGCCATTGACGATGTTCAGCACGCCTGGGGGCAGGCCCAGCTGTTCGGCGATCTGGCCGTAGGCCTGCTCCACCAGCGGGGTCACTTCGGAGGGCTTGAGCACCACCGTGCAGCCGGCAGCCAGGGCCGGGGCGAGCTTCCAGGCGCTGGTCACCAGCGGGAAGTTCCACGGCACGATCAGGCCGACCACTCCCACCGGCTCGAGGCGTGTGCGGGCAGTGAAGCCCGGCGCTGCCAGGGGCACGTCGCGGTTTTTGCCGGGCAGTTGCTCGGCAAGGTCTGCGTAGTAGGCAAAGGTGGCGATGGCATCGTCCAGGTCGATCTCGGCCTCGAAACGCGGCTTGCCGTTGTTGCGCATCTGCAGGGCGATCAGTTCGTCACGGCGCTGGCCGAGCTGTTCGGCAAAGCCGCGCAGGTAGGCGGCGCGTTCAGCAGGCGTGACGGTTTTCCAGCCGGCCAGGGCGCGCCGCGCAGCGGCTACGGCCTGGTCTACCTGGCCGGTACTGGCGGCCATCAGTTCGGCGAACGGCTGGCCGCTGGAGGGGTCGTGGACAACGATGCAGTCGCTGCCCTGGCCTTCGACCCAACGGCCGTCGATGAAGTGGGGAGTGGTCATGGGCAAATTCCGGTCAGGCCATTTCGGCAGTGGTCACAGGTTGTACCGGCACGCTTTTGCAGCGCACCCAGCGCGGGCCCTTGGGGCCATACACGCCAGCCGGTTCAGGGAACAGGTTGAGCAAGATCAGGTACAGCACGCAGGCGATGCCGAGGGTCACCGGCAGGCTCAGGTCGATGCCGCCGGCCAGTTCGCCCAGCGGGCCGACGAACTGCCCCGGCAGGTTGACGAAGCACAGGCCCACCGCCGCGCTGGGAACCCACGCTCCCATGCCGCGCCAGTTCCAGCCATGGTTGAACCAGTAATGACCGCCCTGTTGGCCGCGGGTGAACACCTGCAGGTCGTCGGCGTGGTAGAAGCCGCGACGGGTGATCAGGCCGAGGATCATGATCACCATCCACGGGCTGGTGCAGGTGATGATCAGCACGGCGAAGGTCGATACGCTCTGTACCAGGTTGAAGGTGAAGCGGCCGACAAAGATGAAACCGATGGCCAGCACGCCGATCAGCAGCGTGGCCGCGGCGCGGCTGAGCAGGCGCGGGAACACGCTGGACATGTCCAGGCCTGTGCCGTACAGCGCCGTGGTGCCGGTGGACATGCCGCCGATCACTGCAATCAGGCATACCGGCAGGAAGAACCAGCCCGGCGAAATCGCCAGCAGCCCGCCGACGTAGTTGTTGGCGGCGATGTAGTCCGGTGCCTGGCTGGCCACCAGGGTGGCGGTGCACAGGCCGAACAGGAACGGGATCAGCGTGGCGGCTTGCGCGGCGATCACCGCCAGCATGATGCGGCGCTTGGGTGTGGCGCGGGGGATGTAGCGCGACCAGTCACCGAGGAAGGCGCCGAACGACACCGGGTTGCTCATGGCCAGAATGGCCGCGCCGACGAAGGCCGCCCAGAAGCCCGCCTGGCCCAGGTTGACGCTGCCGGCGTAGCCCGCATCGAACGGCCCGGCAAAGGCGAAGATGCCCAGCAGAAACAGCAGGCTCGAGGCCCACACGGCAATCTTGTTGACCCACAGCATGAAGCGGAAACCAAAGATACACACCACCAGCACCAGCACCGCGAACAGGCCGTAGGCCAGGCCCAGGGTCAGGTCGGTTTCCGGCAGGCCCGCCAGGCGCTTGGCGCCGCCCACCAGGGCGTCACCCGAGCTCCACACCGACAGCGAGAAGAACGCCACGGCAGTCAGCAGTGACAGGAACGAGCCGACGATGCGCCCGTGCACGCCGAAGTGCGCGCCGGACGACACAGCGTTGTTGGTGCCGTTGAGGGCGCCGAACAGGCCCATGGGCGCAAGGATCAGCGCGCCCACGCCAACCCCCAGCAAGATCGCCCAGACCCCGGCCTGGAACGACAGCCCGAACAATACCGGGAAGCTGCCGAGCACGGCGGTGGCGAAGGTGTTGGCACCGCCGAAGATCAGGCGGAACAGGTCCAGCGGGGCGGCGTCGCGTTGATCGTCGGGGATCTGTTCGACGCCATTGGTCTCGATACCGGTCGAGTGGCTCATGGTGGTGCTCCAGCGCGAGTGTTGTCGGCCTGTGGCAGGCCTTGTTGTGGGTGCGATGGCAGTGCGGCAAGGCCGCTTTCAAAGGGTCAGGCGGGTGAGGCGACCGACAGGTGCTCGTGGCATGCCAGCCAGCGCTCGCCGTGCTGGCGGAACACGATGGTCTCACGCTCGTTCAGCGCGTGTTCTTCACCGGCAATGCGAATGCGTGTGGCCACGTCGTGCATGAAGATCGCCACATCACCTTGCAGGCTCACCTGCACGTTGCTGGATTGGCAGCCGAGCACGGCAAAGCCTTCGGCCTGCCAGCCGGCCCAGACTTCTTCATAGGCACGGCGCGACAGCAGCGGCTGGGGCAAGGTGTGGAAAAGGAAGGTGGCGTCTTCGCTGAAGCAGGCGAAGTAGCGGGCGGTGTCGTTGCTGGCGAAGGCGGCTACGAGGTCGGCGGCAGCCTGCCGTACCTGGAGTGTCTGGTCCACGGGAGTGGCCTCACGGTTATTGTGATTGTTGATGAAGCGATTCTGGTGGCGGCGGGCGGGGGGACAAATCGGCTGGGGCAAATAATCAGTTCAGGAATTTATGAACCAATGCGGGCGCTTTACCCCGCAGGCATCACTGGCTAATGTGTCGGCAGCCTCGAGACGCTTGGTCGAGTGCCACTGGAACCGATGGAAACAACCCATGAGCAAGTATCAGCCACCTTTGACCCTCACAACGCCCATGCTGGCGATGGTGGCGGGTATCAGTGAACGAGTCGGGGTGCTCACGGCTCACCGCGAGACAGCCCTTACACCACAGCTGCGCAGGGGCAATCGCATACGCACCATCCAGGCATCGCTGGCGATTGAAAACAATACCTTGAGCGTCGAGCAGGTAACGGCTGTGCTTGAGGGCAAGCGCGTGCTTGGTTTGCCACGTGAAATCCAGGAAGTGCGCAACGCATTCGCTACCTACGAGGCGATGGGGGGCTGGCGCCCCGAGCGCCAAGCCGATCTGCTGGCTGCACACCAACGGCTGATGATGGGCCTGATTGATGATGCCGGGCATTTTCGCCAGGGTGGTGTGGGCATTTACCGCGGTCAACGTCTGTTGCACATGGCGCCACCTGCCAGCCGGTTGCAGCCGCTCATGCATGACTTGCTGGCGTGGCTGGGCACGAGTGATTGGCATCCGTTGATCAGCAGCTGCGTCTTTCACTACGAATTCGAATTCATCCACCCTTTCGCTGACGGCAATGGGCGCATGGGCCGCTTGTGGCAGACACTGATACTGAGCCGGTGGCGCCCGGTACTGGCTTATCTGCCGGTGGAGTCGGTGATTTGTGCGCAGCAGGAGTCCTATTACGCGGCTTTGGCCGCTGCGGACCAGGCGGGCGAGGCTACGCCGTTCGTGGAGTTCATGTTGCAGGCCCTGTTGCAGGCGCTGGTCGAGGCAGGGCATACCGACCAAGTAACCGACCAAGTAACCGACCAAGTAGCGCGGTTGCTCGAAGTCTTGCAGCCAGGGGTTGCGTTGAGGGCAAACGAGCTGATGTCGCGCTTGCAGCTGGCCCACCGTGCCACTTTCCGGGCTAACTATCTCAAGCCTGCGCTGGACGCCGGCTTGATCGAAATGACCGACCCGGCCTCACCGCGTAGCCCGGCCCAGCAGTACCGTCGTTCACGGGGCTGAATCCGCTCAACTGTAGGAGCTGGCCTGCCAGCGATAGGGCCGGCAGCAGCAATCGAAGACTCCGGGTTTCGGGCCCGTCCCCATCGCTGGCAAGCCGGCTCCTACAGGGGGACGCGGTCTCTGTAGGAGCCGGCTTGCCGGCGATGGGGCCCTCTGACCGAGCGCACGGCAAACCCTGCCGCCAGCACGGTCAGCGCCGCCCCGGCCCATGGCGTGTGGGCCAGCGACGCTGCGCCGATCACTGCCCCGCCGATGGCCGAGCCCAAGCCTACACCCAGGTGCATCGCCGATAGGTTCAGGCTCATGCCGGCCGGGAAGGTGTCGTTGCCACGGCTGGCCAAAAAGCTTTGTACAACCGGCGAGGTGGTCCAGCTCAATGCCCCCCACAGCATCATCGCCGGGATGAACAACCACGGCGTGCTTGCGCAGAACGGCAGCACCAGCAGGCTGGCCAAGTACAGCAGCGGCGCCAGCACGATGGCCTTGCCGGCGCCTAGGCGGTCAGCCATCCAGCCGCCCACGTAACCACCCGCCACACCGGCAATGCCGAACGCGGCAAATACCGCCGCCAGCCAGGCGGCCGGTACCTTGGCGATGTGCTGGGCGTAGGGCGCAAGATAAGCGAACACGGTGAAGTGCCCGGCAATCATCAGCAGCGACACCAACTGCGCCGCCACCAGCCGGCCATCGCGCAGGTGGCGCAGGTAGCTGGCCAGGGCAATCGGCTCGCTGCCCTGCAGTTGCGGCAGGCCGCGCCAGGCCATCAGCAGCACCAGCGCCGCCAGGGCGCTCAGGCCGACGAACACCCCGCGCCAGCCGAGCACGTCACACAGCAGCATGCCGGCGGGCACCCCCAGCACCAGCGAGCTGCAGATACCCATGAAAATCACCCCGATCGCGCGCCCGCGCAGGGTATCGGGCACCAGGCGCGTGGCCATCAGCGTACACACCAGGCAAGTCAGGGCGCTGGTGGCGGCCATGCCCAGGCGCGCCAGCAGCAGCGCGGTATAGCCCGGCGCCAGGGCGGCCAGCAGGTTGCACAGGGCAAACACGGCAAGTGCGGCACACAGCAGGCGGCGCAGCGGCAGGCGGCGGGTGAGCAGGGGCGAGAAGGGCGCGGCGAGGGCGAAGCTCAAGGAAAAGACTGTGGTCAGTTGCCCGGCGACGCCAAGGGGGACGTCGAGGCCGTCGGCCAGGGCCGGGAGAATGCCAACGGTGATGTTTTCGGCCATGCCGGTGACGAAGGTTGCCAGGGCCAGCAGCCAGATACGCGGGTTCATGTGTTGCCTCCGATAAACAGGCCGGCCGTGGTCCGGACCCATTGGCCCCGACGGCTGACCGGCGAGGTCAGGTCCATCGGGTTTCGAGGCAGTGCTTCGGTTATCCCGGTTCAAGCCGTGCGAGTTTAGTCGCTCGCGTGCGTCGGGTGAAGGGCCGGTAATCAGTCGGGCTCGGCGGCGATGGCCAGGGCGGCGTCCAGCACCACGCTGCGTAGCCATTTGGAGGCCAGCGAGCGGTGCTTGCGGGCATGCCACAGCTGGTAGTAACGCAACGGCTTGGCCGCCACCGGAAAGGGCTCGATGCGCAGCGGCAGCAGCTCGGCGTAATGCCGGGCGAAGGAGCGTGTGGTGGTGAAGATCAGGTTGGACTTCACCAGCGCGTAGGGGGCGATGCAGAAGTACGGCAGGGTGGTGGTGACGCGCCGCGCCAGGCCGTTGCGCGCAAGCTCCGCGCCGATGGTGCCGGGGCCTGTGGGGTTGTGGGTCATTACCCCGAGGTGGTCGGCCTGCTGGTAGGCCTCACGGGTCAGCTCGCCGGGGCCGATGGGGTGGGCCTGGCGCATCATGCAGACCAGGTCGTCGTCGCACAGCGGTTGCAGGTGCAGATGCTCGGCGGGGCTGCGCCAGTTGCCGATCACCAGGTCCAGGTAACCGTCCTCCAGCCCTCGGGAGTAGCCGCCTTCGGCCTGCAGGTGGCGGAACTCCAGGGTAGCGCCGGGGGCCTGGGCGTTGAAGCGCTCGATGATCGCCGGCACGAAGAACACGCTCAGGTAGTCGGGGGTACTGATGCAGAAGGTCTGCTGAGTGGTGGCCGGGTCGAACAGGTCGATCGGGTGCAGGATCCGCTCGATGCCGGCCAGTGCCTGGGCTGCGGGTTCGATCAGCGACAGGCCGTGGCTGGTCAGCACCATGCGCCGGCCGCTGCGCACCAGCAGCTGGTCGCCGGTGAGTTCGCGCAGCCGGCGCAGGGCCACGCTGGTGGCCGGTTGGCTCTGGCCCAGCAATTCGGCGGTACGCGACACGCTGCACTCGGTGAGCAGCGTGTGCAGGGTGCGGATCAACTGGGCGTCGCAGTGGGGCAGGGCGTTTGGCACGGTTGCCTCGAGGGGCGTTGTGATTATCGTTATTTACAAAACTATATAGCGATTAATGAGGGTGGGTCGATGGGATGCAGTTGGCAGGCCTGGCCCTATCGCCGGCAAGCCGGCTCCTACAGGGGTTATTCGATTCTTTTTTGGAGCCGGCTTGCCGGCGATAGGGCCGGGCCTGCAACCAACAGGCCCCGGGCTCAGGCCGGCCGCCAGTCAGGCAGGCCCTGGAGCAGCCGCGCCTTCTCTTGCGTCGTCTCCCCCATCAGCACGAACCCCAGCATCTGCCGCTGCGGGCTTTCATACACCGCACGCAGGTTGGCCAGGCCCTTGTCACACCGCCCAACCAACTCGGTGGACCATTGCCCGGCGCTGTCTTGCGGGCTGGCGACGATGGTTGGCAGCACGCTGGTCTTGATGGTCACCGGCATGGCGGGGTAGGCCACCGCCGTCGGCGTGCCGGCCAGGGTGCGGGCCAGGGCGCGCGCCTGCAGCAGGATAGGCGCCACATAGGGCAGCACCAGGCCGTGCACCTGCGCGCAGTCGCCCAGGGCATAGACATTGCGGGCGCTGGTGCGCAGGCAGGCATCGGTGACGATACCGCCGGCCACCTCGATACCCGCAGCCTCGGCCAGCGCGAGTCGTGGCTGCAGGCCGATGGCGCACAGCAGGTAATCCACGTCGATGGCCTGCCCGTCCTCCAGCAGCAGGCGCAGGCCAGCGCCCGTCCGATTGACCGCGACCGGTGCACTGCCGAAGGCCAGGTTCACGCCGATGGAGGCCAGTGCGTTGGCCATCTCTTGCCCGGCTTCGGCCGGCAACAGGCGGCTCAGGGGCCAGCTGGCGCGGTCGATCAGGGTAAGCGTATGGCCGGCGTGGCACAGGTCGTTGGCGAACTCGCAGCCGATCAGGCCGCCGCCGAGAATGGCCAGGCGGCTGGCATGGCCGACCTGCTGGCGAAAGCGTCGGTAATCATCCAGGTCGTTGACCGTGACCATGGCCTGGGCGCCGTCACCGGCCAGTGGCAAGCGCCGGGCGTCGGCGCCCAGGGCCAGCACCAGCGCGCTGTAGGCCAGCGGCTGGCCGTCGATGAAGACTTGCTGCGTGGCCGTGTCGATACGCTCCACCACGCTGTTGGGGCGGACCTGGGCATCGAGTTGCACGGCCATCTGCTGCGCGCTGGAGGTGACCAGTTGCTCGGCCTGCCGGCCGGTCTGGAAGGCGTTGGACAGCGCCGGCTTGGAGTAAAACTCGCCGCTGTCGCGGCTGAGGATCACCAGCGGCGTGGCGCTGTCGAGCTTGCGCAGCTCGCGGGCCACGCTGTAGCCGGCCAGGCCCGAGCCGATGATGACGATGGGTGCAGGCTGCGCCGCAGGCGCCGGGGTAGCGCCCTGCGGCAGGCGAACCATCTCGAAGTCGGCCTTGCCCACCCCGCACTCCGGGCAGTACCAGTCATCCGGCACGTCTTCCCAGCAAGTGCCCGCCGCAATGCCGTCTTCCGGCCTGCCTTCGGCTTCGTCGTAGAAGAAGCCGCACACCAGACATTCCCACTTGTACATGTTCATCGCTCCTCTCAGCTGGTGAACGCCCGGCCCAGGCCAAGGGCACTGAGGGCGCGGCGGTAGGCAGTTGAGGAGCGGTCGGCGGGGATGTGAATTTCCAGCGACAGGTCCAGCGGCAGGTCTTCGGGGCGGCACAGTTCGACGATGTCGCGGTCCTCTTCGAACACCTGGCGGTTGAAGGCGTACACGTCGTCCAGCGGCAGGTGGTGGTCGAAGTTGCGGGTGATGGCGCAGAACATGCGGGTCTTGCGCGCCGAGATCGGGCTGGCGGCGTTGAGGATCACCAGCTGGTGCGCGGGCTCGGGGAAGTTGACCGCCAGGCGCGCGGTGAAGGGCGCGTACACGTCGAAGGTGCGCTTCCATTCGAAGCCCTCCGGCGCGCGGTGCTGCAGGCTCTTGGGGAAGTTGCTGACGGTGCTGGTGTACTCGGCATGCACACCGTACGGCGTCACTTCAGCGCGGTAGCTGGGCACCACCGGGTTGTCGCGCTCGGCAAAGGCTTCGTGGTGAATCCAGGCGAAGTGGGCGACGTCGATGAAGCCTTCGACCTGGCGCCCGGCGGAGGCGGCGATGTCGATCGACGGCGGCAGGATGCGCTGGTAGCTGCTGTCGTGCCAGGTGGGCATCTGCGCAAAGGGCGCGTCGTCGCCGGCCATCAGCACCCATACCAGGCCGAACTCTTCGCGGGCGCGGTACATCTGGATGCGGTGGCGTTCGGTCAGGTTGGCGTTGGGTTCGGAGGGGATGCGCGTGCAGCGGCCATCGGTGCCGAAGTGCAGGCCGTGGTAGGGGCAGATGATGTTCTCGCCCTGCACCCAGCCTTTGCTCAGCGGCGCGCCGCGGTGGCTGCAGATGTCGCGGGCGGCGTTGAGCTTGCCGCCGGCGCGGTACAGCACGATGGGTTCGTCGAGCAGGGTGACGGCGTAGGGCGTGTCGCCCACTTCGGCGCTGAAGGCCACGGGGTGCCAGTGCTGGGTGAGGATTTCGCGGTCGTGGGGGGCGAAGGTGCTGGAGCGGGTGATGGGGTTCCAGGTGATGTCCTGGCAGGCGATGACGGCGGTGTTCATTGTTGTTCTCCTTTGACGGCAGCCGGGCGCTTGGGGCCGGGCCGTGTGTGCAGGAGACATGCTAGGGAGTTGCCGCGGCTGGACCCATGGGCGCAGGCGCATGTGCAACATATGACTTTTGTTATGCCGCAAAGCATCGCGGGGAAAGTTCACGACCACGGTATCGCGTATCCGCGGGCAAAGGTTTTTAGCAGTTCATCATGATTCGCGTTGTTTCCGGATTTTCTTACATACCAGGTTTCAGTTTCCCGGTGAAATGAGTCGATGGCATAGCGTGATGAGTGGCAGATATGTTGGGTGTTAGGAGTGTTCTTGCGATAGGTGCACACCCGGACGACCTCGAACTCGGTTGTGGTGCAACCTTGGCCAAGTTGGTTGCCGCCGGTGTGCGTGTACGGGCGCTGGTACTTTCGGAGGGATTTCACGGGGCCGAAAGAGGTTTACATGACCGTTGTACTGAAACCCGTTCGGCGTTGCATATTCTGGGTGTGACGGATGTCGTGCAGGCCCGCCTGCCGGACACGTCATTACCCAAAGTCATGTCAAACATCATTGCGATCATCGAAGCGCAATGCGCGGACTTCAAGCCGGACCGCGTCTACACAATGTTCGAACATGATCGCCATCAGGATCACCGTGCCGTGTATGAGGCCAGCATCGTGGCTTGCCGCGGTATATCGCAAATATTGAGTTATGAAACCCCGAGCGCCTGGCCAAACTTCATGCCGGTGGTTTTCGAACCTGTCGAAGATTTTATGGCGCTCAAGGTCTCTGCGCTGCAATGCCATGCCAGTCAGGCGCACCGCCCTTACATGCGTGAACAGCAAGTGAGGTGTAATGCCCAATTTCGTGGTCATCAAGTAGGCCTTGGGCCGAGCGAGGGATTTGTCCCTTACAAGTTTGTCTTATGAGGTTTGCGTGGAATTCTTTTTTTTTGCGATGTGCCTGGTGGTGGTAATTTACTTTGTATTTCACCTACGGCGAAAACCCAGCGAACGTTTACATTCGATCGATGTGATAATTCCCGCGTTCAATGAAGCACCCTGCCTGGAACAGTCAGTCCGTAACTTATTGCTCAACCCCTATGTCCAGCGTGTGATCTGTGTCAATGATGGCTCCACCGATGGGACTGCCGATGTGCTGGTCCGCTTGTTGGCTGATTGCGGCGATCGCTTGGTAGTGGTTCATCAGCCCAACACCGGAAAGGGCGGGGCGTTGATGAATGGCTTGAAACATGTGACGGCTGCGCAGGTGTTTCTCACGGACGCCGATACCTATGTCGCCCCTGACAGCAACGGGTTGGGTTATCTGCTGGCTGAAATCGAGAGAGGGGCGGATGCCGTCGGTGGAATCCCCTCTTCCAATTTGCGGGGCGCGGGATTGTTACCCAATATCCGGGCAACAGTGAAGTTTCCGATGATTGCCATCAAACGGACATTCCAACAGTTGCTCGGCGGCGCACCCTTCATCATCTCTGGCGCATGCGGCATGTTCAAGACCGAGGTGCTGCGCACGCATGGCTTCTCGGACCGTACCAAAGTGGAGGACCTGGACCTGACCTGGACCCTGGTCGCGAACGGCTACAAGGTGCGTCAGGTCAATCGCTGTGTGGTGTATCCACAAGAGTGCAGCCGACCTGGGGAGGAGTGGAAGCGGTGGCGACGCTGGATTGTCGGCTATGCGGTTTGTATGCGCTTGCATCGGCGCCTGTTGCTCACACGATTTGGCGTGATGAGCATCCTGCCGATGATGCTGGTCGTGCTTTACGGTGTCGTAAGTTATTCAATTGTCTGGAGCGCTTCGGTGATAACGCATGGTGCGATGTATGGAGTAGCACTGGCGCTGTTCCCTTTGCTGTGGATGCTGGTTGTTTCAATGTTGGGCTTGATCAGTGCTATCCATCATCGGCGGTTCTGGCTGATACCGTTGGCGCCGCTTTCGATCATCTATGTTTTGTTGTCTTACAGTATATGGATCATTCACGGTATTAAGGGACTGTTGACCGGGCGAGAGCCTGTGCGTGATAAGCCGACGCGGTATTCGCATGTGGTGGGTTGAGCTGCAACGGCAGGCATCTAAGTTTGAAAGGCTAGAAGCTTATATTCATCCGAATGCCAAGGTTGCGCCTACCGCTATGCTCGTGGGCTCTGTCCGCGTAGAGGAGGGCGCCATCATCTGCCATGGTGCTTATATCGAGGGCCCTGTCGTCATTGGTAAAAATTGCAGGGTCGGTAACTACTCGATGATTCGCGGTTCCACCTCGCTGGCAAGTGGCGTCCGTTTGGGATTTGGCGTTGAAATAAAGAATGCCATTATTGGTTGTGATGTATCCATTGGTCCCCAGTGCTTTGTGGCTGATAGCAAGATCGAACACGGAGCTTATCTAGGTGCGCAAGTACGTACCAGTAATCACCGGCTTGATCGCCAAGCAGTCAAGGTGTGGCTGGGTGGGGAGCTGGTGGATACCGGCATGGAAAAACTTGGCTGCTTTATCGGTGCAGGTGCTTCATTAGGCATTCAAACAATTGTGCTGCCGGGGCGGATGGTGGCTCCCGGGTCGTTGTTTGCACCCGGCCTCGTCATTGAAAAAAATCTTCCTTCAGGGCGCTACCGAATCAAGCAACAGCTTGAGCAGTTTTAAGTTTATAAGGGCTATTAATGAAAAAAGTACCACGTCTTACTTTTGTCGCTCTCCTGATCGGGTCTGCTTCGGTTCAGGCAGCGGACAGTTGGGTGACGGCAGAACTGTCACATACCCATTATTCGGGGGATTTCGGCGAGCGCGATATTCTGTGGGCCGAGTACGGGCACCGGTTTGGCGTCAATACCGTGGTGTTGAAGGCATTTGGCGGCTCCCGGGAATATGAGAAGGGTGCTTCCTTCAATGATGCCGGCTTGTCGGGGACCTTTTATCGTCACTGGAGCGATAAGCTCTCGACACGGACCCACCTGGCTTTCTCGAAAGATGATCCCGTGTTCGCCACGCGGCAATACGATCAGGAATTCTCATACAAGGCATTCGAAAATACGTTGGTCTCCGTAGGCGCCAAGCATACCAAGTATGCGGGTGGGGTTGAGTCCAACGCTTGGTATGCCTCTACTGCCTACTACTTCGATCGGATCATGCTGCGCTACCGCTATACGCATTCCAACCTGTCGGGAATCGATAACAGCCATGGTCATCTGATCACGGTCAAACTCAAGGACCGTCAGGGGGCAGGCTCTACTCAACTTTGGTTCGGGCAAGGAACGTCGGTACATGAATATGACTGGTCGCCTGTCGTGCAGAAAGGCGATCACAAATCCATCGCATTGAACCGGGTTCAGCCTGTTACCCAGAGCACTACGTTGAATGTTGGGCTGGCGCAGGAGTGGTTCGACACCCCGACTAGCGACTATAAAGCCCTGACCGGCAAGCTGGGGGTCACCTACCGCTGGTGAGATTTGATTGGCCTGGCAAGAAAAGAAAAACCCCTTGAGGTCATGTGCCTCAAGGGGTTTTTTACGCCATTGGCCTGGGGCTACTGGCTTAGACGTTAAAGCGGAAGTGCATCACGTCACCGTCCTTGACGATGTAGTCCTTGCCTTCCAGGCGCCATTTGCCGGCTTCCTTGGCACCGCTCTCACCCTTGAACTGGATGAAGTCGTCATAGGCGACCACTTCGGCGCGGATGAAGCCTTTTTCGAAGTCGGTGTGGATCACGCCGGCGGCCTGTGGTGCGGTGGCACCTACGCGTACGGTCCAGGCGCGAACTTCCTGCACGCCTGCGGTGAAGTAGGTCTGCAGGTTGAGCAGCTCGTAGCCGGCGCGGATCACGCGGTTCAGGCCAGGCTCTTCCAGGCCCAGGGCCTCGAGGAACATGTCCTTCTCTTCGCCGTCGTCCAGCTCGGCGATTTCGGCTTCGATCTTGTTGCACACCGGTACCACCACCGCGCCTTCTTCTTCGGCGATGGCCTTGACCACGTCCAGGTGCGGGTTGTTGTCGAAGCCGTCTTCGGCCACGTTGGCGATGTACATCACCGGCTTGCTGGTCAGCAGGTGGAAGCCGCGGATCAGCGCCTTCTCGTCATCAGCCATGTTCTTCATCAGGCTGCGCGCCGGCTTGCCTTCGGTGAAGTGCGGGATCAGCTTCTCGAGAATGGCCTTTTGCGCCAGGGCTTCCTTGTCGCCACCCTTGGCGTTGCGGGCAACCTTCTGCAGTTGCTTTTCGCAGCTGTCGAGGTCGGCGAAGATCAGTTCGAGGTCGATGATCTCGATGTCGCGCTTGGGGTCGACGCTGTTGGAAACGTGGATCACGTTCTCGTCTTCGAAGCAGCGCACCACGTGGGCGATGGCATCGGTCTCGCGGATGTTGGCGAGGAACTTGTTGCCCAGGCCTTCACCTTTCGACGCGCCGGCCACCAGGCCTGCAATGTCGACGAACTCCATGGTGGTCGGCAGGATGCGGTTCGGTTTGACGATCTCGGCCAGTGCCGCCAGGCGTGCGTCGGGCATCGGCACGATGCCGCTGTTCGGCTCGATGGTGCAGAAGGGGAAGTTCTCCGCCGCGATGCCGGACTTGGTCAGGGCGTTGAACAGGGTGGACTTGCCGACGTTGGGCAGGCCGACGATGCCGCAATTGAAACCCATGGAAATTCCCCTTTAGAGAGTTGTCAGGCCTTCTGGCTGTGCAGCTCGCGCATCGCTTTGGCGAAGTCGCCAGTGAGCACGTCCGGCAGCACGCCGAGGGCAAAATCGATGCTGGCGTCGAGCTTCTCCTGCTCGGCGCGCGGCGCGCGGCCCAGGACGAAGTTGGAGACCAGCCTGGCGTCGCCCGGGTGGCCAATGCCAAGCCGCAGGCGGTGGAAGTCGTTCTGGTTGCCGAGCTGCGCGATGATGTCGCGCAGGCCGTTATGCCCGCCGTGGCCGCCGCCCTTCTTGAGCTTGGCGACGCCAGGAGGCAGGTCGAGTTCGTCGTGGGCCACCAGAATGGCGTCCGGTTTGATCCGGAAGAAATTCGCCAATGCCGCCACGGCCTGGCCGCTGCGGTTCATGTAGGTGGTGGGGATCAACAGACGAACATCGTTGCCCTGATGGCTGAATTTAGCCGTCAGGCCGAAATACTTTTTGTCAGCAGTCAGCGATACGCGCTGGGCACTGGCAATGCGTTCAACGAAAAGAGCCCCTGCGTTATGCCGGGTCTGTTCGTATTCGGGGCCGGGGTTACCCAGGCCAACGATCAACTGGATGGCGGTCACGTCAGGGGCTCTTCCTTGGTGTTGGTGGGTTACGGTGCGCGCGGCACTGTAACCCGATCAACGCCGGCGTGCGAGTGGATTACTCGGCAGCGCCTTCAGCAGCGTCAGCGGCTACGCGCGGGGCGTGGACGTTGGCAACAGCTTTGTCATCACCGTGGGCCAGAGCGACGAACTCTACGCCTTTCGGAGCTTTCAGGTCCGACAGGTGGATGATGGTGCCGACTTCGGCGTTGGCCAGGTCGACTTCGATGAACTCAGGCAGGTCTTTGGCTTCGCAGGAAACTTCGATCTCGGAAACGACGTGCGAGATTTCGCCGCCTTTCTTGACCGGGGCTTCTTCGCCGACGAAGTGAACCGGTACCTTGGCGGTCAGTTTCTGGCCAGCAACGACGCGAACGAAGTCGGCGTGCATGATGAAGCCTTTGGCCGGGTGACGCTGCATGGCCTTGACCACGACGTTTTGCTTGGCGCCATCGACGTTCAGTTCGATAACGTGGCTGAAGGCAGCTTCGTTTTCGAACAGCTTGGCGATTTCCTTGGCCACGATGGTCAGGGATTGGGCTTCTTTATCGCCACCGTAAACAACGGCAGGGATGTTGGCGGAGTGACGCAGGCGGCGGCTCGCACCTTTCCCCAGGTCAGTACGCGCTTGGGCGTTCAGGATGAAGTCAGTCATTTTGTTTCTCCAAAATAGCCTCCCGAAAGGCGTTTGCGACCAGCGCCGGACGGGGATGGCAAAAAAGCCCCGCCCCAACAGGTGTTGGGGCGGGGCGCTTCATATCAACACGTGGTCCGCTTAGCGGAACATCGCGCTGATCGATTCTTCATTGCTGATGCGACGCATCGCTTCAGCCACAACCGGTGCGATATCCAGCTGACGGATACGGTCACAGGCTTGAGCAGCGGCGGACAGCGGAACGGTGTTGGTCACCACCAGCTCGTCCAGTACCGACTTCTCGATGTTCTCGATTGCGCGGCCCGACAGGACAGGGTGCGTGCAGTAGGCGTAAACCTTGGCAGCGCCGTGTTCTTTCAGGGCCTTGGCCGCGTGGCACAGGGTGCCGGCGGTGTCGACCATGTCGTCGACCAGGATGCAGGTGCGACCTTCGACATCACCGATAATGTGCATCACTTCGGAGTGATTGGCCTTTTCGCGGCGTTTGTCGATGATACCCAGGTCGACGCCCAGGGACTTGGCGACGGCGCGGGCACGCACCACACCACCGATGTCCGGGGAGACGATCATCAGGTTCTCGAAACGCTGGTCTTCGATGTCGTCGACCAGTACGGGCGAGCCGTAGATGTTGTCGACGGGGATATCGAAGAAGCCCTGGATCTGGTCAGCGTGCAGGTCGACGGTGAGAACACGGTCGATACCCACGACAGTGAGCATGTCAGCGACGACTTTGGCGCTGATGGCTACACGTGCCGAACGCGGACGGCGGTCCTGGCGGGCGTATCCGAAGTAAGGAATCACGGCGGTGATTCGCGACGCTGAGGAGCGGCGGAAGGCGTCGGCCATCACTACCAGTTCCATCAGGTTGTCGTTGGTTGGGGCACAGGTCGGCTGAATGATGAAGACGTCTTTACCGCGAACGTTTTCGTTGATTTCAGCACTGATCTCGCCGTCGGAGAATTTACCGACAGACACATCACCCAGTGGAATATGCAGCTGACGTACGACACGCCGAGCCAGATCGGGGTTGGCATTCCCCGTGAAGACCATCATCTTGGACACGCGCAGTACCTGAAGGCTGAGGGTAACCTGGATGAATAGAAGAAATGGCAGGGGCGGCTGGATTCGAACCAACGCATGGCAGGATCAAAACCTGCTGCCTTACCGCTTGGCGACGCCCCTGTATCTGTTGCTGCGAACGCTTATGCGCTCGACTTCTTGAGCAGGCTCTGCAGCTTGCGATGCAACATCGAAACGTTGCTTCCTTTCGCCACAAACCCTGTTTGGGTCTCTGAAAGAAGGGCCAGAACTCTATCAGCTTCGGCTTTGCTTGGGAAGGCCCCAAAAACACAACTTCCAGTGCCGGTCATTCGAGCTTCGGTGTATTTACCCAGTGAATTCAACGCATTGCGAACTTCTGGATAACGCTGCTCTACCACCGGTTGGCAGTCATTTCGACTGTTTCCCTCGGGAACGGGGCGCATCTTAAGGGGGAGGGAATCACGTGTCAACTCTGGATGCGAAAAAATTTCCGCTGTGCTGACAGACACTTGCGGCACCAGTACGACATACCAGGGTTCTTGGGGGGCGACCGGGGTCAGTTGCTCGCCCACGCCCTGGGCAAACGCCGCGTGGCCACGCACGAACACCGGCACGTCGGCGCCTAGGGTCAGGCCCAGTGCGGCCAGGCGGTCTTCACTCCAATCCAGTTGCCACAGGTGGGCCAGGCCCAGCAGGGTGGTGGCGGCGTCGGAGCTGCCGCCGCCGATGCCGCCACCCATGGGCAGCACCTTGTGCAGCCAGATGTCGGCGCCAAGCGCTGTGCCGGTCTGCTGCTGCAGCAGGCGCGCGGCGCGCACGATCAGGTTGCTGTCGTGGGGCACGCCGTCGATCTCGGTGTTCAGGCGTATCTGGCCGTCGCCACGCAGGGCAAAACCCAGTTCGTCAGCGTGGTCGAGAAACTGGAACACGGTTTCCAGCTCGTGGTAACCGTCCGGGCGCCGGCCGGTGATGTGCAGCCACAGGTTGAGCTTGGCCGGGGCCGGGAGCAGCAGCTGTTCCATGGTTTCAGTGCCCCAGCTGGCGCGGTTGCCAGTCCTTCACTACCAGCGTCACGTCGATGTTCTCGCCGTGCAGCTTCAGGCGCTCGGGCAGCCAGTAGCCGTTCTGCTCGGTATAGCTGAGGTATTCGACCTGCCAGCCGTCCTGGGTCAGGGCGGCCAGGCGGCTGTCGCCGTCCAGGGTCAGTTGGCTTTTGCTGTCGGGGGCCGGCAGGCCGCGCACCCACCACACCAGGTGTGACACCGGCAGGCGCCAACCGAGCTGTTCTTCCAGCAGCGCTTCAGGGTTTTCGGCTTGATAGCGGCCCTGGTTGGCCACCTCCAGCGTGACGCCGCCGGGGCGCCCGGTCAGGCGTGCGGCGCCGCGGCCCAGCGGGCCGGCCAGGCGGATGTCGTAGTAGTCCTGGCGCTGTAGCCAGAACAGCGTGCCGCTGCCCGAGTCACGCGGGGCGCGGATACCGACCTTGCCGTTGATCTGCCAGCCGTCGAGGGTGCTCAGCTGCTGCTTGTGCTCGCGCCACTGTTGCGGGTTGCCCTGGCCGCGTACGGCTTCTTTGCTGCCGAAACCGGCGCAGCCGGCCAGCAGGGCGATGAGGGTGAAGGTAATGCAATGGCGCAGCAGCATGGTTTACAGGCTCTCGGATCCGGTCAGGCGCAGCAAGGTCTTGCGCAGGATGGGGCTGTCGGGCTGGGCTTCGAAGCCCTTGGCCCAGAACTGGCGGGCTTCGCGGCGCTTGCCGTTGGCCCACAGCACTTCGCCCAGGTGGGCGGCCACTTCATGGTCGGGGAAGCGCTCGAAGGCCTGGCGCAACAGGCGCTCGGCTTCATCGAGCTTGCCCATGCGGTAGTTGACCCAGCCCAGGCTGTCGAGCACGGCCGGGTCGTCCGGGGTCAGCTGGTGGGCCTTGTCGATCAGTGCCTTGGCTTCGGCGTAGCGCGTGGTGCGGTCGGCCAGGGTGTAGCCCAGGGCGTTCAGGGCCATGGCGTTTTCCGGCTCGCGGGCGATGATCGCGCGCAGGTCCTTCTCCATTTCCGGCAGGTCGTCGCGTTTTTCGGCGAGCATGGCACGGGTGTAGAGCAGGTTGAGGTCGTCGGGGTAGCGCTTGATCGCCTGTTGCAGCACCTGGTCGGCCTGGGCCTCCTTGGCGTTGTTGCCCAGGCTCTCGGCTTCGATCAGGTACAGCTGGATGGCGTAGTCGGGCTGCGCTTCGCGGGCTTCGGCAAGCAGGCGCGAGGCCTCGGCGCTGCGGCCGTTGGCGATGAGAATGTCGGCCTGGCGCAGCTGCGCCGGCAGGTAGTCCGGGCCGGCACCGACCAGGGCGTATTCACGCAGGGCTGAAGCCGGCAGGCCGCGCTCCTCGCGGATGCGGCCGAGGTTGAAGTGGGCGGCGTCGGCATTGCTGTCGCGCTCGACCATTTCCTGCAGGTAGCCCTCGGCTTCGTCCCAGTGCTTGGTTTCCATGCACACCAGGGCCAGCGAATAGCGCACCTCGTCGTCTTCGGGGTACTGCTGCAGCAGGCTTTCGAACTCGGCTTTGGCGTCATCGATGCGGTCCTGCTCGACCAGGGTGCGTGCATAGGTCAGGCGCAGGCGCTTGTCGTCGGGGTTGTCGCGGATCGCACCGCGCAGCAGCGGCAGCGCTTCCGGGCCACGGTCCATGGCCTGCAAAAGGCGGGCGCGCAGCAGGATCGGGGCGATCTCGCCGTTTTGCGGCGGGTGTGCCTCGAGCAGGTCGAGTGCTTGCTCGGGCTTGTTGTCCTGGTTCAGCAGCAGCGCCTTGCCGAACACCAGCTGGCCGTTGTCGGGGTATTTCACCAGCAGGCGGTCGAAGCTCTGCATCAGGCCGTCGCGGGTGCTTTGGTCGGTTTCGGCGGCGGACAGCGCGAGGAAGTCGAAATGGGTGTCGCCCTGGCCCTGCAGGACCTTCTCCATGTACACCATGGAGTCGTCGTAGCGCCCGGCGCGGGCCAGCTGAATGGCGGCGGCGCGCTGGGCGTCGAGGTTTTGCGGGTCGTTGCGGGCCCAGATCAGCGCGCTGTCCAAGGCCGGCTCGTCAGCACCAAGGTATTCGGCAATGCGGTAGGCGCGCTCGGAAACCCCTGGGTCCTGGGTTTTTTCCGCCTGGTCGGCGTAGTTGGCCAGGGCGATGTCGAAGCGGTTGCGCTGGCCGGCAAGCTCTGCCACCAGCAGGCTGTACAGGGTGTCCTGCTTGAACGAGCCGTACACCACCGGTTTTTCCGCCTGCTTGTCGGCGTCGGCGGGCGACTGGGCGTCCGTCTTCGGGGCCAGGCTCTGGCAGCCTTGAAGCAGGGCGAGGGCGAGCAGCAGTGCGTAGGATTTATTCATATGAGGCTTAATAAAGAGGCTCAACCGGCGGTCGGAGCATGATGACACAAGCGCCGTGGCAAACCCACCCGCGCAACGTCCGGTTAACTGCGACCATGGCGGGGTGGGGGTGGTTCCGATCAGGGCCCCTGTGGGAGCCGGCTTGCCGGTGCCATCCACTGCCTGCTCGGGCCCCATCGCCGGCAAGCCGGCTCCTACAGATAATTGCGTCATGGCAGCACAATAGCGAACGGTGGTTGTTCTGGAACCTGCGAAGTAGGACAATTATCGGCTTCACGTCCCAACCAGCGACCTTGCATGGCCTTTCTTGCACTTGGTATCAACCATAAGACTGCCTCGGTAGACGTACGCGAGCGCGTGGCGTTTACCCCAGAGCAACTGGTCGACGCCCTGCAGCAGCTCTGCCGACTGACCGCCAGCCGCGAGGCGGCGATCCTGTCCACCTGCAACCGCAGCGAGCTTTATATAGAGCAGGACCACCTGTCCGCCGATGCCGTGCTGCAATGGCTGGCCGACTATCACCGGCTGAGCCTGGACGAACTGCGCGCCAGCGCCTACGTCCACGAAGAGCACGATGCGGTCAAGCACATGATGCGTGTGGCCTCGGGCCTGGACTCGCTGGTGCTGGGCGAGCCGCAGATTCTCGGCCAGATGAAGTCGGCCTATGCCGTGGCACGTGAAGCCGGCACTGTCGGGCCGCTGCTCGGGCGGCTGTTCCAGGCCACCTTCAGCGCCGCCAAGCAGGTGCGCACCGACACTGCCATCGGCGAAAACCCGGTGTCGGTGGCCTTTGCCGCAGTGAGCCTGGCCCGGCAGATCTTCTCCGACCTGGGCCGCAGCCAGGCGCTGCTGATTGGTGCCGGCGAAACCATCACCCTGGTGGCCCGCCACCTGCACGAGCAGGGCGTGCGCCGCATCGTCGTGGCCAACCGCACGCTGGAACGGGCAAGCATTCTTGCCGAGCAGTTCGGCGCCCACGCGGTGCTGCTGTCGGATATCCCCCAGGAGCTGGCCAACAGCGATATCGTCATCAGCTCCACCGCCAGCCAACTGCCGATTCTGGGCAAGGGTGCGGTGGAAAGCGCGCTGAAGCAGCGCAGGCACAAGCCGATCTTCATGGTCGACATCGCCGTGCCGCGGGATATCGAGCCGCAGGTAGGGGACCTTGACGACGTGTACCTGTACACCGTCGACGACCTTCACGAAGTGGTGGCCGAAAACCTCAAGAGCCGCCAGGGTGCGGCCCAGGCCGCCGAAGAGCTGGTTTCGGTCGGCGCTGATGACTTCATGGTGCGCCTGCGCGAGCTGGCCGCAGTGGATGTGCTCAAGGCTTACCGCCAGCAAAGCGAGCGCCTGCGTGACGAAGAACTGCAAAAGGCCCTGCGCTTGCTGGGCAATGGCTCCAACCCCGAAGACGTGCTGATGCAGCTGGCCCGGGGCCTGACCAACAAGCTGCTGCATGCCCCCAGCGTGCAACTGAAAAAGCTCTCTGCCGAAGGCCGCCTCGATGCGCTGGCCATGGCCCAGGAACTCTTTGCCCTCAACGAGGGCTCGACGGACAAACCCCCGCAATGAAAGCGTCGCTGCTGAACAAACTGGACACGCTCCAGGACCGCTTCGAGGAACTCACCGCCCTGCTCGGTGACGCCGAAGTCATTTCCGACCAGACGCGCTTTCGCGCCTACTCCCGCGAGTACGCCGAAGTCGAGCCGGTGATCGGCGCCTATAAAGAGTGGCGCAAGGTGCAGGACGACCTGGAGGGCGCCCAGGCGCTGCTCAAGGACGCCGACCCTGACCTGCGCGAAATGGCCGTGGAAGAAGTGCGCGAGGCCAAGGAGCAACTGGTGGGCCTGGAGTCGCAGCTGCAGCGAATGCTGCTGCCCAAGGACCCCAACGACGGGCGCAACGTGTTCCTCGAAATCCGTGCCGGTACCGGTGGCGACGAGGCGGCGATCTTCTCCGGCGACCTGTTCCGCATGTACTCGCGCTATGCCGAAAAGCGCGGCTGGCGCCTGGAGATCCTCTCTGAAAACGAGGGTGAACACGGCGGCTACAAAGAGATCATCGCCCGGGTCGAGGGCGACAGCGTGTACGGCAAGCTCAAGTTCGAGTCTGGCGCGCACCGTGTGCAGCGCGTGCCCGAGACCGAGTCGCAAGGCCGTATCCACACCTCGGCGTGCACCGTGGCGGTGTTGCCCGAGCCCGACGAGCAGGTAGCCATCGAGATCAATCCGGCCGACCTGCGGGTGGATACCTACCGCGCCTCTGGCGCCGGCGGCCAGCACGTCAACAAGACCGACTCGGCGATCCGCATCACCCACTTGCCCACCGGTATCGTGGTGGAGTGCCAGGAGGAGCGTTCGCAGCACAAGAACCGTGCCCGCGCCATGTCCTGGCTGTCGGCCAAGCTCAACGACATGCAGACCAGCGCCGCGCAGAACGCCATCGCCAGCGAGCGCAAGCTGCTGGTGGGCTCGGGCGACCGCTCCGAGCGCATCCGTACCTACAACTACCCGCAGGGTCGGGTCACCGACCACCGCATCAACCTCACCCTCTACTCCCTGGACGACATCCTTGCCGGTGGCGTGGATGCGGTGATCGAGCCGCTGCTGGCCGAATACCAGGCCGATCAGCTGGCCGCGCTGGGGGACTGACATGACCATCATCGCCAGCCTGCTGCGCAACGCGCAGCTGCCGGAATCGCCCTCCGAGCGCCTGGACGCCGAGCTGCTGCTGGCCGCAGCCCTGGGCAAGTCGCGCAGCTACCTGCACACCTGGCCCGAGCGCATCGTCAGCAGCGAGGCGGCCGAAATCTACGCCGGTTACCTCGCGCGGCGTCGCGCGGGTGAGCCGGTGGCCTACATTCTGGGCCAGCAGGGCTTCTGGAAGCTCGACCTGGAGGTGGCGCCGCACACGCTGATCCCGCGCCCGGACACCGAGCTGCTGGTGGAAACCGCGCTGGAGCTGGTGCCGGCCAAACCGGCCCGGGTGCTCGACCTCGGTACCGGCACCGGTGCGATCGCCCTGGCCTTGGCCAGCGAGTGCCCGGCCTGGCAGGTGACGGCGCTCGACCGTGTCGACGAGGCCGTGGCCCTGGCCGAGCGCAACCGCCAGCGCCTGGGGCTGGGCAATGTGCAGGTGCGTACCAGCCACTGGTACAGCGCGCTGGCCGGCGAGCGTTTCGACCTGATTCTGAGCAACCCGCCCTACATCCGCGCTGCCGACCCGCACCTGGCCGAAGGCGACGTGCGTTTTGAGCCCAGCAGTGCTTTGGTAGCCGGTGAAGACGGCCTGGACGATTTGCGGCTGATCGTTGCCCAGGCCCCGCAACACCTGCTGCCCGGCGGTTGGCTGTTGCTCGAGCACGGTTACGACCAGGCCGCGCAGGTGCGCGAGCTGCTCGCTGCCGCCGGTTTCATCGAGGTGGCCAGCCGTATCGACTTGGGCGGGCATGAGCGCATCAGCCTGGGGCGCCTGCCATGCTGAGTGACCAGGAGCTGCTGCGCTACAGCCGTCAGATTCTGCTGTCGCAGGTGGATATCGACGGCCAGTTGCGCCTGAAACACGGCAAGGCCCTGGTAATCGGCCTTGGCGGCCTGGGCTCGCCGGTGGCGTTGTACCTGGCGGCAGCCGGTGTCGGCGAACTGCACCTGGCCGACTTCGATACCGTCGACCTTACCAACCTGCAACGCCAGGTCATCCACGACAACGCCAGCGTCGGCATGAGCAAGGTGGATTCGGCGATCCAGCGCCTGCAGGCGATCAACCCCGAGGTCGCGCTGATCGCCCATCGCCAGGCGCTGGACGAAGACTCGCTGGCCGCGGCCGTTGCCGCGGTGGACGTGGTGCTCGACTGCTCCGACAACTTCGGCACCCGCGAGGCGGTCAACGCCGCCTGCGTGGCAGCCGGCAAGCCACTGGTCAGTGGTGCGGCGATCCGCCTCGAAGGCCAGCTGTCGGTGTTCGACACCCGGCGTGACAACAGCCCCTGCTACCACTGCCTGTACGGCCATGGCAGCGAGGCCGAGCTGACCTGTAGCGAGGCCGGCGTGCTTGGCCCGCTGGTGGGCCTGGTGGGCAGCCTGCAGGCGCTGGAGGCGCTCAAGCTGCTGGCCGGTTTCGGCGAGCCGCTGGTGGGCCGCCTGCTGCTGATCGACGCCTTGAGCACCCGTATGCGCGAGCTGCGGGTCAAGCGCGACCCGGCCTGCGCCGTGTGCGCCAGCCGCCATGGCTGAACGTTCGGCGCCGGTGGGCGTGATGGACTCGGGGGTCGGCGGCTTGTCGGTGCTCGCCGAGATCCAGCGCCTGCTGCCCAACGAGTCCTTGCTGTACGTGGCTGACAGCGGCCACGTGCCCTACGGCGAGAAAACCCCCGACTACATTCGCCAGCGCCTGCGCCATATCGCCGGGTTCTTCCACCAGCAGGGCGCCAAGGCCATGGTGCTGGCCTGCAACACCGCCACCGTGGCGGCGGTGGCCGACCTGCGTGAGCGCTACCCGCACTGGCCACTGGTGGGCATGGAACCTGCGGTCAAACCGGCGGCAGCGGCCACCCGCTCCGGCGTGGTCGGCGTGCTGGCCACCACCGGCACCCTGCAAAGTGCCAAGTTCGCCGCCTTGCTCGACCGCTTCGCAAGTGACGTGCAGGTAATCACCCAGCCGTGCCCGGGCCTGGTCGAGCGCATCGAGGCCGGCGACCTGGCCAGCCCCATGCTGCGCGAGCTGCTGGCCGGTTACTTGCAACCGCTGCTGGCGGCGGGCTGCGACACGGTGATTCTCGGCTGCACGCATTACCCCTTCCTGCGCCCGCTGCTGGCCGGCATGGTCCCGGCCGAGGTGGCGATCATCGACACCGGCGCCGCCGTGGCGCGGCAACTGCAACGGTTGCTGGGCGCCCGCGGGCTGTTGGCCGAAGGGCCGGCGCGGGCTACCCGGTTCTGGAGCAGCGCCGACCCAGGCAACCTGGAAAACGTCCTGCCGCTGTTGTGGCATACACCCGACAGCGTGCAACGCTTGCCGATGTGAAAGAAGTGTGAAAAGTGGGTGGAACTATCGTTCCATCGCCGGTTTCTACCTTTCAGCCTGCGCGCCAGGCGAACACTGACAACAACATCAGGAAGAAGGGTGTTTCTCATGAAGAAACTCTGTGTTTTGGCGGCGGTTGCCGCTGTTTCGCTGGGGCAGGTATTGGCCGTTCAGGCCGCAGACATTTCGTTTTCGGTAGGGCAGACCGGTGATTCGAGCATGGTCTACCGCCTGGGGCTGCAAACGAACTGGGATGCCAGCTGGTGGCAGACCAGCGTCGGGCGCCTGACAGGCTATTGGGATGGGGCCTACAGCTACTGGGACGGTGACAAGACTGCCAGCAACCACAGCCTGTCGTTTGCACCGGTGTTCGTCTATGAGTTTGCCGGCGAGTCGGTGAAGCCTTACATCGAGGCCGGTATTGGTGTGGCGGCGTTCTCCAGCACCGAGCTTGAGAGCAATGAGCTCGGTTCATCGTTCCAGTTCGAGGACCGCATCGGTTTCGGCCTGCGTTTTGCCGGGGGCCATGAGGTGGGAGTTCGCGCCATTCACTACTCCAATGCCGGCATCAAGCAACCCAACGATGGGGTGGAGAGCTACGCGCTGCATTACCGCATGGCGCTGTAGCGGCGTAGCGCTGCCCGCCGGTGCCATCGACCGCGGCGCCTGCTTCGCGGCTAAAGCCGCTCTCACAGGGATTGCATAAGCTTCAGGTCCGTGCCGTACCTGTAGGAGCCGGCTTGCCGGCGATGAGGCCGGTTCAAGCAGCACAAGACAGTTGCTCCTACAGGTATCGCGCCGGTTACGCTACTCAGGCAGCGGCCACAGCCTGTCGGGCCTGAGCACCTCAAGCACCAGCTCCGGCTGACGCAACTCCAGCCGTTCGATCAGCTCCTGGGCCGTGCGCTCGGGCGTCCAGTCCTCAGCTATGGCCAGGGGCAGCGGGCTGTTCAGCGGCTGTGGGGCCACCAGCGTCAGGTCGATGCCCAGGGCTTTGAGGGTGGCGCGTTGATCGCGCAGCCATTGCACCAGGCTGTTGCTGGCGGACACCGGCTGGGTCGGGTGGTACAGCTGTTGTGCGGTATAGCGGCTGAGCACGGCCATTACTTGCGGCCGGTCGCCCTTTGCCAGCAATGGCAAGGCGGCTTTCAGGCACAGTTCGGTCGCCTTGAAATTGCTGGTGGCAATCGCTTCGAAGACTTGCCCGGCATCCAGCCCTGCTTGCAGGTAATCGCAGGCCCCGGCATTGATCACCAGACGGTCGAGGGCGCCCCAGGCTTGTTGCAGGCCAAGGCCGGCAGCCTCGGCCTGGCCGCTATCGTGCAACTGGCCTGGCAGGCGCAGCAGTTGCCCGCCTGCCTGATCGCCCAATGAGTCAAGTGCCTGGCCATCCCTACCGCTGGCGGCAATCCGGTGCCCGTGTACGAGCGCCCGGTTCACCAGGGCCAGACCTAGTCCATCGGCGGCCCCTGTAACCCAGAAACGGCGTGAAATGCTCAATTCAAATCCCCTGATCCTGCCAGCCGGACAGGCCTTTGAAGGCCTCCAGCGCCCGCTGGCGACTACTGTCGAGATCGACTATCGGACGTGCATAGGAATTAGTAGCAAAGAGGTCAGCGGATTTCACCGGAAAATGTATTAATTTTTCACTTTGGCCGTGCAATTCGGGCAGCCAGTGCCGGATGAATAGGCCCTGCGCGTCAAAACGCTGCGATTGAGTGACCGGGTTGAAGATCCGAAAGTACGGCACTGCATCGGTGCCGGTGGAGGCGCTCCACTGCCAACCGCCGTTGTTGGCGGCCAGGTCGCCGTCGATCAGGTGGCGCATGAAGTGCCGCTCGCCTTCGCGCCAGTCGATCAGCAGGTTCTTGCTGAGGAACATGGCAACGATCATGCGCAGGCGGTTGTGCATCCAGCCGGTGTGCAGCAGCTGGCGCATCGCCGCGTCGATGATCGGGAAACCGGTGCGGCCGTCTTTCCAGGCTTGCAGGTCATCCGGCGCGTCGCGCCAGGGCAGGTGCTCGGTGTGGGCGCGGAAAGCGCGGTGCCGGGACACCTGTGGATAACCCACCAGAATGTGCTTGTAGAACTCGCGCCAGAGCAGCTCGTTGACCCAGGTCTGCACCCCGGCGTTACCGCTGTCGAACTCGCCGTGGTTGCTGGCAAGGGCCGCGTGCAGGCACTGGCGCGGCGAGATCACCCCGGCAGCAAGATAAGGCGAAAGCTGGCTGGTGCCTTGCTTGGCCGGCAGGTCGCGCTGTTGCGGGTAGTCCGCGACGCGTTCGTCGATGAAGCGGGCCAGGCGCTGGTGGGCTTCGTCTTCGCCGGCCGGCCAGTGTTCGCGCAGTGCCCGCGGGGTGCCTTCGAAGCCTTCGATGTGCTGCGGGATCGGGTCGCTGTCGATGGCCAGCGGGGCCTGGGCCTTCACCTGCGCGGCGCGGGCCGGCAGGCTGCGGTGCAGGTGCTCCAGGCACACCCGTTTGAACTGGCTGAACACCTGAAAATAATGGCCGGCGCGGGTGAGGATGGTGCCGGGCTGGAACAGCAACTGGTCGAGGTGGCCGTGGGCGGCGATGCCTTCGTCCTGCAAGCGCTGATGGGTGGCCTGGTCGCGTTGGGCCTCGTTGACCCCGTACTCGTCGTTCCAGTGCACTGCCTCGATGCCATGCTGGCGGCAGACGTCCAGCACGGTCTGCGGCACATCGGCCCAGGTGTCGGTGTGGCGCACCAGCAGCGGGATGTTCAGCGCCTGCAGGCCTTCACGCAGCTGGCGCAGGTTACGCAGCCAGAAGTCCACCTTGCAGGCGGCATCGTCATGGGCCTGCCACTGGCCGGGGCTGGCAACCCACAAGGCGATGGTCGGCCCGCGCTGGCAGGCGGCCGCCAGGGCGGTGTTGTCGTCGATGCGCAGGTCGCTGCGCAGCCAGATCAATTGCATGGGGTGTCCGCGGTCAGGGTTGCTGGAGGGCGCGCAGGGCGGCCTGGGGGCTGTCGAACAGCAGTGTGTCGGGCAGCTCCAACTGCTGAAGTTCGCCTTGGTGCAGGCTCAGGGTCGGGCCGCCGAGCAGCTTGGGCGTGCCGATGTCTTTCAGCGCGCGCGCCCAGGCGGCGAGGTCTGGGCGCCTGCCCAGGTGCAGCAGTACGGCCCGTGGTTGCAGCAGCTCCACGGCCTGGCGCAACTGGCGCGGTTCCACCGGCCATTCAAGGATTTCCAAAGGCTGGCCACTGCTGCTGAGCAGCCAGGCACACAGCCAGAATTCGGCATCGAAGGCGCTATCGTCGGTGCGGGCCAGCAGTACGGCGGGGCCGGCCAGGGAGTGGCTGTCGTGGTACACCCGGGCGCCCAGCTTGCTGCGTAGCCAGGTGTTGAAGAAGGCCTGTTCCAGGCGTGCGTCGAAGTGCGACTGCCAGCGCCGGCTCAAGGTGCCGAGCAGCGGCAGCAGCAGGTGCTCGCACACGGTCACGGCCGGGTACAGGGCCATGGCCTGGTTGAGCAACTGGTCGAGCTGGCGCTGCGCCAGGCGGCCGACGGCGTGGGTCATCTGGCTGATGCGCTCGCCCCATTCGCCGGTAACTTCGGTGGCGGCGTGGGCGGCGTTGTCCAGCAATTCGCGCACCTGGCTCACCGCAGCGCCGCGTTCGAGCCAGCGCAGCACATCGTGTACGCGCTGTACCTGGTCCTGTGGATAAAGCCGGTGGCCCTTGGCGGTGCGCTGGGGTTTGATCAGGCCGTAGCGGCGCTCCCAGGCGCGCAGGGTGACCGGGTTGACCCCTGTCAGCCGGGCCACTTCGCCGATGGGGAGCAGGTCGTCAGATTGCATTGCGTAGTCCAAGGTTCTCAGGGTGAGGCTGCAGGTAGGCCTGCTGCATCAGGTAGGGGGTGGGGTGTTTGCGCAGGTGGTGCTTGAGCAGGGTCAGTGGCACCACCAGCGGCACCACGCCACTTTGGTACTGCGCGATCAGTTGCTTGAGCTCGGCCTTGTCAGCCTGGCCCAGGTCGTTGCGCAGGTAGCCGCTCAGGTGCAGCAGCACGTTGCAGTGGGTGCCGCGGCTGGCGCAGCGGCGCAGGGCCTGCATCAGCTGGCTGAAGTAACGGGGGCCGACGTGCTGCGGGTCGTCGTCGCGGGTCATGCTGCCCAGCAGCTTGCCCAGGGTGCGATAGGCGTGCGGGTTGTGGGCCATCAGCAGGTATTTGTAACGGGCGTGGAAGCGCACCAGCGCGCCACGGCTCAGGCCCTGTAACAGCAGTTGCTGCCAGTCGGCGTAGGCGTACACGCGGCTGATGAAGTTCTCGCGCAGCACCGGGTCGTGCAGGCGGCCTTCTTCCTCTACCGGCAGGTCCGGGCGGTTATCGCAAAAGGCGGCGGCGTAGGCGCCCCGGGCACTCTTCAGGGCAGGGCGGCCATCTTCCTGATACACCTTGACCCGCTCCAGCCCGCAGGAAGGAGACTTTTGCATGAATACGTAGCCGCAGATGTCGTCGAGCTCGCCTGCCATCTGCTCACCATAGGCGCGCAGCGGGCCGGACAGGTCGGCGCCGCTGTCGCGGCTGCCGGTGACGATGGGGTGCTCGGGGTCGCCCACCAGGCGGATGGGCTCGCGAGGCACGCCCAGGCCAATGGCGACCTCAGGGCAGACGGTCACCCAGTTGAAGTGTTCGCCGAGCAGTTGGCGGCACAGGTCGGAATGTTTGTGGCCTGCGTTGTAGCGTACGTCGTGGCCGGCCAGGCAGGCGCTGATGGCGATGCGAGGCTTGTGGCCGGGTGGGGAAACAGTCATCGCGGCCTCCAGAATAGGCTTGTACAAAGTTAATTTTTTGTACAAGACTATTCCAGCACAAAACCGAACTTATACAAATAGCCATTTGTGTATAAGCCTGGTGAAACTACTCCAGGTGCTCGAGCAAACGCCGTGCGGCTTCCTGGCCGCTGAGCCAAGCGCCCTCGACGCGGCCTGACAGGCACCAGTCGCCGCAGGCATAAAGGCCTTGGTCGGGATCGGCCAGCGCGCCCCATTCGTGGTTGCCGGCAGGACGCGCGTACAACCAGCGGTGGGCAAGGGCGAAGGTCGGTGGCGGCACCACGCAGCCAATCAGCTCGGCGAATTCGCCCCACAACTGTTCGATCACGCTTTCCTTGGTTAGGTCGATGTGCTGCTTGCTCCAGTCCGAGGTGGCGTGCAGCACCCAGGTATCGAGCTGCTCGTCACGGCCGGGCTTGCTGCGGTTGCGGGCCAGCCAGTCGAGCGGGTTATCCTGCACGAAGCAGCCTTGCATGGGGGTTTCCAGTGCGTTCTGAAAGCCCAGGGCGACGGCCCAGGTGGGTTCCATCTGCACGCCTGCGGCCACGGCGGCAAGCTTGGGGGTGGCGGCCAGCAGCGGGGTGGCCTGGGGCGCCGGCACGGCGATCACCACCTGGCTGAACGGGCCGTGGCTGCAGCCTTCGGTGTCTTGCAGGTGCCAATACTGCTTGCCGCGGAACACCTCGGCGATACGGCAGCCGAAGTTCACCGTGACGTCCTTGAGCAGGCCGCGGGTGATGGCGCTCATGCGCGGCACGCCAACCCAGCGGGTTTGTTCGTCGGGGGAGGGGGTCAGTTCACCGTCGCGGTAGTTGTACAGCTGTGGTTTCCACTGCGCGGCCCAGCCGGCGGCGACCCATTGCTGCACCTGCTCGACAAAGCGCCGGTCGCGGGCGGTGAAGTACTGGGCGCCGAGGTCCAGCGCGCCGGCTTCGCTGCGCTTGCTGGCCATGCGCCCGCCACTGCCGTGGCCCTTGTCGAACAGGTGGACGTTCTGCCCGGCCTTCTGCAGCGCCTGGGCGGCGGAAAGGCCAGCGATACCGGCCCCGATGATGGCGATTGGTACAGTCATGATGGCCTCTTCGAACCTTGCTGTGTTGCAGCCTACGCTGCCAGGCAAACCTGTACAATGCACAAATACTGTATAAGGATATTCCGCTCGAGATACAGGTTGGCCTATGGTTTATCCGAGAGCGTTCGGTCAAAAAAGTGCCTTGATCTTAAAAATAGACCACGGCTGCCAACTGTGAGGACACAGCCATGCATATATTGCTGACCGGTGGTACCGGGTTGATCGGCCGCCACCTGTGCCAGCTGTGGCACGGGCAGGGCCATCGCCTGACCGTATGGAGCCGCAGCCCCGGCGAGGTGGCGAAACACTGCGGCCCAGGCGTGCGCGGCGTTGCCCGGCTGGATGAAATTGCCCAGGACGATGCGGTGGATGCGGTGGTCAACCTGGCCGGCGCGCCCATCGCCGACCGGCACTGGACCGCAAGCCGGCGCAGCTTGCTGTGGGCCAGCCGCATAACCCTCACCGAGCAGTTGCTGGCCTGGATGGAGGGCCGCGAACAGCGCCCCGAAGTGCTGGTTTCCGGCTCGGCGGTGGGCTGGTATGGCGACGGCGGCGAGCGCGAGCTGAGCGAGGCTTCGCCACCGGTGAAGGAGGACTTCGCCAGCCAGCTGTGCATCGCCTGGGAAGAAACCGCCAGCCGCGCCGAGACCCTCGGCATCCGTGTGGTGCTGGCGCGTACCGGGTTGGTGCTGGCCAGCGACGGCGGCTTTTTGTCGCGCCTGCTACTGCCTTACAAGCTGGGACTGGGCGGGCCTTTGGGCAATGGCCGGCAGTGGATGCCCTGGGTGCATATCGACGACCAGATCGCCCTGATTGATTTTCTGTTGCAGCACAAGGACTGCCGCGGTCCTTATAATGCCTGCGCCCCGGAGCCGGTGCGCAACCGCGAGTTCGCCAAGTGCCTGGGCCGCACCTTGCATCGGCCGGCCTTCCTGCCGGTGCCGGCGCTGCTGCTCAAGGCCGGGCTGGGGGAGCTGTCGACGCTGCTGCTGGGCGGCCAGCGCGCGCGCCCGGTGCGCCTGCTGGCCGCCGGTTTCACGTTCCGCTACAACGATCTGCAATCGGCCCTGGACGCGCTGTCCAGCCGCCTCTGACATAGGACGCTGCATGACCGATCATGCCCTGCTGCTGGTCAACCTGGGTTCGCCGGCCTCCACCTCGGTGGCCGACGTGCGCCGCTATCTCAACCAGTTCCTCATGGACCCGTACGTGATCGACCTGCCCTGGCCGGTGCGGCGCTTGCTGGTGTCGCTGATCCTGGTCAAGCGCCCTGAGCAGTCGGCCCATGCCTATGCCTCGATCTGGTGGGATGAGGGCTCGCCGCTGGTGGTGCTGACCCGCCGCCTGCAGCAGGCAATGACGGCCCACTGGCCCCATGGCCCGGTGGAAATCGCCATGCGCTATGGCCAGCCGGCTTTGCCCGAGGTGCTGGAGCGCCTGGCCGCCCAGGGCGTGCGCAAGGTCACTTTGGCGCCGCTGTACCCGCAGTTTGCCGACAGCACCGTCACCACCGTGGTGGAGCTGGCCAGGCAGACCATCGCTGCGCGCAACCTGCCGCTCGAAACCCGCGTGCTGCAGCCGTTCTACGAGCACCCCGAGTACATCGATGCCCTGGTGGCCAGCGCCAGGCCGCACCTGGAGCAGGGTTACGACCACCTGCTGCTGAGCTTCCATGGCCTGCCCGAACGCCATCTGAAAAAACTCGACCCTACCGGCACGCATGATTTCCAGGCTGCTGACTGCTGCGCCGGTGCCAGTGCCGAAATGCGCGCGGTGTGTTACCGCGGCCAGTGCCTGGCCACGGCCAAGGCGTTCGCGGCGAAGATGGGCATCCCCGATGGCAAGTGGTCGGTGTCGTTCCAGTCGCGGTTGGGCCGGGCCAAGTGGATCGAACCCTATACCGAGACACGCCTGGACGAGTTGGCCGAGGCCGGAGTGAAGAAGCTGCTGGTGATGTGCCCGGCGTTCGTCGCCGACTGTATCGAGACGCTGGAAGAGATCGGCATGCGGGGGAGCGAGCAGTTCGTCGAGGCGGGCGGTGAGCAACTGGTGCTGGTGCCGTGCCTGAATGATCACCCGGAGTGGGTGAGGGTGTTGGCGGGGATGTGTGAGAAGGTTTGAGTTTCGGTAAGTCTGTACCGGCCTCTTCGCGGGGCAAGCCCGCTCCTACAGAGGATTGCGTTTCCCTGTAGGAGCGGGCTTGCCCCGCGAAGGGGCCGGTACAGGCTAACGCCGCATCAAGGCTGCCGGTCATCCAGCTGCTTGTGCTTCCAGCTATCATTGCCCGGCAGCAGCAGGTTCAGGGCAATGGCCACGATGGCACACAGGGCGATACCCTTCAGGCCCCAGTCGTCCGGGCCGTCGCCGCTGCCGATGAGCACGCCGCCAATGCCGAACACCAGGGTCACCGAGACGATCACCAGGTTGCGTGCCTCACTCAGGTCGACTTTGTGGCGGATCATGGTGTTCAAGCCCACCGCCGCGATGGAGCCGAACAGCAGGCACAGAATGCCGCCCATCACCGGTACCGGAATACTCTGCAGCAGCGCACCGAACTTGCCGATGAAGGCCAGGGTGATGGCGAATATCGCCGCCCAGGTCATGATCTTCGGGTTGTAGTTCTTGGTCAGCATCACCGCGCCAGTCACTTCGGCGTAGGTGGTGTTTGGCGGGCCGCCGAACAGGCCGGCTGCAGTGGTGGCCAGGCCGTCGCCCAGCAGGGTGCGGTGCAGGCCGGGCTTTTTCAGGTAGTCACGGCCGGTCACGCTACCCACGGCGATAACCCCACCGATGTGTTCGATGGCCGGGGCCAGGGCCACCGGGACGATGAACAGGATGGCCTGCCAGTTGAACGCGGGCGCGGTGAAGTTGGGCAGCTCAAGCCAGGGCGCGGCGGCGATTTTTGCGGTGTCGACCACGCCAAAGGCGAACGACAGGGCAAAGCCCACCAGCACGCCGGCAATGATCGGCACCAGGCGGAAGATGCCTTTGCCGAATACGGCCACGATCAGGGTGGTCAGCAGCGCCGGCATGGAGATCAGCATGGCGGTCTTGTACGGCATCAGCGCTGCGCCGTCACCGCCCTTGCCCATGGCCATGTTGGCGGCGATCGGCGCCATAGCCAGGCCGATGGAAATGATCACCGGGCCGATGACTACCGGGGGCAGCATGCGGTCGATGAAACCGGTGCCCTTGATTTTCACCATCAGGCCCATGAAGGTGTAAACGAAGCCTGCCGCCATCACCCCGCCCATGGTTTCGGCCAGGCCGAACTGGCCCTTGGCGAGAATGATCGGGGTAATGAAGGCAAAGCTCGACGCCAGGAACACCGGCACCTGACGGCCCGTGACCAGTTGGAACAGCAGGGTGCCGATGCCGGCGGTGAACAGGGCCACATTGGGGTCCAGGCCGGTGATCAGCGGCATTAGCACCAGCGCGCCGAATGCCACGAAGAGCATCTGCGCGCCCGAGACGACCTGGCGCCACAGCGGGTCGTTGAAGCCGTCCTGCATGGTCAGGCGTCCTTCTGTTTGGTGCCGAAGATCTTGTCACCGGCATCGCCCAGGCCCGGCACGATGTAGCCGTGCTCGTTCAGGCGCTGGTCGATGGAGGCGGTGTAGATCTGCACGTCCGGGTGGGCTTTTTCTACCACTTCGATGCCTTCCGGGGCGGCGACCAGCACCATGGCGCGGATCTCCTTGCAGCCGGCCTTTTTCAGCAGGTCGATGGTGGCGACCATCGAGCCGCCGGTGGCCAGCATCGGGTCGATGATCAGGGCCAGGCGCTGGTTGATGTCCGGGGCGAGCTTTTCAAGATAGGTGTGCGCCTCGAGGGTTTCCTCGTTGCGGGCAACGCCCACGGCACTGACCTTGGCGCCCGGAATCAGGCTGAGCACGCCGTCGAGCATGCCGATACCGGCGCGCAGGATCGGCACCACGGTGATCTTCTTGCCGGCGATTTTCTCGACTTGCACCTTGCCGCACCAGCCGTCGATTTCGTAGGTTTCCAGTGGCAGGTCCTGGGTGGCTTCATAGGTCAGCAGCGCGCCGACTTCCTGGGCGAGTTCGCGAAAATTCTTGGTGCTGATGTCGGCGCGGCGCATCAGGCCGAGCTTGTGGCGGATCAGCGGATGGCGGATCTCACGAGTGGGCATAGGGGGGGCTCCGGAAGGCGGGCAAAAAAACCGCGCTAGGTTAATCTATTCAGTCCTGCCTGTCGTGCAGTCATTGTGCACGTTAGTCCATAAAGGCTTGATCTGGGACGAGCGGATGCGTACCTTTGCCCGCTTTTCCAAAACGCCCCCCTGGAGAGCGCCATGTCCGCCGATCTCGAGCACATCCGTCAAGTCATGCGCGAGGCAGACTGCCTGTACAACGAAGCCGAAGTCGAAGCGGCCATCGCCAAGGTCGGCGAGCAGATCTGCAAGGACCTGCACGATAAAAACCCGGTGGTCTTCTGCGTGATGAACGGCGGCCTGATCTTTGCCGGCAAGCTGCTCACCCACCTGCAGTTCCCGCTGGAAGCCTCGTACCTGCACGCTACCCGCTACCGTAACCAGACCAGCGGCGGCGAGCTGTTCTGGAAAGCCAAGCCTGAAGTGTCGTTCATCGACCGCGACGTGTTGATCGTTGACGATATTCTCGACGAGGGCCACACCCTCAGCGCCATCATCGAGTTCTGCAAGCACGCCGGCGCCCGCTCGGTGCACACTGCGGTGCTGATCGACAAGGACCACGACCGCAAGGCCAGCCCCGACCTTAAAGCCAACTATGTCGGCCTGCCCTGCGTGGACCGCTACATCTTCGGCTACGGCATGGACTACAAAGGCTACTGGCGCAACGCCAACGGCATCTTCGCCGTCAAAGGCCTGTAAGCCATGCGCCAGCCCGCGTTCCTCGACCAGTCGTTGTTCGCCGGGCTGGCCGCACAGGCCGCGGCCAACCCCCGTGGCCGCCAGCACCACAACCTGCATGACATGGCCGAGCCCTGCCACCGCATGGCGGTGGGCCTGCAGCCTGATACCTACATTGCCCCGCACCGCCACCTGGGCGAGGACAAGGCCGAGACGCTGATCGTGCTCAAGGGGCGTCTGGGGTTGCTGTTGTTCGCGGATGACGGCGCGTTGCTCGACCAGCGCGTGTTGCAGGCCGGTGGCGACTGCCTGGGGGTCGACCTGGCCCCGGGTACCTACCACGGCTTGGTGGTGCTGGAGCCGGACAGCATCCTGTTCGAATGCAAGGCCGGGCCGTACCGCCCGGTGGGCGAGGGCGAGCATGCCCACTGGGCGCCGCGTGAAGGCGAGCCGGGTGTGCCCGACTACCAGGCCTGGATGCGCGCGCAGTTCGACTGACCTCATCGCCGGCAAGCCGGCTCCTACAGAAAAAACGTTCTCCATGTAGGAGCCGGCTTGCCGGCGATAGGGCCGTTACAGGCAAACCGACCATGCTAGAGTGCCCCTTCATGCCAAGGAGCCCTACATGCGTGCGATCTTCCCCCTGCTGCTGGCGGTGAGCCTGCCACTGTCCGCCGCCCCACTGCACAGCCAGTTCCTGCCTGCCGACGACCTCTCGCTGCGCCAGGAGGCGCCTACCGCCCAGCAACTGCTGCAAGTAACCGACTACTCGGTGGTGGTCGGCACCCAGCGCCAGTCCGACCAGCAACCCATCCCGATCACCGCCTCGCTGCAGATGCGCCTGAAGGGCAAGCCGATGAACAAGGGCGCGACCATCGCCCAGGTGCTGCTCAACTTCGACGGTGAAGGTGGCAAGAGCCTGAAAAAGCCGGTGTTCGACGACAAGACCCGCACCCTCACGCTCAACTACCCCATGGCCGACTACCGGGTGATCATGGACCTGCTGCGCAACGAAACCCTCTACGTGCAGTTTCTCAGCTACCCCAACGGCCACATCTGGGCCGACCTGCACACCGGCACCGTACGTACGCGTTGAGGCAGGCGGGGCCGGGGGTTACACTGCCGGCCTTCGAAATTCCGTGATGGCTTAGTTGGAGTCGGCGATGCGTAAAGACAAGAAACAGGTGATTGGTGACGAGATCAGCGATGACTACATCAAGAGCTTCCTGCAATTCGAGCCGGCCGATGGCCTGACCTCGCCCTCGCACCACAAGCTGATCAAGGCCTACCGTGGCCTGCGTGTCGACGACTTCGAGCGCTTTGTCGGCTTTTTCGTCGAGGCCGGGCATGACGTGGACGGCAAGGACGAGCACGGCAAGACCTTCGTCGAAGTGATCGCCGACCAGCGCAATGCGCCGGAGTACATCGAGATCATCGGTAACGCCCGCGGCTGATCCGGCGCGGGTTGCTCGCCTGTAGGAGCGGCCTTGTGTCGCGAAAGGTCTGCGTAGCAGACCCAGGATTTTTGCATCATGCAAGATTGCCGGGCCTGCTGCGCAGGCCTTTCGCGACACAAGGCCGCTCCTACAGGGGGGGCGGTGCAGGCCTGGAAGCACAGGCACAAAAAAACGCCCCGAGGGGCGTTTTTGGGTTTCAGCCAGTTGCTCAGGCGTAATGCTTGGCCGGGCTGCTTTCCACCAACTCCAGCGCCACGTCATTGTCGGCGCTGATCTTGTGGTACAGCGCGGCATCGGCAGCCAGTACCTTCTCGCGGGCCGGGAAGATCTCCTTGAGCTTGCCAGCCCAGGCGCCCTTGGCCTGCTCAGGGAAGCAGCGCTCGATCAGCTCGAGCATGATCGACACAGTCACCGAAGCGCCCGGGGATGCGCCGAGCAGCGCGGCCAGGCTGCCGTCCTGGGCCGAGACCAGCTCGGTACCGAACTGCAGGATGCCGCCCTTTTTCGGGTCCTTCTTGATGATCTGCACGCGCTGGCCGGCCACTTCCAGGCGCCAGTCCTCGGCCTTGGCCTCAGGATAGAAGCGGCGCAGCGACTCCAGGCGTTGCTCCATCGACTGCATCACTTCGCTGACCAGGTACTTGGTCAGGTCCATGTTGTCGCGGGCTACCGCCAGCATCGGGCCGATGTTGCCCATGCGCACAGACAGCGGCAGGTCCATGAACGAGCCGTGTTTGAGGAACTTGGTGGTGAAGCCGGCGTACGGCCCGAACAGCAGCGATTTCTTGCCGTCGACCACGCGGGTGTCCAGGTGCGGCACCGACATCGGCGGAGCGCCGACTGCGGCCTGGCTGTAGACCTTGGCCTGGTGCTGCTTGACGATTTCCGGGTTGTCGCAACGCAGCCACTGGCCGCTGACCGGGAAGCCGCCGAAGCCTTTGCTTTCGGGGATGCCGGAAGCCTGCAGCAGCGGCAGGGCCGCGCCGCCGGCGCCGAGGAAGACGAAGCGGGCGTCGACTTCACGGCTGCTGCCGCTGTTGACGTCCTTGATGCTCACGGTCCAGCCGCTGCCGTTACGGCGCAGGCCGACGACCTTCTTGCTGTACTTGACCTGCGCGTCCGGGGTGTTGCCCAGTTGCTTGAGCAGCTTGTTGGTCAGGGCGCCGAAGTTGACGTCGGTGCCTTTCATCACGCGGGTGGCGGCGATGCGCTGGTCGGCCGGGCGGCCCGGCATCATCAGCGGCATCCAGTCGTTCATCACGGCCTTGTCTTCGGTGTACTCCATCTCGGCGAAGGCATGGTGCTGCTTGAGCAGCTCGAAGCGCTTCTTGAGGAAGTCGACACCCTTGTCACCTTCGACGTAGCTCAGGTGCGGGACCGGGTTGATGAAGGCGCGCGGCGAGCCGAAGCTGCCTTTTTTGGCAAGGTACGCCCAGAACTGGCGCGACACCTCGAACTGGGTATTGATGTGCACGGCCTTCTTGATGTCGATGCTGCCATCGGCGGCCTGCGGGGTGTAATTCAGCTCGCACAGGCCGGCATGGCCGGTACCTGCGTTGTTCCAGGGGTTGGAACTTTCAGCGGCCCCGGAGTCCATGGCCTCGACGACCTCAAGCTTCAGGGTCGGGTCAAGCTCCTTGAGCAGTACGGCCAGGGTGGCACTCATGATGCCTGCGCCTACCAGTACTACATCAACCGATTCGTTCTGCGCCATTTAACGCGTCTCCACAATCTACAGCTACCTAATTGACAGCATAGGACCACTGGGGTTGCCAGGGGCGCCATGTCCGACTCTTCGCAGTTCTTGCTACTTGCGCAGACACCGCCAATCAGCCTTCGGGTTGCGATATTGAACCCTGATTGCCACGGGTGCGGCAATTCGACTTATGGTCAAGGTGTCGTGCGTGCGCTATGGAACGACCTCAGACACCCATGCCGGATGAGTGTTTTAGCCGCCTGTTCAGGGCTGTTCGGGACACATCTGCCGCTTTTGCACATGCCAGACTGTTCATTTGCTCGCCACACTCTTGTGAAGTAGTGAAAACCGTTTTTTCACGCTCTTTTGGAGACGTGAACCTCAAAAGGGGACTGCGCGATGGCAACCCGCAGGTTCATGCGAAGCGGAAGGCCGGAACAGCAGGCACGACAGCCAATGCAAGACCTGAGTGGAAGGCTCTCTGTGGGCGAAGCTTCGAGGGTGCCGGGGTCAATCGGCGAATGCGGGGCCCGATCAGGAGACGTCCTTATAATCGGGGGGAGATTATAACGAGGTCGCGGGCAGAAAGGTCGTTCTTCTTGGGTTTTTATTGCAGCGTTTGTCAGGCTAGCAGGGTGCGCAGCTGCCAACGGCGCCTTGCACGGGCGCAAACCCGGGCGCTGGCGGGCAGGGGGTGGCCCAGCCAGCCCAGGTGCGCTTCGCTGACCTGGACCCAGCCACTGGCGGCCGGCGGCTGGCTGCACTGGCGAAAGCCCAGGCAGATGCCGTCGCTGTCGAGGCGGGCGTAGGTGGCTCGGCGCGGGCGTTGCAGCAGGTTCCAGAACGAGCTCATGGCAGGGGGTTCCTGTTCAGATCGGGCTGGGGCAAGGATAACGGCGAGGCCATGAAACCATTGTGACAAGCGGCCCGGGCCGATGGCTGGCCTGTGGTGCGCTGGGTATACTGTGGGCCTTTGTCGCTTTTTCTGGAGAAACGCGCATGTTGCAACGTCTGTTGTTCGGTATGTTCGCGGTGGCCAGCCTGAGCCTGGCCGGTTGTGCCCACAGCCCGCAACAACTCAGCCCGCAGCCCAAGCTCACGCAACAGCTGGCGCCGGTTGGCCATGGCCAGCCGGTGGTGGTCAGGGTCGTCGATGGCCGGGCTTCGCAGTCGCTGGGCACCCGCGGTGGCATGTACCCTGAAACCAGCACCATCACCGTCAACGGCAACGATGTCGTGCCCAAGCTGCAGGCCCAGGCCGAGGCTGCGGTACGCCTGCTTGGCTTCACCCCGACGCCGAACGCTGGCAACGCGCCGCAATTGACCGTCACCCTGGCCGAGCTGAAGTACCAGTCGCCCAAGGACAACCTGTACGTGACCGAGGCCACCATCGGCGCCACCTTCCGTGCCGACGTGTCCAACGCCAACCGCCGTTACAGCGGCCGCTACGGCGCCTCGCTGGACCAGCGCTTCGGCATGGCGCCGAACCAGGAAACCAACACCAAGCTGGTGGGCGACGTGTTGAGCGATGCCCTGACCCGCCTGTTCAAGGACCCGACCATCGGTCAGGTGCTGGGCGAGTAAACGCTTCGCGGTAACGCAAAAAGCCCGCTGCCAGGGTGACTGGCAGCGGGCTTTTTTGTGGGGTGCGGTGGTGCAGGGGGATGCCCTGTGGGAGCCACTGTGTTGTATCGCCTGTGCTGGCGTCATCGCCGGCAAGCCGGCTCCTACAGGGGGGGCGCGTGGCCTTCAGGCGCCGGCGATGGGGTCAGGCCGCCTGAACGTGAAAGTCCAGCAGGCTGATTCCGGTGTGCACATCCACCTCGGGCAAGTCGTCATGGCTGTGCCCGCCCAGGGCGCAGTACACCAGCCACTGGCGGTCCTGTACGTTGATGGCGAAACCGTCGATCAGCGCCTGTTGTTCGTCGCTCTGGGCCACGAGGTAGAGACGGTCCTGGTTCTCCGCGTGCAGCATGTCTAGCTCCGGTCTGGTGAAGGCCGACAGGGTGGCCTGCCTTGATGACGAGCGTATGACAGATGAAATTTTGTGACACTTGGTCGCAAAGATCAGGGGCAGGCGCTGGGCTTGGGTAGAATGCCGGGCTTTGCAAAACCCGATACCGAGGTCGTGACGATGTCGTTGCAAGTGCTCATGGGCTTTCTGGCTGCCCATCCGGCCAAGCTGATCAACCTGCTGGCCCTGCTGATTACCTGCCCGGGCGGGCTGTTGCTGCACAGTGCCCGGCGCCGCGCGGCGATGACCCGCGAGAGCCTGGCAGTGGACGAGGGCCTGGTGGATGCCTTCGACATGCGGGTGCCGCGCTACTACTACATTCTCGGCTTTTCGTGCCTGGCGATGGCGCTGCTGCTGTCGTGGTTCAGTACCTGGGTTTGATACCGCTGGTTGAATGACCCTGTAGGAGCCGGCTTGCCGGCGATGTGCGCATCACCGGCAACACACATGGCACCGGCTGCGCCGGTGCTTGCCGGCAAGCCGGTTCCTACAGGGGCAGCACCCAAAGATCGCGTAAAAGCGCGTATCAGGCGGACTGCGGCTGGCGCTTGACCTGGTACTGGTTGCGCACCGGCGTCGCGTATTGCTGCACCAGATAAGGCTGCTGCTCCACCGGGCAGGCGTCCAGGCGGCGCTGCCATTCTTCGCGGGCCTTTTGCAGCTCTTCAGCCGGGAACACCTTCTCGGCGCTCGGCACCTGCAGTGCCTCATCCTTCTCAGCCCACATCGCATAGGCCAGGTAGTGCACCGGGAACAATCGGTAGCCGCCGAGAATCTGCCGGTCGATGGCCTGGGCCAGCTGCTTGGTGTCCTCGTGGTACTCGGTCACCGGTGGGGCGAAGTTGATGTGCACCCGGCCTTTGTAGCCGGTGATGCCCTGGGCGATGCTGTTGTCGTCCTCGCCCGGCGCCTTGGTGTAGCTGCCGGTGGTGGCGCGGATGTACAGCTCGCGGGCCTTGGCCTGGTCGCACGGGTCGTACTCGTAGCTGATCGACACCGGGATCAGGTTCAGGCTTTGGATCACCGCGCCGAACGGCTCGTCCTTGCGGCTCATGTGGAACATCTTGAGGATCGCCGAGTCGGTGCGGTCGTCACCGTCCTTGGCGCGGCCTTCGGCCTGGGCGATCCAGATCGAGGCGCTGTCGTTGCGGATCGAGTGGTTGATGTAGGCCGACAGCAACTGGTAAGCCGCCAGTTTTTCGCGCCGGCCGCTGATGGAGCGGTGCACGATGAAGCTCTTGTTCAGGCGCATCATGTCGCTGACGAAGGGCTTTTGCAGCAGGTTGTCGCCGATGGCGATGCGTGGGGTCGGCAGGCCGGCGTGGTACACCGCATAGTTGACGAACGCCGGGTCCATCACGATGTCGCGGTGGTTGGCCAGGAACAGGTAGGCGGTGCCCGCCTTGAGCTGCTCGACGCCGGTGTAGGTGACGCCGTCGGTGGCGCGGTCGATGGTCCGGTCGACGTAGTACTCGACCTTGTCCTGCAGGGTCGACACACACGTGACGCCGGCGAACTCCTGGCGCAGGCGCCGGGCGATCAGCGGTTTGAGCAGCCAGCCGAAGGCGCCCGCCGCACGCGGGAAGCGGAAGTGGGTGAGGATATCGAGGAATGCCGGGTCGCTGAGCAGGCGTGCCAGAACGGCAGGGACCTCAGCGTCGTCGTACGGTCGGATGGCATCGAATTCGCCCATCATGCTCTCTTGTTGGAAACGGCTAGGGTAATTAGGTAGGGACGGGGTCCGAAAAACGGCTCGGACACACACAGGCCCCGTAAACAGACCGGCAATTATACGCACAAGTCACCACGGAGGCCGCGATGCTGGAAAGTGCGATCTACGATTGTCCTTATTGTGGTGAACAAGTGGAAACCACGGTTGACCTGTCCGGCGGTGACCAGGAGTACATCGAGGACTGCCAGGTGTGCTGCAAGCCTATCCGCTTCGTGCTGCAGGTTCATGGCGAGGAATGGATGCTCGATGTCTACGGCGAGAACGACTGATGCAACGAATCTACGACCCGGAAAACCTGCTGGAGGCGCAGATGCTGGTGGGTATGCTGGCCAGCGAGGGCATCGAGGTGCACCTGGTGGGCCGCGACCTGATGGGCGGCGTTGGCGAGTTGCCGATGCAGGGCCTTTTGGGCCTGGCGGTACCCGATGAGCAGGCCGGTTACGCACGCCAGCTGATCGATGCGTACAATGCCGCCCAGCCCCTTGCCGGCGACGAACCGGAAAGTTACCCCGGAACCCTGATCTGCTAGGTTTTGAATTCGCCCATGTGTGGACGCTACGCCCTGTTTCGCTGGTCCCAGGCCTTTGCCGGCCTGCCGGGGTTCCCCCCGGGCCAGCAGCCCCAATGGAACATCTCGCCCGGCGCCTCGGTGCTGATCCAGCGCCAGCTCGACGGCGAGCGGCAGTTGGCCAGTGCCCGCTGGGGGCTGACCCCGGCCTGGCTCACTGACCTGTCGCGCACCCCGGCCCAGGCGCGGGCCGAAACCCTGGCCGAGCAGCCGATGTTTCGTGATGCCTTTCGTCAGCGGCGTTGCCTGCTGCCGGCCAACGGGTTCTACGAATGGCGCGGCACGGCGCGCAAGCGGCCGTACTGGGTCACGCCGGGGGAGGGGGCTTCGCTGTTCTTTGCCGGGGTGTGGGAGGTTTACCCGGTGCAGGAGCAAGAATGGCTGAGCTGCGCGGTGATCACCCAGGCGGCGATGAACCAGCGCCGGCCGTTGATACTCGATGAAGCCGAGCAGGCCCTGTGGCTCGACCCCGAGACCCCGCTGGCGCGCCTGCATGAACTGCTGGCCAAGCCGCCGGCGACCCTGCGCGAGCGGGCGCTGGCGCTGTTCGTCAACGACCCGAAACTCGACGGGCCGGAGTGTTTGACTCCGGCGTGAAGCCTGTAGGCCCAACTGTATTGCTGATTACCCAGCCCTGCGGGTTGCGCTGTCGCGCAGAGAACTGCTTTCGCAGATACGCCACGGTCTCTGTGGGAAGCGGCCTTGTGTCGCGATGGGGCGCGAAGCGGCCCCAAGGTCTCGGCCTCATGCAAGATTGCCGGGGCTGCTGCGCAGCCCATCTCGACCGGACGGCGCCCCGGCAAGGCCGCTTCCCACAGGGACCGTGTTAAATCAATGAGTTGCAGTTTGTTCTAGAAGCCGGCTTGCCGGCTCCTACAGGGGAATGTGCCAGCCTCAGACCCTGAACTGATTGATCAACCGCCGCTGCTGTTCGGCCAGCTTGGTCAGCTCGGCGCTGGCCTGGCTTGACTCGTCGGCGCCGCCGGCCACCTCGCCAGCCACCTGGCCGATATTGATCACGTTGCGGTTGATGTCGTCGGCCACCGCGCTCTGCTGCTCGGCGGCGCTGGCGATCTGGGTGTTCATGTCGTTGATCACCGACACCGCCTGGGTGATGCTCTCCAGCGACTGCGCGGCGCGGCTGGCCTGCTGCACACTGACATCGGTCTTGCCCTGGCTGTCCTCCATCACCTTGACCACCTCGCGGGTGCCCTGCTGCAACTGCTGGATCATCTGCTGGATCTCGCCAGTGGCCTGCTGGGTCTTCTGCGCCAGGTTGCGCACCTCGTCGGCCACCACCGCAAAGCCGCGGCCCTGTTCGCCGGCCCGGGCCGCCTCGATGGCGGCGTTGAGCGCCAGCAGGTTGGTTTGCTCGGCGATGGCGCGGATGGCCACCAGGATGGCATTGATGTTCTCGCTGTCGCGGGCCAGGTCCTGCACCACGGTCACCGCGCGGCCGATCTCGCTGGCCAGTGCGCCGATGGAGTGCGAGGTGTCACGCACGATATCCAGGCCCTGGTTGGCGGCGCGGTCCGCTTCGCCGGCCGCCTGGGCGGCTTGGGTGGCATTGCGCGCCACGTCCTGGGCGGTGGCGGTCATTTGTTGCACGGCGGTGGCCACCAGGTCGATTTCGGCCATTTGCTTGTGCACGCCCTGGTTGGTGCGGATGGCAATGTCGGCGGTGTGCTCTGACGAGTCGCTGACCTTCTGCACCGAACCCACCACCTGGCTGATCATCGCCTGCAACTTGGCCAGGAAGGTGTTGAAGCCGTTGGCGATGGCGCCCAGTTCGTCGGCCCGGTCGCTGTGCAGGCGGCGGGTCAGGTCGCCTTCGCCCTGGGCGATGTCGTCGAGCATCGCCACCATCTGGCGCAGCGGGCGGGCGATGCCGTGGGCCAGCAGCCAGATCACCAGCAGGCCAAGGGCGGCGATGCCCAGGCCCACCACGGTCATGCCGGCGATGTCGGTGCGGCGCTGTTCGCCAAGGTCTTGCTGCAACTTGTTGACGTCAGTCATCACCACGCTCAGCGGCAGCTCCAGCAGCAGGGTCCAGCGGGCGTCGGTACCGGCGATACGGAACGGCAGGTACAGCTCGATGCGGCCCTTGCCGGGGGCGACCTTGTAGTGCAGGTCTTCACCGCTCAGGCCCTTGAGGGTTGCGGCCTCGTCGCTATCGAGCACGTCGCTGGCCTTTTCGCCGAACTTGGCCGGGTCGCGGGTATAGGCCACCAGGCGGCCATTGCTCGACACCAGGGCCATTTCGCCGGCGCCGTCATACAGCTGGCGGTCGGCAGCGCTGAGCAGGTCCTGGATGAAGTTCACCGAAAGGTCCGCGCCGGCCATGCCCTGGAACTGGCCGTCGATCATGATCGGTTCGACGAACGAGGCGAGCATGACCATCTTGTCGCCCACCTTGTAGGGCGCCGGGTCAATCACGCAGGCCTTTTTCGATTCTTTGGGGCACAGGTAGTACTCGCTGGCGCGTACGCCGGTGGCCAGCACGGTGCGGTCGTTGACGTCGGCCAGCTTGTCCTGGCCAAGGCTGCCGTCGCCGTTGCGGAACCACCAGGGCAAAAAGCGCCCGCTGGCGCTGTCGATGCCCACCAGGTTGCTGCCCACATAACGGGCGTCGGCGTGGTCCAGGGCGTTGGGCTCCCAGCCCAGGTAGGCGCCGAGTACGCTTGGGTTGACCTCGACAGTGCGCTTGAGCTGGTTGATCAGTGACTGGCGGTCGACCTGCATCAGCGGCCGGCCATCGGCGCCCTGCATGCCGACCATGGCGTTGCCGGTGGCCAGGCTGCGGGCGATCGAAAGGGGGGCTTCAAGGCCGCGCTGGATCTCGCTGACCTGGGTGCGGGCCAGGGCCGACAGGCGCTGCTCGATCACCGCCTCGAATTGCTGCTGGGTGCGTTGCTGCACCAAGGCCTGGGTGCGTTGGCCAGAATACACGGCGTAGAGCACCAGCGCTGCGACAATGCTCAGTACGACGGCGCCGGCCAGGGCCGCCACGGAAAACTGGATCGACTTGAACTTCATGAAAAGCTCCGCACGCAAGGGAGGTCGTGTGCTTGTGTTATCGGCGGGCTAATACCAAAGCATGAGAGCAGAGGCGCAAATCTTACCTGTGGCTCTGGCGGCTGAGGGCGTCAGCGCCTAGGATACGCGGCACGTAAATAGGGAGTGTTTTCATGCGTAAGTCATTCGTTGTCAGCATGTTGAGCGCCAGCGTTCTGCTGGGCGGCTGCCAGGCGGTCAATACCACCAGCGGCGGCGCCGTTGGCGTCGAGCGCAAGCAGTACATGTTCAGCATGCTCTCGACCGATGAGGTCAACCAGATGTATGCCCAGTCGTACCAGCAGACCCTCGGTGAGGCGTCGAGCAAGGGCGTACTGGACAAGAACAGCAGCGATGCCAAGCGCGTGCAGGCCATCGCCGACCGCCTCATCGCCCAGGCTCCACAGTTCCGGCCGGATGCCGCGCAGTGGAAATGGGAAGTCAACGTGATCAAGAGCGACGAGCTCAATGCCAACTGCGGCCCAGGCGGCAAGATCATCGTCTACACCGGCCTGATCGACCAGCTCAAGCTGACCGATGCTGAAATTGCTGCAGTAATGGGCCACGAAATTGCCCACGCCCTGCGCGAGCATGGCCGTGAAGCGATGTCCAAGGCTTATGGTGTGGAAATGGCCCGCCAGGGTGCCGGTGCACTGTTCGGCCTGGGCCAGGACAGCATGGCGCTGGCCGATACCGTGGTGAACTACTCGATGACCCTGCCCAACAGCCGGGCCAACGAGAACGAAGCCGACCTGATCGGGCTGGAGCTGTCGGCGCGTGCCGGCTACGACCCGAACGCCGCGATCACCCTGTGGAACAAGATGAGCAAGGCGTCCGAAGGCGCGCCGCCCGAGTTCATGAGCACCCACCCGGCCTCCAGCAGCCGTATCGCTTCGCTGCAGGCGGCCATTCCCAAGGTGATGCCGCTGTATCAGGCGGCCAAGAAGTAAGGCCCTACACCTTGTAGCAGCCGGCTTGCCGGCGATGGGGCCGCACGGCGGCCCCCTTTCAAACGGTCAGCCTATCCAGCCACTGGTCTTTATCGCCGAATACACGGCGACCACGGCCAGTACGAAGAACGCAGTCGCCGCCAGGCGACGGATCAGCGTCAGCGGCAGTTTGTCCGCCGCGAAATTACCTGCCAGGACCACCGGCACGTTGGCAATCAGCATGCCCAGGGTGGTGCCGATGATCACCATGATCAGGTGCGGGTACTGGGCGGCCAGCATCACCGTGGCAACCTGGGTCTTGTCGCCGATCTCCGCCAGGAAGAACGCAATCAACGTGGTCAGGAACGGGCCGAAGCGCCTGGCCGGGTTCTCGTCATCGTCCATCTTGTCCGGCACCAGGGTCCACAACGCGGTGGCGGTGAAGCTTGCGGCCAGGACCCAGTGCAATACCGATTCGCTGAAGAAACCACCGACCCACGCCCCCACGGCGCCGGCTGCGGCATGGTTGGCCAGGGTGGCGGCGATGATGCCGGCAATGATTGGCCACGGCTTGCGAAAACGTGCGGCAAGAATGAGTGCGAGCAGTTGCGTCTTGTCGCCGATTTCGGCGAGGGCAACGATGGCGGTGGGGACGAGCAGCGATTCCAGCATCAGGATTCCTACGGGGGCGGGTCGACACGGCTATGACACGTACAGCCTCCCCGCCCCGGGTAAGGTGTGCGTGTCATAGGTCTTGTCAAACCCAGGCCCGTCTGTGCGGACCGCGGGTCGTACGCGCCATGGCCTGTGGGCCAAGTATGTTGACGCGTACCGGGCGAGCAGGGCGCTCGCGGGAGACTACTCCCCTAGGACGGAGCGGATTCTGCCTACGCCCATGGCTTTAGGCAAGCGCTGTTTTTCAACCGCGTGTGGCGCGGTAAATACGAAAACCCATGGCTTCGGCGCGGGTTTCACAGTTGCCCAAGGCCTCCTGGATCAGCGGCTGGTAACGCAGGAAACTGTTGGCGACAAGCCGCATTTCGCCACCTTTTCGCAGGTGTTGGCCAGATTTTTTCAGCAAATTCTCCGCTGCCTGGTAATGCGTGTGCACCCCGGTGTGGAACGGCGGGTTGCTCAGGATCAGGTCCAGTCCCTGGGGCGCGGCGTCGATGCCATCACCGCTGATCACCTCGCCCTCCAGGCCGTTGGCGGCCAGGGTCAGGCGGCTGGCGGCGATGGCGAAGGCGTCCACGTCCAGCAGTGTTACCTGGCTTTGCGGGTAACGGCGTTTGACCGTTGCCCCGAGCACGCCAGCGCCGCAACCGAAGTCCAGCACCTGGCCGACCGGCAGGTCGTCAAGGTGTTCCAGCAACAGTGCACTGCCCTTGTCCAGGCGGCCATGGCTGAACACCCCTGGCAGGCTGACCACCTGCAGCGGGCCATCGGCCAGCGCCAGTTCGAAGCGTTCGGCCAGGCTTTCCAGCGGCTTGGCTTCAGGGGCGTTGTCCACTGTCACTTGCCACAGCTGGCAGTGCCGTGCGCTGTCGAGCTTGCGTGGCTTGCCGAAGGCTTGCAGTTGCTTGGCCGCGCCCTCGATGCCGCCGCGTTTTTCGCCCACCAGGTACAGGGTGCCCCCGGCCAGGCGCGAAGCCAGGGCGTTGAGCAGGTAGGCCGCCAGTTCGCGGGACTTGGGTAGAAACAGCACGGCGCTGTCGAAGGCCACGGCGGGCGCCTCGACACCATGGTGGCAGCGGCCGGCGAAGCGGCCCTGCAGCAGCGCCTGGTCGCCGGCGTGCCAGGTCCAGGCATGGGCCTGTGGTAGCTCGGCGAGCAGGCCGTCGGCGGGGGCACCGGCGATCAGCAGCGGGCCCTGGAACAGGTCTGCCTGGCGGAGCAACACTTCACTGCGCGGGTCCATGGACGACGCCTCCTGAAAAAGTGGCGCAGTGTAGCAGAGCCTGGCCCTGGGCTCAGCTGACCACGCGGCGCGGCTGGCCTGCGAAGAAGGCCTGCACGTTCTCGGCCAGCTGGCCGACGATGCGCTGGCGCGATTCCACCGCGCCCCAGGCGCTGTGCGGGGTGATGATCAGGCGCGGGATGTCTGCCGCCAGCAGCGGGTTGCCGTTGGCCGGCGGCTCGACGCTGAGCACATCGGTGGCGGCGCCACCCAGGTGGCCGCTGCGCAGGGCGTCGGCCAGGGCTTGTTCATCGATCAGGCCGCCGCGGGCGGTGTTGACCACCAGCGCGCCCTTTTTCAGCAGGGCCAGTTCGCCGGCGCCGATCATGTGCCGGGTATGTTCGTTGAGCGGGCAGTGCAGGGTCAGCGCATCGGCCTGTGGCAGCAGCTCATGCAGTGGCAGGCGATCGTCGCGCGCCGGGCGCCCTGGGATCTGCCCGCTCAGCACACGCATGCCGAAGGCTTCGGCCAGCCGCGCCACGGCGCCGCCCAGCTCGCCATGGCCGAGCAGGCCGAGGGTCTTGCCCTGCAACTCGACGATGGGGAAGTCCAGCAGGCAGAACTGGCTGGCCTTGGCCCACTGGCCGGTGGCCACGGCCTGGTGGTAGTCGCACAGGCGGGTGGCCAGGGCCAGCAACAGGGCGATGGTGTGCTGGGCCACCGACGGGGTGCCGTAGCCCTGGCAGTTGCACACGGTGATGCCCTGGGCGCGGGCGGCGGCCAGGTCGACATTGTTGGTGCCGGTGGCGGCCACCAGGATCAGCTTCAGCTGCGGGTTGGCTGCGAGCGTCGCGGCGTCGAGCATGACCTTGTTGCTGACCACCACGCTTGCGCCCTGCAACCGATCAGCCACTTGCCCGGGGGCGGTGGCGGCGTACAGCTCGAATTCGTCGAACTGCTGACTGAGTGGCGACAGGTCGAGGTCACCGAGGTCGAGAGACTGGTGGTCGAGAAACACGGCGCGACGCAAACTGGGCATGGGGCTCTCCGGTGGTGGGGCGCAACGGATGGGGTGGGGCTTTCGCGGGCAAGCCCGCTCCTACAGGTATCGCGCAGGTTTCAAGGCTGGCGCTGTACCTGTGGGAGCGGGCTTGCCCGCGAAGAGGCCATCAGCCGCAGTGTCGAGCGCCAGGTCGCCTTGAGTCAACGCTTGCCACTCATACCTCGCCCCGCCAAATCATTCCTTCGGCTGATTTGACCGGTGCGTCACCGTTCTACAGTAAGTATCTGAATTGTCCTGCCTGTTTTCGAGAAAAGGGATACTCCATGCTGCAGACGCGCATCATCAAGCCCGCCGAGGGCGCCTACCAATACCCTCTGCTGATCAAGCGCCTGCTGATATCGGGCAGCCGTTACGAAAAAACCCGCGAAATCGTCTACCGCGACCAGATCCGGCTGACTTATCCACAGCTGAGCGAGCGTATCGCACGGTTGGCCAACGTGTTGACCGAAGCCGGGGTGAAGGCCGGTGACACCGTGGCGGTGATGGACTGGGATAGCCATCGCTACCTCGAGTGCATGTTCGCCATCCCAATGATCGGCGCGGTGGTGCACACCATCAACGTGCGCCTGTCGCCCGAGCAGATCCTCTACACCATGAACCACGCCGAAGACCGCTTCGTGCTGGTCAACAGCGACTTCGTCGGCCTCTACCAGGCCATCGCCGGCCAGTTGACCACCGTGGACAAGACCCTGCTGCTGACCGACGGGCCGGACAAATCCGCAGAGCTACCCGGGTTGGTTGGCGAGTACGAGCAGTTGCTGGCCGCCGCCAGCCCGCACTACGACTTCCCTGACTTTGACGAAAACTCGGTGGCCACCACCTTCTACACCACCGGCACCACCGGCAACCCCAAAGGCGTGTACTTTACCCACCGCCAGCTGGTACTGCACACCCTGGCCGAGGCCTCGGTCACCGGCAGCATCGACAGCGTGCGCCTGCTGGGCAGCAACGATGTGTACATGCCCATTACCCCGATGTTCCACGTGCATGCCTGGGGCATCCCCTATGCCGCCACCATGCTGGGCATGAAGCAGGTGTACCCGGGGCGCTACGAGCCGGACATGCTGGTGCGGCTGTGGCGCGAAGAGAAGGTCACGTTCTCGCACTGCGTGCCGACCATCCTGCAGATGTTGCTCAACTGCCCCAACGCGCAAGGGCAGGACTTTGGCGGCTGGAAGATCATCATCGGCGGCAGCGCGCTCAACCGCGCCCTGTACCAAGCGGCCTTGGCCCGCGGCATCCAGCTCACTGCGGCGTATGGCATGTCGGAAACCTGTCCGCTGATCAGTGCCGCGCACCTGAACGACGAGCTGCAGGCCGGCAGCGAGGACGAGCGCGTCACCTACCGGATCAAGGCTGGCGTACCGGTGCCGCTGGTGGAAGCGGCCATCGTCGATGCCAATGGCAACTTCCTGCCCGCCAATGGCGAGGCCCAGGGCGAACTGGTACTGCGCGCGCCGTGGTTGACCATGGGGTACTTCAACGAACCGGAAAAAAGCGAGGAGCTTTGGCAGGGCGGTTGGTTGCACACCGGCGATGTGGCCACCCTCGACGGCATGGGCTTCATCGATATCCGCGACCGTATCAAGGATGTGATCAAGACCGGCGGCGAGTGGATCTCGTCGCTGGACCTCGAAGACCTGGTCAGCCGCCATCCGGCAGTGCGCGAAGTGGCGGTGGTCGGGGTGCCCGACCCGCAGTGGGGCGAACGACCGTTTGCCCTGGTGGTGCTGCGCGACGGCCAGGCCCTTGATGCACGTGCTTTGAAAGAGCACCTCAAGCCGTTCGTCGAGCAGGGGCACATCAACAAGTGGGCGATCCCAAGCCAGATCGCCGTTGTTACTGAAATTCCCAAGACCAGCGTTGGCAAGCTCGACAAGAAGCGCATCCGCCTGGACATCACCCAGTGGCAGGCCAGTAACAGCGCATTCCTGTCCACCTTGTAACCGCACGCGGCCCATGCCATTAAGGTTATGGGCCGCGTGCCAGAGCGGTTGGCGCCTTGCCAAACGATAAAATTGGTCCATGCTTGAGCACTGTCGGCACCCCGGCGGGTTACCGAGGTGTGTCACGGCCACGCAACACAAATCACACTTTAGAGGGATCAAGCGCCTGTGACCGCTGGCTATAGTCGGGTCAGGGGAATTTCAGGAATGGGGGAGGCGACGCGCGGCATGCGCAGCGCCACGGGCAGGAGCCTGCGTCACCGGGCGCTCGAGCCGTTCTTGAAGGGACTCACTGCCATAACAATAAAGTACATGGAGTAGCGTCGATGACATCTGCAAACCCGTTCTGGCGCCGGGCACGTCTGCCTCTGGCCGTCAGCCTCGCTTCTACGCTCGCAAGTCCTGCTTTCGCTGTCAGCTTCAACATCGGGGAAATCGAAGGCCAGTTCGACTCGTCGCTCTCCATCGGCGCCAGTTGGTCGACTGCCAACCCCAACCAGAACCTCATCGGGGCCAACAACGGCGGCAAGGGGCTGTCGCAAACCTCCGACGACGGCCACCTGAACTTCAAGAAAGGCGAAACCTTCTCGAAGATCTTCAAGGGCATCCACGACCTCGAGCTCAAGTACGGCGACACCGGCGTTTTCGTGCGCGGCAAGTACTGGTACGACTTCGAGTTGAAGGACGAAAACCGCGAGTTCAAGGATATCAGCGACTCCAACCGCAAAGAGGGCGCCAAGTCCTCGGGCGGGGAGATTCTCGACGCCTTCGTCTACCACAACTACTCCATCGGCGACATGCCAGGCTCGGTACGCTTCGGCAAGCAGGTGGTCAGCTGGGGTGAAAGTACCTTTATCGGCGGCGGCATCAACTCGATCAACCCGATCGACGTGTCGGCATTCCGCCGCCCGGGCTCCGAGGTGAAGGAAGGCCTGATCCCGGTCAACATGTTCTACGTCTCGCAGAGCCTCACCGACAACCTGTCGGCCGAAGCCTTCTACCAGCTCGAGTGGGACCAGACCGTCGTCGACAACTGCGGCACCTTCTTCTCGCAGCCGGACATCATCGCCGATGGCTGCACCGATAACCTGCGGGTACTGAGCAGCAGCCGCACCCTCAACGCGCTGCCCGCCGCAGCCCGGGGTGTGCTTGCTGCCAACAACGTCAACTACAACGAAGAGGGCGTGCTGGTTCGCCGCGGCGCCGATCGTGATGCCCGCGACAGCGGCCAGTTCGGCGTGGCGTTCCGCTACATGTTCGAGCCGCTGGACACCGAGTTCGGCGCGTACTTCATGAACTACCACAGCCGGGCGCCGATCTTCAGTGCGACGGGCGCTTCGCAAGCGGCCTTCACTCGCGCCAATGCCCTGCCAGCCGCACTGGCGGGCCTGCGCCCACTCATCATTGCGGGCAATTCGCAGTATTTCGTGGAATACCCGGAGGACATCCGTCTTTATGGCTTGAGCTTCTCCACCACGTTGCCAACCGGCACCGCCTGGAGCGGCGAGCTGAGCTACCGACCCAACGCTCCGGTACAGCTCAACTCCACCGATATCCTGTTCGCTGGCGTCACGCCACTGACCGGGTTCGGCAACGCCTCGGTGCTTCAAGGGACTGCCGGGCAAGACCTGCACGGTTACCGGCGTAAAGAGATCACCCAGTTCCAGACCACCTTCACCCACTTCTTCGACCAGGTCATGGGCGCCAGCCGCCTCACGGTGGTCGGCGAGGTTGGGGTTACCCATGTCGGCGGCCTCGAAAGCACCAGCAAGGCCCGTTACGGTCGTGACCCGGTGTACGGCCCTGGCGAACTGCCCAATGGCATGTGCCAGACACTCAACGCCACCACTCTTGCAGGCTCCGGGTTGAACAGCTCCAGGGCCAACGTTTCGCGCAACTGCAACAGCGACGGTTTCACCACCAGCACCTCGTGGGGCTACCGCGCCCGTGCCATCTGGGAGTACCCGGACGTGTTCGCGGGGGTCAACCTCAAGCCGAGCGTGGCCTGGTCCCATGACGTGGACGGTTACTCCCCGGGCCCTGGCGGCAACTTCGAGGAAGGTCGCAAAGCCGTCAGCCTGGGCCTGGATGCCGAGTACCAGAACACCTACACGGCGAGCCTGTCGTACACCAACTTCTTCGACGGCAAGTACACCACCGTGGATGACCGCGACTTCGTTGCGCTCAGCTTCGGCGTGAACTTCTAAGAACACTGATCCAGGACGACAACAGTATGAAAATGACCACACGTCTGCTGCAGGCCGGTGTATTGGGCATGTCCCTGCTGGCCACCAGCGTCATGGCGGCGGTGTCCGCCGACGAGGCGGCCAAGCTGGGCTCGACCCTCACGCCGATGGGCGCAGAAAAGGCCGGCAACGCCGATGGCTCCATCGGCCCGTGGGAGCCGCTGTCCAAGTCGGCCGGCAGCGCCGACGCCAAGGGCTTCCTGTCCGACCCGTACGGCAGCGAAAAGCCGCTGTTCACCATCACCGCGCAGAACGCCGAGCAGTACAAGGACAAACTCTCGCCTGGCCAGATGGCGATGCTCAAGCGCTACCCCGACAGCTACAAGCTCCCGGTGTACAAGACTCACCGCGGCGCCACGGTGCCTGACGATGTGTTCGCCGCCATCAAGGAAAACGCCACCAAAACCACGCTTGTCGAAGGCGGCAACGGCCTGAACAATTTCCGCACTGCGGTGCCGTTCCCGATTCCCAAGGACGGCCTCGAGGTAATCTGGAACCACATTACCCGCTACCGCGGTGGCAGCGTCTCGCGCCTGGTCACCCAGGCCACACCGCAGCCGAACGGCTCCTACAGCCTGGTGTACTTCAGCGACAAGTTCGTGTTCCGCGACAAGATGAAGGACTACGACCCGAACAACCCGGGCAACGTGCTGTTCTACTTCATGCAGGAAGTGACCGCGCCGTCGCGCCTGGCCGGTACCGTGCTGCTGGTGCACGAGACCCTCGACCAGGTCAAGGAACCGCGCAAGGCCTGGATCTACAACGCCGGCCAGCGCCGTGTGCGCCAGGCGCCACAAGTGTCGTACGACGGCCCGGGTACCGCCGCCGACGGCCTGCGTACCTCCGACAACCTGGACATGTTCAACGGTGCGCCAGACCGCTACGACTGGAAACTCGAAGGCAAGAAGGAGCTGTACATCGCCTCCAACGCCTTCAAGCTCGATGACCCGAAACTCAAGTACGCCGATATCATCAAGGCCGGTCACATCAACCAGGACCTGGCCCGTTACGAGCTGCGTCGCGTCTGGCATGTGGTCGCCACGCTGAAGCCGGGCCAGCGGCACATCTACGCCAAGCGTGACTTCTACATCGACGAGGACACCTGGCAAGCGGCCGTGATCGACCAGTACGACGGGCGCAACCAGTTGTGGCGCGTGTCCGAGGCGCATGCCCAGCCTTACTACGACAAGCAAGTGCCGTGGTACACCCTCGAGTCCATCTACGACCTGCAATCGGGCCGTTACCTGGCACTGGGCATGAAAAACGAAGAGAAGCGCGCCTACGACTTTGGCTTCACCGCCAGCAAGGCAGACTTCCAGCCTGCCGCGCTGCGTCAGAGTGGCATCAAATGAGTTGAGCGCTGCACCCTCCTTGTAAACTCCCAGAACGCCCCGGCTTGCCGGGGCGTTTCTGTTTGCGCGGGCTATGTCGGGCATAGGCTGGTTTATGGCCTATCATCGCCTTGGCTGATATCTGTCAGGGTTGTCTTTTTTTGTCGTAGTCTTTTTTGCGCAAATTGCGCCCATCATCTTCAAATGCTCAAGCTTTGCCGCTAGTCTCGCAAAAATCCGTTTTGCCGAAGTCTTCCCATCAGAACGAGCCGGCCATGACAGACCTGTCCCGCATACATGGAGTCGCCAGCCAGGCACTGGGCCTGTTGGATGGGCGTTTCTTCCGGCCACCGCTGCCGCAAGCCCATGTGCCACGGGACCGCCTGTGCCAGCGCCTGAGCGCTGGTCTGACGGGGCGCTTGCTGTTGATCAGCGCGCCGGCAGGCTTCGGCAAAAGCTCACTGGCCATCGAGTTCTGCCAGGGGCTGCCTGGGCATTGGCGCAGCCTTTGGCTGGGCCTCAGCCAGCGCGATGCCGACCCCGGGCGTTTTCTCGAGCGCCTGCTCGAAGGTCTGCAGCAGTTTTGCCCGGCCTTGGGTGGCCAGGCGCTGGGGCTGCTGAAAATGCGCCAGCGCCATCAGCCATTTGCCTTCGAAGAATGGCTCGATGGGCTGCTCGACGAGCTGGCGCTTTACTTGCAACCCGACACCCCTTTGCTGATAGTGCTGGACGACTACCACCTGGCCCAGGGCCCGGTGCTCGACCGCTGCCTGCAGTTCTTTCTCAACCACCTACCCGCTGGGCTGGTGCTGCTGGTCACCAGCCGCCAGCGCCCCGACTGGCACCTGGCGCGCCTGCGCCTGTCACGCCAGTTGTTCGAACTCAACGAACAAGACCTGCGCCTGACCCCCGACGAGTCACTGGCGGTGATTGGCCGCCAGCCCACCGGCTTGCGTGGCCAGGCGCTGGACAACCTGATCCAGCGTAGCGACGGCTGGGTGGCCGGCTTGCGCTTCTGGCAGCTGGCGGCCAGCGAGTCGGGTGACGACGGCGCGTTGCCTCAAGCCCTGCACGGGGGCGAAGGGCTGATCCGCGATTACCTGCTAGAAGAAGTCATCGACATTCTGCCGGCCGCTGTGCAGGCGTTTCTCTATGACACCGCCTGCCAGGAACGTTTTTGCGCCGAACTGTGTGACGCCGTGCGCGAGCGTGACGACAGCGCCGAGGTACTGCGTTACCTGCAGGCGCACCAGGTGTTCCTGGTACCGCTCGACGAGCACGGTCGCTGGTTCCGCTACCATCATCTGTTCTCCGACCTGCTGCGTAGCCGCCAGGCCAGCGGGCCCCTGGCCAGCCAGCACCTGCGCGCCAGCCGCTGGTTCGAAAGCCAGGGCCTGCTGGATGAAGCGGTGGAGCAAGCCTTGCGCGCAGGCCATCTGGACGTGGCGGCGGACCTGGTGCAGAGCCTGTCCGAAGAGCAACTGCTGGCCGAGCAGAACGTCGGCATGTTGCTGCGTTGGAAAATGGACTTGCCCGACAGCCTGCTGATCAGCACCCCGCGCCTGATCGTGCTGTACAGCTGGGCCCTGGGCCTGGCTTGCCAGCTGGATGCAGCCGAAGAGCTCGCCGGCTACCTGAGCCGCTTCCTGCCGGCGCCATCGGCCACGGCCCAGCGCTCGATGCTGGCGCAATGGCTGGCCCTGAGCGGCGTCATCGCCAGGGGCCGTGGTGATCGCCAGCGCACCTTCAGCTATTGCAGCGAAGCCCTGCAAAGCCTGCCCTGCAAGCGTTACGGGCAACGCCTGGTGTGCCTGTCGACGCTGTCCAACCTGGCCATCGCCGATGGCGATTTCTGGCGTGCCCGGGGCTGGAACCGCGAGGCCCTGGAGCTGGCGCAGCGGGTCGGCAACCCACTGTTCGAAGCGCTGGCCCACTACGACCGGGCCCGGGTGCTGCACGCCCGTGGCGAGGTGCTCAGGGCGCTGGATGAAGTGCGCCAGGGCCTGCAGCGCCTGCAGGGGCTGTCGGGCCAGCGGCTGTATGCGGTGCGTGCGCGGCTCACGCTTTACGAAGGCTACCTGCTGGCCACCCGCTTGCAGCCCGCACAAGCGCGTGCGCGCCTGCGCGCCGGGCTCAGCGAGGCACGCGCCTGCCGGGATATCAGCGTGCTCATCGGCCACTGCGTGATCGCCACCCTGGACGGGCGTGAAGGACGCTTTGCCGAGGCCTTCTCGGAACTGGCCGAGGCCGAACGGCTGATGCATATCTGGGATGTGCCGCCGATCTTCTACCTGGCCATGATTACCCTGGTGAAGTGCGAGTTGTGGCTGGCCCAGGGCCGTACCGACCTCGCCGAATCCTGGTTGCTGCGCCTGGGCCAGACCTACGGCGGCGAGCAACCGGCCGCAGCCCCGGAATTTCACCCCTTGCTGCCGCTGCACATTGAGTTGCAGCGGGCACTGCTGGAGCAGGTGCTCGAGCGCCCGGCGGACGCCGAGGCACGCCTGGATGCGCTGGCCGCCCGGGGGCAGGCCAGTGGCGGCATGGCGCTGGCCATCTGTGCCATGTGCCAGTCGGTCGGGCTGTTGCTGGCCCAGGGGCGTGAAAGCGATGCGGTGAAACTGCTGGCGCAGGCTGTGGAGGCGGCGCAAGGTGGCGCGTTGCAAGCGTTCCAGCGGCTTATCGAAATACACCCGCAGTGGTTGCGCGAGCAACTCGCCGTATGTGCGCCCTGCGCGGTCCAAGGCGAGCTGCTGGCGCGCCTGCCCGACGCCCCGCAAACCAGCAGCAACCCCACTGAGTCGCTCAGCGGCCGTGAACTGGCGGTACTCGAGCTGATCGCCCAGGGTTGCTCCAACCAACAGATCAGCGAACGGCTGTTCATTTCGCTGCACACGGTCAAGACCCACGCCAGCCACATCAACAGCAAGCTGGGTGTGGAGCGCCGCACCCAGGCCGTGGCTCGGGCCAAGGCCCTGGGTTTGCTGGCATAGTGGCGTTTTGCCCGCTAACATAGCGGGTTGCTGAGCGCTCATCTTTCCAGGCTCGCTGCCGATACACAGTTCGGCGGCATGCATCGCCGCGCGCCACTTTTTCCCATTATTCCAATACAGGCCGTCTTGATGCTGCAGTACGGGCAAAAAAGCTTTCTGATCGTCGACGACTTCACCGATTTTCGTACGTCGACCCGCTCCATGCTGCGTGAGCTGGGTGTGCGCGACGTCGACACCGCCGACAGCGGCGAGCAGGCGCTGCGCATGTGCGGGCAGAAACGCTACGACTTCATCCTCCAGGACTTCCACCTGGGCGACGGCAAGAAGAATGGCCAGCAGGTGCTCGAGGACCTGATCCTCGACAAGCTGATCAGCCATGAATGCGTGTTCATCATGGTCACCGCCGAGAGCAGCCAGGCCATCGTGCTCAGCGCCATCGAGCACGAGCCGGACGCCTACCTGACCAAGCCGTTCAACCGTGTCGGCCTGGCCCAGCGCCTGGAAAAACTGGTGCAGCGCAAGACCCTGCTCAAGCCGATCCTCCAGGCCCTGGACCGCGGCCAGCCGGCCCAGGTGCTCGTCGCCTGCGCCGAGCTGTGCAAGAAAGACCCGCGCTTTGCCCCGCTGTGCCTGCGCTACCGTGCCGACGCGCTGCGCGACCTGAACCGTTTCGACGAGCTGGAAAAGTTCTTGAAGGGCATTCTCGCCAGCCGCCCGCAGCCGTGGGTGTATGCGGCGCTGGGCAACCTGCTGCACAAGCGCGGCCAGCATGCCCAGGCCCAGGGCGTGTTCGAGCAGGCGCTCAAGGCCTTCCCGATCATGCCCAGCCTGTATGACGGCATGGCCGACGTGCTGGTGGCCCAGGGCGAATCGCGGCGTGCCCAGCACATGCTTGAAGAAGCCGTGCGCCTGTCACCGCTGGCGGTGCGCCGGCAGGCGGCGTTGGGCAAGCTGGCGTTGGAGAATGCCGACTTCGAAACCGCCTCCAAGGCTTACCGGCACTCGGTCAACCAAGGGCAGAGCTCACGCTACAAGGATGCCGAAAGCAACCTGGGCCTGGCCCAGGCGCTGATGAACAAGAACGCAGGCTTTGGCCTGGATGCGCGTACCCGGGTTGAAATCAACACCGTGCTCAGTGAAGTGGCCAAGGAGCATGTCGAGGACCAGGGCCTGCAAGTGCGTGCACGGCTGATGAAGGCTGCCAGCCTGCAACAGGCCGGTGACCCGGACACCGCAGCCAAGCTCACCGAACAGGCCATGCAGCGGCTTGAGAAAATGGACCAGTTCTTCTCGGTGGAAGCAGCGCTGACGGTTGCCAAACAGCTGCAGCAGCTTGGCCAGGATGCGGCGGGCACCTCCATTCTGAAAGGCTGCGTGGAAACCTACGGCGATGACCCAAAAGTCATGCAGAGCGTGGCCAAGCTCACCGACGACCCCACGGTGCTGGGCGCGGTGACCGAGGCGGTCGACCTCAACCGTCAGGGCGTGCGCAGCTATCAGGGCGGCCAGCTCAGCGAAGCGCTGGGCATGTTCCGCAAGGCGCTGTCGCTGCAGCCGAAAAACATCAGTATCGCCCTCAACACCGCCCAGGCCTTGCTGCGCATTGGCGGTGAAACACCGCCGCCAGCATTGCTGCAGGAGTGCCGCGACTGCCTCACCAGCGTGGCCGGCATCCCGGCCAGCGACAGCCGCTACGAGCGCTACCGCAAGCTGCACGTGCGGGTGTTCGGCGCATGAGCCAGGGCGACCAGGGGCTGGACTTTTCCACGGTGATCGCCTCCACCGTGCACGACCTGAAAAATTCGCTGTCGGCGTTGATCCAGGCCCACAACCAGTGGCTGGCGCGCCTGCCAGAGGAGCTTCAGGGCGGTGCCGAGCAAGGCATCATGGAGCATGAGTTCAGCCACCTGAACGGCATGCTGGTGCAACTGCTGGGCCTGTACAAACTGGGCGTCAACCAGCTGCCGGTGTGCCCCGACTACCACGAGCTGGACGACTTCATCGAAGCCCAGCTGGCGGCCCACCAGGAAGTGCTCAAGCACCGCGACATCCTCGCCACCTGGCGCATCGACACCGACAACCCGCTGGGTTTCTTCGACCGCGAGCTGGTCGCCTCGGTGGTGGCCAACGTGCTCACCAACGCCATTCGCTACGCCGGCCACGCCCTGCTGATCAGCATCGAAGAGGAGGGCGAGCAACTGGTCATCAGCGTCAACGACGACGGCGCCGGTTATCCACAGCGCATGCTCGAGCGCCAGAGTGACTACGTGCAGGGCATCGACCAGCAGAGCGGCAGCACCGGCCTGGGCCTGTACTTCGCCGCGCGCATCGCTGCATTGCACGAGCGCAATGGGGTGCGAGGGCGGATCGAGATCGCCAATGGCGGGGCGCTGGGGGGCGGGTTGTTCAGGTTGTATCTGCCTTGAGCTCGGTAATCAGGTGAAACACTCCCAGGATCAGTTGCAGGGGCTTTCCTCCTGTTTTGTAGGAGCACTCCTTGAATGCTGATTTAGCCTCAGGAGGCCTGTTTTTCGGTGCTGATGGTGGTTAGTAATACGGCTCCCAAACAATCTAGGAGTCGTACTGATGCAAAAAACAGTCAGCCAGCGTCGTAAACTTTCGCGTGAACATAATTCTCCCCATGAGCAAGCCAGGGTTCGATATGACCTCGAGACCCTGTTGAGCCAGTGCAACTTCCACGCACCAGCCCCGAAGGACCTCGAAGCCTGGGATCAAATGCGCCCTGTAGCGCGCGAAATTTGCTGAACCTGGTTGAGTGAGTGCCATGGGAGATGGTCTTCGATACCAGGAGTACCGTTCATTGGCAAGAAAGCGCGTGGAGGAGGTTCTGCTTGGTCAGCCTTCTCTTCTTAAGGATGGCGTTCAGGCAGATCAGGTCAGGATGGAGCCCATAACACCCGCGTGTGTGGAGGCAAGCCTGCAATGGGGAGATAGCGCCACGCTGTTTCCATGGGAGTGCGTTCAGCGATGGAAGGGCAAGGACCGCAGAGGTTTCGATCTGGCGATTTGGCACGCTAGTGAGCTGTGCGGCCTTTGCTATGCCACGCCACGCAAGAGTCGCCTATGCATCAAGATCATCTTGCTTGAAAGCCAGCCAGGCTGTTCTCATCCTCTGGCCGGTTCCGTGGCGGCGCTTGCAATCATGTCGACCGAGTTTTACGGTCGGATGCTGGGCTGTCGTGAAATCGAGATCGAGAATCCCGTATTCGCAGTACGCCCGCTGTATGAAGCGCTAGGCTTCAAATGCATGCTTGGCAGTCGCCTTGTGATGAAAATCGATCCTTAATATTATCGGGCGCCAGTCCTTTGTGGAGGCAGTCGTGAAATCTGCAAAACAGCACACAGCAGAGCAGGCCATGGCCCATTTCGAGGCGCAAGCACGACGATTGGTGGGTGAGGTATCCCGTACTCAGTTGCGTTTGCTTCAAGTGGCCAAGGAAAAGGGCGTTAAACTTGAGCCGGGCGGGCGTATGGCTGGTTGAGTCGGCAGTACTGCCGTGTTTACCCGACGACCTTCGGCCGTTTTTACCGTAATTTCCCTGGGCAAGCATGAATCTACAACTGACTAGCCTCATCCGCGAAACCTTCCCCGTCGGCCCTCTGCAGTGCAACTGCACCCTGATCGGCGACCCGCTCAGCAAAAAGGCCATCGTCGTCGACCCGGGCGGTGACGAGCAGAAGATCCTCGCCCGCCTGCAGCACCACGGCCTGACCCTGGTGAGCATCATCCACACCCACGCCCACTTCGACCATTTCCTTGCCTCGGGCCGGCTCAAGGAACTGACCGGCGCCACCTTGCACCTGCACAAGGCTGACCAGCCGCTGTGGGACAACCTCGAGATGCAATGCCAGATGTTCGGTGTGCCCTACACACCGGTGCCTGCGCCCGACCGCTGGCTGGGCGATGACGAGGCGCTGGCCTGCGGCTGCGGCGTGGCGCTGCACACCCCAGGGCATACGCCGGGTTCGATGAGCTTCTGGTTCGCCGAGCACAAGCTGCTGATCGCCGGCGACACCCTGTTCCGCCGTGGTGTCGGCCGTACCGATTTGTGGGGTGGCGATCAGCGGGCTATCGTTCGTTCCATCAAGGAGCGGCTGTACCGGCTGGATGAGGAGGCCATCGTGGTGACCGGCCATGGCCCGGACACCCGCCTCGGCGACGAGATGCGCGAAAACCCGTTCGTACGGGCGTGAAGTTTCATGGAATTTTTGCGCGCAGGTGCAATCCAAGCCACGGCACAGATCCGTATGCGATCCGCTGCACTTATGAATTCAGTAGGAGCTTGTCCATGATGCGTCGTCTGATTATCGTCGCTACCGCCGCTGCCCTGATGACCGGTTGCGCCGGCCAGAACCCCTATGACGGCCAGAGCCAGGACCAGGGCTCCACAGGGATGAGCAAGACGGCCAAGTACGGCGGCCTGGGCGCACTGGCGGGTGCCATTGCCGGCGCCGCCATCGACCACAACAACCGTGGCAAGGGTGCGCTGATCGGCGCTGCCGCAGTAGGCGCCGCCGCCGCAGGTTATGGCTACTACGCCGACAAGCAGGAAGCCGAGCTGCGCGCCAAGATGGCCAACACCGGCGTTGAGGTTCAGCGCCAGGGTGACCAGATCAAGCTGATCATGCCGGGCAACATCACCTTCGCCACCGATTCTGCGAACATCTCGCCCAGCTTCTATGCGCCGCTGAACAACCTGGCCGGCTCGTTCAAGCAGTTCAACCAGAACACCATCGAGGTGGTTGGCTTCACCGACAGCACCGGCAGCCGCCAGCACAACATGGACCTGTCGCAACGTCGCGCGCAGGCAGTCAGCACCTACCTGACCTCCCAGGGCGTGGATGGCACCCGGGTGAGCGTGCGCGGCATGGGCCCGGACCAGCCGATCGCCAGCAACGCCGATGCCAATGGCCGGGCGCAGAACCGTCGGGTAGAGGTGAACCTCAAGCCGATCCCGGGCCAGCAGTATGACCAGCAGGGGACTGTGCAGCAGTATCCGTAACGTTCAACGGCTGAAGTAAATCGCGGGGCAAGCCCGCTCCCACGTTAAGCCGTGGGAGCGGGCTTGCCCCGCGATGCGTTTGTCAGCGCACGTTACTGGCTTGGATGGCCGTCAACGCAATGGTATGCACGATGTCATCCACCTGCGCCCCGCGCGGCAGGTCGTTCACCGGCTTGCGCAAGCCCTGCAGCATCGGCCCGAGGCTGACGCAGTCGGCGCTGCGCTGCACTGCCTTGTGGGTGGTGTTGCCGGTATTCAGGTCGGGGAACACGAACACCGTGGCGCGCCCGGCCACCGGGCTGTGCGGGGCCAGCTGGCGGGCGATGTCCGGGTTGGCGGCGGTGTCGTATTGCAGCGGGCCGTCGATCAGCAACTGCTGCTCGGCGTGTTGCGCCAGGCGCGTGGCTTCACGCACCTTCGCCACCTCTTCGTCGCTGCCGGCCGAATCACTGGAATAGCTCAGCATCGCCACCCGCGGCGCAATGCCGAACGACTCGGCCGACTCGGCGCTCTGCCGGGCGATTTCGGCCAGCTCTTCGGCGCTGGGGTGCGGGTTCATCACGCAGTCGCCGTACACCAGCACCTGGTCGGGGAACAGCATGAAGAACACCGACGACACCAGGCTGGCACCCGGCGCGGTCTTGATCAACTGCAGGGCCGGGCGGATGGTATTGGCGGTGGAGTGCACCAGGCCCGACACCAGCCCGTCCACCTCGCCCAGCGCCAGCATCATGGTGCCGATCACTACCGGGTCTTCCAGTTGCTGCTCGGCCATCGGCGCGTTGAGGTTCTTGCTCTTGCGCAGCTCGACCATCGGCTCCACATAGCGCCCGCGGATCAGCTCCGGGTCCAGCACTTCAAGGTCCGGTGGCAGGCTGATGCCCTGGGCGCGGGCCACCGCGGCCACCTCTTCGGGCTTGGCCAGCAGCACGCAGCGGGCGATACCCCGGGCCTGGCACAGTGCAGCAGCCTGCACCAGCAGCGGCTCGGCACCTTCGGGCAGGACAATGCGCTTGTTGGCTTGCTGGGCGCGCTGGATCAACTGGTAGCGGAATACCGCCGGCGACAGGCGCAGCTCGCGCGGGGTACCGCAGCGTTGGTGCAGCCAGGCCGCGTCCAGGTGGGTGGCGACAAAGTCGGTAATGAACTCGGCGCGCTCGCGGTCATCCACCGGGATTTCCCGGTTCAGCGAGTTGAGCTGGTTGGCGGTGTCGTACGAGCCGGTACTTACCGACAGGATTGGCAGGCCGGCCTGCAGCGCACCGCTGCACAGCTCGAGGATGCGCGGGTCGGGCTTGCTGTCGCTGGTCAGCAGCAGGCCGGCCAACGGCACGCCGTTGATCGCCGCCAGGCTCACCGCCAGGATGATGTCGTCGCGATCGCCCGGGGTCACCACCAAGGTGCCGGAGGTGAGCAGCGGCACGGTGTTGGCCACGGTGCGGGCGCAGATGATGATCTTGTTCATGCGCCGCTGCTCGTAGTCACCGGCGTTGAGCACCTGGGCGCCGAGCAGCTCGGCCACGTCGCGGGTACGCGGGGCGTTGAGTTCGCTCTGCCAGGGGATGCAGCCCAGCAGGCGGAAGTCGTTGCCGCGCAGCAGCGGCGAGTGCTCGCGCAGGCGCGTGGCGAACTCGGCCATGCTTTCGTCGGTGCGCACCTTGTTCAGAATGACCCCAAGCACCTTCGGGTCGCGCGGCCCACCGTACAGCTGGGCCTGCAATTCGACCCGGCCGGACAGCTCGCTGAGCACCTCGTTTTCCGGCGCCGATACCAGGATCACCTCGGCGTCCAGGCTCTTGGCCAGGTGCAGGTTGACCCGGGCCGCGTAGCTGGCGTGGCGGGTTGGTACCATGCCCTCGACCACCACCACGTCCTTGCCGACGCAGGCCTGCTGGTACAGGCGAATGATCTCTTCAAGCAACTCGTCCAGCTGGCCATCGCCAAGCATGCGCTCGACCTGGCCGAGGCTCAGCGGGGTGGGCGGCTTGATACCGTGGGTACGCGCCACCAGTTCGCTGGAGCGCTCAGGCCCGGTGTCACCGGGGTGCGGCTGGGCGATAGGCTTGAAAAAGCCGACCTTCAGCCCGGCGCGCTCGAGGGTGCGAACCAGGCCCAGGCTGATGGAGGTCAGGCCGACACCGAAGTCGGTCGGCGCAATGAAAAAAGTCTGCATGCGTGCTTCTCGAAATAAGCGGTGCAAAAGAATCAACGGCCAAGGGTATCGCTAACCGCCCCCCGGGCGCACCAGCCACAGGCAAATGCCTGGCCGATGCGGCGCTGGCGCTGTTCGGCGTCAAGCACCCAGGGCCGCGCCTGCCAGGGGGGCTGGTGGCGCAGGTGCTGGGTATGGCCGCAAGACAGCGACACCACCCAGTGGCCTTCTTCGTCCTGGTGAAAGCCCGTGATCAGACTGACGGGCGACCCTTCGTCCATGGTCGGTTCGCAATCGGTCGATGCCTTGGTTACACTTCCCCGCTCTACATTCTTTTGCAAAAGGTCTTGCCCCATGCTGATCGCCGCCAACAAGGCTGTGTCCATCGACTATACCCTGACCAACGACGCCGGGGAGACCATCGACAGCTCCGCCGGTGGTGCGCCGCTGGTTTACCTGCACGGTGCCGCCAACATCATCCCGGGCCTGGAAAAAGCCCTGGAAGGCAAGCAAGCCGGTGACGAACTTGAGGTTGCCATCGAGCCGGAAGACGCTTACGGCGAATACCTGGCCGAGCTGGTCAGCACCCTGAACCGCAGCCTGTTCGAAGGCGTCGACGTGCTGGAAGTCGGCATGCAGTTCCACGCCTCTGCGCCGGACGGCCAGATGCAGATCGTCACCATCCGTGACGTTGACGGCGACGACGTGACTGTCGACGGCAACCACCCGCTGGCCGGCCAGCGCCTGAACTTCAAGGTGAAAGTGGTCGACGTGCGTGACGCCAGCGAAGAAGAAATCGCTCACCGTCACATCCACGGTGAAGGTGGCCATCACCACTGATTTTCTGCGCTAAGCTCAGAAAGTCGCCAGGCGCTCGGACAAGCCGGCATGCCCCCGACGGGGTACGCGGCTTGGAAGAGCGCCTTTTTAGTGGGCGCAATTCGCCCCAGCGACAATCGGGAACCTGAGAGGGGATTCATCATGAGTGCATTTCACGACCTGACATTGAAGGCGTTGAACGGCGAGGACCTGCCCCTCGCCCCGTTCAAGGGCCAGGTGGTGCTGGTGGTCAATGTCGCCTCCAAGTGTGGCCTGACGCCGCAGTACGCCTCGCTGGAAAAGCTTTACCAGCAATACAAGGGCAAGGGTTTCAACGTGCTGGGCCTGCCGTGCAACCAGTTTGCCGGGCAGGAGCCGGGCAGCGAGAAGGAGATCCAGGACTTCTGCAGCCTCAACTACGGGGTGAGCTTCCCGCTGGGTGCCAAGCTTGAGGTCAACGGCCACGAGCGCCATCAGCTGTACCGCCTGCTGGCGGGTGAGGGCGCGGAGTTTCCCGGCGACATCACCTGGAACTTCGAAAAGTTCCTGGTCGGGAAGGACGGCCGCGTACTGGCCCGTTTCGCCCCGCGTACTGCACCGGACGACCATAGCGTGGTGCACGCCATCGAGAAGGCGCTGGCTTGATGCGGCGCTCGTGGGCGCCTGTAGCGGCCTCATCGCCGGCAAGCCGGCTCCTACAGGGGGCAGCACAGAGCTGAAGTTCATGCGATCCCTGTGGGGCTTTAGCCGCCAAGCAAGCGACACGGTAGATGGCACCGGCAAAGCCGGTGTTCGCGGGTGAACCCGCTCCCACAGGGCCGCGATACCCTTCAATCACCCCAATCAATAATGCTGTGCCAGCCCCCGCACTGCCCCTAAGCTCAGGCGCATTTCCTCACCCGTGCCGGGAGCGCCGCATGTCCAGCAACCCTCTGTTCCAGCCCTTCACCCTGGGTACCCTCGAGCTGCCGACCCGTGTGGTCATGGCCCCGATGACCCGTACCTTCTGCCCCGGCGGCGTGCCCCACGACGGCGTGGTCGAGTACTACCGCCGCCGCGCTGCAGCGGGTGTCGGCCTGATCATCACCGAGGGCACCACGGTTGGCCACAAGGCCGCCAACGGCTACCCCAACGTGCCACGCTTCTACGGCGAGGACGCCCTGGCCGGCTGGCAGCGCGTGGTCGAGGCGGTACACGCGCAAGGCGGGCGCATCGTGCCGCAGCTGTGGCATGTGGGCAGCGTGCGCCGCCTGGGTGTGGAGCCGGACGCCAGCGTGCCGGCCTATGGCCCGAGCGGCAAAGAGAAGGACGGCACGGTGCTGGTGCAGGGCATGAGCCACGATGATATCCGCGAAGTGATCGCCGCCTTCGCCCAGGCGGCGCGCGATGCCCAGGCCATCGGCATGGACGGGGTAGAGATCCACGGCGCCCACGGCTACCTGATCGACCAGTTTTTCTGGGAGGCCAGCAACCGCCGCGACGACGAATACGGCGGCGACCTGGCCGGCCGTTCGCGTTTTGCCATCGAGCTGATCCAGGCCGTGCGCGCGGCGGTGGGCCCGGACTTCCCGATCATCTTCCGCTTCTCGCAGTGGAAGCAGCAGGACTACAGTGCGCGCCTGGTGCAAACCCCCGAGGCCCTGGCAGCCTTCCTCGAGCCGCTGTCGGCGGCGGGTGTGGATATCTTCCATTGCTCCACCCGGCGCTTCTGGGAACCAGAGTTCGACGGCAGCGAGTTGAACCTGGCCGGCTGGACCCGCCAGCTCACCGGCAAGCCGAGCATCACCGTGGGCAGCGTCGGCCTGGATGGCGAGTTCCTGCAGTTCATGGTCGACACCGACAAGGTCGCCGAGCCTGCCAGCCTGGAAGGCCTGTTGCAGCGCCTGGAGGCGCGTGAGTTCGACCTGGTGGCGGTCGGCCGCGCGTTGCTGGTGGATGCGCAATGGGCGCAGAAGGTGCGTGACGGGCGCGAGGCCGAAGTGCTGCCGTTCAGCCGCGAGGCGCTGGCGAGCCTGGCTTGAGGGCTAGGGCCGGGGCTGCCTTGCTGCTGGCCGTGCTGCCCCGGCAGGCGTCGTACAAGTAGCCCTCGAACTGCTCGACGATCGCCGGCCAGCCCTGGCGGCTGGCGTGTTGGCGGGCGTTCAGGCGCACCCGGCGCAGGGTTTCGCTTTCTTCCAGCAGCCAGCACGCAGCATCGATGAAACCCGCCTGATCGCCAGGCATGGCCAGCGCGCCACTGTGGCCGTGGCGAATGTGCTGGGCGGCGGCGGCCTCGTCGTAGGCGACCACCGCCAGCCCCGAGGCCATGGCCTCCAGCACCACGTTGCCGAAGGTTTCGGTGAGGCTTGGGAACAGGAACAGGTCGGCGCTGGCATAGTGTTCGGCCAGCACTTCGCCGCGCTGGGCGCCGCAGAACAGGGCGTGCGGCAGTTGCTGCTGAAGGCTGGCGCGCAATGGCCCGTCGCCGACCATCACCAGGCGCAGGCGCCGCTGTGGATAACTTTTCTGCAGCGCCGCCATGCACGGGCCTAGCAGTGCCAGGTTCTTCTCCGCCGCCAGTCGCCCGACATACAGCACGGCGATATCGTCCGCAGCCAGCCCCCATTGCTCGCGCAGGGCCTGGCTGCGCCGGGCCGGGTTGAACAGGCTGGCGTCCACACCCCGGGCCATCAGCCCCAGTCGCTCGAAACCGCGACGCTCCAGCTCCAGGCGCTGGCTGGCGCTGGGCACCAGGGTGATGGCGGTGCGCCGGTGGAACCAGCGCAGGTAGTGAGTGAGCAGCCTTGCCAGCAGGCCGAGGCCGTATTGCCCCGAATACTGCGGGAAATTGGTGTGAAAGCCGCTGACCACGGCAATGCCCAGCCGCCTTGCTGCCCGCAGGGCGCTCAACCCCAACGGCCCTTCGGTTGCGATGTACAGCACATCGGGGCGCTGCCGGCGCCAGCGGCGCCACAGCTTGTGCATCGACACCTCGCCCCACTGCAACCCCGGGTAGCCCGGCAGTGGCCAGCCGCGGCACAGCAGCAGGCTGTCGTCCGGCCCCGCTGCGCAATCGCTGGCCTGGCGCGGGCGGATCACCTCCACCTGGTGCCCGCGCAGGCGCAGCCCCTCGCTGAGCCGGCCAAGGGTATTGGCCACGCCATTGATTTCGGGGGGGAAGGTCTCGCTGACCAGGGTGATACGCAAGGGCGGAGTATTCATGACAAAAAGTTTCCGCCGCCCCGATTGCGGGCATGTGACGCCTTTGTGACGTACAGATGACGCCTGATTTCCGGCAGTTTCGATGCCGTGAATATTTCATGGCAAAGCGCTCAAGAAGCGCGCTGGCGCGGCCGATGCAGATGCATTCGACTATCGCTATGCGCTCCAGGAGAGCGGTGATGTTCAACAGCAAACTCAAGCAAGAAATCCAGCAGCTGCGCGAAGAACTGCTGTCCATCGAGCAGGTCAAGAACAGCCTCGACAGTGAAATGCTGGTGCTCCAGCTCGACCCCCAGGGGCGCATCGAGTCGGTCAACGCCAATTTCGAAGCCGAGATGCACTACCGTGCCGAACAACTGGTCGGGCGCAATATCGAAGAGATCGTCCCGGCCCATGTGAAGCAGCTCGACTTCCACCAGCGCATGAAGGCCGCCATCACTCGTGGCGAGCACCTCAACGGCGCCTTTCGCCTGTTGCGCGGCAATGGCCAGGAAGCCTGGCTGCGCTCGATCCTGCAGCCGGTGAAGGACAGCCACGGGCGCATCCGCTATTTCTCGCTGCACTCCAGCGACCTCACCCGCACCATCGAAACCGCCCGCGAGCATGAGAGCCTGATCAAGGCGCTGATGCGTTCCACGGCAGTGATCGAGTTTGACCTTGAAGGCCAGGTACTCACTGCCAACGACCGTTTCCTCGAGGGCATGGGCTACCGCCTCGAGCAAGTGCGCGGCAAGCCGCACCGCATGTTCTGTGACCCGCAGGAAGCCAGCTCGCCCGAGTACAAGGCGTTCTGGGACAAGCTGCGCCGCGGCGAATATGTTGCTGACCGCTTCAAGCGCATCGATGCCCATGGCCGTACGGTATGGCTGGAAGCCTCGTACAACCCGATCTTCGATGCCCACGATGTGCTCTACAAGGTGGTCAAGTTCGCCACCGTGGTCACCGACCAGGTCAACCAGGAGCAGGCGGTGGCCGAGGCGGCCGATATCGCCTACACCACCTCGCTGGAAACCGACGGCTGCGCGCGCAAGGCCACCGAGGTGGTGACCCAGACGGTGGAAGTGATGCGCGGCCTCGAGGGTTCGATGCAGGACGCCGCCGATGGCATCCAGGCGCTGGACAAGCAGTCCAAGGTGATCGGCGCAATCATCAAGACCATCAGCGACATTGCCGGGCAGACCAACCTGCTGGCGCTCAACGCCGCCATCGAGGCCGCGCGTGCCGGCGAGCAGGGCCGAGGCTTTGCCGTGGTCGCCGACGAGGTGCGTCAGCTAGCCTCGCGCACCAGCAGCGCCACTGAAGAAATCGCCAAGGTGGTGCAGCAGAACGAGCAACTGGCTCAGGCTGCGGTGGACATCATCGACACCAGCAAGCGCCAGGCCGAGCAGGGCCTTGCACTGGCTGCCGACACCGGCGGGGTGATCGTGGAGATCCAGGAAGGGGCGAAGAAGGTGGTGGATGCAGTGGGGCAGTTCTCCAGCCAGCTGTCACACTGATACCCCCCTGTAGGAGCCGGCTTGCCGGCGATAGGGCCGTGTCAGGCCATACCGCCCTGTGGCCAGGCACCGGCACTGCCGGTGATCGCCGGCAAGCCGGCTCCTACAGGCATGAAGGGCATGCGCCCCCAGCACTTACTTGCGCTCACGCACCCAGAACAACGTCGCCCCGGCCACCGCCGCCGGCATCATCAGCACGTTGACCAGCGGGATCATCAACGCAAGATACGTGATCCCGCCAAAGCCCAGCGACTGCCAGCGCTTGCTGCGCAACCAGGCAAGCATGTCCTGCCAGCTCATCTTGTTGTTGTCCGCCGGGTAGTCGATGTACTGGATCGCCATCATCCACACGCCGAACGCGAGCCACAACGGCGCGGCGATCACGTTGACTACCGGGATCAGCGAAAGGATGAACAGGCCGATGGCCCGCGGCAGGAAGTACCCCAGCTTGCGCATCTCGCGGCTGAAGGTGCGCGGCACCATGGCCACCAGCTCGCCCCAGCTGAACGCCGGGAAGTTGTCCTGCCCGCGCACCACCACCTCGACCTTTTCTGCCAAAAAACCGTTGAACGGCGCGGCGATGACGTTGGCCAGCAGGGTGAAGGTGAAGAACACCATCAGTGCCACCAGCACGACGAACAGCGGCCAGAGAATGTAGGTAAGAAAACTCAGCCAGCCGGGCAGGGTAGGCATCAGGTGGTCGACCCAGAGGCTGAACTGGTGCCCGGCAAACCAGATCAGGCCGCCGAACAGCAGCAGGTTTACCGCCAGGGGCAGCAGCACGAACAGGCGCAGGCCCGGGCTCAGGACCAGTTTCAGCCCTTCACGCAGGTATTGGGGGCCGGAAAGAACGGGGGCTTGCATCGGAATGCTCCGCAGATGGAAAACGCGCTGACCTTACCCGAGTTTGCCGCGCCGACGAAAGGCGGGCAGGCTTGGCGAAACGGCGTGTAACAAAGCCCATGGGCAGCGCCTGGCGGTTTCTTCTGCGCATAGAGGCTGTCTATAAGGTGGATTGTCTAAGGATATTTCCTTAATCTCTGCGGCCTCGCTACAGTGCGCTCAACTTTTCGTTTCTGGGCCGACGCGTTGTAGCCTTCCCCAAGTGCTGCGTGGGTCCCTTTTAATTCCAGCTGGCGCAACCGCCACCTTGACGGTGCGGCCCGCTCGACAGGAGTTCGTCATGTCCGAAGTACGTCATTCGCGCGTCATCATCCTCGGTTCCGGCCCTGCCGGTTACAGCGCCGCAGTTTACGCTGCCCGCGCCAACCTCAAGCCGCTGCTGATCACCGGCATGCAGGCCGGCGGCCAGCTGACCACCACCACCGAAGTCGACAACTGGCCGGGCGACCCCCATGGCCTGACCGGTCCGGCACTGATGCAGCGCATGCAGGAACACGCCGAGCGCTTCGAGACCGAAATCGTCTTCGATCACATCAACGCCGTGGACCTGGCCAACAAGCCGTTCACCCTGCAGGGCGACAGCGGTACTTACACCTGTGACGCGCTGATCGTCGCCACCGGTGCCAGCGCCCGCTACCTGGGCCTGCCGTCGGAAGAAACCTTCATGGGCAAGGGCGTGTCGGCCTGCGCCACCTGCGACGGTTTCTTCTACCGCAACAAGCCGGTGGCTGTGGTCGGCGGCGGCAACACTGCCGTGGAAGAGGCGCTGTACCTGGCCAACATCGCCAGCAAGGTGACCCTGGTGCATCGCCGCGATACCTTCCGCGCCGAGAAGATTCTCATCGACAAGCTGCACGCCCGTGTGGCCGAAGGCAAGATCGAGCTCAAGCTCAACGCCACCCTGGACGAAGTGCAGGGTGACAACATGGGCGTAACCGGTGCGCGCCTGAAGAACAACGACGGCAGCTTCGACGAAATCAAGGTCGACGGCGTGTTCATCGCCATTGGCCACACCCCGAATACCTCGCTGTTCGAAGGCCAGCTGACCCTGAAAGACGGCTACCTGGTAGTTGCCGGCGGCCGTGAAGGCAACGCCACCGCCACCAACGTCGAAGGCGTGTTCGCCGCAGGCGACGTGGCCGACCACGTGTACCGCCAGGCGATCACCTCGGCCGGTGCCGGCTGCATGGCTGCGCTGGATGTCGAGCGCTACCTGGACGGCCTGGCCAACGCTTCGTTCTAAGCCAGGCGACCCCCTGCAGGAGCCGGCTTGCCGGCTCCTGCAGAAAGCAAAAGCCGTGATGCTGTTCACTTGAGTGTGGCGTTGCCTGGATTGGGGCTGCGTTGCAGCCCATCGCGACACAAGGCCGCTTCCCACATGAACTGTGCATGGCTTGGTAACTCAGCCCTGCGCGGTACCTGTGGGAAGCGGCCTTGTGTCGCGATGGGCCGCAAAGCGGCCCCGGCAATCTCAAGTGAACAGCATCAGCCCAAGGGCCGGTTTTTTGTGTCTGGCGAAACCGTTACAGGCTCAGGCGCATGGACAAGTCCACCGCCTTCACATCCTTGGTCATCGCACCAATGGAGATGTAGTCCACACCGGTTTCGGCAATCACCCGCAGGGTGGTTTCGTTGACCCCGCCACTGGCCTCGAGCTTGGCCTTGCCAGCGGTGATGCGCACCGCCTCGCGCATTTCGTCCAGGCTCAGCTCGTCGAGCATGACGATATCGGCCCCCGCGGCCAGCGCCTGGCGCAGTTCATCCAGGCTCTCCACCTCGATTTCCACCGGCTTGCCCGGGGCGATGCGGTGCGCCGCGGCCACCGCTTCGGCCACGCCACCGCTGGCGGCGATGTGGTTTTCCTTGATCAGGAAGGCGTCGTACAGGCCGATGCGGTGGTTGTGGCAACCGCCGCAGGTAACCGCGTACTTCTGCGCCAGGCGCAGGCCCGGCAGGGTCTTGCGGGTGTCCAGCAGGCGCACCTGGGTGCCCTCGACCAGGTCGGCCAGAAAGCGCGCACGGGTGGCCACGCCCGAGAGCATCTGCAAGAAGTTCAGCGCCGAGCGCTCGCCGCTCAGCAGCGAGCGCGCCGGGCCTTCGAGGTGGAACAGCACCTGGTTGGCCGCCGCCCGTTCGCCATCGGCCACCTGCCAGTGCACCGCCACCCGCGGGTCGAGCTGGCGGAACACCGTATCCACCCACGCAGTGCCGGCGATCACGCAGTCTTCGCGAGTGATGATGGTGGCCTTGGCCAGGCGCTCGGCCGGGATCAGCTGGGCGGTGATGTCGCCACTGCCGATGTCTTCGAGCAACGCGCGGCGCACGTTGGCTTCGATTTCGGCGGTCAGGTCGGCGAGGCGTAGGTTCGGCATGGTCGGCTCCACAAGCTAGATGGCGGCGATTATAGGGCAGGGGGGCGGCCTGTACAGCAACCGTACAGACGACCTTTGGTCAGGAAGGGTGAGCATTTCGGCAAATGCGCGGTCAGTTGAGGCGTGCGAAACCTTGGCTAGCGGCTGTAAGAATTTTCACCGATAATAGCGCCCAGTATTTGGCGTCATAGCTTTGACGATTTCCCACGCAATCGACCCGCGCAACATCCATCAAGGAGTCCCGGATGCATAAAGAAGGCAAGGTGGTGCCCCTGGCGGGGGCCATCGATCGAGGCGCGCGCGCGCTCTCGCCCTGCCTTCCCGTGCTGTTGCTGCAGGTGCGTGACAAGGCCGCCCTGCAATTGCGCCAGGGCCTGCAGGCGTTGTTCGACAATGCCGACGACACGCTCTTCGAAATGGCCGACAAGGCCAGTGGCCGTGCCGACCAGAACCTTTACTTCGAAGCCATGCGCGACCTGCGCCTGAAGCGCAAGAGCATTGAGCGCGGCTTCCTCGACACCTTCTACGAAGCCTTCGCCCGCATCGGCCAGGCCGATGCCCTCGAGCTGCCGGGCATGCAGCCACTGACACCGGGCAAGGGCCCGCTGGAGCGTGCGGTGGCGGTGCAGGGCATGGTCGACCGGGTGCTGTCGCGCGATGGCCTGGTGCTTGGGCAATTGAACCTGCGCTTCAGCGTATTGCTGGAACTGGAGCTGGATGAGCCGCGCAACCCTATGGGCCCGGCCAACCTGTGCGGCTACTTTCTGGCCGCCGGGCGCAACCTGGGGGTGGGGCTGAGCGTCAAGCTGGTGCTGCTCAAGCTGTTCGAGCGCTATGTGCTGCGCGATCTCGACCTGCTGTATGGCGAGGCCAACCAATTGCTGGCCAGCGCCGATGTGCTCCCCGAGCTGCAGGCGGCACCACGCCGCCGCGCCGAAGACCGGCGCGGCACTGGTCGGTGCGCCCCGGCCGACCCGACGCTGGCCGATGACGGCGAGGTCGACAGTGCCGGCCATGCCTTCGTCGCCTCGCTGGGCGAGCTGCTGGCACCGGCCCGCGGGCAGTTCGCGCCGCGCCTGCACACCGCTGGCAGCGCGCAACCGATCAGCACCAGTGACTTGCTGCGCCTGCTCACCCATCTGCAGCACTACGTGCCGGCCCCAGGCGAGGCAGACGACTTCCACCTCGGCCAGCAGCTGGAACAGCTGTTGCTGCGGGTCAGCGTGCGCAGCGGCACGCGCCGCCACATTGCTGGCAGCGACGAAGACATGATCCACCTGGTGGCGCTGTTGTTCGGCTACATAGAAGCCGACGATAACCTGCCCACCAGCCTGCGCGCGCTGATTGCCCGCCTGCATATCCCGTTGCTCAAGGTGGCGCTGATCGACAAGGCCATGTTCAGCCGCGCGACCCACCCGGCGCGGCGCCTGGTCAACGAGATCGCTGCCGTGGCCATCGGCTGGGAGGCCGATGGCGAAGGGCTGCGCGACAGCCTGCACCTGCGGGTGGAGCGGGTGGTGCAACGGCTGCTCAACGATTTTTCCGAAGACTGCACCCTGTTCAACGAACTGCTCGATGAGTTCCTCGCCTTCAGCCAGGACGAGCGGCGGCGCAACGAGCTGCTCGAGCAGCGCACCCGCGACGCCGAAGAGGGCCGCGCCCGCACCTTGCAGGCCCGCCTGAAGGTGCAGGACGAGCTCAACCAGCGCCTGCGCGGGCGGGTGTTGCCGCTGGTGGTGGTGCAGATGCTCGAGCAGGCCTGGAGCCAGGTGCTGCTGCTGGCCTGGCTCAAGCAGGGCGAAGCCTCGGCTGCCTGGGCCGATGCCTTGGCCACGGTGGACGCGTTGTTGGCCAGCATTGCCCCGCACCCGCAGCCCGAGCAGTTGCTCGAGCAATTGCCAGGCCTGCTCAAGGCCCTGCGCGACGGCCTGGCTGGTGTGGCGCTGGATTCGGCCGCCACCCGTGATTTCTTCCAGCAACTGGAGCAATTGCACCTGCGGGCCTGCGGCGGTACGCCGGTCGAGGGCGCGGCGCTGCCTGATGTGTGGGTGCAATCGGACATCGTGCTGGCCATTGCCGAAGAGTCAGCCTGTGCGCCGAGCCTGCTGTCGGGCGAGGAAGAGCCGGCCCTGCGCCAGGTCGATCGCCTGCGCCTGGGCAACTGGGTCGAGGTGATGGATGACGACGAGCCACTGCGCTGCAAGCTGGTGGCGCGTGTCGACAACAGTGACCGCCTGGTTTTCACCAACCGCACCGGCATGAAGGTGCGCGAATGGAACCGCGCCGGGCTGGCCATGGCCCTGCGCCGTGGCGAAGTGCGCTTGCTGGATGACGGGCTGCTGTTCGAGCGGGCGCTGGAGGCAGTGCTCGAGCAGTTGCGCGGGCAGCAGGCACGCTGATCCTTAGTAGGAGCCGGCTTGCCGGCGATAGGGCCGGTGCAGCCGCCCTTTCCTTTCAGGCATACTGACCCCCTGTTCCCGGCCTTTTTCAGGATCTGCCCCATGCAACTGGACCGTGCCACCGGCTGGTTCTCCGGCGTCACCCACTGCCCCTCGCCGAACTTCAACGCCCGCCCCGAAGGCGAGGCTATCTCGCTGCTGGTGATCCACAACATCAGCCTGCCGCCGGCCTGCTTCGGCACCGGCAAGGTACAGCAGTTCTTCCAGAACCGCCTGGACCCGGCCGAACACCCGTACTTCGAAAGCATCTGCCAGCTGACTGTGTCGGCGCACCTGTTCGTCGAGCGCGATGGCGCCGTCACCCAGTTCGTTTCGCTGCTCGACCGCGCCTGGCACGCTGGTGTTTCACGCTTTGACGGGCGTGAGGGCTGCAATGACTTTTCCATCGGTATCGAGCTCGAAGGCACTGACGATCAGCCCTACACCGATGCCCAATACGCGACGCTGGAGCAAATCACCCGGCAGATTCGCAAGATTTGGCCGGCCATCGACGCGCAGCGCATCCAGGGCCACAGCGACATCGCCCCCGGGCGCAAGACCGACCCGGGCCCGGCATTCGACTGGCCGCGCTACCGCGCCGACGTACAGCGTAACGAGGACATGGCATGAGTTTTCTGGTGTTGGTGCTGGTGCTGTGGGTCGAGAAGTTCTCGGCGCTGCGCCAGCGCTTGCAACGCGACGGTTTCTTCCTTGGTGAACTGGCGCGGCTGGAACGTACCGGCAAGGCCCAGCCGGGCTGGGCGCTGGCCGTGCTGGTGCTGGCACCGGTGGCGCTGCTGGTATTGCTGCTGCATGTGCTGGAGCCGGTAGCCTATGGCCTGTTGGCATTGCCGGTGCACCTGCTGGCGCTGGTCTACAGCCTGGGGCGCGGTGATGTGAAGGCTTCGCTCGGGGCGTTTCGTGATGCCTGGCGCCGGGGTGACGACCAGGCTGCGCTGCATGTGGCCGAGCGCGACCTGGGCCTGGCCGCCGACGATGCCGAGAGCTTGATCAAGCGGGTTCAGGGCCATTTGCTGTGGCAGGCCTACCAGAGCTTCTTCGCGGTGATTTTCTGGTACTTCCTGTTGGGGCCGGGCGCAGCGCTTGCCTACCGCCTGCTGGCGCTGACCAGTGACAGCAGCCGCCAGCCCGGCATCAAGACCTTGGCCGGGCAACTGCGCCACGCCATGGACTGGCTGCCGGTGCGGGTGGTGGCGGTGAGTTTCGCCCTGGTGGGCAACTTCGTCGCCGTCACCCGGGTGATGCTGCATGCACTGCTCGACTGGCACATCAGCGCGGGGCACCTGGTGGCCCAGGTTGGCCGGGTGGCCGACGATATCGCCGAAGACGAAGACCGCCAGCAGGGCCTGGCGCGGCTGGACAGCCTGTGGGAGCTGCTGCTGCGCTGCGCGGTGCTGTGGTATGCCTGCTTTGCCCTGTGGACGGTGTTGGTCTGACTGATCGGCGCCGCTTCAATCGCCGGCAAGCCGGCTCCTACAGGTGTTGCGTGACTTGCGGGATTCACGTCCTCTGTAGGAGCCGGCTTGCCGGCGATAGGGCCCTCGAACCCAACGCTTAACCTTAAGTTACAAACCTTGAATCGAATCTGCGCTATACAAGCCCACAGGCCACAGATGGCCTTGTGCTACCCCGCAGAACAACAAGAATTCAAGGAGGTGACCCGTGAAGCGTCTGCTCTATCCGGCCATCGCACTGATGAACCGGCTGAGCTTCGGCATGAAGTTCAGCCTGATCAGCGTCCTGTTCTTCCTGCCCATGTTGGTCACCAGCTTTTACCTGGTGCGCGATGCCTACAACCAGTTCCACGCCACCCGTGTCGAGCTGCAGGGCCTGGCGCCGCTGGGCGAAAGCCTGGCGCTGCGTGGCAGCCTGGAAACCCTCGGCAACCTGTTGCAGATCAACGCTGTGCTTGGCCAGTCGGGCCAGGCCGGTGATGTGGAAGCACGCATCAAGGCGCTGGAGGACAAGGCCCAGGCCCAGCTGGAGGCGCTGCAGGGCGGCGACCCGGCCATCGAGGCCAAGCGCGCCGAGCTGGCCGAGGCCTTTGCCCGCGCCCGCGGCGAAAGCTCGCTGTCGAACAAGGCCGCGCTGTTCGACAAGCTGCTGGCCCAGGCCCAGGTACTGGGCAAGCTGATTGCCAGCCAGTCGGGCCTGAACCAGGACAGCCAGGCCTCGGTGCGTCAGCTCGGCGAGCTGGTAGGCAGCGGCACGGCCCAGGTCACCCAGGCCATCGGTGAAGGGCGCTGGATGGGCGCCGTGGCCCTTGGCCGCGGCTTCATGGACTCTTCCGGCAGTGCCCGCTTCGAAGACCTGCTGCAACGCCTGGAGCGGCTGGCCGGCGACTACGCCATCCGCCTGGATGACGCCCTGGCCGCCGATACCCGGGCCAAGGCGGTGCTGGCCGCCAGCGCCCAGGCCAGCCAGGCCACCGTCAAACAGGCGGCGAGCCTGTTCGAGGACCAGGTGGTGGTGGCCGAAACCCTCGACGCCCCTTGGGCCAGCTTCTACCAACAGACCAGCGACCTGATGGCGCAAACCTGGCAGCTCAACGACGCCGTGCTGGCCCACCTGCATGGCCAGTTGGAGGAGCGCCTGGGCCAGCACCGGCTGCGTATGTTCGCCCTGGTGGCGGCACTGGGCACGGTGTTCGTGCTGATCATCTACCTCTACAGCGGCTTCTATGTGTCCACTCGCAAGACCTTGCGCAACCTGGGCAGCGCCATGGACAAGGTGGCTGCCGGCGACATGACAGTCAGCTTCCAGGTCCAGAGCCAGGACGAACTGGGCGAACTGGGACGTGGCTTCAGCGAGACGGTGCGGCGTATTCGCGGCTTGATCGAACAAGTCGGTCACACTGTGAGCACGGTGGAGGAGCAGGCCGGGCAGGTGTTGTCAGTGTCGGCGCGCAGCAACCAGGCGGTCAGCGGCCAGCGCGAGCAGATCGAGCAGGTGGCCACCGCCATGAACCAGATGAGTGCCACCGCCTTGGAAGTGGCGCGCAGTGCGGCGCGGGCGGCCGAGGGCGCCGAGCGGGTCAACCACGAAAGCGCCTCGGGCCGCGACCTGGTCGAAAGCCAGCAGGGCAGCATCGCCCGCCTGGCCGGGGAGATCGACCAGAGCGTGGTGGCGGTGCACCAGCTGGCCGACGACAGCCAGGCCATCGGCCGGGTGCTGGAGGTGATCCGCAGCATCGCCGAACAAACCAACCTGCTGGCCCTAAACGCCGCCATCGAGGCCGCGCGGGCCGGGGAGCAGGGCCGCGGTTTTGCCGTGGTGGCCGACGAGGTGCGCACCCTGGCCAAGCGCACCCAGGACTCCACCGCCGAAATCGCCCAGATGATCCAGCGCCTGCAGGATGGCGTGGGCATGGCGGTGCGGGTGATGGGCAGCAGCCACCAGATGGCCGCAGGCACCGTGGACGAAGCGCGCCAGGTGCAGCAGGCCCTGGGCAATATCCTTGGCGCGGTGGGCGGTATCGTCGAGCAGAACCAGCAGATCGCCGCCGCGGTGGAGCAGCAGACCGCCGTGGCCCATGACATCGACCAGAACATCGTGGCCATCAACCGCGCCGCCCAGGACACCACCGACGGCGCCTGCCAGACCGAGGATGCCAGCCGCGCGCTGTCGGCACAGGTGGTGGAGTTGAAGCGGTTGATCGGGGCGTTCAGGGTGTAGTGACAGCGCGAGGACCAGAGAGATCGCATAGCCCTGGCAGATGCGCGGAACCTGTAGGAGCCGGCTTGCCGGCGATGAGGCCGGCACAGGAAGCACAAGGCTGTTGCTCCCACAGGTACAGCGCCAGCCTTGAGGCGGGTGCTGTACCTGTGGGGCGGGTTCACCGGAGAGCCGGGACACCCCGAAGCAGACGATGCGGTGTATGGCACCGGCTGCGCCGGTGTTCGCGGCTGAAGCCGCTCCTACAGGACTTCACTGGCTCGAATGCTGAGTTGTGAAGCGTTACCAGCCAAAAATTTCACAAGCATTGCGGCTACTGGCCTCGGCCAGCACCCCACACTCAACCCCCATCACCTGCGCCAATGCCTCGGCAATCTCCGGCAAATGTTCAGGACTGTTGCGCACCCCCGGGTACATGGCTGGCGCCATGTCCGGCGAGTCGGTCTCCAGCACCGCGCTGTCCAGCGGCAGGCGGGGCAGGGTCTTGCGCAATCGCAGCGCCTGGGGCCAGGTGGCGGCGCCGCCCAGGCCCAGCTTGAAGCCGAGCTTGATGTATTCGCGGGCCTCTTCGTAGCTGCCGGCGAAGGCGTGGATGATGCCCGCCCGTGCCGGCTTGTAGCGCTTGAGCGTGGCGATCACCCGGGCGTGGCTGCGGCGCACGTGCAGCAGCGCCGGCAGCTCGAAATCGCAGGCCATCTGCAGTTGCGCTTCGAACAGCGCTTGCTGGCGCTGTTGGTCGAGCTCGGGCAGGTAGTAGTCCAGGCCGAACTCGCCCACGGCGCACAACCGAGGGTCGCCATGCAGGCGCTCCAGCCACTCGCGCAATTGCACCAAGTGCTCGGGCAGGTGCTGGTCGAGGTACACCGGGTGCAGCCCCAGCGCCGCGAAGATTCGCGCGTCGCTGCAGGCCAGGTCCCACACCCGCTGGAAGTTATCCTGATACACCCCCAGCACCACCATGCGCTCCACCCCGCGCGCCGCCGCATTGGCCAGGAGGCGCGGGCGGTCGGCGTCGAAGTCGGGGAAGTCCAGGTGGGTGTGGGTATCGATCAGGCGCATGGTCAGGCCGGGATACGCTGCTTGAAGGTGCGGCCGATGGCGTGCACGCCGGGCTCATAGCGCTTCTCTTCGATGGCAGCCAGGGCCAGCTCCAGCGCGGTGGCAGCGATCAGGCCGTGCTGCTGGGCCATGGCGTTGACCGGCAGCGGCAAAAAGTCCAGCAGTTGGTTATCGCCGAAGGTGCCCAGGTGCAACTGGCGCGAGCCGGACGGGCGCGCCTGCAAGGTATCGAACACCCCTTGCAGCAGCACGTAGGAGGTGGTCACCAGGGCGTCCGGCAGGCCGCCGTGTTCGTCGATCAGTTGCTGCATCAGGCGCTGGCCGCATTCACGGCTGAAGGCCTCGCCCTGGTAACGCCGCACCTGGCCGGCAAAGCCTTGCAGCGCCTCGTCGAAACCGCCGGCGCGGGCCTGGCTGACCGACAGCTCCGGGCGGGCGCCGATCAGCGCGATGCTTTGCGGGCGGGTTTGCAGCAGGCTGCCTGCCAACTGGCGGCTGGCGTCGCGGTCGTCGCTGATCACCGAGCAGAAGTGCGCCGGGTCCAGGCGCCGGTCGATGGCGATCACCGGCAGGCCCTTGTCTTGCAGCTCGCGGTAGCTGTCGTCGCCGGGCGGCAGGCAACTGGCGACGAACAGCGCGTCGCAGCGCCGGGCGCGGAACAGCTGCTGCAGCTGGTGCTCGCTGCCCGGCTGATCGTCGCTGCTGGCAATCAGCAGCTGGTAGCCACGGGCACGGGCGCCTTGTTCCAGTTGCTTGGCGATGCGCGCGTAGCTGGGGTTCTCCAGGTCCGGGAGAATGAAGCCCAGTGTGCGGGTATGGCGGCTGCGCAGGCCGGCGGCCTGGGGGTTGGGGGTGAAGCCATGGGCTTCGACCACGGCCCGTACGCGCTCGACGGTGGCGTTGCTGATGCGCTGCTGCTCGGCCTTGCCATTGATGACGTAGCTGGCGGTGGTGACCGACACTCCGGCCAGACGGGCGATATCGCTGAGTTTCACCGAATTTTCCTTGTTATTTCCGGGGCTGGCTGCTTGCCTGACCGGGTAGTTTCGCCCATGTGCAAGCCTGCGCGCAGGCGACCATTGTCGCAATTGTCCGACAGGATGGGGCTTTTTCGTCGGAAGATTATCGAGTAACGTGGCCGCTTGGTCAGATTAAACGTTTCAGCTTGGTGAATTTTCCTGCCAGGAATTAAGAATTTACCGATTGCACTGGGTGTTTTTGCGGCGCTGGCCGCTAAATTTCACAACAATACCTCGGTCGCCAACAGGGCGCCGCAAAGGAGAAGGTCATGCTCGAGCTCGCCGTGGAGCAGATTGCCATGGGCCAGAAGGCCGCCGACAAAGGCCAGGCCCTGGCCTTGCTGGCCGAGCGGCTGGTGGCGGACGGCCTGGTCGCCCAGGGCTACCTCGAAGGCCTGCGCGAGCGTGAAGCGCAGGGTTCGACCTTTCTTGGCCAGGGCATTGCCATCCCCCACGGCACGCCGCAAACCCGTGACCTGGTGTTCAGCACCGGCGTGCGCCTGATGCAGTTCCCCGAGGGCGTCGACTGGGGCGACGGGCAAATGGTCTATCTGGCCATCGCCATCGCCGCCCGCAGTGACGAGCACCTGCGGCTGCTGCAACTGCTCACCCGCGCCCTGGGCGAGACTGACCTTGCCGAGGCCCTGCGCCGCGCAAGCTCCGCCGAAGCCCTGCTCAAGTTGTTGCAAGGCGCACCCCAGGCATTGGCGCTGGATGCCCAACTGGTGGGCCTGAACCAGGCCGCCGAAGACTTCGACGAGCTGGCCTGGCGCGGTGCCCGCCTGCTGCAACGGGCCGGTTGCGTCGACAGCGGTTTTGCCGCCGTGCTGCAACAGGCCGAGCCGCTGCCGCTGGGCGAGGGCCTGTGGTGGCTGCACAGCGAGCGTCAGGTACGCCAGCCGGGCCTGGCCTTCATCACTCCGCAGCAGCCCCTGCGTTACCGCGACCAGCCCCTCAACGGCCTGTTCTGCCTGGCCAGCCTGGGCGCTGCGCATCAGGCGCTGCTCGAACGGCTGTGCGAGGTGCTGATCGAAGGCCGTGGGCAGATGCTCTACCAGGCCACCAGCAGCCGTGCGGTGCTCGAAGTGCTGGGCGGCGAGGCGCCGGCCGACTGGCCGAGCGTGCAGGTGGTGCTGGCCAACCCCCACGGCCTGCATGCCCGCCCGGCCAAGGAGCTGGCGCAGTTGGCCAAAGGTTTTGACGGCGAAATCCGTGTGCGCGTGGTCGACAGCGGTCAGCCTGCGGTGTCGGTGAAGAGCCTGAGCAAGTTGCTGAGCCTGGGCGCGCGCCGTGGCCAGACCCTGGAATTGGCCGCCGAGCCGGGCATTGCCGCCGATGCCCTGCCGGTGTTGCTGGCTGCCATCGAGCAGGGGCTGGGCGAGGCGGTCGAGCCACTGCCGCAAACTGTACCGGTGGCGCTGCAAGCCCCGGTCGAACCGCTTCGCGCCCCAGTGGCCGGCAGCACCGTCCAAGGTGTGGCGGCAGCCCCCGGTATCGCCTGTGGCCCGGCCCACCTGTGCGTTGAGCGCGACATCGACTACCCCCTGCGCGGCGAGTCGCCCGCTCAGGAACGCCTGAAACTGCACAACGCCCTGGAGGCGGTACACGCCGACCTGCAAGCACTGGTGCAACGCAGCGAAAAATCCATCGGCGAGATCTTCGTCACCCACCAGGAAATGCTCGGCGACCCGGCCCTGGCCGATGAAGTCGCCCTGCGCCTGGCTCAGGGCGAAAGCGCTGCCGCCGCCTGGATGGCAGTGATCGACGCCGCCGCCCGCCAGCAGGAAGCCCTGCAAGACGCCTTGCTGGCCGAGCGCGCCGCCGACCTGCGCGACATCGGCCGCCGAGTGCTGGCACAGCTGTGCGGCGTGCAGCAGGTCGCCGAACCCGAACAACCCTACGTACTGGTGATGGCCGAGGTCGGCCCGTCCGATGTCGCCCGCCTGGACCCGGCGCGGGTTGCTGGCATCGTCACCGCCCATGGCGGCGCCACCGCCCACAGCGCCATCGTTGCCCGCGCCCTGGGCATCCCGGCGGTGGTCGGCGCCGGGGAGGCGATCCTGCTGCTGGCCAGCGGCACGCCGCTGCTGCTCGATGGCCAGCGCGGCCGGGTGACGGTGGCCCCGGCGCAGGAGGTGCTGCAGCGCGCCTTGGCTGAGCGCGACGCCCGCGAACAGCGCTTGCAAGCGGCCTGGGCAGGGCGCCATGAGCCGGCGCTGACCCGTGACGGCCATGCCGTCGAAGTGTTCGCCAACATCGGTGAGAGTAGCGGCATCGACAAGGTGGTGGAGCAGGGCGCCGAAGGCGTTGGCCTGCTGCGCACCGAACTGATCTTCATGGCCCACCCGCAAGCGCCCGATGTGGCCACGCAAGAGGCCGAATACCGTCGCGTGCTCGATGGCCTGGCCGGCCGCCCGCTGGTGGTGCGCACCCTTGATGTAGGTGGCGACAAGCCGTTGCCTTACTGGCCGATCGCGGCAGAAGAAAACCCCTTCCTCGGTGTACGCGGCGTGCGCCTGACCCTGCAACGCCCGCAGGTGATGGAAGACCAGCTGCGCGCCCTGCTGCGCGCCGCCGAAGGCCGGCCGCTGCGGATCATGTTCCCCATGGTCGGCCAGGTGCACGAATGGCGCGCGGCCAAGGCCATGGTCGAGCGGCTGCGTGAAGATATTCCGGTATCCGACCTGCAGGTCGGCATCATGGTCGAGGTGCCGTCCGCCGCACTGCTGGCGCCGCAACTGGCGCGCGAGGTGGACTTCTTCAGTATCGGCACCAACGACCTGACCCAGTACACCCTGGCCATCGACCGCGGCCACCCAAGCCTGTCGGCCCAGGCCGACGGCCTGCACCCGGCGGTGCTGCAACTGATCGACATGACCGTGCGCGCCGCCCACGCCCATGGCAAGTGGGTCGGGGTGTGCGGCGAGCTGGCGGCCGACCCGCAAGCGGTGCCGGTGCTGCTGGGGCTTGAGGTGGACGAGCTGAGCGTCGCTGCCCGCAGCATCCCTGAAGTGAAGGCACTGGTGCGCCAGGCCGATTATTCGACGGCCCGCGCCCTGGCGCGCGAGGCCCTGCAACAAGACAGCGCCGACGCGGTTCGGGCGTTGGTGGAGCGTTACTGACATGGCCAAGATCCTCACCCTTACCCTCAACCCGGCGCTGGACCTGACCATCGAACTCGACAACCTGCGCGCAGGCGCGGTCAACCGCAGCCAGGCCCAGCACAGCCATGCCGCCGGCAAGGGCCTGAACGTCGCCCAGGTGCTGAGCGACCTGGGCCACAGCGTCACCGTGGGTGGCTTTCTAGGCCAGGACAACCTGCAAGCTTTCGAAGCGCTGATCGAATGGCACGGTTTCGCCGACTGCTTCGTGCGTGTGCCGGGCGAGACCCGCAGCAACATCAAGCTGGTCGAGGCCGATGGCCGGGTCACCGATATCAACGGCCTCGGCCCGCAGGTGGACGAGGCTGCGCGCAGCGCTCTGCTGCGCCGCCTGGAGCAGATTGCCCCGGGCCACGATGCGGTGGTGGTGGCCGGCAGCCTGCCGCGCGGGGTCAGCCCCGAGTGGCTGCGCGAACTGCTGCAGCGGCTCAAGGCCCTGGGCTTGAAGGTGGCCCTGGACAGCAGCGGCGAAGCCCTGCGTGCGGGCCTTCAGGCCGCGCCATGGTTGGTCAAACCCAATACCGAAGAGCTGGGCGAGGTGCTCGGCCTGCCTGTGGATAACCCGGCCCGGCAGCACGCCGCCGCCGAGCAGTTGCTGGCCAGCGGCGTCGAGCATGTGGTGGTGTCCGAGGGCGAGCACGGTGTGCGCTGGTTCGCCAACGGCCTGGCGCTGCACGCCCAGCCGCCCAAAGTGCGCATCGCAAGCACCGTCGGCGCCGGTGATTCACTGGTGGCCGGCATGGTCCATGGCTTGCTGTTGGGCGAGGCGCCCGCCGCCACCCTGCGCCGTGCCACCGCTATCGCCGCCCAGGCCGTCACCCAGGTCGGCTTCGGCATCCGCGACCGCGAACAGCTGGCGCGCTTCGAAGCCGCCGTGCAGCTGACCGCACAACAAGAACAAGAGGGCTGCTGATGAACATTGCCATTGTCACCGCCTGCCCCAACGGCCAGGTGTCCAGCGTACTCAGCGCGCGCCTGCTGGCAGCCGCTGCGCAGCGCCGCGGCTGGAGCACCAGCGTCGAGGTGCAGGACGCCGAGCACCCCGAACGCCAGCTGAGCGCCGCGCAAATCGCCGAGGCCGACTGGGTGCTGGTGGTCAGCACCGGCCCGGTGGACCTGTCGCGCTTTGCCGGCAAGCGCCTTTACCAGAGCGCCCCGGCCCAGGCCCTGGCCGACCGCGAGGGCTTCCTCGACCAAGCGGCGGCCAGTGCCCAGGTGTTGCAGGACGTCGCCCCCGTGGCTACGAGCACGTTGGTGAAGATCGTCGCGGTCACCGCCTGCCCGACCGGTGTGGCCCACACCTTCATGGCCGCCGAGGCCTTGCAGCAGGCCGCTACCGCGCAGGGCTACCAGTTCACTGTGGAGACCCAAGGCTCGGTGGGCGCGCGCAACCCGTTGCCGGTCGAGGCCATCGCCGAGGCTGACGTGGTGCTGCTGGCCGCCGACATCGAAGTGCCCACCGCGCGGTTTGCCGGCAAGCGCATTTACCGCTGCGGCACCGGCATCGCCCTCAAGCAGGCCCGCGCCACCTTGGACAAGGCCCTGGCCGAGGGCAAGGTCGAAAGTGCCGGCGATGCCGCCGGCGCAGCGCCGAAAACCGAGAAAACCGGGGTGTACAAGCACCTGCTGACCGGTGTGTCGTTCATGCTGCCGATGGTGGTGGCCGGCGGTCTGCTGATCGCCCTGTCGTTCGTGTTCGGCATCGAAGCCTACAAGCAGGCCGGCACGCTGCCGGCCGCGCTGATGCAGATCGGCGGCGAGGCGGCGTTCAAGCTGATGGTGCCGCTGCTGGCCGGCTACATCGCCTGGTCCATCGCCGACCGCCCGGGGCTGGCCCCGGGGATGATCGGCGGGCTGTTGGCCGGCACCCTCGGTGCCGGGTTCATCGGTGGCATCATCGCGGGCTTTCTGGCCGGCTACAGCGCCAAGGCCATTGCCCGCTGGGTGCGCCTGCCCAGCAGCCTGGAGGCGCTCAAGCCGATCCTGATCATCCCGCTGGTGGCCAGCCTGTTCACAGGTTTAGTGATGATCTACGTGGTCGGCCAGCCGGTGGCGGCCATGCTGGTGGGGCTGACGTATTTTCTCGACAGCATGGGCACCACCAACGCCATCCTGCTCGGGCTGTTGCTGGGCGGCATGATGTGCGTCGATCTGGGCGGGCCGATCAACAAGGCGGCCTATGCGTTCTCGGTGGGGTTGCTGGCCTCGTCCAGCTACGCGCCGATGGCGGCGACCATGGCCGCCGGCATGGTGCCGCCGATCGGCCTGGGCATTGCCACCTTCATTGCCCGGCGCAAGTTCGCCCAGAGCGAGCGCGAGGCCGGCAAGGCGGCGCTGGCGCTGGGCTTGTGCTTCATTTCCGAGGGGGCCATCCCGTTCGCCGCCAAGGACCCGCTGCGGGTGATCCCGGCCAGCATCGCCGGCGGTGCGTTGACCGGCGCGCTGTCGATGTATTTTGGCTGCAAGCTCATGGCGCCCCATGGCGGGCTGTTTGTGCTGCTGATCCCCAACGCCATCAACCATGCGCTGCTGTACCTGCTGGCGATCCTCGCCGGCAGCCTGGTGACGGCGGTGGTGTATGCAGTGATCAAGAAGGGCGAGCAGGTAGAGTTGGCCGTGGCGTCGGTGAAGGGTTAGAGCGCTATGTAGGCGCACTGCTTTTGTGGGAAGCGGCCTTGTGTCGCGATGGGCTGCTTAGCAGCCCCGGCAATTTTGCATAAGGCCGAGGCCTTGGGGCCGCTTCGCGCCCATCGCGACACAAGGCCGCTTCCCACAGAGATGTAGTTTGTCCTACAGGTCGTGGGCCTTCAAGCGCGCGGCTTGCCCCGCAACGGCTTGAGCAGATCCCCCAGCCCGTTGTGGTCGATCTCGTGCATCAATGCCAGCAACCCGCCCAGCTCCCCGGGCGGGAAGCCCTTGCGCGCGAACCAGGCCAGGTAGTCGCCGGGCAGGTCGGCGATCAATCGGCCCTGGTACTTGCCGAAAGGCATGGTGCGGGTAACCAGCAGTTGCAGGGATTCAGGTTTCATCGGGCGACGGCCTTGGGCAGGTGAAGCGCGGACCTTACTGCAATCTGCACGAAGGCCCAAGCGCTGATCATGCAGAACGCCGGGTGGGTTGAACCTCAAATGTTTTATAACTTATTGATTTATAGTGAGTAATCTATTTCGTCTGGCTTGGCACGAAGCCTGCTCCTTTCAAAGGGACTTCCACCTGCCAAGGAGTTTTGCCATGAGCAATCCCAACAAAGACGTGATTGACGTACTCAACGACCTGATCGAGTACAGCAAGGATGGTGAGAAAGGCTTCAAGACTTCTGCCGAAGATGTGAAGAACCCGGAACTCAAGGCGTTCTTCGTGCAGCGCGCCGGTGAATGCGCCAATGCCGCCGCCGAGTTGCAAAGCGAAGTGCGCCGCCTGGGCGGCGACCCGGAAACCAGCACCAGCATCAGCGGTGACCTGCACCGTGGCTGGGTCAACCTCAAGTCGATGGTTACCGGCAAGGATGAAGAAGCGGTGCTCAACGAGGTGGAGCGCGGCGAGGACCACGCCCTGAAAGCCTACAAGGATGGCCGCGAGAAGCTGGTCAAGCTGGGCCGCAGCGCCAGTGACCAGACCTACGCGCTGGTGGAAAAACAGCTGCAAGGCGTGCAGCGCAACCATGACCAGGTCAAGGCACTGCGCAACGCGGCTCGCGCCCGGTCCTGAGGCACGGAGCGCTACTAGCTGCTGATTGTGGGAGCGGCCTCGTGTCGCGATGGGCTGCGCAGCAGCCCCAGGGTCTCTGACTCTTGTAAAATTGTCGGGGCTGCTACGCAGCCCATCGCGACACAAGGCCGCTTCCCACAGGTTTCGCGATGGGCTTTCGATATTCGTGTAAGCAAGCCTCGCTACCCCTCCGGCCCTTCGACCCGGTTACGCCCCTTGGCCTTGGCCCGGTACAGCGCCTCGTCTGCATCCCCTAGCAAGCGCGTCAGGTCCTGCTGGGTACCTGGGATGTGCAAGCCAATCCCCACACTCACCGTCACCGAACGCTCATCCCCGGCAAACGGTGGCATCGCCTCGACACTGGCTCGAATGCGCTCGGCCAGCAGCAGCGCCCCGGCAAGCTCAGTCTCCGGCAGCACCACCTGGAACTCCTCACCGCCATAACGCGCAGCCAAATCCGCCGGGCGGCGGATGCACTGCTCGATGGTCTTGGCCACTTCACGCAGCACATGGTCGCCCCCGGCATGGCCGTGGCGCTGGTTGAACGCCTTGAACAGGTCCACATCCACCATCAGCACCGCCAGCGGCTTGCGGTTGCGCTGGGCGCGGGCCCATTCCAGGCGCAGCACTTGGTCGAGCCGGCGGCGGTTGGCCAGGCCCGTGAGGCTGTCGGTGGCGGCCAGGGTCGCCAGGCCCTGCTCGGCCTCGTGGCGGCGGCGCAGTTCGCGGCCCAGCAGCAAGGTCAGCCAGAGGATGCCGATGCACAGCACCCCGGTGGCCACGCTGACCAGCAGCGCGGTGCGCCGCCAGGCCTGGTACACCTCGTCGGACGAATGCACCACCAGCACGATCAGCGGCAGGTCGGCGACCCGGGCGAAGGTGTACATGCGCTGGCTGTTGTAGGTGGCCGAGTGCGCGGTAAAGCTGCCGGCGCGGTCGTCGAGGATGCGCTTGAAGTTGGGGAATTCGGCGAAGTTGGTGCCAATCAGCGGGTCTTGCGGGCGGGTAGGCTGGCGCGCCAGCAACTGGCCGTCGGTGTTGAGCAGGTTGATGCTGCTGTCCTCGCCGATGTCCAGCCGCTCGAACAGTTGGCTGAAGTACGACAGGCGCAAGGCACCGGCGGCCAGGCCAATGAACTCGCCGTTGTGCCCGGTAATGCGCCGGCTGAAGCTGATGCACCAGTCCAGGTCGCCCAGGCGCGCCTTGAACGGCGGGCTGATCAAAAGCCCAAGCCCTGGGCGGTCGCGGTGCGCCTGGAAGGGGATGGTGTCGGCGAAATTGGCCTGGCGCGGCACCGCGCTGGTGGAGTCGCCGACCACATCGCCGTTGGCGTCGAGCCAGAGGATGTCGCCGCGCACCGGGGCAGAAAAGGCCTGGTTGAACAATATCTGTTGGCGCAGCTTGGGCGACACCTTGAGCAGTTCCGGGTGTTGCACCGCCCAGATCACTCCCTTGAGCGATTGGTCGTACAGCTCGACGTTACGCAGAATGTCGCTTTCGATCAGCTGGACGATGTTGCCGGACGAGCGGATGGCCGCCTGTTCGACGCTGTCGCGCTCGCGCGCCAGCAGGAAGGTGACAATGGCCAGGATGGCGAGCACGGCGAGGCAACTGCCCAGGTTAAGGACCAGTTCAGGGTGTGACTTGTACAGGGCAGAACGTGGTGATCGGGAGAGTGACGTCATGCTCGCTACTGCATAAGCCCCTGGGTCCATGGGGGATGGGCCATAAAGCGGCGGCGATATGATAGGGAAGCTGCGATTGTCGGACAAGAATTATGCGAAGTTGTCCGACGGAAAAGACTCAGTACGTGTTGCCCAGGCTGGCGCGACCCCTGTAGGAGCCGGCTTGCCGGCGATGAGGCCGGTACCGGCGACACACGGCCCAAGGGCCCTATCGCCGGCAAGCCGGCTCCTGCAGGGGAGGGTGCGGAGCGGGTTCAGGTCAGAACACGTTCACCGGGTAATCGACGATCACCCGCAGTTCGTCGTTGTCGTCCCCTTCCGAATAGCCCTGGCCTGCGCGGTGGGTGGCGTAGCGCACCAGCACCGAGAGGTCCTTCAGGTCGCCTTCCTGGAACACGTACTTGATGTCCAGGTCGCGTTCCCAGTGCTTGGCGTTCTTGCCATCGGCGTTGTAGTAGTCGTAGCCAGGCGAGTCTTGCGCAGCCTTGGTCAGGTCGGCTTCACCGCGCGAGTACGACAGCGAGCTGGTCAGGCCCGGCACGCCGACGCCGGCGAAGTCGTAGTCGTACTGCAGCTTCCACGAACGCTCGTTGGGTGCGTTGAAGTCCGAGTACATGCGCGAGTTGTCCAGGTAGATGCTGTCACCCAGGTTGATGTAGTCGAACGGCGTGTTGCCGTTGACCCGCTGGTAGGCGGCGGTGACGCTGTGGTACCCGGCGGCGACGGTGAAGTGCACGCTGTAGGTGTTGTTGTCGATCTTGCCCAGCAGCGACTGGCCGGTGTCCTGGGTGTGGTAGAAGTGCACGCCCGGGGTCAGGCTGACCAGGTCGTTGACCACGTAGGTGTAGTCGAAGTCGGCGTAGTACTGGTTCCAGATGTCCTTCAGCTCGGCGGCGTACAGGTTGGCCGTGATGTTCTCGCTGCCGCTCCAGGAGGCGCCGGCCCAGTTCAGGTGCTTGCTCTTCTGGCCGTCCAGGTCACCGTAGTAGGTGTCGATGCGGCGGTGGCCGCTCTGGTTGTACGGCTTGGTGAAGCTGACCTGGCCGCCTTCGAGCATCAGCCCGTCGATGCTGTTGTTGGTCAGCGCAAAACCGCGGAAGGTCTGCGGCAGCATGCGGGTTTCGCCGCCGGCGATCACCGGGTTGGTGAGGAACAGGTCACCGGCCTTGAGCTCGGTGTCGAAGCCCTTGACCTTGATCGCGCCACCGGCGGTAGAGAACGCATGGCGCGACTTGTCGCCCGGCTCGCTCGGCAAGATCGAAGTACCGGCATGGCCACTGCCGCCGTCGAGCTTGAGCCCGACCATGGCGTGGGCATCCAGGCCAAAGCCGATGGTGCCGGGGGTGTAGCCGGACTCGAAGCGCGCCACGGCGCCCTGGCCCCACTCGCGCTTGTCACGCACGCCGGCGTTGCGCTCGTTGCGGTTGAAGTAGGCGTTACGGAAATTCAAATTGAGGGTGGAACCTTCGATGAAGCCATCAGCCTTGTCTTCATCGGCCTGTGCGGCCACAGGCATCGTTGCAGCCAATGCAACGAACAATGGGGTAAAACGGAACGCGTAAGGCACCGGGACAAGCTCCTTTGGTCTGGCGGTGGGGCAGTTTTTATTGTCGTATCTGCAAGTTTCTTATTAGAGACGCAGCAGCCGGGCTGATAGTTTCGACACATAAAAAAAGCCGCTGATCGGCAGCGGCTTTAAAAGGCTAACATATCAACACGGGCAGTGCCCATGGCGTAGCCAAGGGAAAACTTGAAACCGGGCAACAGCCGATCAGCTATCGGCATTGCCGTCGGCTTGAACCTTGGAAGCGGTCTGCTGTGCGTCTTTGCCAGCATCGGCGTGTTGTGCGGCAAAGGCTTCGCTAGCCGCTTGGTGAACCGCGGAAAGTTCGGCGTTACGGGCGACGAAGGCCGGCGATTCTTCAGCTAGGGCCAAGGGCGACAACAACAGGGACGACAGGACGAATACGCTGGCAACACCCATACTGTTGGACATTTGATGCAACCTTCTTGCGGGGCAAGTGCTAATGGAGACAGGGCGTAAGTTAGCCCTGTAAACCGCCGGGAAACAGAGGCTGTTTGGATAAGCACTGTTGCGCAAAAAGTAATTATCCCAGCGAAAATGCCCTGATTTTTACCGCAACCCCGCGTAGTTGACGCTCGGCAGGCTGATGCCGAAGGTATTGGCGCCGCCCTCGCTGCGCACGAAAACGCTGCCGCCGTGCATCAAGGCGATGGCCTTGACGATGGCCAGCCCCAGCCCGTGGTTGTTGCCGCCGCTGTTGGCGCGGGCGGCATCCACCCGGTAGAAGCGCTCGAACAGCAAGGCCAGGTGCTCCTCGGCAATGCCCGGCCCCGGGTTGGTCACGGCGATGCTCACCTGCCGGCCGTGGGTTTCGATGCGCACCTGGATCAGCGCCTGCGGTGCGCTGTGCTGCACGGCGTTGTTCAGCAGGTTGATCAGGGCCCGGCGCAGTTGCGCCTTTTCGATCAGCGCCTCGGCGTCGCCGCTGACCTGCACCTGCACCTGGGCGTCCTCGAGGATGTAATCGAGGTAGTCCAGGGTGGTGGCTACTTCACCGGCCAGCGAGGCGACGCTCAGCGCGGTGGCCTTGCTGCCCTGGTCGGCGCTGGCCAGGAACAGCATGTCGTTGATGATGCTGCGCAGGCGCTCGAGCTCCTCGAGGTTCGATTGCAGCACCTCGAAGTAGTGTTCGGCGCTGCGCCCGCGGGTCAGGGCTACTTGGGTCTGGCCGATCAGGTTGGTCAGTGGCGAGCGCAGTTCGTGGGCCACGTCGGCGTTGAAGGCTTCCAGTTGCGAATAGGCCTGGCTGACCCGCTCCAGCGCCGCGTTGAAGGCCCCGGCGAACTGCGCCAGCTCCGGCGGCAGGTGCTGGGTTTGCAGGCGCCCGTCCAGGCGCGGCGGCGCCAGTTGCTGGGCTTCGTCCGACAGCGCCTGCAATGGCTTGAGGCCGACGCGTGCCACCCAGTAGCCCAGCAGCGAGGCCAGCAGCACGCCCAACGCTGCCAGGCCGACGATGGCCACCAGCAGGCTGTGCTGGGCCTGCCAGAAGGTCTCGGTGTCGATGCCGATCAGAAAGCGCAGCGCCGGGCGCTCGCCCAGGGCCGGAAGTTCGCTGACCAGCACCTTGTACGGGTAGGGGTGTTCGGGCAGGCGCAGGTCGCGCATGCCCGGCGGGCCTTCGGCGAAGGCGCGCACCCGCTCGCTGGGGTGGCCGTACTCGAAGGCCGGGTCGCTGCCCACCGCCCAGAAGCGGATGCGCCGGTCTTCTTCGGCCAGCAGGTTGAGTTTGTTGTGGATCTTGGCCCAGTGCTCGGCGGTACCGTAGCGGTTCAGCGCCGACTCCAGCACGCTGAAGCGCGCGTCCAGTTCGGCCTGGGGCAGCAAGTCGAGGCTGCGGTCGACCTGGCGGTACAGGGCGCTGCCGATCAGCACGAATACCGCCAGGGCAACCAGGGTGAACAGCAGCGACAGGCGCAGGGCGATGGAGTTGCCCGGTTTCATGGGAAGGCCCATCCCCTGTAGGAGCCGGCTTGCCGGCTCTCATAGAACAAACTACAACTCATTGATTTAACGCGGTCTCTGTGGGAAGCGGCCTCGTGTCGCGATGGGGCGCGAAGCGGCCCCAAGGCCTCGGCCTCATGCAAAATTGCCGGGGCTGCTGCGCAGCCCATCTCGACCGGACGGCGCCCCGGCGAGGCTGCTTCCCATAGGGGGGCGTGGCGCATCTGCGAGACCTGTTCTCTGCGCGACAGCGCAGCCCGAAGGGCTGGGGGATCTCCTACAGGAGAATTGGCGTCAGGCGCGGTTTTCCAGGACATAGCCCATCCCCCGGATGGTGTGCAGCAGCTTGTTGTCGAACGGCCCGTCGAGCTTGGCGCGCAGGCGCTTGATGGCCACCTCCACCACATTGGCGTCGCTGTCGAAGTTGATGTCCCAGACCAGCTCGGCAATAGCCGTCTTGGACAGTATCTCGCCCTGCCGGCGGGCCAGCACGCTGAGCAGCGAGAACTCCTTGGCGGTCAGCTCAAGGCGCTGGCCCGCGCGGGTGGCCTTGCGCGCCATCAGGTCGATCCACAAATCCGCTACCTGAATTTGCAACGGCTCGTGGCTGGTACTGCGCCGGGTCAGGGCCTGCAGGCGGGCGACCAGCTCGAGGAACGAGAACGGCTTGCCCAGGTAGTCGTCGGCGCCTTCGCGCAGGCCGTGGATGCGGTCCTCGACCCGCTCGCGGGCGGTGAGCATGATCACCGGGGTTTGCTTGCGCGCCCGCAGCGCGCGTAGCACGCCGTAGCCGTCCAGCCCCGGCAGCATCACGTCGAGCACGATCACCGCGTAGTCGCCTTCCAGCGCCAGGTGCAGGCCGTCGATGCCGTCCCGCGCCAGGTCCACGGTGAAACCCTGTTCACTGAGGCCGCGATGCAGGTAGTCGGCGGTTTTTTCTTCGTCTTCGATGATCAGCACACGCATGGTCTTGCCTCAACTGGCGGTCGGCGCGGGGGCGGTAATGGCCCGGCGGCGGTGGAACAGGCGCTCCAGGGCCAAGTATATGACCGGGGTGGTGAACAGCGTCAGCGCCTGGCTGACCAGCAAGCCACCGACCACCGCGATGCCCAGCGGCTGGCGCAGCTCGGCGCCGGCGCCGAAGCCGAACATCAGCGGCACCGCGCCGAGCAGCGCGGCCAGGGTGGTCATGATGATCGGGCGAAAACGCACCAGGCACGCCTGGTGAATCGCCTGCTCCGGGGTCATGCCGTGGTGGCGCTGGGCTTCCAGGGCGAAGTCGATCAGCAGGATGCCGTTCTTCTTGACGATGCCGATCAGTAGCACCACGCCGATCAGCCCCATGATGGTGAAGTCCTGGCCCATGGCCCACAGCAGTATCAGCGCGCCCAGGCCTGCAGAGGGCAGGGTGGAGATGATGGTCAGCGGGTGCACGAAGCTCTCGTAGAGCACGCCGAGGATGATGTACACCGCCACCAGCGCGGCCAGGATCAGCCACGGCTGGCTGGCCAGCGAACTCTGGAACGCCTGGGCTGCGCCCTGGAAGTTGCCGGTGATCGAATCAGGCATGCCCAGCTCGCGCTGGGTGCGTTCGAGTATTTGCACCGCATCACCCAGGGCCACGCCAGGGGCCAGGTTGAACGACAGGTTGGCAGCCGGGAACAACCCGTCATGGCTGATCGACAACGGCCCGGTGCTGGGCGCGGCAACATGCGCCAGGGCCGACAGCGGCACCATCTCCCCCGACAGCGGCGAGCGCAGGTAGAAGTAGTTCAGGCTCTCGGCCTTGCCGCGTTGGCGCGCGTCCAGTTCGAGAATCACCTTGTACTGGTTGGTCTCGGTCTGGAACTCGCTGATCTGCCGCTGGCCGAAGGCGTCGTACAGCGCCTGGTCGACATCGGTGGTGGTCAGGCCGAAGCGCGCCGCGGCCTGGCGGTCGATGTCGATGCGCGTGACGCTGGCGCCCAGTTGCAGGTCGTTGGACAGGTCGCGCAATGCCGGGTTTTGCCGCAGCTTGTCGGTCAGGCGCTGGGTCCACAGGTTCAGCGCCACGCCGTCGTTGCTCTTGAGCACGTACTGGTACTGGGTGCGCGAAGGGCCCGAGCTCAAGTTGATGTCCTGCCCGGCGCGCAGATACAACACGATGCCCGGTACCTGGGCCAGCTTGGCGCGCATGCGGTCGATCCACTCGCTGGCCGACACGTCGCGCTCGCCGCGGGGCTTGAGGGCGATCCAGAAGCGGCCGTTGGCGATGGTCTGGTTGCTGCCAGTGACCCCCACCGAATGGGAGAACGCGCGCACCGCAGGGTCCGCCTCGATAATCTTCGCCAGCGCCTGGTGCTTCTCGATCATTGCCGGGTACGACACATCCGCCGCCGCCTCGCTGGTGCCGAGGATGAACCCGGTGTCCTGCAGCGGGAAGAAGCCTTTGGGGATGCCGACATAGCCCGCCACCGCCAGGGCCAGGGTGACACCGAACACGCCGAGGGTGATGCGCTGGTGCGCCAGCGCTTTGTTCAGGCCCTTTTCGTACCAGTGCACCAGGCGCTGGCCCAGGCCGTTGGGCTGTTCATGGGGCGGCTTGCGCATGAACAGCGCGCACAGGGTCGGTGCCAGGGTGAGCGACACCACCACGGAAATCAGGATGGTCGCCGTGGCGGTCAGGGCGAACTCCTTGAACAGCCGGCCAACCACGCCGCCCATGAACAATAGCGGAATGAATGCTGCGATCAGCGAGAAGCTGATCGACACCACGGTGAAGCCGATTTCGCCGGCGCCCTTCAGCGCGGCGGTGCGGCTGTCGTCGCCGGCCTCGAGGTGGCGGTGGATGTTCTCCACCACCACGATGGCGTCATCCACCACAAAGCCCACGGAAATGACGATGGCCACCAGGGTGAGGTTGTTCAGGCTGAAGCCCAGCACGTACATCAGCGCGCAGCTGGCGATCAGCGACACCCCCAGCACGCTGGACACCACCAGGGTTGCCGACCATTGGCGCAGGAACAGCGCCATCACCCCGATCACCAGCACCACGGCGATCATCAAGGTCAGCTCCACCTCGTGCAGCGAGGCGCGGATGGTTTGCGTGCGGTCCTGCAGCACTGACACCTCGATGGCGCTCGGCAGCATGCCCTGCAAGCGCGGAAGCTCAGCCATCACCCGGTCGACGGTGTCGACGATGTTGGCCCCCGGCTGGCGGAAGATCACCAGGTTGAGCCCCGGCTGCTCACCGGACCAGGCCTTGACGTAGGCGTTCTCGGCGCCGTCCACCACCTTGGCCACATCGCTCAGGTGCACCGGCGCGCCGTTGCGGTAGCTGACGATCAGCCGGGCGTAGTCCTCGGGGTGGAACAGCTGGTCGTTGGCAGCGATGGTCGACACGCTGTGCTCGCCGTACAGCGCGCCCTTGGCCAGGTTCAGGCTGGTTTGCTGGATGGCCTGGCGGATGTCGGCCAGGGTCAGGCCGATGGCAGCGAGTTTCTCGGGCTGGGCCTGCACGCGGATGGCCGGGCGCAACTGGCCGGTGATGTTGATCAGGCCGACCCCGTCGATCTGGCTGAGCTGGCGCGCAAGCAAGGTTTCGGCGTAGTCGCTGAGCTGGTTGCCGGGCATCTGCGCCGAGCTTACGGTGAGGATCAGCACCGGGCTGTCGGCCGGGTTGACCTTGCGCCAGGTGGGCGGGCTGGGCAGGTCCTGGGGCAGGCGCGCGGTGGCGGTGTTGATCGCCGCCTGCACTTCCTGCGCGGCGGTGTCGATGTTCTTGTCGAGGGTGAACTGCAGGGTCAGGTTGGTCGAGCCCAGGGCGCTGCTGCTGGTCATCTGGGTCATGCCGGGGATGGCGCTGAACTGCACCTCCAGCGGCGTTGCCACCGACGAGGCCATGGTCTCGGGGCTGGCGCCGGGCAGTTGGGCGGTGACCTGGATGGTCGGAAAATCCGCTTCGGGCAGCGGTGCCACCGGCAGCCGCGGGAAGGCGATGGCGCCCAGCAGCACCAGGGCGAAGGTCAGCAGCAAAGTGGCGATGGGGTGGTCGATGCACCAGGCCGAGACGCCGTTGCGGGTGTTCATGGCTTGGGCTCCGCGGTGTTTGCGCTGACGCTATCGCGGGGCAAGCCCGCTTCCACGCTAGCATCTGCGGCAGTGCAGTTTTTGCTGGCCTCTACCCGGCTTCCCGGCTTGAGCCGCGACTGCCCGTCGAGCACCAGGCAATCCCCGGCGTTCACCCCGGCAATCACGTTCAGCGCGCTGTCCTGGTACAGCACCTTCACCGGCACGCTGGTGACCTTGTCGCCATCCAGGCGGTAGACGAAGTGCCCGTCGATGCTGCGCTGCACCACCGGCGGTGGCACCACCAGGGCGTTCTGGTCCACGGCGGTGAGCAGGCGCACGGTCACCAACTGGCCGGGCCACAGGTGGCCATCCTTGTTGTCGAACTCGGCCTTGACCCGCACCGTGCCGGTGTTGGCCGACACCTGGTTGTCGATCAATGCCAGGTGGCCCTTGCCCAGCAGGCTGCGCTCGCCGTCGGCATCCATGAACGCCTGCACTTCGGCGGGCGTGGCGGCTTCGAGCAGTGTGTGCAGGGTCGGCAGGTTTTGCTGGGGCAGGGCGAACTCCACGGCGATCGGGTCGATCTGGGTCACGCTGAACAGGCCCTGAGTGTCGCTGGTGCGCACCAGGTTGCCCGGGTCGACGTTGCGGATGCCCACCCGGCCGCTCACCGGTGAGCGGATCTGCGTATAGCTCAGTTGTACCGCGGTGTTGTCGATGGCCGCCTGGTTGCCGGTGATGGTGGCCTGCAACTGGTTCACCAAGGCCTGCTGCTGGTCGAGGGTCTGCTTCGACACCCCGTCATCGCTGCTCAGCAATTGGTAGCGCTTGAGGTTGACCCGCGCCACCTGCAGTTGCGCCTGGGTCTGGCCAAGTTGCGCGCGGGCCTGGTCCAGTTGCGCGCGGATTGCCCGGTCGTCGAGGGTGGCCAGCAGGTCGCCCTGTTTCACCCATTGCCCTTCCTTGGCCAGCACCTGGGTCAGCACGCCTTCGACCTGCGGGCGCACCTCGACGCTGTGTTGCGACAGCACCGTGCCGATGGCACCCAGGTAGCGCGGCACATCCTGCTGGGCCACGCCAACCACCCGCACCGGAATGGCCGCAGCGGGTTTGTGCGCGTTCTGCTTGGCCGGGAGCAGCCACCAGGCGCTGGCGCCGAGGGCGACGACGAGCAGCAGGATCAGGGCTTTGCGGGGCAAGGGTCGGGTCATGTGGCGGTGGCCAGGTAAGGGGAAGGGACAGTGTCTTATAGCGCGCCAATCGGGTCGCCAGGGTGACCGCTGGCTGTCAGCGCTGTCAGTATTACAAGCGTTGAGGAAATTACGCAGTTCGCTTGGGAAAGCGTTCCCTTGTGCTTGCTCCGTTTCGCCATGGACCGCCTTGCTGGCCACGGCATGATGGCCCTCGTACCCGGCAGCCACTCAAGGTTGCCGTTGCACGAATCATCAAGGCGCAACGTGCGCAGCATCATAAAGGGAGCATCCATGAAAAAGGTAACCTTGAGCGGCCTGGCGGCCGCAGTGGCATTGGTGGGCGCGGCCCAGTTCGCACAGGCCGCCGACGGTGAGATCAGCTTCGAAGGCACCATCGTCAACAGCACCTGTGCCATCGAAGTGGGCAATGGCACCGGCGGTGCCAAGGGTGTGGTCAAGCTCGGCGACGAAGTGCCGGTGAGCAGCCTGGCCAAGGCCGGCGATGTAGCTGGTGGTGGCTCGTTCACCCTGCAGGTCAACGATACCGACCCGGGTTGCGACATCACCGGCAAGGCCGCGACTGTAACCTTCCTGCCGATCACAGGCTCCGCCGGTGCTGCCGGCCAATGGCTGGCGCTGGAGCCGGTGGCCGGTGCCGCCAGCAACGTGGCGGTGCAGCTGCGCGATTTCAGCGGTACCGAACTGCCGATTTCCGAGCCGTCCGCCGAGTACGCCAACCTCAGCCAGCCGCTGCGCTTCACCGCCAACTACATCGCCACCGGCGCGGCCACCCCAGGCCCTGCCAACGCCAAGGCGCAGTTCACCGTGAACATCCAGTAAACCGGGCTGCAGCCGCGCCCCGTGCAGGGCGCGGCTCACCTTGAAACTCACCTTGTAAAAAAGGGGGCTGCGATGTTCCGCACGCATTCACACAGGTGGCTGGCCGGCGCGCTGTTGCTGGCGCTGTTGCCCACGGCGCAGGCCGGGGTGACCCTGAGCGGTACGCGTATCATCTTCGATGCCAGCAAGCGCGATGCATCGATCACCGCCGGCAATGGCACCGACAAACCCTACGCCGTGCAGGCCTGGATCAACACCGAAGAAGACGACCACGCCATCAGCGCTCCGTTCATTGCCACGCCGCCGCTGTTTCGGCTGGATGCCATGAAGGAGCAGATGGTGCGCATCGTACCGACCGCGCACAACCTGCCGACCGACCGCGAGTCGGTGTTCTATTTCAACGCCCAGGAAATCCCAGCCGCCAGCAACGACGACGGCAACACCCTGAAGATCGCCCTGCGCACCCGCATCAAACTGTTCTACCGCCCCAAGGGCTTGCAGGGCAGCCTGCTCGAAGCCCTGCCACGGCTGGAATGGGCCATCCGCCAGGAGGCCGGCGAGCCACGCCTGCAGGTGCACAACCCAACGCCGTTCCATGTGTCGTTCATCCATATCAAGGTGGCCGACGGCGGGCGCGACAGCGAAATCGACAAGCCGGTGATGGTGGCGCCGTTCTCCACCCGCCAGTACGCCATCGCCCCGCGCCTGGGCTGGACGCCGAACAGCGTCGAGTTTTCGGTGATCAACGACTACGGCGGCTACACCAAGCCCGAACGGGTCAGCCTTACCGCTACGCGCTGACTGGCGCCTGCCCTCTGATCGAGTAACTGTAATGCCCAATTCTTCCTGCCGCAGGCTCAGCGCCTGCGGCCCGACCCTGCTTGCCTGTGTGTTCGGTGCCGGCTTGCCGGTTGCCCAGGCGGCGATGTTCGACAGCAGCTTCATGCAGCCCTTTGGCGGCGGCTCGGCCGGCCCCAACCTGGACCTCGAGGCTATCGCCCACAACGCCCAGGTTCCGCCAGGCCTGCACCAGGTGACCATCCGCCTGAACCAGAGCTTCTACGACCGCCGCGAACTGCGCTTTGACGATGCCGGCAACGGCGAGGTGCGCGCCTGCCTGAGCCCGGCGATGCTCGAGGCCATGGGCGTGAAGCTGGCGGCGTTCATCGACCAGCGCGAGCTGGACACGCTGGAGTGCGTCGACCTGCAGCAGGCGGTCGAAGGTGCCCTTGTCACTTTCGACCCGGCCTACCTGGCACTGGACATCAGTGTGCCGCAGGTGGCCCTGCGCCGTGACGCAGCGGGCTACGTGGCACCGGAAGAATGGGACGCCGGCATCAACGCAGGCTTGCTCAACTACCAGTTCACCGGCTCGCAGGGGTACACGGCAGGGCAGGGCGACCACAACCAGTTCAGCCTGTACCTGAACGGCGGCCTCAACCTCGCCGGTTGGCGCCTGCGCTCCAATGGCAGCTACACCCAGGACCAGAACAACCGCCGCCAGTGGCAGCGCTCGACCAGCTACGCGCAAACCGACCTGCCCGGCAGCCTCGGCACCTTCACCCTGGGCGAGAGTTTCACCGCTGGCGACGTGTTCGACAGCCTGCCGTTTCGCGGCGTGCAGCTGGCCAGCGACATCGGCATGTTGCCCGACTCGATGCAGGGCTATGCGCCGGTGATCCGTGGCGTGGCCGAAACCCGTGCGCGGGTCGAGGTGCGCCATAACGGCTATTCGCTGTACACCACCTATGTGCCGCCCGGGCCGTTCGAGATCAACGACCTCAATGCCTCCAGCGGCAGCGGCGACCTGGAAGTGATCATCACCGAAGCGGACGGCCGTGAGCGGCGTTTCACCCAGCCCTACGCGACGCTAGGCAACCTGCTGCGCGAGAACACCTGGCGCTATGGCCTGACCTTCGGCGAGTACAACGCCGCCGACGAAAACGGCAATCGCCCGGGGTTGGCCCAGGCCACGCTGGCCTACGGCCTGCCCTATGACTACACCCTGTCCGGCGGCCTGCTGGGCAACGACTTCTACCGCGCCACGCAACTGGGCCTGGGCAAGAACCTGGGCAGCCTCGGCGCCATTTCGCTGGATGTGACCCAGGCGCGCACCGAGGGCCGAGACGGGCGCACCGATCAGGGCCGCAGCTATGGCATCCGCTACGGCAAGGCCTTCGCCACCGGCACCTCGGTGCGCTTCGCCGGCTACCGCTATTCCACCGAGGGCTACCGCGATTTCAGCGAAGCGGTATGGCAGCACCAGGGTGATGACTTCAATCGCATGACCAAACGCAGCCGGGTGCAGGCCAGTATCAACCAGAACTTCGGCAGCACCTCGCTGTACCTGAACCTCAGCCAGCAGGACTACTGGAACACTTCGCGGCGTGAACGCCAGTTGCAGCTGGGCGTCAACACCGTGCATCGCGGGGTCAGTTACGGCCTGTACGCCAGCAAGAGCCTGGTGGACTCCTACGGCCAGTCCAGTTTCATCAGCTTCAACGTGTCGATTCCCCTGGGTGGCGGCAGCAGCGGCACCCTGGCGCTGACCCGCAACAACGACGGCAGCTACGACCAGCGTGCCGGTTATCGGGGGCGTTCCGGTCACCTCAATTACGCAGTGGATGCCAGCCATGCCGAGCGTTCCGGCGGCAGCGGCTCGGCCTCGCTCAACTACCTGGCGCCGTTTGCCCAACTGGGCGCGGGGGTGAGTGCCGGCGAGCGTTACCAGCAGGTCAACGTCAGTGCTTCGGGGTCGTTGCTGGCCCACAGTGGCGGGGTCGCACTGGGCCAGACCCTGGGCGAAACCCTGGGCCTGGTGCATGTGGCCGATACGCCGGGCGTGGGCCTGGCCAACGCGCCGGGCACGCGTACTGACAGCAGCGGCTACGCGCTGATTCCCTACCTCACGCCGTACCGCAAGAACCGTGTGAGCCTCGACACCAGCGGGTTGGACCACAGCACCGAGATCGAAAACGGCGTGACCAATGTAGTGCCGCGCCGGGGCGCGGTGGTCAAGGCCGAGTTCGCCGCGCAGCGGGTGGAGAAGGTGTTGTTGAACCTGCGCCTGGAGGACGGCAGCTTGCCGCCGTTCGGGGCACAGGTGGTGGATGGTCAGCAACGAACGGTAGGTGTGGTCGGGCCTGGGGGGCAGGTGTTGCTGGCGTTCGAAGGCGAGGCGGGAGCGGTGACCGTACGCTGGGGGCGCATGGGGGATCAGCAGTGCCAGGTGTTGCTGGCGCTGGCGGGAGAGACGCCAGAGATTGGGTATCGGCAGGTGAGTGGTGTCTGTCGGGCCGGCGATGTGGCGATGAACGTCCAGAGCTCTGGTCGGACGTGACGGTAATTTGCACACTTATCGGAAGCAGAAACGATGCGAAGTTATTACAAACGGATGGTTCGGTGCGGGCTGGCAGTCTTGTTGTGGGGACCGCTCAATGCATGGGCCTGTAATTTTCCGGCAGGTTTCCTGTTTCGCCAGGAGGTACACCCCGGCGATCTCTATGTGGGGCGGGATGTACCTGAGGGTGCGGTAATCAAGGCCTGGACCTTTGAAAGCGCGCGGTTCAATCCAACGCATATCGGTTGCCCTGTCGGCTCATTTTTTACCGTTGGCACGCCCCTGGCCAAAATTGTCAATTCACCCCTGGTGCCACCTGGCGAGGTCATCTTGCAAAGTCGCATTCCGGGCATTGGCATCGTGGTGTCTGCACACATGACCGGAGGCAGCTTCCTCGATCACTGGTCGTTCGTACCTGCGCAGGGTTATCAAGGCTTCGGTGTTCCTCACTCGGTGACTTTTGTCGGTACCCCGACCGACCCGCGCAATGCCAACATCATTTCTACGCGCCTGTACTATCGAATCATCAAGATTGGGCCGATTGAACCTGACATGGGGCCTCAGCCGCTGGCCGGGCATACCCTGGCCGAGTTCAACCACGCTGGCAGCGGCAAGGTGCTGGAGATGGTGCTCGCCAGTGGCTCGATAAACGTGGCCATGTGTGGACTGCCTGGTGCCCCGGGCACCCAGGTCACGGTACCCATGGGGGCATGGCGTACCAACCAGTTCAGTGGCGAGGGCAGCTACACCGATGCAAAGGCTTTCATCGTGCCGCTGCAGGCCTGCCAGGGTGGCTCTTTGCCAGGTAATCAGCAATTCGCCCATCTGCGCCTGGACCCACGTAACGGTTCCAGCGTGCTGGATGCTCAACGTGGCCTGCTTGGGCTGAACAGTGACTCCGATGCCAAGGGGGTGGCTGTTCAAGTGCTCAAGGCCGACCTTACACCGATGCCGCTCACTCAGGAGGTGCAGATGGTGCGTATGCAGAACGGCGACATCCAGATCCCCATGGGCGCCCGCTATATCCAGACCGGCAAGGATGCCCCCGTGGGTGGTGTGGCCAATGCCTCGGTGGGATTCACCCTGACTTACAAGTGACAAATTTCACGCATCACCGAACCGAGGTAGAGCAACCATGGCAGTACGCAAGACGATAGCGGCGGTTGGGCTGTGTCTGCCCCTGCAGGTACTGGCCTGCGATTTTCCGGCTGGATTCTTCTTTCGTCAGGAGGTGAACCCCGGCGATCTGTTCGTCGGGCGGGATGCGCCGATTGGCAGCGAGATCAGGCCATTGCGTTCCGATCAGGTGGCTTTTTCAAGTAACTACATACGTTGCGCACTCGGCACGCGCTTCGATGTGGACTCACCCATGCCGAAACTCTTCAATTCATCCCTGGTGCCACCCGGTGAGGTCATCCTGCAAACCCGGATACCGGGCATCGGTGTCGTGGTCTCGGCCCATATCCTGGCGATTTCTGGTGCTCCCGAAATGTGGACGGTAGTGCCTGGGCTCGGGGCTATGGGGTTCGGTGTGCCCCACCATCTGACGCTGACCGGCGAGAGAGTCACGTCGTTGATCAAAATGACCCACTTGAGGTATCGCATCATCAAGACCGGCCCCATCGACCCTGGCATGGGGCCGCAATCCCTGGCGGGTCATACCCTGGCCGAGTTCAATCACCACACTGCTGGCAAAGTGCTGGAGATGGTGTTTACTGGCGGCTCGATCAATATCGCCCTGTGCGGTTTGCCGAGCGCCCCTGGCACCCAGATCAGCGTGCCTATGGGTACCTGGAACACCAAGCAGTTCAGCAGTGAAGGGAGTGTCACCGAGCACAGTCCATTCAGTATCCCGCTGCGGGACTGCCAGGCGGGGACGCTGTCGATCAATCCGAACTTTGCCAGTTTGCGCCTGGACCCACGCAATGGCTCCAGCGTGCTGGATGCCCAGCGCGGCATTCTCGGACTCAATAGTGATTCTGACGCCACCGGTGTCGGTGTGCAGGTGCTAAAGGCTGACCTGTCGCCAATGCCGTTGACCGAAGAAGTGCAGATGATCCGTATGCAAAACGGCGACATCCAGATACCCATGGCAGCTCGATACATTCAGATTGGCAAGGATGCCCCCGTCGGTGGCGTGGCCAATGCATCGGTAGGGTTCACCCTGACCTACAAATGAGTCTGAACCGGTTACTTACCTCGGAGGCGTAGCAACATGTATTTGCGCAAACTGGTAGTGCTGGCTGGCCTGTGCCTGCCGTTGCAGGTGTTGGCCTGCAATTTCCCGCCCGGATACTTTCATCGCATCTCCCTCGATCCAGGCCATCTGGTGGTTGGGCGGGATGCTCCGCTGGGGGCTGTCATCTATCACCCACTACCATGTACCGGTCGGTGACTTTCGCGCCGGAAAGAATCAACTGCCCCGACGAAACCACCTTTGAGGTCAGCACACCCTTGGCCCAGGAAGAGGGCTCCTCTTGGGTGCGCCCCGGGGAAGTCCTTCTGCACACGCGTATTCCCGGCGTAGGACTGGTGGTGGATGCGAGCCTGGGCTCTGCGGGGCCCAGTGACCACTGGCAGTTCATCCCTGGCCAGGGGTATGTGGGCTGGGGAGTACCGCACCGCGAGATCGTCAGGCCGGTGGAGTGGGGCACAACCATCCGGGTACCTTTCTTCACGTCGCTCAAGTACAGGTACCGGCTGATCAAGACCGGCCCCATCGAGCCTGCCATGGGCCCGCAGCCGCTGGCAGGGCATGTCTTGGCCTAGTTCACCAGCAGTCGTAGCGGACGGGTGCTGGAGTTCGGGTTTTCTGCCGGCACGCTGAGCGTTGCGCAGTGCGGTTTGCCGGGCTCGCCCTCGAAGCAGGTTCGGGTGCCGCTGGGCACCTGGCAGGTTGAGCAGTTCAAGGGGCAGGGCAGCTTTACCGACGCCCGGGACTTCGTCATCTCCTTGGCTGATTGCGTCGGTGGCTCGGTACCAGGCAACTTCCCGACCGCCTACCTGCGGCTGGACCCGCGCAATGGCTCACCGGTGGTGGATGCCCTGCGCGGGATCATCGGGCTGAATGCCGACTCCGACGCAAGCGGGGTGGGCGTTCAGGTATTGCAGCGGGACCAGACCCCCATTCGGCTCTCCGAGGAGTTGCCTATCGTCCAACTCACCGACGGCGACTTCGATATGCCGTTTTCTGCCCGCTACATCCAGTTGGGCAGTCGCGCGCCCACGGCTGGCGTGGCCAACGCCTCGCTGAGCTTCACCCTGACCTACAAATGATTGAGCCAGATCAAAAAATGATTGCCAATTGCCACTAATCTCGAGCGCCCTGCCGATTGTCCCGTACAACAACGAGAGCCTCCGATGAAGTGCAATTTGCCCGTTACCGGTCGCGAAGTGGATTACCCCGGCGATGCCAACATCCTTTCCACCACCGACCTGGACAGCCGCATCACCTACGCCAACGACGTGTTCATGCAGGTCAGCGGCTTTACCCATGACGAGCTGCTGGGCCAGCCCCACCACCTGGTCCGTCACCCGGACATGCCGCCCCAGGCCTTCGCGCAGATGTGGCAGGCGCTCAAAGGTGGGCGTTCGTGGATGGGGCTGGTGAAGAACCGCTGCAAGAACGGTGACCATTACTGGGTCAGTGCGTTTGTTTCGCCCATCAGCAGTGGTGGGCAGGCGCTGGAGTACCAGTCGGTGCGCACCAAGCCCGGCAGGGAACAGGTGGCGGCAGCCGAGGCCTGCTACGCACGGCTGCGCGAAGGGCGCAGCAGCTGGCGCGAGCGCCTGCCGGTCGTTGGCCTGGCAACGCGGCTGTCACTGACGGTGGCGGGGGTTGCTGCGTTGGTGATCGGTGTGGGCCAATGGTGGGCAGGGGCGCCGCTGCTGGTTTCACTGGCCGAAGTACTTGCCGTGGCGGGCCTTGCCGGCATTGCCATCCTGCTGTTGCTGCGCCCCTATGAGCGCCTGCGCCGGCAGGCCCTGGCGATTGCCGACAACCCGTTGAGCCAGCTTTTATATACAGGCCGGCGTGATGGCCTGGGCCAGATCGAGTTCGCCATGCGCATGCTCAAGGCGCAGTTGGGGGCTGTGGTGGGGCGTATCGGCGATACCTCATCACGCCTGGCCGGGCATTCCGGCTCGCTTGTGGAGGCGCTGCACAGCAGCCATGCCAACAGCCTGGAGCAGCAGAGCGAGGCCGACCAGGTGGCCACTGCCATCCACCAGATGAGCGCTAGCGTTGCCCAAGTGGCCAGCAGTGCCCAGATGGCCTCGATGGCTGCCGATCAGGCCGAAGGCGAGACCCAGGCCGGGCACCGACTGGTGGACCGTAACCGCTGCGCGATACAGGACCTGGCCGGCTCGCTGGTAGAGGCCGGCGAGGTGATCCAGCAACTGGAAAGCCACAGTAGCGAGATTTCCGGGGTGCTCGACGTGATCCGCGGTATTGCCGAGCAGACCAATCTGCTGGCGCTCAACGCCGCCATCGAAGCGGCGCGGGCCGGTGACCAGGGCCGAGGTTTTGCGGTGGTGGCCGATGAAGTGCGTGGCCTGGCCCAGCGTACTGCGCAGTCCACCCACGACATCCAGCACATGATCAGCGCCCTGCAGGACGGCGCCCGCGCCGCCGTGCAGGTGATGCGCCAGAGCAGCGCCCATGCCGGGCAAAGCGTCGAGCAGGCGCAACTGGCCAGCGATGCGCTGGACAGCATCAGCGTGCGGGTCAACCAGATCAACGAAATGAGTTTGCAGATCGCCGCGGCCGTGGAGCAGCAGAGCCAGGTCAGTGAGAACATCAACCGCAACATCATCAGCATCCGCCAGGCCAGCGAGGCGACAGTGCAGGTGGGGCAGCGCAGCCATGGCAGCGCCAGTGATGTGGCGCACCTGGCGCAGGATTTGCGGCGCTTGGCGGATGAGTTCTGGCGCAGGTGCCAATGATGACCCAAAGGCAGGTGGCCTGTGCAGGAGCCGGCCCTGACCAAGCGCATTAGCTGTGCGAGCGTTTGGCTCAGAAGCCGATGAAGGCGTAATACACCGGGGTTTGGGCAGTCGTCTGCAAGCCATGACCTTGCAGGCTGCCGGCCAGCTCGCCATCCACCACATGCACCTGCCACTGCGCAGGGTTATCCACAGACACTGCCTCCAACGCCGATGCAAACGCCCCCATGTCCGGCAGCCAGGCGGTAAATCCGTTGCCCTTCAGCGCGCTGGTGGTGATCCCCAGGGCCTGGCAGATGGCGACCTTGTTGGCGATATCCTCACGGTCGGCCTGGCGCGAGGCCTCGATCAGCCCGCGCAGCTCGGCATCCTGCAACAGCCCGCCATGGATCAGTTCAGGCCCTTGCTCCCAGGCCTCGGCCGGGCAGTCCTTGCCCTCGGGGCGCAGCGGCAGGTGCGGGTTGATTTCGGCCGGGTAGATGCGGCACACCAGCGGGCGGCTTTCATAGATGGTGCACAGGTCGTCGGCGTCCAGGTTGCGGCAGCGCCCCGGGTTGAAGGCGGCGAAGGTCACCGACACGCGCAGCTCGCCGGTACCGCAGGGCACCGGGTGGGAGCGGCGCAGCACGTGATCGCGCTGCTCCGGCGGCATGCCCAGGCCATCGGCCATGAAGCCTTCGACCAGCACGATCACCTGGCCCCCGGCGCGCGCCCATTGGCCCGCTTCGGCGAGGGTCAGGGGGACATGGTGGCCGGTGCAGCACTTGCCGCAGCCGGTACAGGCAAAACGGATGCTGTCGCTCACTTGCCGGCCGCCCACTCGGTGACGAAAGCTTGCTGGCGCTGACGGTCGTACAGGCACAGCTCGGTACCGGTGGCGTTGTTCATGTGCTTTTGCGGGTACACGCCTTCGATCAGCAGGGCGCTGTAGCCGACCTGGTCGTCGAATTCGGCAGGCTTGCCCAGGGCGTGGGCGTCCTTGAACTGGCTGGCCTTCAGGCAGGCCTTGAGCATGTGCTGGCGCTGGTCGTTCCAGGCTTGGGTGCTGGAGGCGTGAGCCGCGCCGCTGAACAGCGCGCAGGTGATCAGCAGGGAACTGAGGTATTTCATGTGCGGGTCCGCCGTTGGCTGCGAGGGGCGCGAATTATGACCGAACGTTCCCCGGCAGCAAGCCGGGGAGTTTGTCGCTGAATATATCAGCGCTCGGCAAACACCACAGCGCGGGCCGCCACCACCAGGCAGTCGGTCAGCTCTGGCGAGCTGAACTTGGTGAGGATGGCGTTGGCCCCGGCCTCTTTGGCCTTGTTGCCGCTCATGGCGCTGTCCAGCGAGGTGTGCAGCAAAATATAGAGGTGCTGAAAGTCCGGGGTTTCGCGCAGGGTGCGGGTAAAGGCGAAGCCGTCCATTTCGGACATTTCGATGTCCGAGACGATGATGTTGATCTCCCGCTCGGTGCCTTGCAGCTCCAGCAACACGTTGATCGCATCCTTGGCACTGCGCGCGGTGTGGCACTCGATGCCCAGGTTGCGCAGGGTGTGCACCGACTGTTGCAGCGCCACCTGGCTGTCGTCCACCACCAGAATGTTGGCTGCAGCCAGCAGGCTTGCGTCCTCTTCGCCAACCTCGCCGGGGTGCGGCTCGGGCTGTGGCGGGGCGATGCCGTGGATGACCTTTTCGATGTCCAGTACCTGCACCAGGGTGTTGTCGACCCGCGTTACGCCAGTGATGAACGAGCGGTTGCCCGAGCCGAACGGTGGCGGTTTGATGTCGGTGCTCAGGCAATGCACGATGCGGCTCACCGCCTGCACGTGCAGGCCCTGGCGCGAGCGGCTGATCTCGGTGACGATCAGGCAGCCGCCGTCGGGGTCGGCCAGGGGCATTTCACCGATGGCGCGGGACAGGTCGATGACCGACAGCGAGTTGCCGCGCAGGGTGGCCACGCCTTTGACGTGCGGGTGCGCCTCGGGCAGCTTGGTCAGCGGCGGGCAGGGGATGATTTCGCTGACCTTGAGCAGGTTGATTGCCATCAGCTTGCCGCTGCGCAGGGTGAACAGCAGCAGGGACAGCGAGTCCGCGCGGGCGTTTTGCGTGGCCATGGGCGACCTTCGGTATTAAATGTCGGGGAGGATGCCGGGTTATCGGCCTGGGGGCCAGTGGCTTTAGGTGAAGTTGTAACCGGGGAATGCTAATGCCTGTCAGGGCCGTATCGCCGGCAAGCCGGCTCCTACAGGGGGCGCACAGCCTTCGAGCTTGCGCTGTACCTGTAGGAGCCGGCTTGCCGGCGATGCTTTTTCAGCGCAGCCCCAAGCGCTTGGCCAACCGGCTCAGGTTCGCCCGGTCCAGCCCCAGCTCCCGGGCGGCGGCTGCCCAATTGTCGCCATGGCGCTTCAGGCATTCTTCAACCACTTGGCGCTGGTACTCATCCACGGCCTCACGCAACCCGCCTTCGGGCAACGTCAGGTTAGCTTGCACGGGCGGGGCGGCCACGGTTGCAGCCGGCACGACACTGCGCACGTCCAGGTCGGCTGCTTCAAGGGTAAGAATCTTCGGTCGCTGCCCATGCTGCCCCAGCGCTTTCAGCGCCGAGCGCCCGATCAGGTGCTCCAGTTCGCGCACGTTGCCAGGCCACTGGTAGGCCAGCAGCGCCTGCTGGGCCTCGGCAGACAGCCGCAAGCTGCCCAGGCCCAGGCGCGAGCGGTTTTGCTCCAGAAAGTAGCCCGCCAGCAACAGCACGTCACGGCCCCGTTCGCGCAGCGGCGGCACTTGCAGGGGGTACACGCTCAGGCGGTGATAGAAGTCGGCGCGAAACTGGCCGCTGCGCACCTCTTCGGCCAGGTCGCGGTTGGTGGCGGCGATCAGGCGCACGTCCACCTGGTGTTCACGGTCCGAGCCCAGGCGCTGCAACTGCCCGCTTTGCAGAACTCGCAGCAGCTTGGCCTGCACCGCCAGCGGCAGCTCGCCGACTTCGTCGAGGAACAAGGTACCGCCATTGGCCAGCTCGAACTTGCCGCGCCGCTCGCCATGGGCGCCGGTGAAGGCGCCGCGCACATGGCCGAACAGCTCGCTCTCAACCAGGGTGTCGGGCAGCGCGGCGCAGTTCAGGCTGATCAGCGGCTTGTCGGCGCGCTGGCTGGCGCGGTGCAGGGCCTGGGCCACCAGCTCCTTGCCCACACCGGTCTCGCCGGTGATCAGCACGGTCAGGTCGCTGCCGCCGACCAGGCGGATCTCTTCCACCAGGTGCTTGTGCGCCTTGCTCTGGCCGATCAACTCGCGGTCCTGGCCGCTGGCCTGGCGGTACACCTCGGCGCGCTGGTGCTCGTCCTCGGCGCGCAGGGCCAGGTGCTCGATGCGCTCGGCCACGGTCACGGTGGCAGCGGCCAGGCTGGCGAAGGCTTGCAGGGCATCCAGCTCCAGGCTCTGGAACTGCCCGGGGGTGAGTGCATCGAGGGTCAGCAGGCCCCAGGGCTGCTCGTCGACCATCAACGGGCAGCCCATGCAGTCGTGTACCTCCAGGTCGACGTGCTCGGCATTGACCAAACCGTCGTAGGGGTCGGGCAACGGGCTGTCGCTGGGGAAACGGGTGGGTTCGGGGTTGCCCAGCAGCACCTGGAAGCGTGGGTGCTCGCTGACCCGGAAGCGCCGGCCGAGGGTGTCCGCCGACAATCCGTCCACCGCCAGCGGCACCAGCCATTCGCCGTCCAGGCGCAGCAATGCCGCGGCATCGCAAGGCAGCAGGCCGCGCATGGCTTGCAACAGGCGGCGGTAGCGCTCCTGGTCGGGCAGGTCGCAGGACAGGTCGCTGACCAGGGGGAGCAGGGCGGTGAGCAGGGGTTTTGCAGTCATATGGACTCCTGTTGGTCGTTATGACTATACGCTTGCCCGTGTCATTTTGACACTCGACAGATCAAGCCCCTGAATTCATTGGCTTTTGAAGTTGGCACGATTGCTGAAATACACAAGGCAATCATTCGAAGCCAAAGGCTCAGGAGTTGTCGCAATGCTCAATGCCGAACAACGTGCAATCATCAAAGCCACCGTGCCCCTGCTGGAAAGCGGCGGCGAGGCACTGACCACCCACTTCTACAAGATGATGCTCAGCGAGTACCCCGAGGTACGCCCGCTGTTCAACCAGGCCCACCAGGCCAGCGGCGACCAGCCGCGCGCGCTGGCCAACGGCGTGCTGATGTACGCCCGGCACATCGACCAGTTGGAGCAGCTCGGCGGTCTGGTCGGGCAGATCATCAACAAGCACGTGGCCCTGCAGATTCTCCCCGAGCACTATCCGATCGTCGGCAAGTGCCTGCTGCGCGCCATCGAGGAAGTGCTGGGCAAGGAAATCGCCACCCCCGAAGTGATCGCGGCCTGGGCTGGCGCCTACGGCCAACTGGCCGACATCCTCATCGGCGCCGAAGAGAACCTGTACCAGCAGAAGGAACAAGCGGTCGGCGGCTGGCGCGGTACCCGCGAATTCCGCTTGGTGCGCCGCGAGCAGGAAAGCCGCGAGATCGTCTCGTTCTACCTTGCCCCGGTGGACGGCAAACCGGTGCTCAAGGCCGAACCCGGCCAGTACATCGGCCTGAAGCTGGACATCGATGGCGCCGAGCAGCGCCGCAACTATTCGCTGTCGGCTCTGTGCGATGGCGAGCAGTACCGCATCAGCGTCAAGCGTGAGGCCGGCGGCAAGGTCTCCAACTATCTGCATGACGAACTGATGGTGGGCGACACCCTGCAACTGTTCCCGCCGGCCGGCGACTTCACCCTGGCCGCCAGCGACAAGCCGCTGGTGCTGATCAGTGGCGGCGTGGGCATTACCCCGACCCTGGCCATGCTCGAAGCCGCGCTCAAGACCGAGCGCCCGGTGCACTTCATTCACTGCGCGCGCGACGGTGCGGTGCATGCGTTCCGCGACTGGGTCGATGACCTGGCGGCGCGTCACCCGCAGCTCAAGCGCTTTTACTGCTACGCCGAAGACCCGGCCAACCAGGCCGATGCCGTGGGCCTGCTGAGCCAGGACCTGCTGGCCGAGTGGCTGCCGCGCGAGCGTGACGTGGATGCCTACTTCCTTGGGCCGAAGGGCTTCATGGCTGCGATCAAGCGCCAGCTCAAGGCGATTGGTGTGCCGCAAGGGCAGAGCCGCTACGAGTTCTTCGGGCCGGCGGCAGCGTTGGAGTGATCGGTCGGGGCTGATGGCCTCATCGCCGGCAAGCCGGCTTCTACAGGGTACGCACAGCCTCCAAGCTTGCGCTGTACCTGTAGGAGCCGGCTTGCCGGCGATAAGGCCGGGACAGGCAGCAACCCCCGTAGGCCCGACCCTTCTTCTATATAAAGAGAGATGAACGCACTTACACCCGCGTTCATCTTTAATCCTCCTTTAATCACTGTATCCTTCACTCCCGAGTGTCGAGGGGCCTGCCCCTGTCCGGCGCTTGGGCTGGCGTGTTTTTTACGCGCTGCGTTGAACCGAAACCGACCCGCTCGGTCCTAGGTCATCCATGGATTGCCGCGCTCACCGTTCCTCGATGCAGTCACAGGTCCACTCCAGCGTGTAGACTTGGCGCCCGTCGGGCAGCCCGCGCTGCCACTCTCCATTCGAAGGAATCGGCTATGAACGAACTCTCATCGCGCCTTAACCGCGAGCGGCGCTTCCTGGTGCTGCTGGGCGTGATCTGCCTGGCGCTGATCGGCGGCGCACTTTACATGCAGGTGGTCCTCGGCGAGGCGCCATGCCCGCTGTGCATCCTGCAGCGTTACGCCTTGCTGTTCATCGCGATCTTCGCCTTCCTTGCCGCGGCCATGCCGGGACGGCGCAGCCTGACCGTCTTCGAAGTGCTGGTGGTACTGAGCGCGGTGGGCGGAATCGTTGCGGCCGGCAACCATGTGTATATACTCGCCAACCCGATGGTCAGCTGCGGCATCGACACCCTGCAACCGATCGTCGACGACCTGCCCCTGGCCAAGCTGTGGCCGCTGGCGTTCCAGGTCGACGGCTTCTGCTCCACCCCCTACCCGCCGATCCTCGGTCTGTCGCTCGCCCAATGGGCCTTGGTGGCCTTCGTCCTGACTGCCGTGCTGGTACCCCTGGGGATCTACCGCAACCGTCGCGGCGGTTAGACCAAAGTCCCTGTTTGACCCAGGTCTATTGCAGCGCGGGATAAGGCACAAACCCCGCTGAAATATTGACCAGGGTCATGCTCCGGGCCTTGCGCGATGCGGGTTACAGGGCTACTGAACGGGGTGCGACAAACTGTCGCGAAGTTGAATTTTTGAGCAGTATTGTTACGCATTCTGTAAAAGACTGTTGCTCAATAAGTCATAGTCAAGGGTGGGCGACCTCACTACAATCGCCCCCAATTTCCGTTCGGCACTGCTTGCGAGTCGCAGGATTGAAGGAAGCCGCAGCGCTCCCTTTTGCTGACTTCGTCAAGTTTCGCCCAACGGCGATACCGGGCGGACCCCCCTCCGCGTTTTCCCGCACCAAATGGACTTGGTCTGAAGTACAGGCCTGTTGCCTACGAAACCATAAGCACCGCTACCCCGCTTGACGCCAAGGTTCCTGCAGTCGGACCCCGGGCAGGAGCGAGTACGGGCGCGAATTGCCGCACTTGGCAGGACGAAGTGTTGGCTACCAAAACACAAATTGCATTGAAGCAAGCTGATCTAGAGGTCGTGAGATGAGTAAAAAGCGTTACCCCAGACTGTTTGGCATATTGCCCTTTTTAGGCATGCTTTTACTCAGTGGGTGCAACTGGACCCTGCTCGATCCGAAGGGCCAGGTCGGCATTGAGCAAAAGAACCTGATCCTGATCGCTACCGGCCTGATGCTGCTGGTGGTGATTCCCGTGATCATCATGACCGTGGTGTTCGCCTGGAAGTACCGCGCTTCCAACAAGGCTGCCACCTACACCCCCGACTGGTCGCACTCGACCAAGATCGAAGCTGCGGTGTGGATCATCCCGATCCTGATCATCATCGCCCTGGGTTACGTCACCTACCACTCCACCCACAAGCTGGACCCGTACCGTCCGCTGGATTCGGACGTCAAGCCGATCCAGATCGACGTGGTCGCACTGGACTGGAAGTGGCTGTTCATCTACCCGGAGCAGGGCATCGCCACGGTCAACCAGATCAACTTCCCGGCCAACGTTCCGGTCAACTTCCGTGTGACCTCGGACGCGGTGATGAACTCGTTCTTCATCCCGGGCCTGGGCGGCCAGATCTACGCCATGGCCGGCATGACCACCAAGCTGCACCTGATCGCCAACGAGAACGGTGTGTTTGACGGTATCTCCGCCAACTACAGCGGTGCTGGTTTCACCGGCATGAAATTCAAGGCAAATGCCACTTCCCAGGAAGACTTCGACAAGTGGGTCGCCGAAGTGAAGCAGTCGCCGAAGAAGCTGGACAAGGCCACCTACGACGCCTTGGCCAAACCAAGCGAAAACAACCCGGTCGAGCTGTACAGCGAGGCTTCGCCTGAACAGTTCCAGCTGATCGTCGACAAGTACGAAGGCATGAACCGCGGCAAGCCGGTCCACGAAGAAGCAGGCAGCAAAGATCTGGCCACCACCAAGGGTGTGGAATCGAGTACGCAACCAGCTGCCGGTGCAGAGGAGTAAGAGATGTTCGGTAAATTAACCCTGGAGGCGATACCCTATCACGAGCCGATAGTCATGGTGACGCTTGCCATGATCGCGCTCGGCGGTATCGCTGTCGTCGGCCTTATCACCTATTTCCGCAAGTGGACCTACTTGTGGACCGAGTGGCTGACCACCGTCGACCACAAGAAAATCGGCGTGATGTACATCATCGTCGCCATGGTCATGCTGCTGCGTGGCTTTGCCGACGCCATCATGATGCGTACTCAGCTGGCTGCCGCTACCGGTGGCTCCGAAGGCTACCTGCCGCCTGAACACTATGACCAGATCTTCACCGCCCACGGTGTGATCATGATCATCTTCATGGCGATGCCGTTCTTCACCGGCCTGATGAACCTTGCGGTTCCTCTGCAGATCGGTGCACGTGACGTTGCCTTCCCGTTCCTGAACTCCCTGAGCTTCTACCTGCTGCTGGCAGGCGTGCTGCTGGTCAACATCTCGCTGGGCGTTGGCGAGTTCGCCAAGACCGGCTGGGTTGCCTACCCGCCGCTCGCAGGCATTCAGTACAGCCCGGGCGTGGGTGTCGACTACTACATCTGGGCGCTACAGCTCTCAGGCTTGGGTACGACGCTTACCGGCGTGAACTTCCTCGTCACCGTGATGAAGATGCGCGCCCCTGGCATGAAGCTGATGGACATGCCGATCTTCACCTGGACCTGCACCTGGGCCAACGTGCTGATCGTCGCTTCGTTCCCGATCCTGACCGCCGCACTCGCCCTGCTGACCGTTGACCGTTATCTGGACTTCCACATTTTCACCAACGAGCTTGGTGGGAACCCGATGATGTACGTCAACCTGTTCTGGGCCTGGGGTCACCCTGAGGTATACATCCTGATCCTGCCGGCCTTCGGCGTGTTCTCGGAAGTCACCTCGACCTTCTCTGGCAAGCGTCTGTTCGGCCACCACTCGATGATCTACGCATCGGGTGCAATCGCCGTACTGGGCTTTGCAGTCTGGCTGCACCACTTCTTCACCATGGGTGCCGGCGCCAGCGTCAACACCTTCTTCGGCCTGGCGACGATGCTGATCTCCATCCCGACCGGTGTGAAGCTGTTCAACTGGCTGTTCACCATGTACCAGGGCCGCGTGCGTTTCACCGCACCAATGCTCTGGACCCTGGGCTTCATGATCACCTTCTCCATCGGTGGCATGACCGGCGTACTGCTGGCCGTTCCGGGTGCTGACTTCGTCCTGCACAACAGCCTGTTCGTAATTGCCCACTTCCACAACGTGATCATCGGTGGTGCGGTATTCGGCTACATCGCCGGCTTGGCCTACTGGTTCCCGAAAGCCTTCGGTTTCACCCTGAACGAGAAGTGGGGCAAAGCTGCCTTCTGGTTCTGGATCTCGGGCTTCTACGTTGCGTTCATGCCGCTGTACGCCTTGGGCTTCATGGGCATGACCCGTCGTCTGAACCACTCCGACAACCCGCTGTGGGAACCCTACCTGTACGTAGCCGTTGTCGGCGCCGTGCTGATCCTGTTCGGTATTGCCTGCCAGCTGATCCAGCTCTACGTTTCGGTCCGCGACCGCAACCAGAACCTGGACGTGACCGGCGACCCATGGGGCGGCCGTACCATCGAGTGGTCCACTTCGTCGCCACCTCCGTTCTACAACTTCGCTCACATGCCTGAGAAAGTTGGCCTGGACGCCTGGCACGAAGCCAAGGAAGCCGGTGTTGCCTACAAGCCTGCTGCCAAGTACGAAGCCATCCACATGCCGAGCAACACTGCCACCGGCCTGTTCATGGGTCTGTTCCTGACCGTGTTCGGTTTCGCCTTCATCTGGCACATCTGGTGGCTGGTGGGCGCGAGCCTGGTAGCGACCATCGCAGTCTTCGTTCGCCACGCCGCGCGTGACGACCAGGGCTACATGGTTCCGGCCGAAGAAGTGGCGCGCATCGAAGGCGAGCGCATGAAAGCGCTGGCTCAAGCAGGTGCTCTGCCTGCCGGCGCACGTGTCGAATCGTTTGAACGGGTGTAATCAATGTCCAGTCAAGTAATGCACGGTGATGCACATGGTCACGACCATGGGCACGACGATCACCACCACGACTCGGGCCAGATGACCGTACTGGGTTTCTGGCTGTACCTGATGACCGACTGCATCCTGTTTGCGTCGCTCTTCGCCACCTACGCGGTGCTGTCCGGCAGTTTTGCCGGCGGCCCGTCGGGTCACGACATCTTCCAGCTCGACTTCGTGCTGGTTGAAACCGCGTTCCTGCTGCTGTCCTCGATCACCTTCGGCTTCGCCATGCTGAAGATGTTCGCTGGCAACAAGGCAGGCGTGCTGGGCTGGTTGGCTGTGACCTTCCTGTTCGGTGCAGGCTTCATCGCGATGGAAATCTATGAGTTCCATCACCTGATCGTTGAGGGCTTCGGCCCGCAGCGCAGTGGCTTCCTGTCGGGCTTCTTCGCCCTGGTAGGTACCCACGGCCTGCACGTGACTGCCGGCCTGATCTGGATGGCAATCATGATGTACCAGATCAACAAGCACGGCATCACGCCGACTGCCAAGACCCGCATGAGCTGCCTGAGCCTGTTCTGGCACTTCCTCGACGTGGTCTGGATCTGCGTATTCACCGTCGTCTACCTGCTGGGAGTTATCTGATGGCTAGCGCACACGACACTCATCACGAAGGCAATCACGGTAGCGTGAAGTCCTACATGATCGGCTTTGTCCTGTCGATCATCCTGACCGCGATCCCGTTCGGCCTGGTGATGTTCCCGAGCCTGCCGAAGAACCTGACCGTTCTGATCGTTGTGGCCATGGCCGTGATCCAGGTAGTGGTACACCTTGTGTACTTCCTGCACATGGACCGCTCGAAAGAGCAGCGTTCCAACGTGTCGACGTTCCTGTTCACCGCTCTGGTAATCGCTCTGCTGGTCGGCCTGTCGCTGTGGATCATGTTCAGCATCCACTTCGAAATGATGGCCAAGTGAGGTAAGACTGCATGTCCGTTAAGCACTTTATCCAAATCACCAAACCGGGGATCATTTTCGGTAACGTGCTTTCCGTGGCAGGCGGCTTCTTCCTTGCCTCGAAGGGCCATGTGGACTTCGCCCTGTTCCTGGCAGTGGTGATCGGTACTTCGCTGGTGGTGGCGTCCGGATGCGTGTTCAACAACTGCATCGACCGTGACATCGACCACAAGATGGAGCGCACCAAGAACCGCGTCATGGTGCAGGGCGGCATGCCGCTGCCCCTCGCGCTGATCTACGCCACCCTGCTCGGGGTGGTCGGCTTCAGCATGCTGTACGTGCAGGCCAACCCGCTGGCGGCGTTCTGCGCCCTGGCCGGTTTCATCGTCTACGTCGGTTTCTACAGCCTGTGGCTGAAGCGCAAATCGGTGCACGGCACCCTGGTCGGCAGCCTGTCTGGTGCCATGCCTCCGGTGATCGGCTATTGCGCCGTGAGCAACAGCTTCGACCTGGCTGCAGTGACCCTGCTGGTGATGTTCAGCCTGTGGCAGATGCCGCACAGCTTTGCCATCGCCATCTTCCGCTTCAAGGACTACAGCGCTGCCAACATTCCGGTGTTGCCGGTGGCGCGCGGTGTCCTGGCGGCGAAGAAGCAGATCGTGCTGTACGTACTGGCCTTCGTCCTCGCCACCCTGATGCTGACCCTCGGCGGCTACGCAGGCCTCGGTTACCTCGCCGTTGCGGCTGCCATGGGCCTGTACTGGCTGTACATGGCCTGGAGCGGCTACAAGGCCGAGGACGACAGCAAGTGGGCGCGCAAGGTCTTCGGCTTCTCCATCCTCCTCGTCACTGCCCTGAGCGTGATGATGGGTGTGGACAGCCAGACCGCCGCCGACGTGCTGATGACCTACGCACGCTGATCCAGCGGCCTGTTACACAAAAAGCCCCGGCCCAGTGCCGGGGTTTTTTATTGCCCATACCCTCAGCCCTGCGCCGTACCTGTAGGAGTCGGCTTGCCGGCGATGAGGCCGTTACAGGCAGCCCAAGGCAGTGGCTCCCTGCAAGACTTCCTGCTGCCGTGGTTACAGGGCCGGGCGCTAGCGTGGCCGCTCCCATTTTCAAGGAGCCACGCACCATGAGCGTTTTTACCGTCTACTTCTGCGGTACCGGCGCCACCGCCGGCGATGTCAGCAACCGCGATTACTGGAACGGCGAGCTGGTCTCGACCCTGGCCTTCAACGACCAGGGCCGCGAGTTCGCCCACAAGATCGTGGTCGACGGCCCCGGCAGCGGCAACCTGCACGACGACAACCTGTTCGTCGATGACCGCGACCATGGCCAGACCATGGGCACCTTGCTCGGCCATGGCTGGGAGGAGAACGTCGCCCACGCCTTGCAGATGATCAAGGGCAAGAGCCTGTGGTCGCGGGGCAGCCGCACCAAGGCCGAATACCAGCGCCTGAAGGACGCCGGCGTGCCGATACCCGACGCCGGGCGTAACGGCAACTGGTTCCGCAACCGCTACCACTATGGTGAGCGCGAAGTGGTGCCCCAGGCGCTGCAGGAGCAGATCATCCAGACCTTCCGCAAGCCGCTGATCCCCACCCAGGTCAACCTGGTGGGCTGGAGCCGCGGCGGCATCAGTTGCCACATGCTGGCCAATGCCATGGCCAGCGACCCGCAGCTGCGCGATGTGCCGGTGAACATCCTGGCGCTGGACCCGGTGCCGGGCATCCTCAACGTGCAGGATCAACGTACCGGCTTGGCCGGCAACGTGCGTGAGTACGTAGGCTTTTTCGCCCGCGACGAGCGCTCCCGGGGCTTTGCCTGCGTGGTGCCGCAGGTGGCGGGCAGCACCCGCATGAGTATTTTCCCCATGCCCGGGCGTCATGCCACGCTGGTGGGCAATGCTTCGGCCACGGGGGAGGGCGCGGGCGATGCCTGCAAGGCGCCCGGGTTGATCGTGCGCCATCTGGCAGAGCAAAGCCTGGCGCGCTGGGGTGTGGAGCTGGGCAACTGCCTGGCGCTGAGCGATGCGCAACTGATGCGCGAGCACCAGGCACTGCTCAAGGATGACGCCACCTATACCGCCATGCGCAAGCATTCCTATACCTACGTCACCGAAGGCGAGGGCGACGAACGCAGGGTCCATCATGGGCCGCTGCGCAAGGCATTCAGCCTGGTGCGCGGCGAGCACATGGACCCGAGTGACGGCCTGAGCCTGCAGCGCTGGGACTCACACACTTACAAAGCTTTGCGGTGAGTCCTGAAATTATGAATTTTTCGATTCATCAATCTTAAAAGTTATAACTAAACAGGAAATTTTCCTTTACGAGCTGGCTGTGGCGGCATTATCTTCTGATTCGGCCGCCGCAGCGGCCAACGTCGCTCGGACGGTTCCGGGCGCTTACGTCTTCAGAGGAAACCATGGCCAACCCAGGTTCGCCGCGCCGCTTCGCGCGCATCGATCGTCTGCCCCCATACGTCTTCAACATCACTGCCGAGCTCAAGATGGCCGCCCGCCGCCGTGGCGAGGACATCATCGACCTGAGCATGGGCAACCCCGACGGCGCCACCCCGCCGCACATCGTCGACAAGCTGGTGCAGGTCGCCCAGCGCGAAGACACCCATGGCTACTCCACCTCCCGCGGTATCCCGCGCCTGCGCCGGGCCATCTCCAACTGGTACAAGGAACGCTACGAGGTCGACATCGACCCGGAAAGCGAAGCCATCGTCACCATCGGCTCGAAAGAGGGCCTGGCACACCTGATGCTGGCCACCCTCGACCAGGGCGACACTGTGCTGGTGCCCAACCCCAGCTACCCCATCCACATCTATGGCGCGGTGATCGCCGGTGCCCAGGTGCGCTCGGTGCCGTTGGTGCCGGGTGTGGATTTCTTCAACGAGCTGGAACGGGCGATCCGCGAGTCGATTCCCAAGCCGATGATGATGATCCTGGGCTTCCCGTCCAACCCCACCGCCCAGTGCGTCGAGCTGGACTTCTTCGAGCGCGTGGTGGCCTTGGCCAAGCAGTACGACGTGCTGGTGGTGCACGACCTGGCCTACGCCGACATCGTCTACGACGGCTGGAAGGCCCCGTCGATCATGCAGGTGCCGGGGGCCAAGGATATTGCGGTGGAGTTCTTCACCCTGTCCAAGAGCTACAACATGGCTGGCTGGCGCATCGGCTTCATGGTCGGCAACCCCGAGCTGGTCAGCGCCTTGGCGCGCATCAAGAGCTACCACGACTACGGCACCTTCACCCCGCTGCAGGTGGCGGCCATTGCCGCGCTCGAGGGCGACCAGCAGTGCGTGCGCGATATCGCCGAGCAGTACCGCCAGCGCCGCAACCTGCTGGTCAAGGGCCTGCACGAGCTGGGCTGGATGGTCGAGAACCCCAAGGCGTCGATGTACATCTGGGCCAAGATCCCCGAGCAGTATGCGCACCTGGGCTCGCTGGAGTTCGCCAAGAAGCTGTTGGCCGAGGCCAAGGTTTGCGTATCGCCCGGCATCGGCTTTGGTGAATACGGCGACGACCACGTGCGCTTTGCCCTGATCGAGAACCAGGACCGCATCCGCCAGGCCATCCGCGGCATTCGCCAGATGTTCCGCGCCGACAGCCTGACCGGCAAGTAACCTCACCCTCACCGCGCTGCTTGCCTCGAGCGTTGCGCGACCCTGTAGGAGCCGGCTTGCCGGCGATCACCGGCACCGCCGGTGCCAGCCATGCCGGCCCTATCGCCGGCAAGCCGGCTCCTACAGTCGATCTGCTCAGGCCACCGATCAGCGGCCATCTTTTTTACATTCCCCCTCTTCTCAGCCGCCCTTGGCTGGATTACAAATAGCGCCGCGAGCGCTCGCTCACATAACAACAACCTCCCTCCCTGGCCATCATGTCCGAACAGAACCCTTGCCTGACCTGCGGCGCCTGCTGCGGCTACTTTCGTGTGTCTTTCTTCTGGGGCGAATGCCAGTCTGCCGGTGGCCTGGTGCCCGACGACCTGGTGGTTCAGATCAACCCGACCCGGGTTGCCATGATCGGCACCGACGCCAAGCCTTGCCGCTGCGTGAGCCTGGGCGGCGAAATCGGCACCCAGGTGGCCTGCAACATCTATGAGAACCGTTCCAGCCCCTGCCGCGAGTTCGAAGCCTCGTGGGAGCATGGCGTGCACAACCCCAGCTGCGACGACGCTCGGGCCGCCTACGGCCTGCCACCGCTGACCCCGCCCGGGGCCAACGAGCCGCACTGGCCGGATGATGGTGCCGAGGTGGCCTGAACGGCTGGCAAGCTTGCGCAAGAGATTGATCCGCAAGAAAACACTGGAACGTTTAAGTGCGTCACGTTTTGGCAAGTGGCCACTGCCGTTCGTCGGTTGGATCCAACGTGTTTCGCCCTGTAGCCCGCGAAACACGTGGTGCCACGACAAAGTATTAACACCATTTGACCGCCCCGCGCGGCGTGCCCGGCGCCCCTGAGCGGCTACACATTCCCTCAAAGGAAAACTTGTAGCCAGGGTCAGGATGTTTGGCCGACGCGTGTATTTGTTCACCTGCTGCCGCACCGCTGCACACGCATTCAGGGACTGAACCGCCTGATCCACGAAGGAGCTCTCCGTGGACAGAAGCGTTGCCGCCCGTTTACCCGCTCGTCTTACCCATCTGTCGCTGGCTGTCAGCCTGGCCATGGGTACCCTTGCTTTTGCTCTGTCGAGCGAAGAAGTGCTGGCCGCCTGCACGGTGGCAGGCTCCACCGTCACTTGCAGCGGCACCGGCACGGTGCTGGTGCCCAACAACTACAGCAACGCCACCAGTGGCCTGACGGTCAACGTACAAAGTGGCACCACCATGGGCGCCCCGTTGCTGGGCGGTGCGGCGTTGTCGCTGACCGGCAGCAACATTACCCTGACCAACTCCGGCAACGTCGACCCTTCGATCCTCGGGCTGCTCAGTGCGCTGACCACCGGTACCGTGGTGGGTAACACCGCTACCGCCGGCACCATCACTATCACCAACAATGCCGGCGGCTCGCTCAAGGGCACCGGCGGGCTGCTGGGTGCAAACCTGCTCAACCTCGACGGCATGGCGCTGGATGTGCGCAACGCCGCCGGTGGCGTCACCAACATCAGCAACGCCGGCACTATCGGCTCTTCGGCGCTGCTCGGGCTGACCCTGCTCAGCGAAGACACCCCGGTGGTGTCGGTGACCGGTGGCGGCACGGTGAACTTCACCAACACCGGCGCCATCATCGGCCGTACCGCCTTCCAGGCTTCGAGTACCGGCAACACCTTCACCAACGCAGGCTCCATCACCGGCAGCCTGTCGATGGGCGCCAACAGCACCAACCGCTTCAACGCCATCACCGGCTCCACCGTCAGTGCCGGGGCAGGCATCGGCATTTCGCTGCTGGTCACCGGCAACCCCAACCTGGCCTTTGCCGCAGCAGGGGTGGTCGACGGCGGTGCCGGCGGCACCAACACCCTGGCCTTGCAGAACGCCGTCGGCGGCGGCAGCGGTACCGGCGGCAGCGGCACCATCAACGCCGCCAACTACATCAACTTCAACCGGCTGATCGTCAGCAGCGGCACCTGGAACCTGATTGGCAGCGTGCTCAACGGCAGCACCGCCACCACCCTCAACGGCGGCATTCTGATCTTCGACAACGCCGCAGCCATGGGCAGTGGTGCCATCACCGCCAACGGCGGCACCCTGCAGGGCAGCATTGCCGGCCTGGTACTGAGCAACGCGCTGACCCTCGGCTCCGGCGGGCTGACCGTCGCCGGCGTGAACGACATGGGGCTGTCCGGCGTGCTGACCGGCACTGGCGGCCTGACCAAGAGCGGCACCGGCCTGCTGACCCTGGCCAACAGCAACACCTACAGCGGCGGCACCACCCTGGCCGGTGGTGGCCTCAACCTGGGCAGCGCCACGGCGCTGGGCACCGCTACCCTGAACGTCACCGGCGCTTCTACCCTGCAGGGCAATACCGCGCTGACCCTGGGTAACGCCGTCACCCTGAACGCCGCACTGACCCTGCCCGGCAGCAATGCCCTGACCCTCGGCGGCCTGGTCAGCGGCACCGGTTCGCTGGTCAAAAGCGGCACCGGCAACCTCACCTTGAGCGGCGCCAACACCTACAGCGGCGGCACTACCCTGGCGGGTGGCACCCTGACCGTCGGCAACAATGCCGCGCTGGGCGCAGGGGCGCTGACCCTGACCGGTAGCGGTACACTGGACGCCAGCACCGCAGTCACCTTGGGCAACGCCATCGCCCTGGGCGCCAACACCCTGACCTTGCCGGGCAACAACGCCACCACCCTGAGCGGGGTGGTCGGCGGGACCGGTGCGCTGGTGAAAAGCGGCACGGCCGCCCTGACCCTGAACGGCAACAACACCTACAGCGGCGGCACCACCCTCAACGGCGGTACGCTCACCGTGGGCAACAGCAATGCCCTGGGCACTGGCGCGCTGACCCTGGGTGGCAGTGCCAACCTCGATGCCAGCACTGCCGTGACCCTGGCCAACGCCGTCAACCTCGGTGCCAACACCCTGAGCCTGCTGGGCACCAGCGCCACTACCCTGGGCGGTGTGATCAGCGGCACTGGCGCGTTGGTGAAAAGCGGTACTGCGGGCCTTACGCTCAACGGCAACAACACCTACAGCGGCGGCACCACCCTCAACACCGGCACCCTCACCGTGGGCAACAACAACGCCCTGGGCGGCGGCGCGCTGACCCTGGGCGGCAATGCCAGCCTCGATGCCAACACGGCGGTCAGCCTGGCCAACGCGGTCAACCTCGGCGCCAATACCTTGAGCGTGCTGGGCAGCAACGCCACCACCCTGGGCGGCGTGATCGGCGGCACCGGCGCGCTGGTGAAAAACGGCACTGCCGGCCTTACGCTCAACGGCAACAACACCTACAGCGGCGGCACCACCCTCAACGCCGGCACGCTCACCCTGGGCAACAACAACGCCCTGGGCACCGGCGCGCTGACCCTGGGCGGCAACGCCAGCCTGGACGCAGGCGTAGCGGTCAGCCTGGGCAACGCGGTCAACCTCGGGGCCAACACCCTGACCCTGCCGGGCACCGCCGCCACCACCCTCAGTGGCGTCATCAGCGGCACCGGTGCGCTGATCAAGAACGGCAGCACCAACCTGACCCTGAGCGGCACCAACACCTTCAGCGGCGGCCTGGCCCTCAACGCCGGCACCCTGACCCTGGCCAGCGCCGCGGCCCTGGGCACCGGCGCGTTGACCGTCGGCGGCGCCTCGGTGCTGGCCAACACCAGTGCCATGGCCCTGAACAACGCGGTCAACCTCGGTGCCAACCTCACCCTCAGTGGCGCCAACCCGCTGACCCTGGGCGGTGTCATCAGCGGCACCGGCGGGTTGGTGAAAAACGGCGCCAGCACCCTGACCCTGACCGGTGCCAACACCAACACCGGCAACACCACCCTCAACGCCGGCAGCCTGATCGTCGGCAGCAACACCGCCCTGGGCAGCGGCGCGCTGAGCGCCGCCGCCGGCACCAGCCTGGACAGCAACGTCGCCGGCCTGAACCTGGCCAACGCCCTTAACCTGGCCGGCAGCCTGGCGGTGCAGGGCAGCAACAACCTCACCCTGAGCGGCGTGATCGCAGGTGCCGGCGGCCTGACCAAGAACGGCAGCAGCAGCCTGACCCTGACCGGTGCCAACACCAACACCGGCAATACCACCCTCAACGCCGGTACCCTGGTGCTCGGCAACAACACCGCACTGGGTACCGGCGCGCTGAACGCTGCCGGCGGCACTACCGTGGATGCCAGCACCGCCGTCACCCTGGGCAACGCGGTCAACCTGGCAGGCGCCGTCAATATTGGCGGCACTGCCAACCTGGGCCTGGGCGGGGTCATCGCCGGCACAGGATCGTTGGTCAAAAACGGCGCGGCCGGCCTGACTTTGAGTGGCAACAACACTTTTAGCGGCGGCACCACGCTCAACGCCGGCACCCTCACCGTGGGCAACAACAATGCCCTGGGTACTGGCGCCCTGACCCTGGGCGGCAATGCCAACCTCGATGCCAGCACCGCCGTCACCCTGGGCAATGCCGTCAACCTCGGCGCCAACACCCTGAGCGTGCTGGGCAGCAACGCCACCACCCTGGGCGGGGTGATCAGCGGCACCGGCGCGCTGGTGAAAAGCGGCAGCGCCAGCCTTGCACTGAACGGCAACAACACCTTCAGCGGCGGCGCCACGCTCAACGCCGGCACGCTTATCGTGGGCAACAACAATGCCCTGGGCGCTGGTGCCCTGACCCTGGGCGGCAACGCCAACCTCGATGCCAGCACCGCCGTCACTCTGGCCAATGCCGTCAACCTCGGCGCCAATACCCTGAGCCTGCTGGGCACCAGCGCCACCACCCTGGGCGGCGTGGTCAGCGGCACCGGTGCGCTGGTCAAAAGCGGCAATGCCGGCCTGACCCTGAACGGCAACAACACCTACAGCGGCGGCACCACCCTCAACGCCGGCACCCTCACCGTGGGTAACAACAACGCCCTGGGCACCGGTGCGCTGACCCTGGGCGGCAACGCAGCCCTGGATGCCGGCGTGGCCGTCAACCTGGGTAACGCCATCAACCTGGGCAGCAGCAACCTGACCTTGCCGGGCACCAGCGACACCACCCTGGCCGGGGTGATCAGCGGCACCGGCAGCCTGATCAAGAACGGCGCTAGCAACCTCACCCTAAGCGGCACCAACACCTTCAGCGGCGGACTCAACCTCAACTCAGGCACCCTGACCCTGGCCAACGCCGCTGCTTTGGGCACCGGCGCGTTGAACGTCGGTGGCGCCGCCACCCTGGCCAACACCACGGCCATGACCCTGAACAACGCCGTCAACCTGGGCGCCAACCTGACCCTGGCCGGCGCCAACAACCTCAACCTGGGCGGCGTGGTCAGCGGCACCGGCGGCCTGGTGAAAAACGGCAGCGGCGTGCTCACCCTGACCGGCAACAACACCAACAGCGGCGCCACCACCCTTAACGCCGGCACCCTGGTGGTCGGCAGCAATAGCGCATTGGGCACCGGCGCGCTGAATACCGCCGCCGGCACCACGCTGGATGCCAGCACCGCGGTCACCCTCGGCAACGCGCTCAACCTGGGCGGTGGACTGACCATCGCCGGCAGCGCCAACCTGGGCCTGGGCGGGGTGGTCAGCGGCACCGGCTCGCTGGTCAAGAACGGCAGCGCCAGCTTGACCCTGAACGGCAACAACACTTATCAAGGCGGCACCACCCTCAATGCCGGTACCCTGATCGTCGGCAACGACAATGCCCTGGGCACCGGCGCGCTGACCCTGGGCGGCAACGCCAGCCTCGACGCCAACACGGCGGTCAACCTGGCCAACGCGGTCAACCTCGGTGCCAACACCCTGAGCCTGCTGGGCACCAGTGCCACCACCCTAGGCGGTGTGATCGGCGGCACCGGCGCACTGGTGAAAAACGGCAGCGCTGGCCTTACGCTCAATGGCAACAACACTTACAGCGGCGGCACCACCCTCAATGCCGGCACCCTCACCGTGGGCAACAACAACGCCCTGGGCACCGGTGCCCTGACCTTGGGCGGCAATGCCAGCCTCGACGCCAGCAGCGCTGTCAGCCTGGGCAACGCCGTCAACCTGGCCGGCAACACCCTGACCCTGCCGGGCACCGCGGCCACCACCTTGGGCGGCGTGATCAGCGGCACCGGCGCCTTGGTCAAAAACGGCAACAACAACCTCACCCTGAGCGGCGCCAACACCTTCGGCGGCGGCCTGACCCTCAACGCCGGCACCCTGACCCTGGCCAACGCCGCGGCCCTGGGCACCGGCGCCCTGACTGTTGGCGGCGCCTCGGTACTGGCCAACAGCAGCGCCCTGGCCCTGAACAACGCGGTCAACCTGAACGCCAACCTGACCGTCAGCGGCGCCAACCCGCTGGCCCTCAATGGCGTGCTCAGCGGCACTGGCGGGCTGATCAAGAACGGCAGCAGCACCCTGACCCTCAACGGCAACAACACCCAAAGCGGCGCCACCACCCTCAACGCCGGCACCCTGGTAGTCGGCAGCAACGCCGCGCTGGGCAGCGGCGTGCTGAACGCCGCCGCCGGCACCAGCCTGGACAGCAACACTGCCGGGCTGAACCTGGCCAACAACCTCAACCTGGCCGGCAACCTGACCCTGCCGGGCAGCAACGACCTCACCCTCAGCGGCGTGATCGCAGGTGCCGGCGGCCTGACCAAGAACGGCAGCAGTACCCTGACCCTGACCGGCAGCAACACCAACAGCGGCGCCACCAACCTCAACGCCGGCACCTTGGTGCTGGGCAACGCCAATGCCCTGGGCAGCGGTGTGTTGAACGCTGCGGCCGGCACCCACCTGGACAATAGCAGCGCGCTGACCCTGGCCAACGCCGTCAACCTGGCCGGTGACCTGACCGTGGACGGCAGCGCTGACCTGGGCCTGGCCGGCCTGGTCAGCGGCGCCGGCAGCCTGGTCAAGGACGGTGCCAGCACCCTGACCCTGAGCGGCAACAACACCTACCAAGGTGGCACCACCCTCAACGCCGGCGGCCTGGTGCTCGGCACCGGCGCCTCGCTGGGCACCGGCAAGCTCACCGTGGCTGGCGCCGGCAGCCTGGGCAACAGCGCAGCAATCACCGTCGGCAACGCCATTACCCTGGACGACGACCTGACCCTGGCAGGCAGCAACGACCTCACCCTCGGCGGCCTGATCGACGGCACCGGCAGCCTGGTCAAAAACGGCAACGCCACCCTCACCCTCACCGGCAGCAACACCTACAGCGGCGGCACCCAACTCAACGGTGGCGGCCTGGTACTGCACAACGGCAGCGCCATCGGCACGGGCACGCTGACGGTCGGCGCGGCTTCGACCCTGGACAACACCGACACCATCACCCTGGGCAATGCCGTCAACCTGGGCGCCGACCTGACGTTGGCCGGCAGCAACGGCCTGACCCTGGGCGGTGTGGTCAGCGGGGCAGGGCAGTTGATCAAGGACGGCAACACCACCCTGACCCTCAATGGCAACAACAGCTACAGCGGCGGCACCACTGTCAATGCCGGCGGCCTGATCGTCGGCAGCAGCACTGCACTGGGCAGCGGCACCCTGACCGTGAACGGCGCCGCCAGCCTGGACAACAGTGTCGTCGCCAACCTGGGCAACGACATCCTGCTGGGCAACGACCTGACCCTCGGCGGCAGCAACGACCTCACCCTCAGCGGCGACCTCAGCGGCGTCGGTGGCCTGATCAAGAATGGCCTGGCCGACCTGACCTTAAGCGGCAACAACAGCTTCACCGGCGCCATCGACCTGGTGGGCGGCAGCCTCACCACCGTAGGGGGCACTGCCCTGGGCAATGCCTCGTCGCTGAACGTCGGCGCCGGTGCTTCGCTGAACCTCGGCGCCAGCGCCAGCGTCGGTGGCCTGAGCGGCGCCGGCGCGGTGAACCTGGGTGCCGGCAGCAACCTCAGCGTGGGCAGCAACAACCTCGACAGCGTGTTCAGCGGCGCCCTGGCTGGCAGCGGCGGGCTGATCAAGAACGGCAGCGGCAGCCTGGAGCTGTCGGGCATCAACGTGACCGGTGGCAGCGCCACGGTCAATGCCGGTACCCTCGACGTCACAGGCTCCTTGGCCTCGGCCGGCGTGCAGGTCAACAGTGGCGGCACCCTGACCGGTACCGGCAGCGTGCTGGGCGCGGTGGACATCGGCAATGGCGGGCACCTGGCGGCCAACAGCGGCGCCACCCTGAGCACCGGCAGCCTGACCCTGCACAGCGGCTCGATCTTCGATGTCGGCCTGGGCAGCCCGGCCACCGGCGGCACCGCGCTGGTCAACGTCAACGGCAACCTGACCCTGGACGGCACCCTCAACGTCAGCGACATCGGCGGCTTTGGCGTGGGTATCTACCGCCTGATCGACTACACCGGCAGCCTGACCGACAACGGCCTGCTGATCGGCAGCGTGCCGGGCAGCGTACTGCCCGGTGACCTCGAGGTGCAGACCTCGATCGGCAGCCAGGTCAACCTGCTGGTGGGCGGCGCCGCCGGCGGCGTGCAGTTCTGGGATGGCAGCAACACCGTGGCCAACGGCGCGGTCGATGGCGGCAACGGCACCTGGGGCGGCGCCACCAACAACTGGACCGACGTCAACGGCACCCTAAACAGCGCCTGGGGCGGCAGCTTCGCGATCTTCCAGGGCGCGGCCGGCACCGTCACCGTGGTGGGTACGCAAACCGCCACCGGCCTGCAGTTCGTCACCAGCGGCTATACCCTGGCCGGCAGCGGCGGCCTGAACCTGGTCAACGCCAGCAACGGCGCCTTCGCCGTGCGGGTCGACCCCGGTGCGACCGCCACGATCAACGTCGGGCTGTCGGGCAGCGGCACCCTCGGCAAGCTCGATACCGGCACCCTGGTGCTCAACGGCGCCAACAGCTACACCGGCGGCACCCTGCTGCAGGGCGGCACCATTGTAGTCGGCAACAACAGCGCCCTGGGCAGCGGCCAGGTCAGCGCGGCGGCCAACGCCACCCTGGACAGCAACACCGCCGTCACCCTGGGCAACGCCTTCGCCCTGGGCGGCGCCTTGACCGTGGCCGGCAGCGCCGACCTGGGCCTGAGCGGCGTGGTATCCGGCGCTGGCAGCCTGGTCAAGAACGGCGCCGCCAACCTGACCCTGAGCGGCGCCAACAGCTACAGCGGCGGCACCACCCTCAACGCCGGTAGCCTCACCGTGGGCAACGCCCTGGCGCTGGGCACTGGCGGCCTGGTGGTGGGCGGCAACGCCAGCCTGGCCGGCACCGGCAACCTCAGCCTGGCCAACACCATCGCGCTCAACGCCAACCTGACCCTGGCAGGTGCCAACAACCTCACCCTCAACGGCAACATCAGCGGCACCGGCCAACTGATCAAGAACGGCACCAGCACCACCACCCTCAACGGCAGCAACAGCTACAGCGGCGGCACCACGCTCAATGCCGGCACGCTGATACTCGGCAGCAACGGCGCCCTCGGCACGGGTGCGCTGAGCGCCTCGGGCGGCACCACCCTGGGCAGCACCGGCAACCTCACCCTGGCCAACCAGATCAACCTGCTGGGCAACCTCACCCTGGCCGCCGCGCAGAACATGGTGCTCAACGGCGACATCAACGGCATCGGCGGGCTGATCAAGAACGGCGCCGGCAGCCTGACCCTGGCCGGCACCAGCAGCTACCTGGGCAATACCGCACTCAACGCCGGCACCCTGGTGCTGGGCAACAACAATGCGCTGGGCCTGGGCACGCTCAACGCCGCCAACGGCACCACCCTGGACAGCAGCACGGCCCTTACCGTGAGCAACTCGGTCAACCTGGGCGGTAACCTGAACCTGGCCGGCAACAACGACCTGACTCTCAATGGCCTGGTCAACGGCATCGGTGGCCTGACCAAGAACGGCGCCGCCAACCTGACCCTCAACAACAGCAACCTCTACCTCGGTGGTACCACCCTCAACGCAGGCACCCTGACCCTGGGCAACAACGGCGCCCTGGGCAGCGGCACCCTCACCGTCGCTGGCGCCGCCACTCTGGCCAGCAACACCGCGCTGGGCAACGTCGTCAACCAGGTGCTGCTCAACGCCGGGCTGACCGTGGCCGGCAGCAACGACCTGGCCCTCAACGGCGCGATCAGCGGCAGCGGCGGCCTGAGCAAAACCGGCAGCGGCAACCTCACCCTGGGCAGTGCCAACAGCTACACCGGCGGCACCACCCTGGCCGCCGGCACCCTGACCCTGGGCAACAACACCGCCCTGGGCAACGGCAGCCTGGCGGTCACCGGCAACAGCACCCTGGCCAGCAATGGCGTGCTGCAAGTGGGCAACGCCATCGGCCTGGGCAACGCTGCCACGCTGGCGGTCAACAACGCCCAGACCCTCACCCTGGGCGGGGTGATCAGCGGCAGCGGTGCCCTCGACAAGCAGGGCAGTGGCCAGCTGATTCTCAACGGCGCCAACACCTACAGCGGTGGCACCACGCTGGAGGCCGGCAGCCTGCTGCTGGGCAACGCCAGCGCCCTGGGCAGCGGCGCGCTGAACGTTACCGGCGACAGCAGCCTGGACAACAGCCAGGCCCTGGCCCTGGCCAACAACGTCAACCTCAATGGCGCCAACCTCACCGTCAGTGGCAGCAACGACCTGGCCCTGAACGGCGTGGTTGGCGGCAGCGGCCAACTGGTCAAGAACGGCAACGCCAACCTGACTCTCGGCAGTGCCAACAGCTACAGCGGCGGCACCCTGCTCAACGGCGGCACCCTGACCCTGGGCAACGACGCGGCGCTGGGCAGCGGCGACCTGAGCGTGGCCGGCAACGCCAACCTGGCCACCCAGGGCGACATCACCCTGGCCAACGACGTGCAACTGGGCGGCACCCTCAACCTGGCGGGCACCGACGACCTGACCCTGAACGGGCAGATCGACGGCCTGGGTAACCTGGTCAAGAACGGCAGCGGCACCCTGACCCTGAACGCCAGCAACACCTACCAGGGCGGCACCACCCTCAACGGCGGTAGCGTATTGGCGGGCGCCGACGGCGCCCTGGGCACTGGCCTGGTCACCATTGCCGGGGCTTCGACCCTGGGCAGCACCGGCACCGTGAACCTGGGCAACAATCTCAACCTCAACGCCGGGCTGACCGTCGATGGTGCCAACGACCTGACCTTGGCCGGCACCCTCAACGGCACTGGCGGGCTGGTCAAGCAGGGCAGCGGCAACCTTACCCTGGGCGGCAACAATGGCTACCAGGGCGGCACCGAGCTGGCCGCCGGCACCCTGACCCTGACCAGCAGCGGCGCCTTGGGCGTGGGCGGCCTGAACGTCACCGGCGATGCCACCCTGAGCAACGCCGCAGCCATGGTGCTGGGCAATGCGGTGGATATTACCGGTGGCACCACCCTCACCCTTGAAACCCCCAATGCGCTGGTGGTCAGTGGCGATATCAGCGGCAGCGGCAGCCTGGTCAAGACCGGCCTGGACGATGCCACGCTGGTTACCGGCAAGAGCCTGACCGGCGATGTGGATATCCAGGCCGGCTCCCTGACCCTGCTGGGCTCTGGCGTGCTCGACAGCGTCTCGGGCATCAATATCGGCAGCTCCGGCACCCTGAACATGGACGGCGACGCCAACCTGGCCAGCCTCACTGGCAGCGGCCAGGCAGTGATTGGCACCGGCGCCACCTTGAGTGTCGGCAGCAACAACAACGACAGCGTATTCGCTGGCGCCTTCAGCGGCACGGGCAACCTGAACAAGGTCGGCACCGGTGCCCTTACCCTCAGCGGCATCAGCACCCTCGGCGGCACCGGCCAGGTCAGCGCTGGCACCCTCAAGGTCGACGGCAGCCTGACCAGCATCGGGCTGAACGTGGCCAGCGGCGCCAGCCTGACCGGTAGCGGCAATGTGGGCGGGCCGGTGACCATCGCCAGCGGCGGCCACCTGGTCGGCAGCAGCGGCAACACCCTGGGCCTGGGCTCGCTGGTACTGAACAGCGGCTCGATCGTCGACGTTGGCCTGGGCGCACCTTCTACCGGCGGCACTGCGCTGTTCAACGTGGGCGGCAACCTGACCCTGGACGGCACCCTCAACGTCAGCAACATCGGCGGCTTCGGCAACGGCGTGTACCGCATCTTCGACTACGGCGGCGTGCTCACCGACAACGGCCTGGACTTCGGCAGCCTGCCTGCCGGTATCAGCGTCGGCGACCTGAGCCTGCAAACCAGCCTGGCTAATCAGGTTAACCTGCTGGTCGGCAGCAACGGCCAGAGCATCCTGTTCTGGGACGGCAGCCAGACCACCGCCAACGGCCAGGTGGACGGCGGCAGCGGCACCTGGAACGCCGGCAACAGCAACTGGACCGACCTCAACGGCACCACCAACAGCACCTGGAACAGCAGCTTCGCGGTGTTCCAGGGCAATGCCGGCAACGTCACCCTGGTCGGCAACCAGACCGTCAACGGCCTGCAGTTCGTGACCAACGGCTACCACTTGCTGGCCGGTGCCGGCGGGGTACTCAATCTGGTCAACGGCAGCAGCGGCGACACCAGCGTGCGGGTCGACCCGGGCGCAGTCGCCACCCTCGACGTAGGTGTGGTCGGCAGCGGCACGCTGAACAAGCTCGACACCGGCACCCTGGTGCTCAACGGCAACAACAGCTACAGCGGCGGCACCCTGCTCAGCGGCGGTACCCTGATCGTCGGCAGCAACACCGCGCTGGGCACCGGCACCCTGAGCACCACCGCCGGCACCATCCTCGACAGCAACCAGGCCGTGACCCTGGGCAATGCCATCAACCTTACCGGCCCGTTGAACCTGGCCGGCAGCAACAACCTCGGCCTGACCGGCAACATCAGCGGTACCGGCACCCTGGTCAAGGCCGGCAGCACCAGCCTGCAGCTGTCGGGCAACAACAGCTACAGCGGCGGCACCCTGCTCAACGCCGGCAGCCTGATCGTCGGCAGCAACACCGCCCTGGGCACCGGTACGCTTAACGCGGCCGGCGGCACCAGCCTGGACAGCAGCCAGGCGGTGAGCCTGGCCAACAACGTCAACCTGACCGGTGCGTTCAACGTGCTGGGCAGCAACGACCTGACCCTGAGCGGCACCCTGGCCGGCGCCGGTAGCCTGGTCAAGAGCGGCAACGCCAGCCTGACCCTCAACGGCGCCAACACCTACAGCGGCGGCACCGTGCTACAGGCCGGCACCCTGGTGCTGGGCAACGACGCAGCCCTGGGCAGCGGCGGGCTGAACGTCACCGGCACCGGCAACCTGGACACCAATACCTCGGTGACCCTCGGCTCGCCAATAACGGTCAGCGGCACCCTCAACGTGCTGGGCAGCAACGACCTGGAGCTGGCCGGCGTGCTCAGCGGCGCCGGCACGCTGAACAAAAGCGGTGCGGCCGACCTGACCCTGTCGGGCAACAACACCTTCAGCGGCATCATCAACCTGCTGGCCGGCAGCCTGAGCACCATCGGCACCACCGCCCTCGGCACCCAGAGCGAGCTGAACGTCAGCAACGGCGCCAGCCTCAACCTGGACGGCAACACCACCCTGGGCAGCATCATGGGCAATGGCGCCGTGCAGATTGCCCCAGGCAACAGCCTGGGCGTACAGGGCGGCATGTTCGGCGGCGACATCAGTGGCAGCGGCACGCTGAACAAACAAGGCAGCGATACCTTGACCCTGACCGGCAGCAACAGCCACACCGGTACCACCAACGTGCAGGGCGGCAGCCTGATGGTAAACGGCAGCCTGGCCAGCAGCACGGTCAACGTCGCCAGCGGCAGCACCCTGGGCGGGACCGGCTCCCTCGGCGGCAGTGTGGTGGTGGCCAACGGTGGCACCCTGGCGGCCAGCACCGGCAACACCCTCAGCGCCGACAACCTGACCCTTGGCAGCGCTTCCAGCTTCAACGCAGCCCTCGGCGCGCCGCTGGGCAGCACGGCATTGGTCAGTGTCGCGAACAACCTGACTTTGGGCGGCACCCTCAACATCACCGATGTCGGCGGCTTCGGCGCCGGGGTGTACCGTCTGTTCTTCTACGGCGGCTCGCTGGTCAACAACGGCATGGCCATCGGCAGCACCCCGGTACCGGCCAGCGACCTGACCGTGCAGACCAGCGTCGCCAATCAGGTCAACCTGGTGGTTGGCGGGGCCAGCAACGTGCTGTTCTGGGACGGCAGCCAGAGCGTGCCCAACGGCACGATCGACGGCGGCAGCGGGGTATGGGACGCCACCAATTCCAACTGGACCGATGCCGACGGCGTGCTCAACACCCCCTGGAACGACACCTTCGCGGTGTTCCAGGGCCTGGCCGGCACCGTCACCGTGGACGGCAGCCACAGCATCAGCGGCATGCAGTTCGTCACCGACGGCTATGTGCTCGACGGCGGTACCGGTGGTGAGCTGCTGACCAGCGGTACCACCAACCTGCGGGTCGACCCCAACGCCACCGCCACCCTCAACGTTGCCATCAACGGCACCGGCAACCTGGTCAAGTACGACACCGGCACCCTGGTGCTCAACGCCGTCAACGGCTACAGCGGCGGCACCACCCTCAACGGCGGCACCCTGGTGGTGGGCAACGACAGCGCCCTGGGCAGCGGCACCCTGACCGCCGCCGGCGGCACCACCCTGGACAGCAACACCGCCGTCACCCTGGCCAACAACGCCGTGCTCAATGGCGCCGTGGGCATCGGCGGCAGCAACGCCCTGGAGCTGGCAGGCAACATCAGCGGCAGCGGCGGCCTGATCAAGAACGGCAACGCCGAGCTGACCCTGAGCGGCAGCAACAGCTACACCGGCGGCACCCTGATCAACGCCGGCAGCGTGGTCGGCGACAGCAGCAGCCTGCAGGGCGCCATCATCAACAACGCCGCGCTGACCTTCGAGCAGAACAGCAACGGCAGCTATACCGGCAACCTCACCGGCACCGGCACCCTGAGCAAGACCGGCACCGGCGAGCTGTTGCTGACCGGCAACAACACCCTGACCGGTGCCACCACCGTCAGCTCCGGCACGCTGCTGGTCAACGGTCGCCTCGACAGCACCAGCGTGCAGGTGGCCACCGGCGCCACCCTCGGCGGCAGCGGCACCCTGGCTGGCGCCGTGCAGATCCAGAACGGCGCCACCCTGGCCGCCGGGCAAAGCGCCACGCCGCTGTCGGTGGGTAGCCTGAGCCTGGCCTCCGGCAGCGCCCTGGACTTCTCCCTCGGTGCCCCGGCTGCCTCCACCACGGTGGTCAACGTGGCCGGCAACCTGACCCTGGACGGCACCCTCAACATCACCGATGCGGGCGGCTTCGGGCCGGGTGTGTACAGCCTGTTCAACTATGGCGGCAGCCTGACCGACAACGGCCTGGTGTTCGGCGCCATCCCCGGCAGCGTGGCCCTGGGCGACCTGAGCCTGCAGACCGCCATCGCCAACCAGGTCAACCTGGTGGTGCAGGGCGCGCCGGGGTCGTTGCAGTTCTGGAACGGCAGCAAGACCACCGCCGATGGCACCATCAGCGGCGGCAACGGCACCTGGGGCAGCAGCGGCAGCAGCAACTGGACCGACTCCACCGGCGCCAACAGCGAGACCTGGGGCGGGCAGTTCGCGGTGTTCGGTGGCCAGGCAGGTACTGTCACGGTTGAGGGCAACCAGGCCTTTACCGGCATGCAGTTCCTCAGCAGTGGCTACCAGCTGGTGGCTGGTAACAATGGCAGCCTGACCGCCACCAACGGCACCGGCGGCACCCTGGCCGCAGTGCGGGTGGATGCCGGCGCCACGGCGCTGGTCAGCGCGCCGATCGTCGGCAGTGGCGGCATCGAGAAGCTCGATTCCGGCACGTTGGTGCTGTCTGGCGCCAACACCTACACCGGCGGCACCACCGTCAGTGGCGGCACCCTGGCCGGTAACACCACCAGCCTGCAGGGCGCTATCGCCAATAACGCCAGCCTGGTGTTCGTGCAGGCCGCCAACGGCACCTTCAACGGCAGCCTGACGGGTACCGGTACCACCACCAAGCAGGGCACCGGCACCTTGCTGCTGACCGGCAACCAGGCCTTCAGCGGTGCCTTCAACGTCAACCAGGGCGTGCTCGAAGTGGGCAACGCCACTAACCCCGGCGCCAGCCTGGCCGCTGCGGTGACCGTGGCCAACGGCGCCGCGCTGACCGGCACCGGCAGCGTCGCCAGCCTGACCAACCAGGGCACGGTGATGCCGGGCGCCGGTGGCAACCTGAGCGTTACCGGCAACTTCACCAACGCCGCCAGCGGCACCTTGGCCATCGACCTGGCCGCAAGCCCGGTGAGCTACCTGAACGTCGGCGGCACCGCCAACCTGGGTGGCAGCCTGCAGGTGGTCAACCTGGCCGGCTTCACCGGCAGTGCCCAGTACACCGTGGTCAATGCCACGGGCGGTATAAACGGCACCTTCGCCGGCACCAACCTGAGCAACTCGGCGTTCCTCACCAGCTCGCTGAACTACGGTGCCAACGATGTGACGCTGTCGGTGAGCCGCAACAGCCTGGGCTTCATGCGCGTGGCCGTCAATCGCAATCAGCGCGGTGTAGCCGCAGCCTTGAGCGGCCCGGATGCCCCACAGGAAATCGTCAACAACTTGCTGCCGCTGAGCGTGAGCGAGGCCCAGGCGGCGTTCGACAGTTTGTCTGGCGAGATCCACGCCAGCACGGCCACCACGTTGATCGAGGACTCGCGTTACTTGCGTGAGGCTGCCAACGACCGCATGCGCCAGGCCGACTGCACCCAGCAGGACGACCCGCGCCGCACCCTGGCACCGACTGCCAACCAGCAGCTCACCAGTGAAGGTTGCCAGGGCCAGGCGGTGGGTTGGATCCGTGCCATCGGTGGTTGGGGTTCTTACGATGGCAACAGCAATGCCGCCAGTGTCGACCGCCAGTTGCAAGGCTTCCTGCTGGGCGTGGACAAGGCGCTGGACGACCAGTGGAAGGTCGGCGTTGCCGCCGGCTACACCAACTCGAGCATCGATGCGCACCGCCGCCGCTCGGATGCCACGGTCGACAGCTACCACCTGCTGACCTACCTCAACTACCAGCTCGATGCCTTCTCGGCGCGCCTGGGGGCCGGTTACACCTGGCATGACATCGAGACCAAGCGCGATGTTGAAGTGGGCGCCTACAACGACCGCCTGAAAGCCAAGTACAAGGCGCGCACCGCCCAGGTGTTCGGCGAGCTGGGCTATGCCATCGATGCCGGCAATGGCCTGGCGGTCGAGCCGTTCGCCGGGTTGGCTTACGTCAACTACGACAGCGACACCGCCCACGAGAAGGGCGGGGCAGGGCGCTTGTCTGGCAGTGTCGAGCAGGACGTGACCTATTCGACCCTGGGGGTGCGGGTGGGCAAGCGTATCGAGCTGAGCAAGGGCAACAGCATCACCCCGCGCTTGTCGGTGGGTTGGCGGCATGCCTTTGGCGATGACCAGCCCAGCGCCGACCTGCGCTTCAGCGAAGGCGGCGGTGGCTTCAGCACCTCGGGCGTGCCGATTGCCAAGGATGCAGCGGTGGTCGAGGCCGGGCTGGACATGTCGGTTGGCGAAAGCGGCAAGCTGGGGATCGGGTATTCCGGGCAGTTGTCCAGCGAGGCGAAGGACCATGGGGTGGTGGTGAGCTTCAGTATGGGGTTCTGAGGGCGGTAGCCCATCGCGGGCCCGCTCCTACGGGGTCTGTAATGACTGTGTGGGAGCGGGCTTGCCCCGCGATGGGTTCTGGATTGCGTCCCGATTTATTCCAGGCATAAAAAAGCCGCCCGTGGGCGGCTTCTTCAAATGTTCATACAGGCTACGCGCAGCCTGCCATCACACCAGTGGGTTCCATTTGGCGGCCAAGCTTGGCAGCAGCCATGAAACGACGTTGATTTGCAGAAATTGATCCGCCCAAGCGCTGGGCTTCCGCTTTGAATGCGGCAACCAGAAGTGGTTTTGCTTTCTGCTTTTTCATCGCATGCATCCCTGAAGATGATGATTGACTTCGGGCATGTTATTCGGCCCCTACTGAAATGACAAGGCGCCGCTGATCGTCGAACGCGAAGCCGTGCTGCTGGTACCAGGGGATTGCGCCGGTCGCTGGATCCTGGATTTCAATCCATTGCAGCTTCAGCATTCGGGCAAATGCATCGATTGCGGTAAGTGTTACAGGCAACACGTATCCCTTGAGGGGGTGGGTGTCGTCGGGCTTACCTTCGAGAAGTATCAGCTTGATGGTGATCCTACTGTCTCGGGCATTGGCATAGGCCATGCCGCAGAGCTCAACACCGTACCAGAGTGCCAGGTCGATCCCTTTTGGCCATTTATGCTTCCATGCCGACACATCCTCCCAGGACAGCAGTGCACCTTCCTCACCCCATCCATCGCTTGCCTCAACGGCAGCGTGGGTAATGGGTTCAAGCCTGACTCGGGATACATCGATGTCCGGCGGGTCCAGCGTGGCTTGTTCCTCGGCCAGAAGCTCAAGGGCCCGACGGTAAGCTGTCCCTCGATACACCTGAAACTTCAGGTGGTCGTTACGTCGTGACATCCATGATCCTTGAATGAGTGCGCGCCAGCATTGCTCGATCTCAAAGGCGCTGTCAGGGTTGTGGCGTGCATCTGCCCGCCCTGATGCAACCTTAAAACAGGCACTGTTGGCCCCCAACATCCCCTCATCCCAAACCCCTGTAAGACATTTCCCAACTTGAAACAAAATCCTTCAACCGGGCCAAGTTTCGGACCTATCCTACGCGCCTGTCGGAAGCTGCCACATTGGCTGGGAAATACCCCGGGGGTAACGTCGCTGGGTCGTCACATTTGGCGACCGGGTGTGAGAAGCCCGGTGTGTTCACCAATACGGCTTTCCATTTTAATGGCGGTCGTACGCGTGCGGGTTTCGGCCCGGCCGTGGCTGGTGTTCACACGGTCTTCTCACCATGCGTACGACTGCCACCCTTGTCTGTGAGAAGGATGGAGGTGGTTGTTTCCCGGTGCTTAAGGAGAACACCATGAAAAAACTTGTACCTGATCCACCTTTTCCAATCCCCTACCTCACCATCATCCAGGACCTCACCCCCGAGGCCGCCATGGCCCACGCCGCCAACCTGATGGAAACCCTGGTCGACACCGTCCACGCCTACGTCGAATGCCCGCAACAGCACCGCCCCGGCATCATGCTGGATAACTCGGCCATCCTGTCCCATCTGGTGGTCCTGCTGATCAACCACGCCATTGCGCGGAGGGAAGAGCCATGACCGATGATTCCTCGCAGGGCATGACCAGAGGCAAGACCACCTGCCTTGAGCTGTTCCGCATCCAGCCGGGCGTCCCGTTCGAGCAGGCGTTCAGCGACCTGTCGGTGTTGCTGGGTTGCATTTCCCACCTGACCACCGAAGCCGAAATGGAGAACGACCGCAAGGCCGGCAGCGCCGCGCGGATTCTCAGCGGGTTGGCCAAAGGGTTGATCGATGACATGGAGCTGGGGATGAACCGGGCCAGGTGAGGGGGAGGGCTGGTAGGTGCATGCCTTTGGATGGCGGCAGTGCATGCAGGTGCCTGTCTGTGAATTGCATCAGGGCTTACAGGTGCCCGCCGAAAGGTTTGCAGCGCCTATGCGATCGAGCGCCGCCCGCGCGGCGCTTCGCGGGTAAACCCGCTCCCACAGTTTGATTCGGGCCAATTATTCCTGTGAAAGTACCGCTGTTCGCCTTGGTGCATGCCTTGAGTCATGTGCAGCGGCGGCAACGCACACGCCGAAATCGCGTCGAACCAACAAGGCGGACCAGGTGATGGCACAGGAAAGACTGGCCCGAAACAAACTGTGGGAGCGGGTTTACCCGCGAAGCGCCGCGCGGGCGGCGCTCGATCTCGAAGGCGCTGCAAAGCTCCCGTCGAACACCTGTAAGCCCTGATGCAATCTCAAGACAGGCATTGCGGCTAACCAAGATCTTTATATTTGCCAGGGTAGGTCCTCAAACCACTTGCAAATGCCCATAAGTGAAAAAAGAACATGCAAAAACAAAATATAAGTGAGCCGGGCAGGAGTGTTGAGTAAAGCTCGGTTATGGCAGGTGCCTTTGCGAGTTCTTTGCGTTGGGTGAGGTATAAATAAAGAGCGCCAAGTATGGCGTTATAAATATATCCAGCAATGACGAAGATCAGTAATGGGTCTTTCTTCATCAAGTAATGCCGGATGTTCAATGAGACGAACACGTCTGCGGCAAAGAAAAGAATGACTGTCATGATCACTTTTTGAAGTACTCCACGATCATCTGATACACCGTGATGCCGCTCACCGCCCCTTCAAAAAACAGCGTGCTGACCCCCATCAATCGAAATGCACGAACACGATCGATATCGTGATATTTGTATAAGCGCCATGCCCCTGGCTTCAGCGGTTTACGGAAAAACACTCCATATCCCGCCATCCCCAAATCTGCCGAATAATAAGCAAGGTTCCCCTCTCTCTCTCCATACCCCAGCTTCTTCGCTGCCTCTTGATATCCCTTGCGAATGGGCCCCACGGTGTCATCTCTCCCGTTCCATAAGTTATTTCCATTTTCATAAATGTTGTTTACACCATGGGCAAATACGGGGGCGCCGAAATAGCTGCATAGACCCGGGCCTGTCGCACAGGCCCCCGCCCCTGTGGCCACCTGGCTCACCCCTCCAGCCAATCCGACAGCCAATCCGACAGCCCGCCGACCAAGCCTTTCAGCCTGCTCCCACAAACTCACCTCTTCGGCCCTGAGCACCTTCAACCCGTCCTCCGGGCTCAGCTCCCCCAGCGCCACCTTGTCCGCCACCTGCTTGGCGAAATACGCCACCTCCCGGTTGAACATCACCCGCCCCATCCCGTGGCGCAAATGCCGCGCACTGACGCTGCAGGCGTAAGCCGTCAGCCGCGTGGCGGCCTGGTTCACCTCCCAGTAATCGGGCCCGAGCGGGTAGTTGCCTTGCCGGGCGCTCATTCTGCTTCACGCCAGGCGGCGTGGGCCGAGGTGCTGCCGGTGTGGTGGATCCAGCTGATGTCGCGGTAGCGGATGGCCAGGTGTTCCTGCGCCTCCTGGTCGCTTTGCAGCATGCTATGGGGCATGTCGACCCGCTGTTCCACCAGCACCGCGCCGGAGAGCTTGAGGGTGAAGTATCGCTCCAGGTGGCCGGCCGGGTTGGTGCGGTAGAAGTTGAAGTCGCAGTCCAGCCGTTCGCCGCTGTCGATGGCCTGGGCCAGCAGCGGGGTGGCCTTGTCGATGAATTTGCTGATCAGCACCGGCTGGTGCAGGGCACGTTGGTTGTTGTCACCGCTGAGAATCTGATGGGCCAGCGACAGCACCATCACCTCGTCGGTGTGGCCGCTGCGGCAATGTTTGCCAATCGAGGCCTCGGTGGAGCAACCAGCGGAAATCAGGCCCTGGCGGGCGCCGTTGATGGACAGGTAGCCGTGGAAAGCCATGGGGGATCACTCCTTCGAAATGGAAGTGAAACCCTAAAGGGATGATGGGGGCCGGGTCTGCCGGACCAGTCTTGCGGTGGCTTCGGACGTTGCCTCAGGGTTTGCAGGCCTTTGCCTACAGGAATGTGGTGGGGTTAAACATTGGGAAATTGGGGGAGGGGATGGCATCAGCGCATGCAGGTGCCTGTCTGTGAATTGCATCAGGGCTTACAGGTGCCCTGCGCCTTTTGCCCCCTACCTCCCGCACCTCCCCTGACGCTAGACTGTCATCTTTCCCACAATCGGACAGGAGTCCCGGTGTGCCCGACCCCCGCAGTTTCCCCAGCGACCTGTGCCTCGACAGCCCACGCCTGCAACTGCGCCCCATGCGCCATGGCGATGCGCAGCGCTGGCTGACCATCATGGCCGACCCCGAGGTGATGCGTTACTGGTACCACGCCCCCTGGCAAACCCTGGCCGAAGCCGAAAGCGCCCTGGCCGCCGACCGTGAAGCCTACGCCAGCGGCCAGATGCTCAAACTGGGCATGTACCGCCGCGACACCGGCGAGCTGATCGGCATGGTGCAGCTGTTCAACCTCGACCAGCCCTCGCGCCGCGGCGAGATCGGCTACTGCCTGGCCCGCGAGGTACAAGGCCGTGGCTACATGGACGAGGCGCTGACCTGCTTCATCGACTACCTGGCCCATACCCTGCACCTGCGCCGCCTCGAAGCCGAGATCGACCCGCGCAACCAAGGCTCGGCACGCACCCTGGAGCGCCAGGGCTTTGTGCTCGAAGGCACGCTGCGCGCGCGCTGGTGCGTGGCCGGTGAGCTGTCGGACTCGGGCCTGTACGGGCTGCTGCTGGAACCGCCGGTTGCATAAAGCGCGTGGCAATGGATAACATTCGGTAACGATTCTCACTTACGTCCCGGTGATTCCATGCCCGCAGCCGACACGCCGAGCCCGTACCCGCTCGAACAGCTGTACACCGAGCACCATGGCTGGCTGTTCGGCTGGCTGCGGCGCAAGCTGCGCTGCTCGCACCGCGCGGCGGACCTGGTGCAGGACACCTTCGTGCGCATTCTGGCATCGCGCGATGCACTGCTGGGCATGCGTGAGCCGCGGGCCTATCTGAGCACCACGGCGCGCCGCCTGGTGATCGACCAGGCCCGCCGCCAGCAGATCGAAAACGCCTACCTGGCCGAGCTGGCGCTAACCGTCGAGGCCCTCGACGGGCACCAGTCGCCGGAGCGTATTCTGCTCACCCTCGAAGCCCTGGAGCAGATCGCCTTCTTGCTCGAAGGCCTGCACCCCAACGCCCGCGAGGCGTTTGTCGGTTACTACCTGGACGAACTCAGCCAGCCGCAGATCGCCGAGCGCCTGGGTATTTCGCCGCGCATGGTGCGCAAGTACCTGGCCCAGGCCCTGGTGCACTGCCACCAGGCGCTGGACCTGGGCGAGGGCTGAGGGTGGCCGGCATCGAGGAACAGGCTGCCGAGTGGGTGTTGCGCCTGGGTGAGGGCGCCCTGGATGCCGGCGAGCAGGCCGAACTGGATGACTGGCTGCTAGCCGACCCACGGCACCAGGCCACACTGCAGCGCATGCAGGGCGTCATCCACCAGTTGCAGGGCTTGCGCGAGCAGCGTGGCCCGGTATCGGCCGCGCTGGCAGCCGGTAACCTGCCGGCGCGGCGTACCCCAGCGGCGCGGCGCACCTTGCTGGGGCTGGCCCTGGCAGCTGCGCTGCTGGGTGGCTTGCAACTGGGAGGTGTTCAGCCGCAGGTCTGGCTGGCCGATGCGCGCACCGCGCCCGCCGAGTGGCGCAGCCTGGCCCTTGAAGATGGCTCGCAGGTCACCCTGGCCGGCAACTCTGCCGTGGACCTGCAGTTCACGGCGGGCGAACGGCGCCTGCGCCTGCTGCGCGGCCAGGTGCTGGTGGATGTCGCCCACGACCCTGCGCGGCCGTTCGTGGTGCAGACCGACGAGGGCAGCTTCCGCGCCCTGGGCACGCGCTTCGTGGTCAGCGAAGGGGCCGGGCGTAGCGAGCTGACCATGCTCGAGTCGCGGGTCGAGGCGCGCAGTGCCGAGGCCGGTGGCTATATCGTCGCCGGGCGTGGCGAGCGTGCCTGGGTGGAGCGCGAACGGGTAGGGCCATTGCCGGCCATCGACCCGCAGCGCATCGACCTGGCCTGGCAGCAACACCAACTGGTGGCCGACGGCTTGCCGCTGGACCAGGTGCTCGATGCCCTGGCCGCCCAGCGTCGCGGCCTGCTGCGCTTTGACCGTGCCGCGCTGCACGGCATCAAGGTGTCGGCGGTGCTGCCGCTGGACGACAGCGAGCGTGCCCTGCAGTTGCTGGCCGAAGCGCTGCCCGTGCAGGTCAGGCGCTTTGGCCCGTGGTGGACGAGCGTCGAGCGCGTGCCTGCAAAAAACTAAAGAACCGTGGTTCCGCTTCTGCCGAGTGGCCCGTCATTCAAAAGGCCAACCAATCAAGAATGGAGCCACCCCGCCATGCGCCGATTCCCTGGCCGCCCCGTCCTCAACCCGTTGTCGCTGTGCCTGCGCCTGGCCTTCGCCGGCCTTGCGCTGCCCGTCATGGCCGCGCCAGCCACCGCCCAGGACGAAGCCCGCCGCCACTACGAAGTGCCCGCCGGCAGCCTGGCCGAAGCCTTGGGCAGCTTCGCCCAGCAGGCCGGGGTGGCGGTGGTGTTCCAGCCAGAAACCCTGGCCGGGCGCCATAGCGACGGCCTGCGCGGGCTGTACGCGGTGGATAGCGGCTTTGCCGTGCTGCTGGCCGGCAGCGGCTACCGCAGCGAGCGCAGCGACAACGGCTACCGCCTGGTGGCCGAGCCGCAGGCGCCGCTGGGCGCCGGGGTGATGGAGCTGGGGGCGACTACTGTGGCCGGGCAGGGCATGGGTGAGAGCACCGAGAACACCGGCTCCTACGCGCCGGGGCTGGTCAGCGTCGGTTCCAAGACCCCCACCAGCGTACGCCAGACACCGCAGTCGGTATCGGTGCTGACCCGCCAGCTGATCGAAGACCAGCAGATCACCGACATCAACCAGGCCATGAAAGCCACCCCCGGGGTGATCACCCAGAGCACCACGGTGCGCACCCAGGACTTCATCTCCCGCGGCTTTTCCATCCAGAACCTGCAGATCGACGGCGCCGCGCCGCAATCGCTGGGTACGGCCATGGGCTCGTTCTATTCGTCGAATATCTTCGACCTGGCCGAGTTCGATCACATCGAGGTGCTGCGGGGCTCGGGGGCGTTGTTTGGTGGCACGGGCGACCCGGGCGGCATCATCAACATGGTGCGCAAGCGGCCCACGGCCTACAACCAGTTCAAGTTCACCCTGTCGGCCGGCAGCTGGGACAACTACCGCCAGGAGATCGACCTGTCCGGCCCGTTGGGCTGGGACGGCCGCCTGCGCGGGCGGCTGGTGGTGGCCAATACCGACCGCCAGTACTTCATCGACCACCGCGCCACCGAAAAGCCGCTGGTGTACGGCGTGTTCGAAGCCGACGTGACCGACGACACCATGCTCACCTTCGGCGTGCGCTACAACAAATCCCACGAGACCGGCACCCAGAGCTCGGTACCGCGCTATTCCACCGGCGCCGACCTGGGCCTGCCACGGCACACCGGCCTGACCCAGAACTGGTCGTACATCGATGTGACGGCGCGCGAGTACTTCGCCAAGCTCGACCACCGCATCAACGACGACTGGAAGCTCAACCTCAGCTACACCAACATCTGGGACCTGGGCCTGTTCAAGACCGCCTCCACCCTGAACGCAGTGAACCCGAACACCGGCACCGGGGCGACCTGGTACGGCACCCTCAGCCGCCAGGAAAACCAGCAGCACCTGTACGACGCCAACCTGTCGGGGCATTTCGAGGCGTTCGGGCTGGACCACGAGTTGACTGTCGGCGCCGACTACCAGCGCATCGACAGCCGCTGGCTGGGCACTGCACCGCATGCCGGCGCAGGGGGCGGGGTGGATGTGTTCGACCCGGATGCGACGCCGTTCCCCGACCAGTCCAATACCCGCAACTACACCCGCGACTACAGCCCCAACTCCCAGCGCCAGTACGGCCTGTACGCCAGCCTGCGCCTGCAGCTGGCCGAACCGCTGCACCTGATCGTTGGCGGGCGGGCCCAGCGCTATCACTTCTGGCAGACCTACCAGACGCTGCAAAGCGGCGCCTGGACCACGGTGTCCAACCCTGACCAGCGCATCGCCACCAAGGTCACGCCGTTTGGCGGTGTGGTCTACGACCTCAACGACCAATGGTCGGCGTACGCCAGCTACTCGGAAATCTTCAGGCCGCAGTCCAACCGCCTGGCCGGCCCCCTGGGCAGCAACAACACCCTTGAGCCGATGACCGGCAAGACCTACGAAACCGGGCTCAAGGGCGAGTTGTTCGATGGCCGCCTGAACACCAACATTGCCCTGTACTACACCACCCGTGAGAACGAGGCCACCCGCGACCCGGCCTTCCCGCAGCAGAACAACCTGTTCGCCGGCAGTTGCTGCTGGCTGCCCAACGGCAAGGTGATGAGCAAGGGCATCGATGTGGAGGTGTCCGGCGAGCTGCTGCCAGACTGGATGCTGACCGGCGGCTACACCTTCAACCTCAACCGCAATCGCGCCACCAGCACGGCCTTGAGCACGGTGATGCCCAAGCACCTGTTCAAGCTGTACACCACCTACCGCCTGCCGGGCGTGCTGCACGACTTCAAGGTGGGCGGCGGGGTGCAGGTGCAAAGCGCCACCTACGTCACTGGCGAGGCGGCCAGCACCGATGTCAACGGCAATGTCACCAGCAACCTGGTGCCGTTCGACTACAAGCAGGCTGGCTACGCGACCTGGAGCGGCTTGGTGGAATACCGTGTCGACGAGCACTGGGACCTGACCCTCAACGGCAACAACCTGTTCGACAAGAAGTACTACGAGACCGTCGGCACTTCGACCTACGGCAACTACTACGGTGAACCGCGCAACTTCATGCTGACCCTGCGCGGCACTTACTGAGGGTTTGGAGGCGGGGCAGGGGCTGGGTTATGGTCGCAGCTTGTCCCGCTTGCCCAGGTTCGTTCCCTTGCCCGCCTTGTATCTGACTTTCAGCTTGCTTTTGTATTTGTCGAGCCTGTGTTTCGACGCTGTTCTGACCGGGGCCGGGCGGCACCTGCCGGCCCTGCAGATTTTGCTGTACGGCCTTTGGGGCATCCCGTTCGAGATGTACCAGTGGTTTGCCAACCCGCTGCTGGCGCTGGCGATACTGGCCCACCGGCGGTTCCGCCGGCTGGCCCTGGGCTTTGGCCTGGTGGCGCTGTATCTGGCGATTTCCAGCCTGGGCATCGAGCGTTTGCCCGACAGCCGCACCTACGGTTTTCAGGACGTAACCGGCTTTGGCGCCGGTTACTACCTGTGGCTGGGGGCGATCCTGCTGTTCTGCGCCGGGCAGGCATGGTGGTGCTGGAAGGCCAAAAGCGCGGCCGAAGTGCCAGGTTGGCGCTGGTTCGATGTGGCGCTGATGGCTGCGCTGGGTGTGGCGTTTTACGTCGGCACGCAAATGCCGAGCATGCGTTTCGAGCCGCACAAGGTGGTGGCACCGCCACAGCCGGAGCAGATGTTGTAGCGCAATCCCTACAGAGCTGTGGGAAAGCGGGTGCTAGGCTTGCTCCCGCCTACTTCTGAAAGGAACGCCCATGTTCAAGCCCTTCCTGTTCGCCAGCATCGCCTTGCTGGCAGCGGCCACAGCCCAGGCCGACGATTACTCCTCCAGCTACACCCAGTGCATGGACAAGGCCTCCAGCACCTCAGCCATGGGCGCCTGCATCCAGGCCGAGACCAAGCTGCAGGACGACCGCCTGAACCGGGTGTACAAGCAGCTGCTGAGCAAGCTCGACCCCGCCCAGCAAAAGGCCCTGCGCGAGGTGCAGCGCAAGTGGATCGCCTACCGCGACGGCAATTGCGCGTTCCACCGCAACCTGAGCGATGGCAGCCTGTACCGTATCGAAGGGGCGATGTGCTTCATGGACATGAGCAAGGAGCGTGCAGCGGAACTGGAGCGGGTGCTCAGCCCGGGGCAGTGACCAGCCTGTTCGATTTTGCGCGAACCTGTAGGAGCGGCCTTGTGTCGCGAAAGGGCTGCGCAGCAGCCCCGGCGATTTTGCATGGGGCCCACACCCTGGGGCTGCTGCGCAGCCCTTTCGCGACACAAGGCCGCTCCTACAGGGATCGCATAGCCTTCAGGCCAGCGCAGTACCTGTAGGAGCCCGAGCAGGTGGTGGGGCTAGCGCCCGGTGCGCAGCCCGCGCTGGGCCCGGGCCTTGAGGTATTCGCGTACTTCGACCGCGTCGCCGGCAAACTCGATACGGTCAGCCTTGGCATCGCGCTGGTAGGCGTACATCGGGTCGTAATACTCCTTCAGCAAGCCTTCGATCCAGCCACGGTGCAGGCCCACCTCGCCACTGCGTAGCTGCTCGTCCAAAGCCTGGTTCAGCAACTCGGCCAGGCGCTGGAAGCGCTCGCCGCCCAGGCGCTTGTGGATGTTGGCCATGCTCTGGCGCAGGCGCTCGGCGAACTGCCGGCGGCCATCCTCCTCGCCGTGCACGGCCACGAACTCGGCGCACAGCTGGGTCACGTAGTCGCGCAGGATGCGCTGCACGCGGTTTTCGAAGCTGTCCTCCAGCCACACCAGCGGGTACTGCTGCATGCCTTTGTACAGCTCAAGCGGCACGGCGCAGCTGCCGACGATGCGGCCTTCGTCCTCAAGCACGAACTGGCCGATGCCGCGGTGGCGCTTTTTCAGCAGGTCGATGGCCAGGGCGTTCTCGAAGTCGATCTGCGCCGGCTGCGCGGTGGCGCGCTTGCCGAAGCTGGAGCCGCGATGGTTGGCGTGGCCTTCGAGGTCGAGCACGTTGTCCAGCTGGTGCAGCACATCGGTCTTGCCGGTGCCGGTCAGGCCGCCCACCAGTACGAAGTCGCACTGCGCCACCGCCTGCTGGGTGGTCTCCAGCAGCAGGGTACGCATGGCCTTGTAGCCGCCGACCACTTTCGGGTACTGGATGCCGGCTTCTTGCAGCCAGCCCTGGACGATCTGCGAGCGCAGGCCGCCCCTGAAGCAATACAGGTAACCGTCGGGGTGGGCCTTGGCGAAGGCGGCCCAGGCCTCCAGGCGCTGTTGCTTGATGGCGCCGTTGACCAGTTGGTGGCCGAGGGCGATGGCGGCGGCCTGGCCCTGCTGCTTGTAGCAGGTGCCGACCTTGTGTCGCTCCTGGTCGGTCATCAGCGGCAGGTTGACGGCGCCGGGGAAGGCGCCCTTGGTGAATTCGACCGGGGCGCGCATGTCCATCAGCGGCACGTCGTCGAGAAACAGCTGGTGCAACTGGGTGCAGTCTGGGCGCATCAGAGCACCTCGACTGCGTGGCTCTGTCGCTCGACCAGCGCGCCGATTGGCGCAAGGTCCAGCCCCAGCTCCCTGGCCACGGCGAGGAACTCGGCCTCGCCTTCAGGGGCGACCGCCACCAGCAGGCCACCGCTGGTTTGCGGGTCGCACAGCAGGTGCTTCTGCTCGTCGCTGAGGGCGCCGAGCTTGTGGCCGTAGCTTTCGAAGTTGCGCAGGGTGCCGCCGGGCACGCAGCCCTCGGCCAGGTAGTGTTCGACGCTCGGCAGGCGCGGTACGGCGCTGTATTGCAGGCGCGCGGTCAGGCCGCTGCCTTCGGCCACTTCGACCAGGTGGCCGAGCAGGCCGAAGCCGGTGACGTCGGTCATGGCCAGCACGCCGGCAAGTTTGCCGAAGCGGCTGCCGGGGGTGTTCAGGGTGCACATCCAGTCGCGGGCCAGGCCTTGGTCCTGCGGGCGCAGCTTGGCTTTTTTCTCGGCGGTGGTAAGGATGCCGATGCCCAGCGGTTTGGTCAGGTACAGCTTGCAGCCGGCGCGGGCGGTGTCGTTGCGCTTGAGGTGGCGCTTGCTGACCACGCCGGTGACGGCCAGGCCGAAGATCGGCTCGGGGGCGTCGATGGAGTGGCCGCCGGCCAGCGGGATGCCGGCCTCGGCGCACACCGCGCGGCCACCGCGGATTACTTCGCGGGCCACTTCCGGTGGCAGCACGTTGACCGGCCAGCCGAGGATGGCGATGGCCATCAGCGGGTCGCCGCCCATGGCGTAGATGTCGCTGATGGCGTTGGTGGCGGCGATGCGGCCGAAGTCGTACGGGTCGTCGACGATGGGCATGAAGAAGTCGGTGGTCGAGACCACGCCACGCTCGTCGTCCAGGGCGTATACCGCGGCGTCGTCACGCGAGGTGTTGCCCACCCAGAGTTTTGGGTCCAGTGCCTGGGCGCCGCTTTCGGCGAGGATCACATCCAGCACCTTGGGGGAGATCTTGCAGCCACAGCCAGCGCCGTGGCTGTACTGGGTTAAACGGATCGACTCATTCATGGCGGGAATTCTCGGAATTTTCTGACGCCGATTGTAGCAACTGTGGTCTTTGTTTCGGGGGCTCTTATACTTGCCCGGGTCTGAAAGGTTGCGGGGCAAGCCCGCTCCCACGCCACGAACCGGAGAACTCCCCATGCTCAAACGCCCCCTGGCTCTCGCTGCCGGCCTTGCGCTGGCCTGTAGCGCCTTCATCGCACAGGCTGCCGATGTGCTGCGCGTAAGCGCCATCCCCGACGAAGCGCCGACTGAGCTGCTGCGCAAGTTCAAGCCGCTGGGCGAGTACCTGGAGCAGCAACTGGGCATGAAAGTGCAGTTCGTGCCGGTGGCCGATTACCCGGCGGTGGTCGAGTCGCTGGCCAGCAACCGCCTGGACATGGCCTGGCTGGGGGGCTTCACCTTCGTTCAGGTGCACCTGAAGGACCCGACCGCTACGCCGTTGGTGCAGCGTGAGCAGGACGCCCAGTTCACCTCCAAGTTCATCACGGCCAACCCGGACGTGAAGAGCCTGGCCGACCTGAAGGGCAAGACCTTCGCCTTCGGCTCGATCTCATCTACCTCCGGCAGCCTGATGCCGCGTTACTTCATGTTGAAGCAAGACAACATCAAGCCAGAGAGCTACTTCAGCCGTGTGGCCTATTCCGGTGCCCACGACGCCACCGTGGCCTGGGTTGCCGCCGGCAAGGTCGATGCCGGTGTGCTCAACGCCAGCGTGTGGCAGAAGCTGGTGGATGCCGGCAAAGTCGATACCAGCAAGGTCAAGGTGTTCGCCACCACCCCCAGCTACTACGACTACAACTGGACCGTGCGCGGCAACATGGACCCGGCGCTCAAGGACAAGATCAAGCAAGCCTTCCTCGCGCTGGACCCGGCCAAGCCTGCCGACAAGGCGATCCTCGACCTGCAGGCGGCCAGCCGCTTCATCGAGACCAAGCCCGAGAACTACCAGGGCACCGAGCAGGCTGCCCGCGAGGCCGGCCTGCTGAAGTGAGTATCCGTCTGCAAGGGGCCGGCCTGCGCCATGGTGAGGTTCAGGCCCTGCACGCAGTTCAACTGCGTATCGAACGCGGCGAGCGGGTGGCGATCATCGGCCCGTCCGGCGCCGGCAAGTCCAGCCTGCTGCACCTGATGGCCACTGCTGTGCAACCGAGTGCCGGGCAATTGCAGTTGCTTGGCGCGCAGCCCTGGGCGCTGTCGACCCGCGCCCGCCAACGCCTGCGCGCGCGGGTGGCGCTGGTGCACCAGGCGCCGCCTTTGCCGCCGCGCCAGCGGGTGGTGACGGCGGTGCTGGCCGGACGCCTGGGGCAGTGGGGCACCCTGCGCGGGCTGCTCAACCTGCTGCACCCAAGCGATGTGCCCGGTGCGCGTCAAGCCCTGGCTGAGCTGGGGCTGGCAGACAAACTGTTTGTGCAGTGCGGGCAATTATCTGGCGGCCAGTTGCAGCGGGTCGGCATCGCCCGGGCGCTGTACCAGCGCCCCGAGGTGCTGCTGGCTGACGAGCCAGTGTCGGCCATGGACCCGGTGCTGGCCGACCACAGTCTGGCGCTGCTCAACCGCCATGCCAGTGAGCATGGCGTCACCCTGGTGGCCAGCCTGCACGCGGTGGAGCTGGCGCTGGCGCACTTCCCGCGCATTGTGGGCATTCGTGAAGGGCAGGTGATGTTCGATTGCCCGGCCCAGGCGGTGAGCCAAAGCCTGCTGGAGGCACTGTATGCCAACGAACAGTTGGCCCTGCCGGTGGCGCCTGGCCCGGCCCTGACGGTGCAGATTCCGCGATGCTGAAATCCGACGCCCGTGACCCTGCGGCGCTGCCCCGCCTGTTGCTGACCCTGCTGTGCCTGGCCCTGCTGTGGCCAGGGCTGGTGTTGAGCGAACTGAACCCCGGCGTGCTGCTGCAGGCCGAGAACCGCCAACAGATGGCCAGCTTCGCCAGCGCTTTCTGGCCGCCGGCCCACGATCCCGAGTTCCTTGGCCTGCTGTGGCAGGCCACCTTGCAGACTCTGGCCGTGGCCACCGCTGGCATGGCTTTGGCACTGCTGCTGGCGGTACCCACCAGCCTGCTGGCCAGCCGTGCGCTGTCTTTGCGGGCGGCGTCCCGGGGCGGGCGCCCGGGCCTGTGGTCGCGAGTGCTACGCCTGCCGGTGCGCGGGCTGCTGGTGTTTCTGCGCAGCGTGCCGGAAATCGTCTGGGCACTGCTGTTCGTGCGCGCGGTGGGCCTGGGCCCGACCGCCGGGGTGCTGGCCATCGCCATCACCTACAGCGGCATGCTGGGCAAGGTGTATGCGGAAATCTTCGAGTCGGTGGACCAGCGCCCGGCCCACGCCTTGTTGCAGGCCGGCAGCGGCCGGTTGGCGGCGTTCTGCTACGGCATTTTGCCCAATGCGGCGGCCGAGGTGGTGTCGTACACCGTGTACCGCTGGGAGTGCGCGGTGCGCGCCTCGGTGGTGATGGGCTTTGTCGGCGCCGGCGGCCTGGGGCAGCAAATCGACCTGTCGATGCGCATGTTCGCCGGGGCCGAGGTGGCGAGCATGCTGCTGGCGTTTCTGGCATTGGTGATTCTGGCCGATGTGCTCAGCCGCCTGCTGCGCGGGAGGTTGGCATGAGCCGGGTGATCAACCTGTTGGTGCTGCTGGGCATCGCACTGGCGGTGGTGGCTTCGTTCGCCTACCTGGAGCTGGACCTGCACGCGGTGATCGGCAATGGCGGGCTGGGGCAGATGGCCGAGTACGCCGGGCGCTTCCTGCACCCGGACTTGTCGCGGGAGCAGTTGCGGGCAGTGGGCTGGGGCGCGCTGGAAACCCTGGCCATGTCCGGGCTGGGTACCTTGCTGGCGATGGTGCTCGGCATGCTGCTGGCGCTGCCGGCAGCGGGGCGCTTTGGCTGGCCGTTGCAGGGGGCCGCACGTTTGCTGCTGAACGCCTTGCGGGCGATCCCGGAGCTGGTATGGGCGGCACTGACCGTGCTGGCCGCAGGCCTCGGCCCCAACGCCGGCACCCTGGCGCTGGCGCTGCACACCGCCGGGGTGCTGGGCCGGTTGTTCGCCGAGGCGTTGGAAAACGCACCGCCGGAGCCAGCGGCAGCGATCCGCCTGCAGGGCGGCAGCCAGGTGGCGGCGTTCTGCTTCGGCACCTTGCCCAACCTGTGGCCGCAGCTGCTGGCGTACAGCCTGTACCGCTGGGAGAACAACATCCGCATGGCCAGCGTGCTGGGCTTCGTCGGCGCGGGCGGGCTGGGGCAGCTGCTCTACACCACCCTGAGCCTGTTCCAGGAGGCCCAGGCCAGCACGGTGATCATCGCCATGCTGGTGCTGGTGTTGCTGGTGGATGGCTTCAGTGATGTGCTGCGCCAGCGGTATGTGCGGGCCTGACGCAGGTGTGACGGTTGTGCACCCCCTGTAGGAGCCGGCTTGCCGGCGATAAGGCCGGTACAGCACGTACAAAACAGTCGCCCCACGCCGTCACCTGCTGCCCTGCACCTCCCCGCACTGCGCCTCGCGCTGCATCGAATCCAGGTTCCGCTCGATGGTTTCGCAGATCGAATCCATCGGGATCTGGTGCTCGCTGAAGCGAAACGGGCTTTGCAGGTCGGTGCCGATGCGTTCGATGGCCAGCAGCATGAAGCCCACCACGGTCGAGGCCAGCGGTGTGAACCAGCCCAGCGATTCCACCAGCCCCACTGGTACGATCAGGCAGAACAAGGTGATGAACAGCCGTGGGAAGTACACATAGGGGTAGGGCAGCGGCGTGTTGGCGATGCGCTCCATGCCGCCTTGGGCGTTGGACAGGTCCACCAGCGTCGACTCCAGCCGCGCCAGGCGAATGCTGTCCAGCCGCCCGGCCTGGTATTCCCGCGCCAGCAACGCCGCCGAGCCGCCGAGGATGTCGTTGGCGAAGTTGTTCGAACGGTTGCGCCGCTCGAACTCCTGGGGCGGGATGAAGGCCATCAGCTCGTCCGGGCACTTTTCATTTTTAAGGTGCGCGGCCAGGCAGTTCACGTAGGCGATATGCCGGCGCAGCAGGGTGGCCTTGACCGGGTTCAGGCCCTCGGCCGGGTCGTCGATCAGGGTCAGCACCTGGCGAGCGTAGCTGCGCGAGCTGTTGACCAGCGCCCCCCACAGCGTGCGCGCCTCCCACCAGCGGTTGTAGGCGCTACTGTTGCGAAAACTCACCAGCACCACCAACGCCGACCCCAGCAGGGTGAGGGGGATCAGCGGCAGGCTGAACTTGCTGTTGAAGAACAGCATGAAGTCGATGGTGACCAGCACGTCCCAGATCAGCAGCCAGAACAGTGACCAGCCGATGTAGCCGATGGTTTTGTGGACCAGGCGGAATTTGCGGATGAGGAGGTTTTTCACGCGGGAATCTCGCAGCGGGGGTGCAAGTTCCGACGTCGGGGTGGGGGGAAGGTTCGGTGCGGGTGGTTGCTGAGGTGTTACGGCGGTTTTCTTAGAGGAAACAGGAACAGTCTTACCCGAAACGGTAACGATTCTGGGCGTGAGCAGGTATAGGCTCGCTGTTCGCTCACGCACCGCAGGGAGGTTAGATATGCCTGATTTGATAACGCCATTCAGAATCGTAGAACTGCTTGATAGTGAGGCAGCTATTCAAGAGTACCTGGCGCAGGTGATCGCTGATGGCGATGCCGAAGAAGTTATCAGTGCCCAGGCCAATATCCACGCTGCGCGTTCAATACTTGCCAGTGATACCACTGAATAAAACACACGCGCACAACTGTAGGAGCGGCCTTGTGCCGCGATGGGCTGCGCAGCAGCCCCAACTCAAACGACGCCGATCATCAGTCGTATCTCAGCACCTGCTTCATCTGAACCAGCGCCACCCGCCCGCCATCCGGCGCCTGGCGCTCCTCAATGCCGAACGGCACAAATCCCAGCTGTGGATAAAGCAGCAAACCGGCGGTGTTGTGATTGAAGCACGACACCCAAATCTCCCGCGCCACGAACTCCTCGCGTGCCAAGGCAATCATGCTTTGCACCAGATAACGCGCCACACCCCGGCCACGGGCGCCGGGGGCTACCACCACATTGCCCAGGGCGCAGACGCCGTCGCGCTCGGCCTTGTAGAAATTGGCGAAGGCCAGGACTACGCCGTCGCCTTCTACCACAGTTGAGCAACTGCGCTGGGCGATGGCTTCGCTCAACTGTGCAGGTGTCAGCGGGTAGGTGGCCTTGGGGAACATGTAGAACAGTTCTTCGGGGCCTTGGGGGAAGCAGCAGACGGCCGGAATGTCGGCAGTCCTTGCCGGGCGGTGACTCAGTTTCATGTGCGGGCTCGCGCTGGAGGTGAAAATCCAGCTTAGTTCATGGTGACGTCATTGAACTTGAGTGCCTGCTCATCGCCGCCGTTACGCGTGCGGAAAATCAGCTTGATCGATGGTGTGCGCTCGATCTTGCGGTCCGCTTCCTGGAACTTCAGCGTGAGGGTCGTTGGCACGTTGCGCAGCAGTTGAGTGCCGGTCCAGCTGTTGAAGCGCTGCTGGCCTACGCGAGACTCGCTCAGGCGCAGTGGCGCCCCCGCTTCGTCGAACAGGCGGGTTGCATCGTCAAAGCGGAATTCGCGGTCCATGCCCATGTTGGTCACCTCGAAGGTGCAGTTAGGGAAGCGACCAATATTCTCGCAGCCGATCAACTCGATACGAATGTCATCGACTACCTCCAGGCGTTTACCCAGCAGGTTGCTGCCATCATTCTCGACCACCATCGATTGCACCTTGGCGAACTCGAACGTGGGTTTCGCGTACTCGGTGCCCAAGATGAAAAAGATGAACGACAGGGCAGTGATGAGCAGAGTCTGCAGGGTGCCGTGCATCAATCTCGGCAAATTGCGCATCTGCCAGCAGAGTGACAGGCTGGTGAGCAGTGTGAAGGTGCTGACCAGCAGCACAATGTTGCGCCAGTTGATGAAGCTGAAACCGAACACACTGGGGTCGGGTACCAGGTAGGTAATGACTGCCCACAAGCCACCTAATACCACGCCAATCCCGGTCATTGCCTTGGCGACAAGGGACGTAACCTGGCCGCTGCGGGTGGATGGCAAGGTCTGTTCTGCTGGGCTCATGTGAACTCCGTTTCCAAGCCGACGGTGATCAGGGCGTCAACTAGTTGATTTCAAATGGCCATTATCGACGTCCGTGACAGTTCTGGTAAAGGGGCAGCCCGGCGTGAGCTCTATTTGAGCTGCATTGAGCTGCATTGAGCTAAGTCACAAGTCCCCTGTAGGAGCTGGCTTGCCAGCGATGAGGCCGGTGCAGGTAATTACCCTCTGCTCAGCAAAAATTGGATGCTGGCGCTGCCGGCCCCATCGCGGGCAAGCCCGCTCCTACAGGGGGGCGTCTGGGTCAGGTTTGCCGGCTACGGCCCAGCTCTACATCGTCGATCACGGCCTTGGCCATATCGCTTAGCAAATGCGCACCCCAGCCTAGGTTGGCCTCGCCGTCGGTGGAGGCCAGCAGGGTCATGCGCTTTACGCAGGTCATGATCGCTGAGGCCTGCTCCATTGCCATTTTTGCATCCTGGCCGGCTTGTACGCGGAACAGCGGCTGATCGTCGTCGCCATAACCGAAGCCGGTCACGCCGGCAGTCTTGTCGCTCATTTTGATCACTCCCTTGTTCAGTGCCTGACCTGGATCTTGCCCAGGGCGGTTTCCACCAAGGTGCTGGCGGCTTCGAGTTCGTGCATGGTTGCCAGTGACAGGCCGCGGCCGGATGAGGTGACTTGCTGCAGGGCGTTCTGGTGGGCGACGGCGATGGCGCTGAACAGGCGTTCGGAGATCTGCATCAGCAGGTCTTCAAGGGCGTTGGACAGTTCGGGGGAAAGGGGTGGGTCGGGGACAATCTTCAACATGGTGGTCTCCCAGCTTCATGAACAGGAGCCACCACCGTTTGCTGTCAAACAAGAGGGTGGCGGCGGTACGTGGGTTGACAGACCGAGGAAGCTAGGAACCCGGCGCACTCGAAAGTGCCCCACGCACAACCGCCATAAAAGAGACAGCTAATGCGTTGGTAGCTTCGGGGCGGCCTGTCAAAGCCGGTCGTTGAATGTGCAACGACCGGCCGAGACTAGAACCCGATCCAGACCACCGCAATGGCTTGAAAGGCCCCGGGAGTATGTTTGGGAAATGGACTACAGGGAATGGGGAAAGTCTTAGGAATTAGGCTTAGTGACTGGGCTGGTCTTACAGAAATCGTCATTGCCGGAGAGTTCTTTTGCATGGAGCGGGCAGCCACCCGGCGCGAGTGGCAACGCGCTGAATTCCCCTATGACTCAACAGAAAGTTACTGTTTCTGTAACTTTCTGTGCAGTGATCGCGTAGCAGGTCTACACTAAGTTTCACTTTCCGTGACTTTCTGTAGAGTCATTAAAATGCACAACCAGCCCTTGCGGCGCCTGTACCAAGGCCTTCAGCAACTGGCCACCCCGCAACGCTACCTCTTTACCCCGGCAGATATGCGCGTGCTGGTGCGCGACATTTCCGACCGTGCCTACCGTGCCTTGCTGAGCCGGGCGGCCGATGACAACATCCTGATCCGGCTGTGCCGTGGCCTGTATCTCTACACGCCGGCAAAACCCAACCCAGGGCTGGTGCTGTACCACGCCGCCGCACGCCTGCGGGCGAACAACCTGAACTACATCAGCCTGGAATCGGCACTCAGCGATGCCGGGGTCATTTCCCAGCTACCGCTGAACTGGCTCACCCTCATGTCGTCCGGGCGCACGCAGGTCATTCGTTGCGGCGCATTCGGGACCCTCGAGTTCATCCACACCAGCCGAAAGGCTGCCGAGCTTCAGGGCCAGATCGACTACGACGACCGCTGCCGGCTGTGGCGCGCCAAGCCAGCCCTTGCCCTGGCTGACATGAAGCGCACCCGCCGCAACCTCGACCTTATCGACTGGAACGTCGCCAATGAACTTGTTTGACCAGCTCGTCCAGCAGGCCCTGGCCAACACCCCCGACCTTGCCCCGCTGCAGGTGGTTGTGGAAAAGGAGCTGCTGCATCACGACATCATGCGCATCCTGAGCGAGAGTGGCCTGCTCAAGGACCTGTGTTTTATCGGCGGCACCTGCTTGCGCACCTGCTATGGCTCCAGGCGACTCAGTGAAGACCTCGACTTCACCGGTGGTGCCGGCTTTCAGCGCGAGGACTTTGCCTCGTTGAAAGAAAACCTGATTGCAAATCTGAACGACAAATATGGCCTGCAGGTGGAGGTCAGCGAGCCCCAGCGCGAAGAAGGCAATGTCGACACCTGGAAGCTGCGGGTACAGACCCGCCCCGAGGCCAGAAGCCTGCCAGCGCAGAAAATCCATATCGATATTTGCGCCATCCCCTCCTACCAGCCCAGGCCGATGACCTTGTTGAACCCTTATGGCGTCGACATGGGCACCGAAGGTTTGATCGTCAATGCGCAAAGCCTTGAAGAAATCTTCGTCGACAAGCTGCTGGCCTTCGCCCTGCGCCGGGGGCGAATCAAGAACCGTGACCTGTGGGACATTGTCTGGTTGAGGCAGCGGGCTGTTACGCCGGCTTATGAGTTGGCCGAGCGCAAGCTTGCGGACCATGCATCCAGTATCCAGGCGTATTTACAGTTGGGGGAGGGGAGGGTGGCGAGCCTGACGTCTGAGCAGACGCAGCGGGATTTCCAGAACGAGATGCGGCGGTTTTTGCCGGTGCAGGTGGTGACGCAGACGGTGGATAACCCGGCGTTCTGGGGGTATGTAGTGCAGAGCGTGCGTGAGCATTTCGAGCAGATGCGCGGGCATCTTGCCGGCGGGGGTAATGACGGGGGCTCTGGGTTTTTGATGTGAAGGCACAGTGGGGCGTCTGTTTGTGCGGGTACTACAGCTCAACCAGCGCCACATCAGCCTACAGGCTGTGTCCATTCAGGTTCACTGCCGTATAGGCAGCTCAGAAATGCCTGTAAGAGCAGGCTTGCGCCTTTCGTTGGATGGCACCGGCGTTGCCGGTGATCGCGGGCAAGCCCGCTCCTACAGAGGGACGCGTCTTGGTTCAGGTTTGCCGGCTACGGCCCTGATCACTCCCTTGTTCAGTGCTTGACCTGGATCTTTCCCAGGGCAGTTTCACCCGATCCAGACCGCCGCAATGGCTTGAAAGGCCCTGGGAGTGTGTTTGGGAAATGGACTACAGGGAATGAGGAAAGTCTTAGGAATTAGCTGTAGAAGCTGTACCTGATTTTCGGAGGGTGTCAGAAATTTTGTGTTCGGGCATAACATGAGTAAGAGGTGCATGTATGCCAACCAAGAAGAAACCCTTGCGTGACCTGCCCAAAATCCCCAAAGAGCTGCTGGAGCAGTTCGGTGAGGGCCTGATGTCCGCAGAAGCTATTGAGGATGCCTCTGCGGCGTTCAAGAAGGCCCTGATCGAGCGCGCCTTGAGTGCCGAGCTCGGTCACCACCTGGGCTATCCTCCGGGCGCGCAGCGCCCGGAGGATGAAACCAATCAGCGTAACGGCAAGAGTAGCAAGACGGTTTTGACCGGTGATGGCCCGCTACGGCTGGAAATCCCTCGTGATCGCGACGGTAGTTTTGCGCCCATTCTGATCCCCAAGCATGAGCGGCGTTACACCGGTTTCGATGACAAGATCATCGCCATGTACGCCCGTGGAATGACGGTCAGAGAGATCCGAGCCTTTCTGTCCGAGCAGTATGGAACAGAGGTCTCACCCGACTTCATCAGCTCTGTGACAGACGAGGTCATGGACGAGATTGGCGCGTGGCAACAGCGGCCACTGGAGCCGATGTACCCGGTCATTTTCTTCGATGCGCTGCGGGTGAAGATCCGCGAAGAGGGCCTGGTGCGCAACAAGGCCATTTACTTGGCCCTGGGCGTTCTTCCCGACGGAACGCGAGATATCCTGGGCATCTGGATCGAGAACACCGAGGGTGCGAAGTTTTGGATGAAGGTCTTTAACGATCTCAAGACGCGCGGTGTCGAAGATGTGCTGATTGCCGTGACCGATGGCCTCAAAGGTATGCCAGAGGCTCTCAGTGCCGTGTTTCCAGAGACGACGTTGCAAACGTGCATCGTACACCTGATCCGCAACAGCCTCGACTTCGCGGCCTGGGACAAGCGGCGAGCTCTGGCCAAGGAGCTGAAGCCGATTTACCAAGCCATCAATGCTGAAGCGGCTGAGCAAGCACTCGATGAGTTTGAGAACGGGCCGTGGGGCGGAGGGTGTCAGAAATTTTGTGTTCGGGCATAACATGAGTAAGAGGTGCATGTATGCCAACCAAAAAGAAACCCTTGCGTGACCTGCCAAAAATCCCCAAAGAGCTGCTGGAGCAGTTCGGCGAGGGCCTGATGTCCGCAGAAGCAATCGAGGATGCCTCAGCGGCGTTCAAGAAGGCCTTGATCGAGCGTGCCTTGAGTGCCGAACTCGGTCACCACCTGGGTTATCCGCCGGGCGCGCAGCGCCCGGCGGATGAAACCAATCAGCGTAACGGCAAGAGTGGCAAGACGGTTTTGACCGGCGATGGCCCGCTACGACTGGAAATCCCTCGCGATCGAGACGGTAGTTTTGCGCCCATTCTGATCCCCAAGCATGAGCGGCGTTACACCGGTTTCGATGACAAGATCATCGCCATGTACGCCCGTGGAATGACGGTCAGAGAGATCCGAGCCTTTCTGTCCGAGCAGTATGGAACAGAGGTCTCACCCGACTTCATCAGCTCTGTGACAGACGAGGTCATGGACGAGATTGGCGCGTGGCAACAGCGGCCACTGGAGCCGATGTACCCGGTCATTTTCTTCGATGCGCTGCGGGTGAAGATCCGCGAAGAGGGCCTGGTGCGCAACAAGGCCATTTACTTGGCCCTGGGCGTTCTTCCCGACGGAACGCGAGATATCCTGGGCATCTGGATCGAGAACACCGAGGGTGCGAAGTTTTGGATGAAGGTCTTTAACGATCTCAAGACGCGCGGTGTCGAAGATGTGCTGATTGCCGTGACCGATGGCCTCAAAGGTATGCCAGAGGCTCTCAGTGCCGTGTTTCCAGAGACGACGTTGCAAACGTGCATCGTGCACCTGATCCGCAACAGCCTCGACTTCGCGGCCTGGGACAAGCGGCGAGCTCTGGCCAAGGAGCTGAAGCCGATTTACCAAGCCATCAATGCTGAAGCGGCTGAGCAAGCACTCGATGAGTTTGAGAACGGGCCGTGGGGGGAGAAATATCCAACGGTGGTGGCTGCTTGGAGACGGGCTTGGGATCGCGTGATTCCATTCTTTGTTTTCCCGCCCGCCATCCGGAAAGTGATCTATACCACCAACGCCATCGAGAGCATCAACGCCCAGCTACGCAAGGTCATCAAGACTCGTGGGCATTTCCCGAATGATGACGCAGCGACCAAACTGATCTGGCTGGGATTGCGCAACATAACAGCCAATTGGGGAAAGCCGGCCCATGACTGGAAAAGCGCGATGAATCAATTTGCGATTCTGTATGGAGATCGGTTCATCAGGCCGACCTGGTGAGAATCAGGGCCTGCCTGACGGCAGGCCGTTACCGGCCCGCACACAAAAAATCTGACAGTCCCGTGGGGCGAGAAATATCCAACGGTGGTGGCTGCTTGGAGACGGGCTTGGGATCGCGTGATTCCATTCTTTGTTTTCCCGCCCGCCATCCGGAAGGTGATCTATACCACCAACGCCATCGAGAGCATCAACGCCCAGCTACGCAAGGTCATCAAGACTCGCGGGCATTTCCCGAATGATGACGCAGCGACCAAACTGATCTGGCTGGGATTGCGCAACATAACAGCCAATTGGGGAAAGCCGGCCCATGACTGGAAAAGCGCGATGAATCAATTCGCGATTCTGTATGGAGATCGGTTCATCAGGCCGACCTGGTGAGAATCAGGGCCTGCCTGACGGCAGGCCGTTACCGGCCCGCACACAAAAAATCTGACAGTCCCGATTTTCGACTGGGCGCAATCCAACTGGCCCATTCAGTGGTCGACTTTGTCGACATAGGCCTCGAAGAACCAGTCCGGAACATCCTCGGAACGATACTCAAGCAAGCTTCCATCAGTGATCTCTGCCAGCAGCACGGAGCTGTCACCCGAGTTATCAAAGATGTATGCCCGATGACTGGCCGCCACGGCCTGCGGCAGCAGCGCCAACGACTTCGCATAGCGCTCTCGCACCTTGTCCGGGGCGACTGGGTGCCCGCCTTCGTGAACACGGATTGCGACGCGGTCTACATTGATGTCCGGGTCTTCGGTCGAGACAAAATACAGATATGTGCGGTATCCCGCAGCCTGCGCCTCGCGCATGAAGTCGACTTTGCCTGGGTGGGACATCACCGTTTCAAAGGTAAAGCTCATATCGTGATCGAGCAGGTACTGGCGAATGAAGTCCGCGATGACAGAGGCGAAGTAAGAGTCTACCTGGACAGCGCGATAATCGACTTTGTTTTCGACCAAACCCAACCGGTTGACCTGCTCGGTCAGGCCTTTCTTGATCAGCAGGTAATGGCTTGCATGAAAGGCGAGCAGTTCCGGCAGTTTGGGGGCCATGCCAAATGCCGACAAGTCGATAAAGCCTGTTGCCTTGGCCTGCTTTTCCAGTTCGTCAGCATTGACGTAGATTTTTACCAGGGCTTGGGGAAGGCTTTCCTTGATGGTGCTTTTGCCGGACCCGTTGGGGCCTGCGAACACTCGAAGCCGGGCCACCCGGTGATTACCCTTCGATACGCCGTACGTGGATGACTTCGCCAACCTTGACCTTGCGACGTGGCTTGGCTTTGGCGACCACGACTTTCTGGCCGTCCTGGGAGATGCGTACCAGGTTGCCTGCCTCGATGACCAGTACCCCGTCTGGGCTGGCCGCCAAGGCGCGGGAGTGAGCCGTGGAGGTCGCCACACGGGCTTGTCCGGAAATCTGGTTCTCCATGTCGTCCAGTTCGCGGTCTGGTGCTTTGCGGTGATTGCTTTTCATAAAAACGCTCCACACAGGCATGCAGGTAGGCCTGTGGTTCAGATAATAGCGTTGATGCCGGCGGTGCGACAGGGGGGCGCCTGGACGGGCCCCATCGCAGGCAAGCCTGCTCCTGCAGTGGATCATTGGATGGTTTCGGGCCGGCGTTCTGCGGGAAGTTTCGGCAAGTGCAACTTTCTGTCGAAGTGCTCAGGCAGGGAGCAGAGCAGGCCAGGCGGGCGCTATCGCGAGGCAAGCCCGCTCCCACAGCGATGGCTGGCCAGCGTCCACAAGTGAACAAACCAGTAGCCAAAAAAAAACCGACCATAAGGTCGGTTTCTTTCAGATTTGGTGCCCCGAGGGAGACTCGAACTCCCACTCCTTTCGAAAACGGATTTTGAATCCGCCGCGTCTACCAATTCCGCCATCAGGGCTTGTGGCGCCGCAGTATAGAGAGGGTCATGGGGGCGGTCAATCGGCTTTCATGGTCAATTTTCATGCATTGGGCTAAACTTCCCGGCCCTGTCGAACCGAACATCATCATGCGCGTCGCCGATTTTTCCTTCGAACTCCCAGACTCCCTCATCGCCCGCCACCCCCTGGCCGAGCGTCACGGCAGCCGCCTGCTCGTGCTCGACGGCCCCAGCGGCGCGCTTGCCCACAAGCAGTTCACCGACCTGCTCGACTACCTGCGCCCCGGCGACCTGATGGTGTTCAACAACACCCGGGTGATCCCGGCGCGGCTGTTCGGCCAGAAAGCCTCCGGCGGTAAGCTCGAAGTGCTGGTCGAGCGCGTGCTCGACAGCCACCGCGTGCTGGCCCATGTGCGGGCCAGCAAGGCACCGAAGGAAGGCGCGCTGATTCTCATCGACGGCGGCGGCGAGGCCGAGATGGTCGCGCGCCACGACACGCTGTTCGAACTGCGCTTCAACGAAGACGTGCTGCCGCTGCTGGAGCGCGTTGGCCACATGCCGCTGCCGCCCTACATCGACCGCCCCGACGAGGGCGCTGACCGCGAGCGCTACCAGACTGTCTACGCCGAGCGCGCAGGCGCAGTGGCGGCGCCTACCGCCGGGCTGCACTTCGATGAAGAACTGCTGGCCAAGATCGCCGCCAAAGGCGTCGAGCGCGCCTTCGTTACCCTGCACGTGGGTGCTGGCACCTTCCAGCCGGTGCGGGTCGACAAGATCGAAGACCACACCATGCATAAAGAGTGGCTCGAAGTGAGCCAGGATGTGGTTGATGCAGTCGAAGCCTGCCGCGCCCGGGGCGGGCGCGTGGTCGCGGTGGGTACCACCAGCGTGCGCTCGCTGGAAAGCGCGGCACGCGACGGCGTGCTCAAGCCCTTCAGCGGCGACACCGACATCTTCATCTTCCCCGGCCGGCCGTTCCACGTGGTCGACTGCCTGGTGACCAACTTCCACCTGCCGGAGTCCACGCTGCTGATGCTGGTCTCGGCCTTCGCCGGTTACCCCGAGACCATGGCTGCCTACGCGGCGGCGGTCGACAACGGGTACCGCTTCTTCAGTTATGGTGATGCCATGTTCATCACCCGCAATCCGGCGCCACGCGGCCCAGAGGATCAAGCATGAGTCGCACCTGTCGAATGTCGTTCGAACTGCTGGCCACCGACGGCAAGGCCCGTCGCGGCCGCATCACCTTCCCGCGTGGCACCGTCGAGACCCCGGCCTTCATGCCGGTGGGCACCTACGGCACGGTCAAGGGCATGCTGCCCCGTGACATCGAGGCCATCGGCGCCGAGATGATCCTGGGCAACACCTTCCACCTGTGGCTGCGCCCGGGCACCGAGGTGATCAAAAAGCACAACGGCTTGCACGACTTCATGCAATGGAAAGGCCCTATCCTCACCGATTCCGGTGGTTTCCAGGTGTTCAGCCTGGGCGCCATGCGCAAAATCAAGGAGGAGGGCGTGACCTTTGCCTCGCCAGTAGACGGCTCGAAAGTGTTCATGGGCCCGGAAGAGTCGATGCAGGTCCAGCGTGACCTGGGCTCGGACGTGGTGATGATTTTCGACGAGTGCACCCCGTACCCGGCTGAGCACGACGTGGCGCGTACCTCCATGGAGCTGTCGCTGCGCTGGGCCCAGCGCTCGAAGAACGCCCACGCCGACAACACCGCGGCGCTGTTCGGTATCGTCCAGGGTGGCATGTACCAGGACCTGCGCATGCGCTCGCTGGAAGGCCTGGAAAACATCGGCTTCGATGGCCTGGCCATTGGCGGGCTGTCGGTGGGCGAGCCTAAGCACGAGATGATCAAGGTGCTGGACTACCTGCCGGGCCAGATGCCGGCTGACAAACCTCGTTACCTTATGGGGGTAGGCAAGCCGGAAGATCTTGTAGAGGGTGTGCGCCGCGGCGTCGACATGTTCGACTGCGTGATGCCGACGCGCAATGCGCGCAACGGCCATCTGTTCGTTGATACAGGGGTGATCAAGATCCGCAACGCGTTCCATCGCCACGATGAATCGCCGCTGGATCCGACCTGCGACTGCTATACCTGCACCAACTTCTCCCGCGCTTACCTGCACCACCTGGACAAGTGCGGCGAAATGCTGAGCAGCATGCTGAATACCATCCACAACTTGCGCCATTACCAGCGCTTGATGGCCGGTTTACGCGAGGCTATTCAACAGGGTAAATTGGCCGCCTTTGTCGACGCCTTCTACGCCAAGCGCGGGCTCCCAGTGCCGCCCTTGGACTGACTGTCCGCATCCATTATTAGAAAATATTGCATTAGGAGTGCCCAATGAGCTTCTTGATTCCCGCCGCCTACGCGGACGCAGCAGCCCCCGCCGCCGGCCCAGCCGGTACTGGCTTCGAGTGGATCTTCCTGGTTGGTTTCCTGGTCATCTTCTACCTGATGATCTGGCGCCCGCAGGCCAAGCGTGCCAAAGAGCAGAAAAACCTGCTGGGCAACCTGCAAAAAGGTGACGAAGTGGTCACCAACGGTGGTATCGCTGGCAAGATCGTCAAAGTTTCCGATGACTTCGTGGTTCTGGAAGTGTCGGACAACGTCGAGCTGAAGTTCCAGAAGGGCGCGATTGCCGCGACCCTGCCAAAAGGTACGCTCAAGGCTATCTGAGTTACCGGTTTCATTTTTCCAGTCGGGGCGCGCAAAGCGCCCCGCGTCTTGAACGGGCGGCGTGATGCTGAACAAATACCCTCTGTGGAAATATGCACTGATCGTGCTGGTACTGGTGGTCGGTTTCATTTATTCCGCTCCCAACCTTTACCCGGATGACCCGGCGGTGCAGATCAGCGGTGCCAGCTCGGCGCTGCAGGTGAACCAGGCCGACCTCGACCGCGTCGGCAAGGCGCTGGCCGATGCCAAGATCATCGTCAAAGGCGCAAGCCTCGGCGAGAAGGGCAGCGGGCTGATCCGCTTGACCCGCCAGGAAGACCAACTGCCAGCCAAGGATGTGGTGCGCCGTGCGCTGGGCGATGACTACGTCGTGGCCCTGAACCTGGCCCAGACCACCCCGCAGTGGCTGCGCAACCTGGGCGCGAGCCCGATGAAGCTGGGCCTGGACCTGTCCGGTGGTGTGCACTTCCTGCTGGAAGTGGACATGGACAAGGCCATGACCGCTCGCATGAAAGTCTACGAAGGCGAGGTCAAGACCTTGCTGCGCAAAGAGCGCGTCCGCTACCGCAGCCTGCCTCAGCAGGACGGCGGCATCATGCTGGGCTTCGCCGACGATGCTACCCGCGAACAGGCCCGCAGCCTGATCCGCAAGAATTTCAATGACTTCGACCTGACCACCACCGAGCGCAACGAGCTCGCCGTGCTGCGTCTGGCGCTGACTCAGGCGAAAGTCGCCGAGATCCGCGAATACTCGATCAAACAGAACCTGACCACCGTGCGCAACCGGGTCAACGAGCTGGGCGTTGCCGAGCCGCTGGTACAGCGCCAGGGCGCCAACCGCATCGTGGTCGAGCTGCCAGGCGTGCAGGACACTGCCGAAGCCAAGCGTATTCTCGGTAAAACCGCCAACCTGGAGTTCCGCTTCGGTGCCGAGCCGGGCGCGTCCAAGGCTACCACCGAGGTGTTCGAGTTCCGTGAAGGCGGCCGCTCGGCACCTGTCGAGCGCGGCCTGATCATCACCGGTGACCAGGTTACCGATGCCCAGGCCAGCTTTGACGAGCACGGTCGCCCGCAGGTGAACATTCGCCTCGACGGCCACGGCGGCGAGCTGATGAGCCGCGCTACCCGCACCAACGTCGGGCGCAGCATGGCGGTGATCTTCATCGAGCAGAAGCCGGTCACCCGCTACGTCAAGCAGACTGTCGACGGCGTCGAAAAAGACGTGGCCGTACAGAGCTTCCAGGAAGAGAAGAAGATCATCAGCCTGGCGACCATCCAGTCGCCGCTGGGTAGCCAGTTCCGCATCACCGGCCTCAACGGCCAGGGTGAATCGTCCGAACTCGCCCTGCTGCTGCGTGCCGGTGGTCTGGCTGCGCCGATGTACTTCGCCGAAGAACGTACCATTGGTCCAAGCCTGGGTGCCGACAACATCACCAAGGGTATCGACGCATCCTTGTGGGGTATGCTGTTCGTCTCGCTGTTCATCATCGCCATCTACCGCGGCTTCGGCGTGATCGCCACCATCGCCCTGGCGGGCAACATGGTGCTGCTGCTGGCCCTGATGTCGCTGCTTGGCGCTACGCTCACGCTGCCAGGTATCGCCGGTATCGTGCTGACCATGGGTATGGCGGTGGACGCCAACGTGCTGATCTTCTCGCGTATCCGCGAGGAACTGAAAGCTGGCATGTCGGTGCAGCGCGCCATCCACGAAGGCTTCAACCGTGCCTACACCGCGATCATCGACGCCAACCTGACCAGCTTGCTGGTGGGCGGCATCCTGTTCGCCATGGGTACCGGCCCGGTCAAGGGCTTCGCGGTTACCATGTCCCTCGGGATTTTCACCTCGATGTTCACCGCGGTCATGGTGACCCGTGCCATGGTCAACCTGACCTGTGGCGGGCGTGACATCAAGAAGCTGTGGGTTTGAGGGAGCTGCGATGAAAACCATCAACTTCATGGGCGTGCGCAATGTCGCGTTCGCCATTACCGTGCTCCTCACCGTGCTGGCGCTGTTCAGTTGGTGGCAGAAGGGCCTGAACTTCGGCCTGGACTTCACCGGCGGTACGCTGATCGAGCTGACCTACGAGCGCCCGGCAGACCTTGAGAAGGTGCGCACCGAACTGGTTGGCTCCGGCTTCCACGAGGCCGTGGTGCAGAGCTTCGGCGCCACCACCGACTTGCTGGTGCGCATGCCGGGCGATGACCCGCAACTGGGTAACAAAGTAGCTGCAGCCCTGCAAAAGGCCGGCGGCGACAACCCGGCCACGGTCAAGCGCGTCGAGTTCGTCGGCCCGCAGGTGGGTGAAGAGCTGCGCGACCAGGGCGGCATGGGCATGCTGCTGGCGCTCGGCGGCATCCTCATTTACCTGGCGTTCCGCTTCCAGTGGAAGTTCGCCGTGGGCGCGATCATCTCGCTGATCCACGACGTGGTGGTCACCCTGGGTATCCTGTCGTTCTTCCAGATCACCTTCGACCTGACGGTGCTGGCGGCGGTACTGGCGATCATCGGCTACTCGCTGAACGACACCATCGTGGTGTTCGACCGGGTGCGTGAGAACTTCCGGGTAATGCGCAAGGCTTCGCTGATCGAGAACATCAACGTCTCGACCACCCAGACCCTGCTGCGCACCATCGCCACCTCGGTGTCGACCTTGCTGGCCATTGCCGCGCTGCTGTTCTTCGGTGGCGACAACCTGTTCGGCTTCTCCCTGGCGCTGTTCATCGGTGTCATGGCGGGTACCTACTCGTCGATCTACATCGCCAACGTGGTGCTGATCTGGCTGAACCTGAACAGCGAAGACCTGATCCCACCGGTGAAAACCGAGGGCGTGGACGACCGTCCGTAACGGGTTTTCCTACGCCGCTTGGCGTAAAGAGAGGCGCGAGTGTTGAACTCGCGCCTTTTTTTTTGCTCCAAGGCTGGGAGAAAGCGGGCTGGAACCCGTAGTGACGATCAGGAGGTTCGCGTGAACAAATCAATGCTGGTGGGTGCGGTTCTGGGTGCTGTCGGTGTTACCGCCGGAGGTGCTGTGGCGACCTACAGCTTGGTGAACAAGGGGCCTGAGTACGCCCAGGTCACCGACGTGCAGCCGATCAAGCAGCAAGTGAAAACCCCGCGTGAGGTGTGCAAGGACGTGGCGGTGACCCGTCAGGCGCCGGTCAAGGACCAGCACCAGATCGCCGGCACCGTGGTCGGTGCCCTGGCCGGTGGCCTGCTGGGCAACCAGATCGGCGGCGGTACCGGCAAGAAGATCGCCACCGTGGCTGGCGCCGTGGGTGGTGGCTATGCGGGCAACAAGGCCCAGGAATACATGCAGGAGCGTGACACCTACACCACCACGCAAACCCGCTGCAACACGGTCAACGACCTGAGCGAAAAGGTGGTGGGCTACAACGTCACTTACTCGATTGGTGACCAGGTGGGCAAGGTGAAGATGGACTACGAGCCGGGCTCGACCATTCCGCTGGACAAGAACGGCAAGCTGGTGCTGGGGCAGAATCAGCCGGGGCAGTGAGGTTGGCTGTGCCGGCCCACCCTGTAGGAGCCGGCTTGCCGGCGATAGGGCCGGGCCTGCAAACACAAGGCAAAAAAAAGCACCCCGAGGGGTGCTTTTTTTATGCCCGAAGCAATCAGCGCTTCATGTATTCCGGCAGGTGCGGCTGGATCGCCGTCAACACTGCCTTGAAGCACTTGATGTTGCCGGCGACGATGTGGCCCTTCTCGAGGAAGTCGTGGCCACCGTTGAAGTCGCTCACCAGGCCGCCTGCTTCCTGAATCAGCAGCACACCTGCTGCCATGTCCCACTCGGACAGGCCCGACTCCCAGAAGGCGTCGAAGCGCCCAGCCGCTACATAGGCGAGGTCCAGGCTGGCGGAGCCGGCGCGGCGGATGCCGGCGGTCTGACCGGTCAGCGCGCGGAACATGCCCAGGTAGTTGTCCAGGTCGGCCATCTGGTTGTCGCGGAACGGGAAGCCGGTACCCAGCAGGGCGCCTTCAAGGCTGGTGCGCGAGCTGACGCGCAGGCGACGGCCATTGACCTGGGCGCCACGGCCACGGCTGGCGGTGAATTCTTCCTGGCGCACCGGGTCGACGATGACCGCGTGCTCGAGGCGGCCGCGGTATTTGCAGGCGATGCTGACGGCAAAGTGAGGAATGCCACGCAGGAAGTTGGTGGTGCCATCGAGCGGGTCGATGATCCACAGGTAGTCCTTGCCTTCTTCACCGGAGCCGGCGTGCAGGCCGGTCTCTTCACCCTGGATGGAGTGGTTCGGGTAGGCCTTGCGCAGGGCCTCGACGATGACTTTTTCCGCGGCGCGGTCAACCTCGGACACATAGTCCTTGGCCTGCTTTTCGTCGACTTTGATGCTATCCAGGCGTTCGATGGAGCGGAAAATCAGTTCACTGGCGCTGCGAGCGGCGCGCAGGGCGATATTCAGCATAGGCTGCATGGGCGTTTCACCTGGGGATGTTAAAGAGGAAAGCCGCATAGTCTATCAGAAATCTGCTTCGGCAGAAGGGTGACATGCGCATTCGTGGCGTTACGCCCGTCGGTTCTGTAAGATCATTTGCCCCTTCATCTGTATCCGTGAGCTCAACACCTTGTTGCAGAATATTCGTGTTGTTCTGGTCAATACCAGCCACCCCGGTAACATCGGCGGCGCTGCGCGTGCCATGAAAAACATGGGCCTGTCGCGCCTGGTGCTGGTCCAGCCACTGGATTTCCCTGCCGCCGATGCCTCGGCCCGCGCCTCGGGGGCGGACGACGTGCTGGACGGCGCCGTGGTGGTCGACAGCCTGGAGCAGGCGCTGGCCGGCTGCAGCCTGGCGATCGGCACCAGCGCCCGCGAGCGCAGCATCCCCTGGCCGCTGCTCGACCCGCGCGAGTGCGCGGTCAAGGCCGTCGAGCGCGCCGCCGTCGGTGAGGAAATCGCCCTGGTGTTCGGTCGCGAACACGCCGGCCTGACCAACGACGAACTGCAGCGATGTCACTTCCACGTGCACATTCCTTCGAACCCCGACTTCAGCTCGCTGAACCTGGCTGCCGCGGTGCAAGTGCTCGCCTACGAGGTGCGCATGGCCTGGCTGGCCGGGCAGGGTGAGCCTTCGAAAGTCGAAAAGGACAACGCCTGCGAGTTGGCGACCCTGGACGAAATGGAGCGCTTCTACGGCCACCTGGAGCAAACCTTGGTGGGCATCGGCTTCCTCGACCCGGAAAAGCCCAAGCACCTGATGGCGCGCCTGCGCCGGCTGTACGGGCGCAGCTCGGTAGAGCGTACGGAAATGAGCATTTTGCGCGGCATCCTCACCGAGACTCAAAAAGTCGCTCGGGGCGAGCCGCATAAACGGAAGGACTGAAACATGTTCGAGCGTCTGCGTGAAGATATTCAAAGTGTGTTCCATCGTGACCCGGCGGCGCGCAACGCCTTCGAGGTGCTGACCTGCTACCCGGGCATGCACGCCATTTGGCTGCACCGCCTGGGCAACGCCCTGTGGAAGCGCGACTTCAAGTGGCTGGCCCGCCTGGTGTCGAACTTCGGCCGCTGGATGACCGGTATCGAGATCCACCCCGGCGCCACCATCGGCCGGCGCTTCTTCATCGACCACGGCATGGGCATCGTCATTGGCGAAACCGCCGAAATCGGCGACGACGTCACCCTTTACCAGGGCGTGACCCTGGGCGGCACCAGCTGGAATAAAGGCAAGCGCCACCCCACGCTGGAAAACGGCGTGGTGGTGGGCGCCGGCGCCAAGGTGCTGGGCCCGTTCACCGTCGGTGCCGGGGCCAAGATCGGCTCCAATGCGGTGGTCACCAAGGCGGTGCCGGCCGGTGCCACGGCGGTGGGTATCCCAGGGCGCATCATCGTCAAGAGCGAAGACGACGCAGTGGAGGCCAAGCGCAAGGCCATGGCCGAGAAGATCGGTTTCGACGCCTATGGTGTCAGCGGCGACATGCCCGACCCCGTAGCCCGCGCCATCGGTCAGATGCTTGACCACCTGCAGGCCGTCGACGAGCGCCTGGAGGGGATGTGTGGCGCGCTGACCCGGATGGGCAGTGATTACTGCGCCAAGGAGCTGCCGGCGCTGCCTGACGACGAGTTCGCCGACGCCTGCGCCGAAGCCTGTACCGAGGCCAAGCAGGGCGACACTCAGCCGCATTGATTGCGCCGTCCGGCACAAGGGGCGTGTGCTTGCGCCCCTTGTCTGCTACACTCGCGCCCGCCTTCCGTATGCATACCCGACTAAAGCAGTAGGTCTAATAGTTGACTTAAATGCTCGGGAATCGCATACTCGCACACATCCTGTAACTCCCGTGGTAACCATACGCCATGCGACTGACTACCAAAGGCCGATACGCCGTGACCGCCATGCTTGACCTGGCGTTGCACGCGCAGCATGGGCCGGTGTCTTTGGCCGATATTTCCGAGCGCCAGGGCATTTCCCTCTCTTATCTGGAGCAGCTGTTCGCCAAGCTGCGCCGCAGCAGCCTGGTTTCCAGCGTTCGCGGCCCGGGCGGCGGCTACCAGCTGTCGCGCGGCATGGAAACCATCCAGGTGGCCCAGGTCATCGATGCGGTCAACGAATCGGTCGATGCCACCCGTTGCCAGGGCCTGGGGGATTGCCACGCCGGCGATACCTGCCTGACTCACCACCTGTGGTGCGATCTGAGCCAGCAGATCCATGAATTCCTCAGTGGCATCAGCCTGGCCGACCTCGTCATGCGCCGCGAGGTGCAAGAAGTCGCCCAACGCCAGGACCTGCGCCGTGTCGCGGGCCGTGTTGCCCAGCTGGACAAGATTGAGACGTCCGCCGTCGACTGATAACCGCGACGAGCGACGCCACCGCCTGATAGGAGATACTCAATGAAGTTGCCGATCTACCTCGATTACTCCGCGACCACCCCGGTCGACCCGCGCGTTGCCCAGAAAATGGCCGACTGCCTGCTGGTCGACGGGAACTTCGGTAACCCGGCCTCGCGTTCCCACGTGTTCGGCTGGAAGGCTGAAGAAGCCGTCGAGAACGGCCGCCGCCAGGTGGCCGAGCTGATCAACGCCGACCCGCGCGAGATCGTCTGGACCAGCGGTGCCACCGAGTCCGACAACCTGGCGCTGAAGGGTGTTGCGCACTTCTATCAGACCAAGGGCAAGCACATCATCACCTCCAAGATCGAGCACAAGGCGGTGTTGGACACTGCCCGCCAGCTGGAGCGTGAAGGTTTCGAAGTCACCTACCTCGAGCCCGGCGAAGACGGCATCGTCACCCCGGCCATGGTCGAGGCGGTGCTGCGCGACGACACCATCCTGGTCTCGCTGATGCACGTGAACAACGAAGTCGGCTCGATCAACGATATCGCCGCCATCGGTGAACTGACCCGCGCTCGCGGCGTACTGTTCCATGTCGATGCCGCCCAGTCGGCCGGCAAGGTCGAGATCGACCTGCAAAAGCTCAAGGTCGACCTGATGTCGTTCTCGGCGCACAAGGTCTACGGCCCCAAAGGTATCGGCGCGCTGTACGTCAGCCGCAAGCCGCGTGTACGCCTTGAAGCCATCATCCACGGTGGTGGCCACGAGCGTGGCATGCGCTCCGGCACCCTGCCGACCCACCAGATCGTCGGCATGGGCGAAGCCTTCGCCATTGCCAAGCAGGAAATGGCCGCTGAAAACCTGCGCATCAAGGCCCTGAGCGACCGCTTCTTCAAGCAGGTCTCCGACCTTGAAGAGCTGTACGTCAACGGCAGCCAGACCCAGCGCGTACCGCACAACCTGAACCTGAGCTTCAACTACGTCGAAGGCGAGTCGCTGCTGATGTCGCTCAAGGACATTGCCGTATCGTCCGGTTCGGCCTGCACCTCCGCTTCGCTCGAGCCGTCCTACGTGCTGCGCGCCCTGGGCCGCAACGACGAACTGGCACACAGCTCGATCCGCTTCTCCTTCGGCCGCTTCACCAGCGAAGAAGAAGTCGACTACGCCGCGCAGGAAGTCTGCAAGGCGGTCAACAAGCTGCGCGAACTCTCGCCGCTGTGGGACATGTACAAAGACGGCGTCGATATCTCCAAGATCGAGTGGGCCGCCCACTAAGCAGTCGCCGGCAAGAGCGGCTCCCTGATGAGGAAGGAATTGCACCATGGCATACAGTGAAAAGGTCATCGACCACTACGAAAACCCACGCAACGTCGGCAAGATGAACGCCGAGGACCCGGATGTCGGTACCGGCATGGTCGGCGCCCCGGCGTGCGGTGACGTGATGCGTCTGCAGATCAAGGTCAACGAGCAAGGCATCATCGAAGACGCCAAGTTCAAGACCTACGGCTGCGGTTCGGCCATTGCCTCCAGCTCCCTCGCCACCGAGTGGATGAAGGGCAAGACCCTGGACGAAGCCGAAACCATCAAGAACACCCAGCTGGCCGAAGAACTGGCGTTGCCGCCGGTCAAGATCCACTGCTCGGTACTCGCCGAAGATGCCATCAAGGCAGCCGTTCGCGATTACAAGCAGAAGAAAGGCTTGATCTAAGTCGCCTGTTGCAAGGTAAGGAGTTCCGATGGCTATCAGCATGACAGAAGCCGCCGCCAACCACATTCGCCGCTCCCTCGACGGGCGCGGCAAGGGTGAGGGCATTCGCCTGGGCGTGCGCACCACCGGCTGCTCGGGCCTGGCCTACGTGCTGGAGTTCGTCGACGAGCTGGCTGACGAAGACCAGGTGTTCGAGAACCACGGCGTGAAGGTCATCATCGACCCGAAAAGCCTGGTATACCTCGACGGCACCGAACTGGACTTCGTCAAGGAAGGGTTGAACGAAGGCTTCAAGTTCAACAACCCCAACGTGCGCGGTGAGTGTGGCTGCGGCGAAAGCTTCAACGTTTGAGGCTTGCCGTGGGTACTCCTTGCCATTTCGCCCTGTTCGACCTGCAACCCGGCTTCAGCCTGGACCTCGACAAACTGGCCACGCGTTATCGCGAACTGGCCCGCGAGGTCCATCCGGACCGCTTCGCCGACGCTTCCGAGCGTGAGCAGCGCGTTGCCCTGGAAAAGTCCGCGGCGCTGAACGACGCCTACCAGACCCTGCGCAGCGCCCCGCGCCGAGCCCGCTACCTGCTGGCCATCGGCGGCCACGAGGTGCCCCAGGAAGTCACCGTGCACGACCCGGACTTCCTGTTGCAGCAGATGCAGTGGCGCGAAGAGCTCGAAGACTTGCAGGACGAAGCCGACCTGGACGGCGTTGCCGTGTTCAAGAAGCGCCTCAAGGCCGCCCAGAACGCCCTCAACGAGGATTTCGCCGGCTGCTGGGACGTAGCTGCCGAGCGCGAGCAGGCCGAGCGCCTGATGCGGCGCATGCAGTTCCTCGACAAGCTCGCCCAAGAAGTGCGCCAACTCGAAGAGCGCCTCGACGATTAACCCCGGTGTCGCCCGTGACGACGCCTAAGGTACCCAGACAAGCATGGCCCTACTGCAGATCGCCGAACCCGGTCAGAGCCCCCAGCCGCACCAGCGCCGCCTGGCGGTGGGCATCGACCTGGGCACCACCAACTCCCTCGTCGCCGCCTTGCGCAGCGGGCGCAGCGAACCGCTGCCCGATGCCCAGGGCAACGTCATTCTGCCGTCGGCAGTGCGCTACCTGGCTGACGCCATCGAAGTCGGCCAGGCCGCCCGCGATGCCGCCGCCAGCGACCCGCTGAACACCATCATGTCGGTCAAGCGCCTGATGGGCCGTGGCCTGGCCGACGTCAAGCAACTGGGTGATCAGCTGCCGTACCGCTTCGTCGGTGGCGAGTCGCACATGCCGTTCATCGACACCGTGCAGGGCGCCAAGAGCCCGGTGGAAGTGTCTGCCGACATCCTCAAGGTGCTGCGCCAGCGCGCCGAAGACACGCTCGGTGGCGAACTGGTGGGTGCGGTGATTACCGTGCCGGCCTACTTCGATGACGCCCAGCGCCAGGCCACCAAAGACGCTGCGCGTCTGGCCGGGCTGAACGTGCTGCGCCTGCTCAACGAACCTACCGCTGCCGCCGTCGCGTACGGCCTGGACCAGAACGCCGAAGGCGTGGTGGCGATTTTCGACCTGGGCGGCGGTACTTTCGACATCTCCATCCTGCGCCTGACCGCCGGGGTGTTCGAAGTGCTGGCCACCGGTGGCGACACCGCCCTGGGTGGTGACGACTTCGACCACGCCATCGCCGGCTGGATCATCGAGCAGGCGGGGCTGTCCGCCGACCTCGACCCGGCCACCCAGCGCCAACTGCTGCAGGCCGCTTGCGCGGCAAAAGAAGCGCTGACCGACAGCGATGTGGTCAGCGTGCGCCACGACGCCTGGCAGGGCGAGCTCAGCCGCGCCGCCTTCGAAGCCATGATCGAGCCGCTGATCGCTCGCAGCCTCAAGGCCTGCCGCCGTGCCGTGCGCGACAGCGGTATCGAGCTGGAAGAGGTGGGCGCTGTGGTGATGGTCGGCGGTTCGACCCGCGTGCCGCGTGTACGCGAAGCGGTCGGCGGTCTGTTCGGTCGTACCCCGCTGACCTCCATCGACCCGGACCAGGTGGTGGCCATCGGCGCCGCTATCCAGGCTGACACCCTGGCCGGCAACCGCCGCGAGGGTGGCGAGCTGCTGCTGCTGGATGTCATCCCGCTGTCGCTCGGCCTTGAGACCATGGGCGGGCTGATGGAGAAGGTGATCCCGCGCAACACCACCATCCCGGTGGCCCGCGCCCAGGAATTCACCACGTATAAAGACGGCCAGTCGGCCATGATGATCCACGTGCTGCAGGGCGAGCGCGAACTGATCAGCGACTGCCGCTCGCTGGCCCGCTTCGAACTGCGCGGCATTCCGGCCATGGTCGCTGGTGCGGCGAAGATCCGCGTCACCTTCCAGGTGGACGCCGACGGCCTGCTCAGCGTCGCCGCCCGTGAGCTGGGTTCGGGCGTGGAATCGAGCATCCAGGTCAAGCCATCGTACGGCCTGACCGACGGCGAAATCGCTCGCATGCTCAAGGACTCGTTCGAGCACGCAGGCTCCGACAAGCACGCGCGCCAGTTGCGCGAGCACCAGGTCGACGCCCAGCGCCTGCTCGAAGCGGTGCAGGGCGCCCTGGACGCCGACGGCGAACGCCTGCTCAGCAGTGACGAGCGCGACGCCATCGCCTTCCAGATGCAGGAACTACGTGATTTGCTGGCCGGCACCGATGGCGCTGCCATCGAGCAACAGACCAAGCGTCTGTCGCAGGTGACCGATGCATTTGCCGCCCGTCGCCTTGATTCGACGGTCAAAGCCGCACTGGCCGGGCGCAACCTGAATGAGATCGAGGAGTAACCGATGCCGCTGGTGACATTCCTGCCGCATGAAAAATTCTGCCCTGAGGGGCTGACCGTGGACGTGCCGGCCGGGACCAACATCCTGGAGCTGGCCCACGACCATCACATCGAGATGGAAAGCGCCTGCGGTGGCGTCAAGGCCTGCACCACCTGCCACTGCATCGTGCGCAAGGGCTTCGACTCGCTTGAAGAAGCCGACGAGCTCGAAGAAGACATGCTGGACAAGGCCTGGGGCCTGGAGGCGCAGTCGCGCCTGGGTTGCCAGGTGGTGGTCGCCGACCAGGACCTGACCATCGAGATCCCCAAGTATTCGCTCAACCACGCCGCCGAAGCGCCGCACTGAGGGATGTCCGCATGAGCCTGAAATGGATTGATGTACTTGAGATCGCCATCCAGCTTGCCGAAAGCAAGCCGGAAGTCGATCCTAAATATGTGAATTTCGTCGATCTGCACCGTTGGGTGCTGGCACTGCCCGAGTTCAGCGACGATCCGTCGCGCGGCGGCGAGAAAGTGCTCGAGGCCATCCAGGCGGCCTGGATCGAAGAAGCCGACTGAGCGCACGCTGCAGGTTAGGCAATCCCCTGGAACCCGCGTATAATTCGCGGGTTTAATTTTTCGCAACACTCATATTTCTGGAGTTTTCCATGGCTGTTCAACGTACTTTCTCGATCATCAAGCCTGACGCCGTCGCCAAAAACGTCATCGGCAAGATCACCACTCGCTTCGAAGAAGCCGGCCTGAAAATCGTCGCTTCGAAAATCAAGCAACTGTCCAAGGCCGAAGCCGAAGGCTTCTACGCCGAGCACAGCGCTCGTGGCTTCTTCGGTGACCTGGTTGCCTTCATGACCTCCGGCCCGGTTGTCGTTCAGGTTCTGGAAGGCGAAAACGCAATCGCTCTGAACCGTGAGCTGATGGGCGCCACCAACCCTAAAGAAGCTGCTGCCGGCACCATCCGTGCTGACTTCGCCGAGTCGATCGACGCCAACGCCGTTCACGGTTCGGACTCCGAAGCTGCCGCTGCTCGCGAAATCGCTTACTTCTTCGCTGCTACCGAGGTAACCACTCGCTAAGCGAAAGCTTACGAGTGAGGGTGAATCCATGACGACATCGACTGACAAGATCAACCTGCTGGGGCTTACCCTGGCGGAAATGGAACAGTTCTTCGACTCAATCGGGGAGAAGCGCTTCCGTGCCGGTCAGGTGATGAAATGGATTCACCATTTTGGCGTGTCCGACTTTGCGGACATGACCAACGTCGGCAAGGTCTTGCGCGAAAAGCTCGAGGCCGTTGCCGAGATTCGCCCCCCGGAAGTGGTCAGTGAAGACATTTCCGCCGACGGCACCCGTAAATGGGTGGTCCGCGTTGCCTCCGGCAGCTGCGTCGAAACCGTCTACATCCCTACCGACGACCGCGGCACCCTCTGCGTTTCGTCGCAAGCCGGCTGCGCCCTGGACTGCAGTTTCTGCTCCACCGGCAAGCAAGGCTTCAACAGCAACCTCACCGCCGCCGAAGTGATCGGCCAGGTGTGGCTTGCCAACAAATCCTTCGGGACTGTCCCTGCCAAAGTCGACCGCGCCATCACCAACGTGGTCATGATGGGCATGGGCGAGCCCCTGCTGAACTTCGACAATGTCATCGCCGCCATGAAGATCATGATGGAAGATCTGGGCTATGGCATTTCCAAGCGTCGCGTCACGCTCTCCACCTCCGGTGTGGTGCCGATGATCGACGAGCTGGCCAAGCACATCGACGTGTCGCTTGCGCTTTCGCTGCACGCGCCCAACGACGAGCTGCGCAACAAGCTGGTACCGCTGAACAAGAAGTACCCGCTCAAGGTGCTGCTGGATTCGTGCATGGGCTACATGTCGACCCTGGGCGGCAAGCGTGTGCTGACCATCGAGTACACCCTGCTCAAGGACGTCAACGACCAGCCCGAGCACGCGGCGCAAATGATCGAACTGCTGCGCGACGTGCCGTGCAAGATCAACCTGATCCCGTTCAACCCGTTCCCGCACTCCGGTTACGAGCGCCCGAGCAACAACGCCATCCGCAGGTTCCAGGACCTGCTGCACCACGGTGGTTTCAACGTCACCACCCGCACCACCCGCGGTGATGACATCGACGCCGCCTGCGGCCAGCTGGTCGGCCAGGTCAACGACCGCACCCGCCGCAGCGAGCGCTACATCGCCGTGCGCCAGCTCGCCGCCGACGAGCCGCAAGACAGCGCTGCGCGCCCCTGACGAGTACCAGCAGCCATGGCCCTGCGCACCGCGTTGTCAGCCCTTACGCTCATGCTGCTGGCCGGCTGCGTGTCTGGCGGCGCGAGCGACCCATTGGCCAGCCGCCAGGGGCGCGAAGAAGCGGGTAGGGCGTACGTGCAGCTTGGCCTGGGCTATTTGCAACAAGGTTTGACTGGGCAGGCCAAGGCGCCGCTGACCAGGGCGCTGGCCCTGGACAGCCGTGACGCCGACGCCCACGCCGCCCTGGCGTTGGTGTTCCAGGCCGAGGACGAACCGCAGCTGGCCCAGCAGCACTTTGAAAAGGCGCTGGCGGCGCGCCCCGGCGACACACGAATCCGCAACAATTTCGGCAGTTTCCTATATGCTCAGGGCCGCTTTGCCGATGCCCAGGCAATGTTTCGCCTTGCCGCGGCCGATACCCTGTATCCTGAGCGTTCCCGGGTGTACGAGAACCTTGGCCTGACTGCCCGCAAGCTCGGCCAGGGCGAGCAGGCCCGGCAATATTTGCAGAAGGCGCTTCGGCAGAACCCGCGGCAACCGAAAGCGTTGCTCGAAATGGCTGAGTTGTCCTACGAAAACAGGCATTATGTGCCGGCCCGGGAATATTACGATCGTTTCAGCCAGTTGAGCGACCACGACGCCCGCAGCCTGCTGCTGGGTACGCGCCTGGCCAGCGCCCTTGACGATCAGGGCACCGCGGCCCGCATGGGCCAGCAATTACAACGACTTTATCCCGGTACGCCGGAATATCAGCAATACCTGTCGGAGCAACGATGAAAGCCGCGCACACCGAAGTAGCAGCAGCGCCCCGCCACAACCCCGGTGATGTCCTGCGCCAGGCCCGCGAAAAGCGGGAGTGGAGCCAGGCTGAGGTCGCAAAAAGGCTCAACCTTACGGTTTCTTCGCTGAACAACCTCGAAACCGGCGCCTTCGACAAGCTGCCCGGGCACACCTTCGCCCGTGGCTACATCCGTGCCTACGCCAAACTGATGGACATGGACCAGGCACCCTTGGTCGCCGCCTTCGACCAGATCACCGGCAGCCACGCCCAGGGCAGCGACGTGCACGCCCTCGGCCGTATCGAAGAACCCGTACGCCTGTCGCACAACATCCTGCGCGTGGTCAGCCTGCTGCTGCTGGTGGCCGTGGTCGGTGGCGGCTTCGTCTGGTGGCAGGACCAGGGCAGCTTGCGCGGCAAGGACCTGGCCAAGATCGCCCTGGAGCATGTCGAGGTCGAGAGCGCCGACGGCACCACGCAGATTCACCCGCTGGACGAGCCGGAAGACCAGGCCGTCAACGAAGCCCAGCAGCCAGAAGCCCAGACCCTGCCGCTGGAGCCCGCCGCCACTGGCGAAGCCCCGGCCAGCGAGGCGCCAGCCATCGCCACCGCGCCGGTGGTCAACAGCCCGGCCCCGGTTGTGGCCAGCACGCCCGCCGCCGCCACACCTGCGGCTCCGGTAGCACCCGTGGCCCCGGCTGCACCTGTGGCACCTGCCGCCCCTGTGGCCGCCGCTCCGGCACCCGTCGCCGAAGCAGCGCCCGCCGCAGCCGGCAGCGCCAATGTACACATCCAGTTCACCGCCGATTGCTGGACCCAGGTCACCGACGGCAACGGCAAGGTGCTGTTCAGCGCCATCAAGCGCAAGGGCGATAGCCTGGAACTGACCGGCAAGCCACCGTTCGCGGTACGCCTGGGCTTTGCCCGTGGCGCCCAGGTGAGCTACAACGGCCAGGCGGTCGATGTCGCCCCGTTCACCAGTGGCGAAACCGCTCGCCTGAAGTTGGGACAGTAAGTCATGCACGGCGAATCTCCGATCAAACGTCGCGAATCCCGCAAAATCTGGGTCGGCAATGTGCCGGTGGGCGGCGATGCCCCCATCGCGGTGCAGAGCATGACCAACACCGATACCAACGACGTCATGGCCACCGTCGGGCAGATCCAGCGCCTGGTGGATGCCGGCGTCGACATCGTCCGCGTCTCGGTACCGGACATGGACGCCGCCGAAGCCTTCGGCAAAATCAAGCAGCTGGTCAGCGTGCCGCTGGTCGCCGACATCCACTTCGACTACAAGATCGCCCTGCGCGTGGCCGAGCTTGGCGTCGACTGCCTGCGCATCAACCCCGGCAACATCGGCCGAGAAGACCGGGTTCGCGCGGTGGTAGACGCTGCCCGCGACCGTGGCATCCCGATCCGCATCGGCGTCAACGCAGGCTCGCTGGAAAAGGACCTGCAGAAGAAGTACGGCGAGCCAACCCCCGCCGCGCTGGTGGAATCTGCCCTGCGCCATGTCGAGCACCTCGACCGCCTGGACTTCCAGGACTTCAAGGTCAGCGTCAAGGCCTCCGACGTGTTCATGGCCGTCGAAGCCTACCGCCTGCTGGCCAAGCAGATCATCCAGCCGCTGCACCTTGGCATCACCGAAGCCGGTGGCCTGCGTTCGGGGACGGTGAAATCCGCCGTCGGCCTCGGTATGCTGCTGGCCGAAGGCATCGGTGACACCATCCGCATTTCCCTGGCGGCAGACCCGGTCGAGGAAGTGAAGGTCGGCTACGACATCCTCAAGTCGCTGCGCCTGCGCTCGCGTGGTATCAACTTCATCGCCTGCCCGAGCTGCTCGCGGCAGAACTTCGATGTGGTCAAGACCATGAACGACCTGGAAGGGCGCCTCGAAGACCTGCTGGTACCGCTGGACGTGGCAGTGATCGGCTGCGTGGTCAACGGCCCGGGTGAAGCCAAGGAATCGCACGTCGGCCTCACCGGCGGTACGCCGAACCTGGTGTACATCGATGGCAAGCCTGCGCAAAAACTGAACAACGACAACCTGGTGGACGAGCTGGAAAAGCTCATTCGCCAGAAAGCGGCCGAAAAGGCCGAGGCCGACGCGGCGCTGATCGCCCGCGGCTGACACAGATTCGTAAGGACTATTCGTGAGCAAATCGCTGCAAGCCATCCGTGGCATGAACGACATCCTGCCCGACCAGTCGCCACTGTGGCGCTACTTCGAGGGCACCGTGGCCGGCCTGCTGGACAGCTACGGCTACAGCCAGATCCGCACGCCGATCGTCGAGTTCACCGAGCTGTTCAAGCGCTCCATCGGTGAAGTCACCGACATCGTCGAAAAAGAGATGTACACCTTCCAGGACAACAAGGACTCGTTGACCTTGCGCCCGGAAGGCACCGCAGCTTGCGTGCGCGCTGTGCTCGAGCACGGCATCATCGGCAATGGCCAGGTGCAGAAGCTCTGGTACGTGGGCCCGATGTTCCGCCACGAACGCCCGCAGCTGGGGCGCTACCGCCAGTTCCACCAGATCGGTGTCGAGGTGTTCAACCTGGCCGGCCCCGATATCGATGCCGAGCTGATCATGCTCACCTGGCGCCTGTGGGCGTTGCTGGGCATCCAGGACGCGGTAACCCTGGAGCTCAACAGCCTGGGTACCAGCGAAGCGCGCGCGCGCTACCGCGATGCACTGGTCGAGTTCCTCTCCCAGCGCATCGACCAGCTGGACGAAGACAGCAAGCGCCGCCTGCAAAGCAACCCGCTGCGCATTCTCGACAGCAAGAACGAAGGCACCCAGGCCGCCCTGGTGGGCGCGCCCAAGCTCGAAGAGTACCTGGACGAAGAGTCCCGCGTGCACTTCGAGGGCGTGAAGGCTCGCCTTGACGCAGCCGGTATCCCGTTCGTGATCAACACCAAGCTGGTGCGCGGCCTGGATTACTACAGCAAGACCGTGTTCGAGTGGGTCACCGACAAGCTCGGTGCCCAGGGCACAGTGTGCGCCGGTGGCCGCTACGATGGCCTGGTCGAGCAGATGGGCGGCAAGCCGACCACTGGCGTTGGCTTTGCCATGGGTATCGAGCGCCTGCTGCTGCTGATCGAAACCCTGGGCAAGGTGCCCGAGTCGATCAGCCGTACCCTCGACGTTTACCTGTGCGCCTTTGGCGAACAGGCCGAGCTGGCTGGCCTGAAACTCAGCGAGCAGCTGCGTGACCGCCTGCCGAAGCTGCGCCTGGCGGTCAACGCCGGCGGCGGCAACTTCAAGAACCAGTTCAAGAAGGCCGACAAGAGCGGCGCGCTGTTTGCGTTGATCCTCGGCGACGACGAGCTCGCCAAGCAGCAAGTCGGTGTCAAGCCCCTGCGTGGCCAGGGCGAACAACAGAACATTGCCTGGGATGCTCTTGCCGAGCACCTGGAAACCGCGATCGCCCAGGCGTAACGCGGTTCAACAACGAATAGGCGAAAAGGAGTATTGGGGTGTCGAGTACCGATGATGATGATCTGGCAGGCGTCAAGGACTGGTGGAACCGCAACGGCAAGCCGCTGCTGACCGGTGCCTTGCTGGCCGGCGTGGTGGTGATGGGCTGGCAGACCTGGCACAAGTACCAGGCCAACCAGTCCCAGGGCGCTTCGGCGCTGTACCAGGCCCTGCTGGAAACCTCGCTAACCCCGGACGGCCAGCCAGACGCCGGCAAGGTTGCCGAGCTGTCCGGCAAGCTCAAGAGCGAGTTCGGCGGTACCGCCTATGCCCAGTACGGCAGCCTGTTCGTGGCTAAGGTGGCGGTCGACAGCGGCAAGCTGGACGACGCCGCTGCTGAACTCAAAGCCGTGCTGGACAAGCCGGCCGACGCCACCCTGGGCGAGATCTCGCGCCAGCGCCTGGCCCGCGTGCTCGCGGCCCAGGACAAGGCCGAAGAGGCGCTCAAGCTGCTCGACGGCGACACCGACAAGGCGTTCCAGGCCAGCCGCGAAGAGCTCAAGGGCGACCTGCTGGTACAACTGGGCCGTGCCGACGACGCGCACGGTGCCTACGAAAAAGCCAAGGCCGCGCTGTCTGACGACGCCGCGGTCGGTGGCCTGCAACTGAAGCTGGATGACCTGGCCAAAGGGGACGCCTGACGTGAAGGGTTGGAAAACAGCAGCTGTGCTCACCCTCGCCGTACTGGCCGCAGGTTGCAGCAGCAACAGCAAGAAGGAACTGCCCCCGGCCGAACTGACCAAGTTCACCGAAGAAGTGGTGCTGAAGAAGCAGTGGAGCCGTTCGATCGGTGACGGCCAGGGTGAAACCTACAACACCCTGGTACCGGCCATCGAGAACGACCGCATCTACGCAGCCGACGTCAACGGCAAGGTGTTCGCCCTCGACCGCCTGAACGGCGACGTGGTCTGGAAGAAGGACCTCGAACTGCCGGTTTCCGGCGCCGTAGGCGTGGGCTACGGCCTGGTCATGCTGGGCACCCTCAAGGGTGAAGTCGTTGCCCTGGACTCGAGCACCGGCGAAGAGCGCTGGCGTTCGCGCGTTACCAGCGAAGTACTGGCACCACCTGCCAACAACGGCGACGTGGTGGTGGTACAAACCCAGGACGACCGCCTGATCGGCCTCGACGCCACCACCGGTGACCGTCGCTGGATCTACGAAAGCACCCCCGCGGTACTGACCCTGCGTGGCACCGGTGCGCCGATCGTCACCAACCGCCTGGCCGTCGCCGGCCTGTCCACCGGCAAGGTGGTGGCGGTGGACATCAGCAACGGCGTGCCGGTGTGGGAGAGCCGCGTGGCCATCCCGCAGGGCCGTTCGGAACTGGACCGCGTGGTGGACATCGACGGCGGCCTGCTGCTGGCTGGTGGCACCCTTTATGTCAGCACCTATCAGGGCCGCGTTGCTGGCCTGGACCTGGAAAGCGGCCGCGTGATGTGGCAGCGCGATGCCTCCAGCTACGTGGGTGTCGCCCAGGGCTTCGGCAACGTCTACGTGAGCGAGGCATCGGGCACCGTCGAGGGTATCGACGAGCGCTCCTCCAGCGCCCTGTGGAGCAACGACAGCATGGCTCGCCGCCAGCTGTCGGCACCGGAAGTGTTCTCCAGCTACGTGGCGGTCGGTGACTTCGAGGGTTACCTGCACCTGCTGAGCCAGGTCGATGGCCGCTTCGTCGGCCGTGAGCGTATCGACAGCGATGGCCTGCGCGCCCGCCCACTTGTGGTCGGCGACACCATCTACGTCTTCGGCAACAGCGGCAAGCTCGAGGCACTGACCATCCGCTGAAGCTAAGCTTGGGGCTCTGACCGGCCCCGGGCTGCGGTGCACGATGCACCGCCCGAATACCGGCCGCTGCCTTTGCAGCGGCCTTTGCATTTTCAAGAATTCAAGAGTGGAGACCGCATGGTTCCCGTAATCGCCCTGGTGGGCCGGCCCAATGTCGGCAAATCCACCATGTTCAACCGCCTGACCAAGACCCGCGATGCCATCGTCGGTGACCTGTCCGGCCTGACCCGTGACCGCCAGTACGGCGATGCCAGCTGGCAGGGCCGTTCGTACATCCTCATCGACACCGGTGGTATCACCGGCGACGAAGTGGGCATGGACGAGAAAATGGCCGAACAGTCGCTGATGGCCATCGAAGAGGCCGACTATGTCCTGTTCCTGGTCGATGCCCGCGCCGGCATGACCGCCGCCGACCAGATGATTGCCGACCACCTGCGCAAGCGCAACAAAGAGGCGATCCTGGTCGCCAACAAGATCGACAACATCGACCCGGACATCGCCCGCGCCGAGTTCTCGCCGCTGGGCATGGGCAACGCCATCCCGGTGGCCGGCTCGCAGGGGCGCGGCATCAACGCGCTGATGGAGTCGTTGCTCGGCCACATCCCGCGTGATCCCGAGGACGAAGCCCTCGACGAGAACGTCGCCGAAGGCGAGGAAGCCACGCGCATCCCCGGCCCGAGCGAGAAGGACGGCATCAAGATCGCCATCATCGGCCGCCCCAACGTGGGCAAGTCGACCCTGGTCAACCGCATGCTCGGCGAAGAGCGCGTGGTGGTGTACGACCAGCCGGGCACCACCCGCGACAGTATCTACATCCCGTTCGAGCGTGATGGTGACAAGTACACCTTCATCGACACCGCCGGGGTGCGCAAGCGCGGCAAGATCCACGAAGAGGTCGAGAAGTTCTCGGTGGTGAAGACCCTGCAGGCGATCAAGGACGCCAACGTGGTGATCTTCGTCATGGACGCCCGCGAAGGCGTGGTCGACCACGACCTCAACCTGCTGGGCTTCGCCCTGGACGCTGGCCGCGCCGTGGTCATCGCCCTGAACAAGTGGGACGGCATGGAGCCGGGCGAGCGTGACTACGTGAAGACCGAGCTGGAGCGCCGGCTGTTCTTCGTAGACTTCGCCGACATTCACTTCATTTCGGCGCTGCACGGCACCGGCGTGGGCAACCTGTACAAGTCGGTGCAGGCCGCGTTCAAGTCGGCGGTCACCCGCTGGCCGACCAGCCGCCTGACGCAGATTCTCGAAGACGCCATCACCGTGCACCAGCCGCCGCTGGTGAATGGCCGCCGGATCAAGCTGCGTTATGCCCACCTGGGTGGTGCCAACCCGCCGCTGATCGTGATCCACGGTAACCAGACCGACAAGATCCCCAACTCCTACTCGCGCTACCTCGAGAACACCTACCGCCGCGTGCTGAAGCTGGTGGGTACGCCGATCCGCATCGAGTACAAGGGTGGCGACAACCCGTTCGAGGGCAAGAAAAACACCCTCACCGACCGCCAGGTCAACAAGAAACGCCGCCTGATGTCGCACCACAAAAAGGCCGAGAAGAAGCGCCGCGACAAGCGCTGATACTCGACGGGGGCTGATGGCCCTATCGCCGTCAAGCCGGCTCCTACAGGGAATGCGCCAAACCTGTAGGAGCCGGCTTGCCGGCGATGAGGCCCTTTGATCCAACGCAATCCCCCTATTGTTTCAACCTTTTTCCTGACTGCTCGATCCGCTATGCTCGGACTCACTCCCCGTGCCGGACAAACCCCAGGAAAGAGGGCCCCATGATCCGCAGCAAACTGCCGAACGTCGGCACGACCATCTTTACCACCATGTCGCAGCTGGCCGTCCAGACCGGCGCGCTCAACCTCTCCCAAGGCTTCCCCGATTTCAACGGCCCCCAGGCCCTGCTCGATGCCGTTGGCCGGCATGTGGCTGCCGGGCACAACCAGTACGCGCCGATGACCGGCCTGCCGGCCCTGCGCCAGCAGGTAGCGGCCAAGGTCGCCCGGTCGTACGGGGTGAACGTGGATGCCGACCAGGAAGTGACCATCACCCCCGGTGCCACCGAGGCGATCTTCTGCGCTATCCAGGCGGTGATCCAGGCCGGTGACGAGGTGATCGTCTTCGACCCTTGCTACGACAGCTACGAACCCTCGGTACAACTGGCCGGTGGTCGCTGCGTGCACGTGCCGCTGGCAGGCGGCAGCTTCAGCATTGACTGGCAGCGTTTCAGCGATGCCTTGAGCCCGCGCACGCGCATGGTCATCCTCAACTCGCCGCACAACCCAAGCGGTGCGCTGATCAGCCGGCAGGACCTCGACCAGTTGGCGGCCCTGATTGCCGGGCGCGACATCTACCTGGTCAGCGACGAGGTGTACGAGCACCTGATCTACGACGGCGTGGGCCATGCCAGCGTGCTTGCCCATGAACAGCTGTATTCGCGTGCCTTCGTCATCAGCTCGTTCGGCAAGACCTACCACGTCACCGGCTGGAAGACCGGCTACGTGATCGCCCCGCCGGCCCTGAGTGCCGAGCTGCGCAAGGTGCACCAGTACGTCAACTTCTGCGGCGTCACGCCGCTGCAGTGCGCCCTGGCCGACTTCATGGCCGAACACCCTGAGCACATCGATGAGCTCCCGGGCTTCTACCAGGCCAAGCGCGACCTGTTCTGCGACCTGCTGCAGGGCTCGCGGTTCAGCTTCACCCGCACCCCGGGTACCTACTTCCAGTTGGTGGATTACGCGCAGATCCGCCCGGACCTGAACGATGTCGACATGGCCCAGTGGCTCACCCGCGAACACGGCGTGGCGAGCATCCCGGTGTCGGTGTTCTACCAGCAACCCATCCCCGAGCAACGCCTGGTGCGCCTGTGCTTTGCCAAACGTGAGGAGACGCTGCGTCAGGCAGCGGAACGACTATGCGCGATCTGAGTGCACTGCCCAACCTGAAAGTGGCCTTGGTGCAGACCACCCTGGCCTGGCAGGACCGCGAGGCCAACTACGCCCACTTCGAGGAGCTGATTGCCCAGGCAGGCGCGGTCGACCTGGTGATTCTGCCGGAGATGTTCACCACCGGTTTTTCGATGGAGTCCGAAGCCCTCGCCGAGCCGGAAAACGGCCCCACCTACAAGTGGCTCAAGGCCCAGGCGAAGAAAGCCGGGGCGGTGATTACCGGCAGCGTGATCATTCAGGCTGCTGACGGCAGCCACCGCAACCGCCTGCTGTGGGCACGCCCGGATGGCGAGATACTGCACTACGACAAGCGCCACCTGTTCCGCATGGCCGGCGAGCACAAGCACTACACCCCCGGCGAGCGCCAGGTGCAGTTCGAGCTCAAGGGGTGGCGCATTCGCCCGCTGATCTGCTACGACCTGCGCTTCCCGGTGTGGAGCCGCGACGCCCAGGACACCGACCTTTTGCTGTACACCGCCAACTGGCCGGCAGCGCGCCGCCTGCACTGGAACCGCCTGCTGCCGGCACGCGGCATCGAGAACCTGTGCTTCGTGGCGGCGGTGAACCGGGTGGGTACCGATGGCAAGGGCTTTGCCTATTCCGGCGACAGCCAGGTGCTGGACTTCCAGGGCGAGAGCCTGCTGAGTGCAGGCGAGGCCGACGGGGTGTTCACCGTGGAGTTGCGAGCGGCGGAACTGGCCGCCTACCGCACCCGCTTCCCGGCCAACCTGGACGCCGATACCTTCGAGCTGCACTAGAACAGGCCTGGCCTCTTCGCGGGGCAAGCCCGCTCCTACAGGTTGCAGCGCGTCCTTGTAGGAGCGGGCTTGCCCCGCGAAAGGGCCCGCCCTGCTTACATCAATTTCAAATCAATACACATCCCGCCGATAGCGCCCATCCTCGATCAGCTGCTGTACCTGCGCCTGCCCCAGCATGCCCTGCAACGCCGCATCCACCCCGGCCGCCATGCCATGCAGGCTGCCGCACACATAAATGCAGGCACCGTCCTCGACCCAGCGCTTGAGCTCGCCAGCCTGTTGCAGCAGTACATCCTGCACATAAACCTTCTCGGCCTGGTCGCGCGAGAACGCCAGGTCCAGCCGCGCCAGCTCGCCCTTGGCCAGCCAGCCCTCAAGCTGCGCAGCGCACAGCAGGTCGTGGGCGCGGTTGCGCTCGCCGAACAGCAGCCAGTTGCGCTGTTCGCCAGCCGCGATACGCGCCTTGAGCAGGCTGCGCAGCCCTGCAAGGCCGGTGCCGTTGCCGATCAGCACCAGCGGCGCATCGCCTTCAGGCAGGTGGAAGCCGCTGTTGCGGCGCAGGCGCAGGCTGACGCAGCCTTGTACAGGCAGGTACTCGGTCAGCCAGCCCGAGCCCAGCCCCAGGTGCCCGTCGGGGTGACGCTCCTGGCGCACGATCAGCTCCAGCACGCCGTCGCTGGCAATCGAGGCGATCGAGTATTCGCGGCTGCCGATAGGTACCAGCGCATCCACCAGCGCCTGCGGATGCAAGCCGATCAGGTGGTCGCGGCGGGTCGGCAGCTGGCGGCCGGCCAGGGCCTGGCCGAGGGTTTCGCCCAGGCCGTCGACCTGCACCTGGGCCGCAGCGTCCAGCGCCATGCCGTGCAGGAAGGCGTCGATGCGCGGCTGGCCGTTGAGCGGCAGGATCTCCACCAGGTCACCGGCTTCCCAGCTGGCGGGCTCCTGCGCACGCAGGCCCAGCAGGTACACCGGCTGGCCCTGGCTGCCCGGGTTGAGCAGCTCGCGGCTGGCCAGGGTCCAGTTGCCGAAGCTTGGCGGCTGCCAGGCGGCGACCGGCTGGGTGCCGGTCAGTTGTGCCAGTTCCTGCTGCCACAGTTGCAGTGCGGCCGGGTCGGCGTTGTCCACTTCTACCGGGCTGAACGCGCTGCTGGCACCGCGCTCGGCCAGCCAGGCCTGCAGGCGCCGGGCGAAGCCGCAGAAGTGCGGGTACTGGCGGTCGCCCAGGGCCAGCAGGGCGTAATCCAGGTGCTGCAGCGCCCAGGGCTGGCCGATGACCTTGCGCTCGAAGCCGCGGGCGCTGTCCGGCGCCTCGCCATCCCCAAAGGTGCTGACCACGAACAGCGCGCGGTTGGCCTGGCGCAGCTCGGGCTCGCCCAGTTCAGCCAGCGGGCGCACCTGCACCGGGTAGCCTGCGGCCTGCAACTGGCCGGCGCTCTGCCAGGCCAGCTGTTCGGCCAGGCCGCTCTGGCTGGCAAAACCCACCAGCCAGCTGTCGCCCGCCTTGCCGGCAGCACCCACCGCGCCACGGGCAGCGCGCACCTGGCGCTTCTTGCGCCGGCGGTCGAGGTACAGCAGCCAGCCGGTGACGAAGAACAGCGGCATGGTCAGGCTGGCAGCGGTGACGATGATCCGCCCCGGCAGGCCGAAGTACTCGCCCACGTGCAGGGCGTAGACGCTTTGCAGCAGCTGCGCCTTGAAGGACTTGTCGAGGTAGCGGTCGTGGTTTTTCACCTGGCCTGTGGCCGGGTCCAGCACCAGGGTGTTGAAGGCGCGCGGGTGCGCGGCGTCTGCCTGCAGGTAGAACAGGTTGGCCGGCTGCCCGCCGGCTGGTGGCAGGCGCAGGTTGTACATGGCCAGGCCAGGGCCTGCGGCCTGTTTGAGGCTGGCCCAGATGGCGTCGTAGTCGACCACCAGCGCCGGCGCGTTGTTGTCGACTTTGGGCGGGCCGTGGCGGCCACGGCCTTCGCCGCGCTTTTGCTCGCCTGCGGCAGGCGGGTCGGCCAGCAACTTGTTCAACCCCGCGCGGTACCACTCGTAGGACCAGAACAGCCCGGTCAGGGCGAACAGCAGGTAGAACACCAGGCACCAGGTACCGAACACCGCGTGCAGGTCCCAGTTGAAGGCGCGGCCCTTCTTGGCCCAGTCCAGGGTCAGCCAGGTACGCCAGTTCAGCGCCTTGCGCGGCCAGCGCAGGTACAGGCCAGACAGGCAGAAGAAGATCAGCATCAAGGTGCAGGCGCCGGTGATCTGCCGGCCGGTGTCGCCCATGGCCAGGAAGCGGTGCAGGTTGAGCATCAGGTTGAAGAAGCCTTGCCCCGCGGCTTCGCCCTTGAGCTCGCCAGTGTACGGGTCGGCGTAGCGCAGGGTGCCGCGGCGCTCGCCGGGTGGCGGGGTGAAGAAGATCCGCGCGGCATTGCCTTCGCGCACGTCCACCCACAGCATCGCGACCTTCTCGCCCTGCGCGGCTTCGACCCGCTGTACCAGTTCGGCCGGCGGCAGCACGCCTTCGGCGCGTACCTCGACCTTGAGCACATCGGCGTTGAATGCGCGCAGCAGTTCTTCCTGGAACGAGTACAGTGCCCCGGTGATGCCCATCAAGGCCAGCACCAGGCCTGCGGTAATGCCAAAGAACCAGTGCAGCTGGAACAGCGTCTTCTTCACCACGTCTCTCACCTTGTATTGCCGCCGTCTGTTGCGCGGCGTGCATTATGCCTTGATACGCGAACGCCCCGTTCAGTAATGAACGGGGCGCAGGGCTGCAAGTTCAGGCCATCCTGTGCCGGCTTCTTCGCGGGCAAGCCCGTTCCCACAGGGACCGCACAGGTTTCAGGCCTGTGCGAGCGGGCTTTCCCGCGAAAGGGCCGGTACAGGTTCGGCCTGCTGCATCAGAAATGCACGCTGGTGGTCAGCAGCGCCGTACGCCCGGCCGCCTGGTTGGCGAAGTGGGTGGAGAACGCCTTGTCGTAGTACACCTTGTCGGTCAGGTTCTGCACGTTCAACTGCAGGTCGATGTTCTTGGTCAGCTTGTAGGCGGCCATGGCGTCGTAGCGCACGTAACTGTCGACCATGGTGGTGTTGGCCACGTTGCCAAACACGTCGTCCATGTAGAAGGCGCCACCCCCGACAGTGAACTTCGGTGTGACCTGGTAGGTGGTCCACAGGCTGGCACTGTTGTTCGGCGTGTTCGGCAGCTGGTTGCCGTCGTTGACCTTGCCCAGCGCGCCACCGTCGATCTGGCGGGCCTGCATGTAGGTGTAGCCGGCGAACACCTGCCATTTCTCGGTGATCTTGCCGCTGGCCGACAGCTCGATGCCCTGCACGCGGGTTTCGCCAACGTTCTCGTAGGTGGTGGTATTCACCTGTACCCGGGCGTTTTCCTTCTCGGTGCGGAACAGCGCTGCGGTCAGCGACAGGCGTTCGTCGAGCAGGTCCCACTTGGTGCCGATTTCGTAGTTGGTGGTTTGTTCCGGCTCCATGTCGCTGCTCAGCAGGTTGCCGCTGCGGTCGGTGCTGTTACCCAGCGGGTTGCCTTCCATACCTTCACCGAGCGAAGCACCCGGCGGGGTGGCGGAGGTGGCGTAGGACACATAGATGCTGCCGTTGTCGGCCGGTTTCCACACCAGGCCCAGCTGGCCGGTGACGAACTCGCTGGTGTCCTCGCCCTTGGAGGCGACACCTTTGCTGTTGACCACGGTGGAACCGTTGGCGTTGTAGCCGCGGTACTCGGTATCGAAGTGGTCGTAGCGCAGGCCCATGTTCAGCAGCCACTGCGGGGTCAGCTCGAGGGTGTCGAAGACATAGATGGCAGCGGTATTGCTGCGGGTTTTGGTACCGGCATAGTTGCGCGAGATCGCGCCGCTCCACGGGTCGTCCGGGGTCGGGTTGCCCAGCGAGGTGCAGTTGTACGGTGCGCCGATGCCGTTACACACGTTCAGGTTGCCGACCTTGCTGGTGCCGGCCAGGGTGCTGACGTCGTAGGTGCTGCGTTGGGACTCCTCGCGGCTGAACTCTACGCCGGTGGAGAAGCTGTTCTTCAGCCCGCCCAGGTAGAACTCGCCAAACAGGTCGGTCTGGTTGGTGGTGGTGGCGGTATTGCCGACCCGGGTATTGGCCCGGCGCCAGACGCTGCCTCGGTTGACGTTGCCCTGGCTGTCGTCGGGCTGGGTGAGGATGTAGTCCTGCATGCTGTTGCCATGGCGCAGGGTGTTCTTGATGGTCAGCGCGTCAGTCAGGTCGTGCTCGATGGCGAAGGTGGCGATGTCCACCCGGCTCTTGCGGAAGTCTCGGTTGGTCAGGCCGTAGAAGTTGCTGCTGTCACCGCCGTCGTCCGGCTTGCTTGGGTGCGCCGAGGTGCGCGCGGCACTGCCTGCCGTGGGGATGCTGTAGGGAATGCCCGAGTCCGGCAGGTCGTCGCTTTCGAGGTGGTAGTAGTCGAGGTTGACGCGGGTCGGCGTGCCCAGGCCGAAGGCCAGCGACGGGGCGATGCCCCAGCGGTCGTAGTTGACCTTGTCGCGCCCGGCCACGTTGCTTTCGTGGGTCATCAAGTTCAGGCGCCCGGCCACGCTGTCGCTGAACTGGTAGTTGCCATCGAAGGTGTAGCGCTGGGTCTGGTCGCTGCCCCAGGTCCAGGCGCCGTCCAGCGAGTTGCCCAGGTGGGCGCGCTTGCTCACCAGGTTGATGGTGCCGCCGGCGGCGCCACGGCCACCGATGGCCGAGTTCGGGCCCTTGGCCACTTCCACCGACTCGATGGCGAAGATTTCGCGGGTTTGCGCGCCAGTGTCGCGCACCCCGTCCAGGTAGGTATCGCCCTGGGCATCGAAGCCGCGGATGAACGGGCGGTCGCCCTGGGGGTTGCCGCCTTCACCGGCGCCGAAGGTGATGCCCGGCACGGTGCGCAGGGCGTCCTGCAGGTTCAGGGCGTTGGTGTCCTTGATCACCTGCTGCGGGATCACGGTGACCGAACGCGGGGTGTCCACTAGTGGCGCGGTGTACTTCTGCGACGACGCCTTTTCGACCTTGTAGTCGGTGCTGGCCTGCTCGGCCTTGCCGTTGACGCTGGTGGCGTCCAGGGTGATGGCGGAGCTGGCGGCAGGGTCTGCGGCGTAGGCGGAAGTGGCAGTGATCGCCATGCCGATGGCAGAGGCGAGCAGGCGTGGTGAACTGACGGCGTTTGGCACGTGGCGCATTGTTTTTGACCTTCCCCAAGGTAGTGAAGGCCGCGGATGCTAATGTAAGCGAATGTAAGTAACAATTGAGAAGCGTTACCATTCGTTAAGAATTTACATTCTTTACACCTTGTGTTTCATGAATTTAACAAGGTTGTGTTGGGCCCTGATCGCGGGGCAAGCCCGCTCCCACGGGCGTAACGACTGGGACAGTCAACCGATGAAGGGGCTTGTATCGCGTAAAAGGGAATCAATATCATTGACCCCCCTTAGGCTCCAGGTATCACCGCCATGCTGCTGCACATTCCCGGGCTGTTCGACGCTGACGAAATCAGCCGTATCCGCGAGGTGCTGGAGCAGGCGGACTGGGCCGATGGCAAGGTGACTGCCGGTTACCAGTCGGCCAAGGCCAAGCACAACCTGCAACTGCCTGAAGGCCATGCCCTGGCCAAGGAGCTGGGCAGCGCACTGATCGACCGCCTGTGGCGCAACCCGCTGTTCATGTCGGCGGCGCTGCCGCACAAGGTCTACCCGCCGCTGGTCAACTGCTACCGCGAAGGCGGCAGTTTCGATTTTCATATCGACAACGCCCTGCGCCAGCCCAAAGGCAGCCCGGAGCGGGTACGCACCGACCTGTCCTCGACCCTGTTCTTGAGCGACCCGGCCAGCTACGACGGTGGCGAGCTGGTGATCCAGGACACCTACGGCGTGCAGCAGGTCAAGCTGGCTGCCGGCGACCTGGTGCTGTACCCCGGCACCAGCCTGCACAAGGTCAACCCGGTCACCCGCGGTGCGCGCTACGCGGCGTTCTTCTGGACCCAGAGCCTGGTGCGCGACGATGGCCAGCGCACCTTGCTGTTCGAGATGGACAATGCCATTCGCCAGCTCACCGCCGATGTGCCCGAGCACCCGTCGCTGCTGCAACTGACCGGCACCTACCACAACCTGCTGCGCCGCTGGGCTGAGGTTTGAGCATGTCGTACCAATTGCGCCGTGAAGAGCTGGTGGATGTGGCGGGCCTCAAGGCCATGCTCGAGCACAGCCCGGGCCAGGCGGCCCAGGCGATTCTGGCCGCTGCCGGGCAAGGGGTGGTGGAGGCGCAGTTGCTGCTGGGGCAGATACTGCTCGACGGGCTGGGTATCGAGGCCGACGAGGTGGTTGCCCGGCGCTGGTTCGGCATTGCCGCCCAGGGCGGCAGTGCCATGGGCCACAACATGCTCGGGCGTTGCCTGGAGCATGGCTGGGGCGGTGAGGTGAACCTGGCCCAGGCGGCCATCCACTATGCCCGCGCCGCCGATGCGGGGCTGGACTGGGGCATGTACAACCTCGGCAACCTGCTGGCCACCGGGCGCGGCGTGCCGGCCAACCAGGCCCAGGCACTGGCCTGCTACGAGCAGGGCGCGCAGTTGGGCCATGCCAAGTCGATGAACCTGTACGGGCGTTACCTGGAGCAGGGCATTGCCACCACCGCAAGCCCTGCGCGCGCGGTGCGCTGGTATCGACGCTCGGCCGAGGCGGGGGATTTTCGCGGCATGTTCAGCCTGGCGCTGGTGCTGGTGGAGCGCGGCGAAGTGGCCGAGGCTGCGCCCTGGCTGGAGCGGGCGCGGGAGGAGGGGAACCTGAACTTCCTGCGCAGTGCGCTGGCCACCCTGCAGGGCGCGGGGCCTGGGTTAATGAGTTTTGCGCAGCGGTATGCCGAGGAGATCGAACAGCGCCAGCATTGAGTCGCCTGCGCTAGCCCCGCGAGTCGCGGCTTGAGTGTCATGGAGTGCTTCCCGGTTATACCGCTCGGGTGCTGTGGTTAGTGTGGCGGTCGGCCATGTGGGCCGTCACGGGAGCTGGAGCATGAGTGACACGATTCATCTGAAATGGTTGCAGGGCCGCCTGACCTGCGAATTGGGGGGCGCGGTTTGGCCGGTGTGTTTCAATCGCAACGGCTACCTGGAGGTCATGCGCAAGCAGGTCGAGCCTGAGTTGTTCCACATCGGCATGCTGAAGCATCCGGCAATCGGAGGCGAGACCGCCTTCGAGTTTCGTACTGCCGATAAGCGGCAGCTCATCAGCAGCGAGCATGCCGGACTGACCGCGTCGGCGAAGTCGCTGCCCGTCCCCGGCCCGGCATTACGCATCCACAATTATGGCGAGGTGGGATCGGACTTTCCCGACCGGTACTACGTCAAGTTGCAGTCTCTGGATTCACGCTGGGTGGCGGTGAGCGGTCGGCGCAAGAAGGACCGTGGCTGGCAGTGGTTCGCCATCAAACCTCCCCATGAAGTGCCGATCAGCATTGCCGAGCACGAGGCTGGCATTTTGCGCCTGCTGGAACCAGGCTTCGCTGGTGCGACTACCTTCACGCTGGAGCTGATCGACAGCGAAGAGGGCCAGGCCGCAGAGCAATAATGCCGGCCGCTTCGCCGCGCTGCACGTTCAACGCTTGAGCTGTGGCGGGACACCGCAAACAAAAACGGGGCCTTGCGGCCCCGTCTTGGATTACAGGTAGTAAGCCTTCAGCGGCGGGAAGCCGTTGAATTCCACGGCGCTGTAACTCGTGGTGTAGGCACCGGTGGACAGCCAGTACAGGTGGTCGCCGATGGCCAGGTTCAGTGGCAGGCCGTACTTGTAGTTCTCGTACATGATGTCGGCGCTGTCACAGGTCGGGCCGGCGATGACCACTTCTTCGGCTTCGCCTTTCTTCTCGGTCCAGATCGGGAACTTGATGGCTTCGTCCATGGTTTCGATCAGGCCGGAGAACTTGCCCACGTCGGTGTAGATCCAGCGCTCAACGGCGGTACGCGACTTGCGCGCCACCAGCACCACTTCGCTGACCAGAATACCGGCGTTGGCGATCAGCGAACGGCCAGGCTCGAGGATGATTTCCGGCAGGTCGTCACCGAAGTCTTCTTTCAGGAAGGGCATTGCCGCCCAGGGCGGCAGCGCCATGGGCCACAACATGCTCGGGCGTTACCTGGAGCAGAGCATTGCCACCACCGCAAGCCCTGCGCGGGCGGTGCGCTGGTATCGGCGCTCGGCCGAGGCGGGGGATTTTCGCGGCATGTTCAGCCTGGCGCTGGTGCTCGTCGAGCGGGGGCAAACCGAAGAGGCGCTTCCCTGGCTAGGCCGAGCCAGGCAGGAGGGCAATGTCAGCTTCCTGCGCAGTAGCTTACCTACCCTGCTTGCCGGTGGTTCTTTGTTGGCCAGCGTGGCCACGGACTACCAGGAGGAGCTGGAGCTTCGTTGCAGCTCGTGAAGCAAGGCTTCAGCCTGGAGAAGGATTTCAAGATTACCCAGATGTCTCGTGCTTGTGACGATAGGGCTCATTTCAAGATCTGAGGCCAAACATGAGTACTTATAACCAAGCCGTTTCGTTTATTGCCATCTTGTCCTGTGACACCAGCAAGGGCTCGGGCACGCTGACCGCAGGTAAACTCAAGGGGGCAAAGGGCAAGGGTGGCTACTATGGCGACCTTGATATTGATCGCAGTGGTGATGTCTGCGTCTGCAACGGCGCCAGAGACATACACATTGAAGAGCGTTTCTGGTTCGGTTGTTTCAACCGCGGCGAGCCGGAGCGCTACGACGTTCGTAGCTGGGCCCCAGGCAAGCCCCATCATGGCCGGCGTTTGGCTGTCGCCAGTGATGGCAGGTTGTGCATGGCACCTGCTGCCGGTAATTCCTGCGATTGGATTTTGAGCTGGGATGGGCAGCCGTTCCAGCGTCGCCATGTCATTGAAATGGGCGGGGCAGCCTATGGTTTTGCAATGTCCCATGTCACTGCCGGTAGCTTGCGCCATGAAGCGCCGATCGGTGTTCGAACGGGATGGCATGGCAAGATGCACACATCCAATGGCGAGCTGGCTAGTCTCCAGGTCCAGATTGTCGAGACTTGGGCAGCTCAGCCCTGACAGCCACGGTGCGACTAAAAAGGACGCCTCGCAACGAAGCGTCCTTTCAGCTGTTACAGGTAGTAGGCTTTCAGCGGCGGGAAGCCGTTGAATTCCACGGCGCTGTAACTCGTGGTGTAGGCACCGGTGGACAGCCAGTACAGGCGGTCGCCGATGGCCAGGTTCAGCGGCAGGCCGTACTTGTAGTTCTCGTACATGATGTCGGCGCTGTCGCAGGTCGGGCCGGCGATGACCACTTCCTCGGCTTCGCCCTTTTTCTCGGTCCAGATCGGGAACTTGATGGCTTCGTCCATGGTTTCGATCAGGCCGGAGAACTTGCCCACGTCGGTGTAGATCCAGCGCTCCACGGCGGTACGCGACTTGCGCGCCACCAGCACCACTTCGCTGACCAGAATACCGGCGTTGGCAATCAGCGAACGGCCAGGCTCGAGGATGATTTCCGGCAGGTCGTCACCGAAGTCTTCCTTCAGGAAGCGAATGATCTCTTCGGCGTAGGTTTCGAGGCTGTTGGTACGGGTGATGTAGTTGGCCGGGAAGCCGCCACCCATGTTGATCAGCTTCAGCTCGATGCCGTCTTCTTCCTTCAGGCGCTCGAAGATCACCTTCACCTTGGCGATGGCGGCGTCCCACACGCTGATGTCGCGCTGTTGCGAGCCTACGTGGAAGGAGATGCCGTAGGGCACCAGGCCCAAGTCGCGGGCGAGGATCAGCAGGTCCATGGCCATGTCGGTCTGGCAGCCGAATTTGCGCGACAGCGGCCAGTCGGCGGTGGTGGAGCCTTCGGTCAGAATGCGCACATACACTTTCGAGCCCGGGGCGGCCTTGGCGATGTTGCGCAGGTCGGCTTCGGAGTCGGTGGCGAACAGGCGCACGCCTTTTTCGAAGAAGTAGCGGATGTCCTTGGACTTCTTGATGGTGTTGCCGTAGCTGATGCGGTCGGCGCTGACGCCGCGGCTCATCACCTTGTCCAGCTCGTAGATCGAGGCGATGTCGAAGCTCGAACCTTTCTCTTTGAGCAGGTCGATGATTTCGACCGCCGGGTTGGCCTTGACCGCGTAGTACACCTTGGCGAATTCGAACCCGGCGCGCAGGTCGTCATAGGCCTGGCTGATCATCTGGGTGTCGATGAGTACGAACGGGGTTTCCTGCTTGTCGGCGAACGCCTTCATTTTCTGGAAGGTGTCACGCGCGAAATAGTCTTCGACCTGGATCGACATGCTCAAGGGCTCCATGGGCAAACTGAAAAGATAAGTGGCTGCAACTGAACGTCCTCCGTATCCCCACTTTGGTTCGCCTACTTCCCAAGGCATGTCGCCGAAAGCAAAAAGGTCAACCGTGCCCGTGAAGCGGCGGCGGGTGACCTTGCTGTCTCGTCGTCAGTACTTGAGCCGGATGGATCGTTTCCAGCATGGACGTTCGGCGCGCACTTTAGGGCGTGAACTCAGCAAGATCAACAGGCAATCCGGGCGTGTTCGTCGCGGATCGGCCACCTGCATTCTGAATAACCGACTCGTGTGACCGGCAGATGTTCCCCGGGATGTCTTGGGCGTTAAATATTGTGGAATGGACCGTGTTGGCCTCTTCGCGGGTAAACCCGCTCCCACAGGGACTGAGCTATTCCTGTGGGAGCGGGTTTACCCGCGAAGAGGCCAGAGGTGTTCATATTTATGGCCACATTTTCGTGGCACGTCCGTGCATGAAACTGCGCATAAATTTTTTGTTACCGACTGGCGGAATTGCTGGTTTTGATGCGAAACATTACTATTCGCACCCTTGTCTGCCGCCCTGACGACCCTGACCGTGTCTGGACACAAAGGCTTCTTCGACCACTACCACGAGCTGATCGGCACCTGGACGCGCAAGCTGCGCAGTCGTCAGCAGGCCGAGGACCTCACCCACGATGCGTTCGTGCGCGTGCTGGAAAACCCGCGCGAGCAGGTCGAGCAGCCGCGTGCCTACCTGCACCAGACCGCGCGCAACATTGCGGTGGACGGCTATCGCCGCGAAGACCGCCGCCAGGCCCTGGCGCTGGAGGCGTTCGATGAAGGGGCAGGCGCCGGCAGCGACCCCGAAGCCTACGTGCACGCCCTGGAGCTGGCCGACAGCGTCGAGCGGGCGTTGGCTCTGCTTCCGCTGAACTGCCGCCAGGTGTTCATCTGGCAGAAGCTCGAGGGCCTGACCCAGGCCGAGATCGCCGAGCGCATGGGCCTGAGCAAGAACATGGTCGAAAAGTATATGATCCGCACGCTCCGCCACCTGCGTGAGCATCTGGATGTGGCCGGATGAGTCAGGAGACCCGATCGATGAAACAGCAGCTTGCGCAGCCGGTGGGCGAGCAGGCAGCCGCCTGGTTTGCCCGGGTTCAGGACGCGCCGGGCGATGCGCCGCTGCGCGCTGAACTGGAGCACTGGCTGGCCCAGGCGCCGCAACACCGTGAGGAGTACCAGCGGCTGGTGGAGCTGTGGCGTGCTGCCGACTTCATCCCCCGACAACGCCTCGAAGCCCTGTGCCGCGCCGAGCCTGTGCGCCAGTTGCCGCGCCGCCGCGTGCTGCGCCAGGCCCTGGCCGCCGGGGTAGCGCTGGCGGCCTTGGGGTTGGGGTGGACGGGTTGGCAGTACCAGCGGCTCAACCATCACGCGGTGCTGCAAACCGCCATGGGCGAGCGGCGCACCTTCGAGCTGCCCGACGGCTCGCACCTGGAGCTGAACAGCGCCACGCGCCTGAGCGTCGAGTTTTCGCCGGGGCAACGCCACGTGCAACTGAACCAGGGTGAGGCGATGTTCGTTGTCGCCCACGACAGCGCCCGGCCGTTCGTGGTCGGCACCGCCCAGGGCCAGGTGACCGTCACCGGTACCCGTTTCGATGTGCGCCAGGATGCGGCCAGTACCCGCGTTGCGGTGGAGCAGGGCTCGGTGCGGGTGCAGGGTGCGGGCGCGTCGCTGGCGCAGCTGGGCGCAGGGCAAGGCTCGCACATCGACGCCCATGGCCAGGTGGCCCCGGCCTACGCCGTGGATGCCGGCGCCTTGACCGCCTGGCGCCAGGGCAAGCTGGTGTTCGACAACGTCCCGCTCAGCGAAGTGGTGGCCGAAGTGTCGCGCTACCGCGCCCAGCCACTGCGAGTGGCACCGGGCAAGGTCGCCAACCTGCGCCTGTCGAGCACCTTCAGCACCGACGACCCGGACGCTCTGTTGCGTGCCTTGCCGAGCATCCTGCCGGTGGCCGTGAAGCAGCACGCCGATGGCTCCAGCGAAATAATTGCAAAATAGATTCAGGTTTTTTTTCGCCCGTTCGTCTTCCCCGCCAGCTGCAACTGCCAAGCATTTACATTTGCATGCGGTTGGCGTTTATCCCGACCTTTCAGGATTTATCGAAGACGTGAACAACAACAAGCCCCTTCATACCCTGCGCCGCCTGGCGCTGGCCCTGGCGGTCAGTGCCGCAGCCGCCAACAGCTACGCCGACAGCATCCAGATCCAGGCCCAGCCGCTGGCGTCGGCCTTGAAGCAACTGGGCCAGCAAACCCAGCTGCAACTGTTCTTCAGCCCCGAGTTGGTGGCCGGCAAGCAGGCGCCGGCGGTGTCTGGCAACCTGGCCCCGGAGCAGGCCCTGCAACAGTTGCTGCAGGGCAGCGGGCTGACCTTCGAGCAATCTGCCGACACCGTGGTGGTCAAGCCTGCGCAACCTGCCGGTACCTTTACTACCGGCAGCCTGGAGCTGGCGCCGACCGACGTGAAGGTGGTCGGCGACTGGCTGGGGGATGCCCAGCAGAGCGTGGTGCAGAACCACCCCGGCGCGCGCACCGTGGTGCGCCGCGAGGCGATGGTCGAGCAGGGGGCGATGAACGTGCGTGACGTGCTGCGTGGCATCCCTGGGGTGCAGGTGCAGGACTCCAACGGCACCGGCGGCAGCGACCTGTCGCTGAACGTCGGCGTGCGCGGCCTGACCTCGCGCCTGTCGCCGCGCTCGACGGTGCTGATCGACGGCATCCCGGCAGCGTTCGCCCCCTATGGCCAGCCGCAGCTGTCGATGGCGCCGATCTCTTCGGGCAACCTCGACAGCATCGATGTGGTGCGCGGGGCCGGTTCCGTGCGCTATGGGCCGCAGAACGTCGGCGGGGTGATCAACTTCGTCACCCGGGCCATCCCCGAGAAGGCTTCTGCAGAGCTTGGCACCACCCTTGAAACTTCCCGCTACGGTGGCTGGAAGCACACCGAATCGGCCTTCGTCGGCGGCACCGCCGACAACGGCATGGGCGTGGCGCTGCTGTACACCGGGGTCAACGGCAACGGCTACCGCGAGAGCAACAACGGCAACGACATCGATGATGTGATCCTCAAGACCCACTGGGCGCCCACCGATGTCGACGAGTTCTGGCTCAACTTCCATTATTACGACGGCCGTGCCGACATGCCCGGCGGCCTGACCCAGGCCCAGTACGACAGCAGCCCCTACCAGTCGCTGCGTGATTACGACTACTTCGCCGGGCGGCGCAAGGACGTGTCGTTCAAGTGGCAGCGCCAGCTGGACGACGCCACCCAGCTTGAAGTGCTCACGTACTACACCGACAGCTTTCGTGGTAGCGCCATTGCTGCCCGTGACATGAAGACCCTGTCGTCATACCCGCGCAACTATCACACCTTCGCCATCGAGCCGCGCCTGTCGCGGGTGTTCTTCGCCGGCCCCACCACCCAGGAGGTCAGTGTCGGCTACCGCTACCTGAAAGAGGCCATGCGCGAGCAGTCCACCCGCCTGGGCCTGGTGGACAACGTGCCCACGCCCATCCCGGGCTCCGACGGCCACGTGTTCCAGGACCGCAGCGGCGGTACCGAGGCCAGCGCCTACTACATCGACGACAAGATCGACGTGGGCAACTGGACCATCACCCCGGGCATTCGCTTCGAGCACATCAACACCGACTGGCGCGACCGCCCGGTACTGGGCGCCAACGGTGCACCGGTGGTGGAGAAGAACCGCAGCATCACCAGCAACGAGCCGCTGCCGGCGCTCAGCGTGATGTACCACCTGTCCGATGCCTGGAAGCTGTTCGCCAACTACGAGACCTCGTTCGGCAGCCTGCAGTACTTCCAGCTGGGCCAGGGCGGCAATGGCGACAGCACCGCCAACGGCCTGGAACCCGAGAAAGCCAAGACTTACGAGGTGGGCACACGCTATGACGATGGCGGCTTTGCCGGTGAGCTGACGGCGTTCTACATCGACTTCGACGATGAGCTGCAGTACATCAGCAACGACGTGGGTTGGACCAACCTGGGGGCGACCAAGCACCAGGGCATCGAGGCTTCGGCGCGCTATGACCTGGCCGGCCTGGACCCGCGCCTGAGCGGGCTGTCGGTGAATGCCGGGTACACCTATACCCGTGCCACCTATGAAGGGGACATCCCGGGCTTCAAGGGCCGCGACCTGCCGTTCTATTCGCGCCAGGTGGCCACTGCCGGGGTGCGTTACCAGGTCAACCACTGGACCTGGAACCTGGATGCCTACGCCCAGTCGAAGCAGCGCGCGCCGGGTACCGGGGTGACCAGCAGCGGGGCGTTCACCGGCGACTACATCACCGAGCCGAGTGCCGACGGGCAGTATGGTGATATTCCCGGGTACGTCACCTGGCATGCCCGCGGTGGTTATGACTTCGGGCCGCAGTTGTCCAACCTGAAGCTGGCGGCGGGGGTGAAGAACCTGTTCGACAAGCAGTACTTCACCCGCTCGAGCGACAACAACGCCGGCATTTATGTGGGTGAGCCGCGGACCTTCTATGTGCAGGCCAGTGTAGGGTTCTGATTGCAGATCGCCGGGGCCGCTTTGCGGCCCATCGCGACACAAGGCCGCTCACCACAGGGATTGCATGAGCTTCAGGTTGGTACCGTACCTGTAGGAGCCGGCTTGCCGGCGATGAGGCCGGAACAGGCAGCACAAGACAGTTGCTCCCACAGGTCATGCGCAGGCCGGGAGGCTGATGCAATACCTGTGGTGAGCGGCCTTGTGTCGCGATGGGGCGCAACGCGCCCCCGGCGTTGGGTCAGGAGGCCACAGCCTCGGCCGGCGACACGATGCTGGTCTTGGCCCCGCGCGAGCGCCCCGAACTCAGGTACGCAGCAATCGATTCCTGGGTCACCTCGCCCAGGAACACCTGCTCGGCATCCAGCACCGGCAACCACGCGCGGTTGAACTCGTACATGCGCGACAGCAGGATGCGCAAATGCTCGTCGTGGGACGCCGTGGCGTTGAACGGGCGCAGGAAGTCCGCGCAACTGCCTTGCTGGCGGTGCATGTCACGCCGGCGCACATAACCCAGTGCCTTGTTCTGCCCGTCGGTCACCACCACGTAGCGGCGGTCGTGCTCGTCGAGCAGTTCCAGGGCATCGGCCACTGGCGTCTCGGGGCTTACCGACGGCGCGTTGTCTGCGGCGTCCTCGGCACGCACCAGCAGCAGGCGCTTGAGGGTGCTGTCCTGGCCAACGAAATTGCTGACGAAGTCGTCCACCGGGTGCGCCAGCAGGGTGTCCGGGTGGTCCAGCTGCAGCAGCCGGCCTGCGCGGAAGATGGCGATCTTGTCGCCCAGCTTGATCGCCTCGTCGATGTCGTGGCTGACCATGATCACGGTCTTGTTCAGCGCCCGCTGCATTTCGAAGAATTCGTTCTGGATCATCTCGCGGTTGATCGGGTCGACCGCACCGAACGGCTCGTCCATCAGCAGCACCGGTGCCTCGGCCGCCAGGGCGCGGATCACCCCGATGCGCTGCTGCTGGCCACCGGACAGCTCGCGCGGGTAGCGCTGCAGGTACTGCTTGGGCTCGAGCTTGATCATGTGCATCAGCTCGCGGGCGCGGTCGTGGCACTTTTGCTTGTCCCAGCCCAGCAGGCGCGGCACCACGGTGATGTTCTCCTCGATGGTCATGTTGGGGAACAGGCCGATCTGCTGGATCACGTAGCCAATGTGCCGGCGCAGGGTCACTTCATCGAGTGCGCTGGTGTCTTCGCCGTTGATGAACACCTGGCCGCTGGTGGGGGTGATCAGGCGGTTGATCATCTTCAGGGTGGTGCTCTTGCCGCAGCCCGAGGGGCCGAGGAACACGCAGATTTCGCCTTCGTTGACGGTCAGGCTTACCGAGTCGACGGCTTTGACGTCCTTGCCGTTGACGTTGAAGGTCTTGCTGAGGTTCTTCAGTTCGATCATGAGCGCAGTCCTTCTGGAGTCAGGGCACGTTGCAGGGTTTGCAGCAGCAGGTCGGCGATGATGGCCAAAAGGCTCACCAGCACGGCGCCGACCAGCAGCATCGACATGTCGCTGCGGCTGATGGAGGTAAGAATGAGCACGCCCAGGCCGCCGGCGCCAATGGTGGCGGCGATGGTCATCACGCCGATGTTCATCACCACGGCGGTGCGCACGCCGGCGAGGATCACCGGCACCGCGATGGGCAGCTCGACCATGCGCAGGCGCTGGCCGAAGGTCATGCCGATACCGCGCGCCGCTTCACGGATACCGGGCTCGACGTTGGTAAGGGCCAGGTAGGTGTTGCGCAAAATCGGCAGCAGCGAATAAAGGAATACCGCCGTGATCGCCGGCAGCGGGCCAAGGCCCTGGCCGAACTTGCTGTAGAACGGCAGCAGCAGGCCGAACAGGGCAATCGACGGGATGGTCAGCAGCACCGTGGCGCTGGCCTGCAGGGGGCCGGCGACGGCCGGGAAGCGGGTCATCAGGATGCCCAGCGGCACGCCGACCAGAATCGCCAGGCTGACGGCGATGCCCACCAGCATGATGTGTTGCCAGGTCAGTTGCACAACCTGGGCCCAGTCGAGGTGGGCGAAGGTGTCGAGCAGGCTCATGGCTGTACCTCCTTCAGCGGGTGTTCGCGCAAAAATGCAGCGGCCACGGCGGTGGGGTTCTGGTGTTCGACATCGACCTTGGCGTTGAGCTGGCGCATGGTCTCGTCATCGAGCTGTTCGGCGAGCGGCTTGAGCAGGCCGACCAGTTGCGGGTTGGCGTCGAGCACCGCTTTGCGCACCACGGGGGCGGCGGTGTAGTCGGGGAAGTAGTGCTTGTCGTCTTCGAGCAGCTTGAGCTTGAACGCGCTGAGGCGCCCGTCGGTGGTGTAGACCAGGCCTGCGAACACCTGGTTGTTGTGCATGGCGGTGTACACCAGGCCTGCGTCCATCTGGCGGATGTTCGGCCGGCCGACCTGCAGGTCGTACATCTGCTTGAGGCCCACCAGGCCGTCCGGACGGTTGGCGAACTCGGTGTCCAGCGCCACCAGGTGGTTGCGTTGGCTTTCCTCACGCAGCACCTGGTTGAGGTCGCTGATCGAGTTGATCTGCGGGTAGGCCTCGGCCACCTCGCGCGGCAGCCCCAGGGCGTAGGTGTTGCTGAACTTCGACGGGGTCAGCCAGATCAGGTCTTTTTTTGCATCCAGTTCCTTGACCCGGGCGTAGGTGGCGGCGGCGCTGGGCATGCGCTCCTCGACGTGGTTGTAGGACACCAGCGACACGCCGGTGTATTCCCACATCAGATCGAGCTGGCCGGTTTCCTGGGCCTGGCGGGCGATGTTGCTGCCAAGGCCTGTGGTCACGCGCACATCGAAGCCGTTGGCACGCAGGTACTGGGCAGTGATTTCGGCGAGCACGGTCTGCTCGGTGAACACCCGAGCGCCGATGCGCACCAGGGGTTTTTCAGCTGCCTGGGCAAAACCTGCGCATAGCAGGGCCGCGCCCAGCAGCAAGGCGATTGTCTTTTTCATGGGTTCCCTCTTGTTATCCGGCCAGGCCGCGTTCCAGCCAGCGCTTGCTGGAGAAGCTCACCAGGGCATCCAGCACCAAGGCCAGCAGCGCCGTGCAGGCGGCGCCCAGCAAAAGCTGTGGCTGGTTGTTCAGGGCGATGCCGGGGAAGATCAGGCTGCCCAGGCTGTTGGCGCCGATCAGAAACGCCAGGGGTGCGGTGCCCACATTCAATGCCAGCGCCACGCGCACCCCGCCGACGATGATCGGCACGGCGTTGGGCAGCTCCACCTGCCAGAGTTGCTGGCGCGGGGTCATGCCGATGCCGGTGGCGGCTTCCTTGAGCGAGGCGGGGACGTTTTTCAGGCCCTCGTAGGTGTTGCGCACGATGGGCAGCAGGGAGGCGAGGAACAGCGCGAAGATCGCGGGGCCTGCGCCGATGCCCAGAATGCTCAGGGCAATGGCCAGAACGGCCAGGGGGGGGATGGTGTTGCCAACGTTGAAGAACTGCATGAAGCGCTCGGCTTTGTCGACCCGGTGTGGTCGACTCAGGGCAATGCCGGCGGGGATGCCCACGGCCAGCGCCGCCGCCATCGAAGCCAGCACCAGTACCAGGTGCGCTTGCAGGTAGAACCCAAGATCGTCGCGGTAACGCGCGATCGTGTCTGTGCCGATCCAGTGGATCAGCAGGGCCAGGATGACGAGCACGGTGGCGCATCCCAACAGCCCTTTACCGTAGCGTGTAGCCACAGGCGGACTCCTTGTGTTGTCGGCGAGCACACTTCTTTGAAGCCGGCCAATGCTGGCGGCGGGTGGTGTGTTCGCGAGTAGCAGCGTGAGGCAACCGTTGGCTGCGATCAGGCCATGAGCCGAACCCCGTCGGGCCCGAAAATGCTGGTGAAACCATTCCCCAACCGAAGCGGGTTGCAGGGGAGTGGACGTCTCCGTGGGCGTAAAGGTTCCCATCTGATGCGGCATTTGGCCAGTGTTAATCACTGGGTAAGCTGAAATTTGTCGAGAAAAAAAAGTGAAATAATTCGACGCAGGCGTTGAAGTAACTGCGTTGTGGCCTTTTGTCGTGATAAAGCGATTGTTCGTGAATTTTATATTCGCCAGTGCCGGCCCTTTCGCGGGCAAGCCCGCTCCCACAGGTACTGCACAGGTTTCAAACGAGGTGTGATGCCTGTAGGAGCGGGCTTGCCCGCGAAGAGGCCGGAACAGGTACCACTGGTTCAGCAGATTTTGGTCATTGCCCAACTTCGGGTATGATACTGCCCCTTTTCGATCCCCAGTCAGGCGATTTCCCATGACCAACCAGGCCGCCGAAGTCGCGAAGCGCCGCACTTTCGCAATTATTTCCCACCCCGACGCCGGTAAGACCACCATCACCGAGAAGCTCTTGCTGATGGGCAAGGCGATCTCCGTCGCGGGTACCGTGAAGTCGCGCAAGTCCGACCGCCACGCCACCTCCGACTGGATGGAAATGGAGAAGCAGCGCGGCATCTCCATCACCACCTCGGTGATGCAGTTCCCGTACCGCGAGCACATGATCAACCTGCTCGACACCCCCGGCCACGAAGACTTCTCCGAAGACACCTACCGCACCCTGACCGCGGTGGACTCGGCGCTGATGGTGCTGGACGGCGGTAAGGGTGTAGAGCCGCGTACCATCGCCCTGATGGATGTGTGCCGCCTGCGCGACACGCCCATCGTCAGCTTCATCAACAAACTCGACCGTGATATCCGCGACCCGATCGAACTGCTCGACGAAATCGAAGCGGTACTGAAGATCAAGGCCGCGCCGATCACCTGGCCGATCGGTTGCTACCGCGACTTCAAGGGCGTGTATCACCTGGCTGGCGACTACATCATCGTCTACACCCCGGGCCACGGCCACGAGCGTACCGAGGCGAAGATCATCGAGAAGCTCGACTCCGATGAAGCCCGTGCGCACTTGGGCGATGAGTACGAGCGCTTCCTCGAGCAACTGGAACTGGTGCAGGGCGCCTGCCACGAGTTCGACCAGGATGAGTTCATCAACGGCCAGCTCACGCCTGTGTTCTTCGGTACCGCGCTTGGCAACTTCGGTGTCGACCATGTGCTCGACGCCGTCGTCGACTGGGCGCCACGCCCGCTGGCGCGGGTCGCCCACGAGCGTACCGTGGAGCCGGTCGAAGAAAAGTTCACAGGCTTCGTGTTCAAGATCCAGGCGAACATGGACCCGAAACACCGTGACCGTATCGCCTTCATGCGCATTTGCTCGGGCAAGTACGAAAAGGGCATGAAGATGCGCCACGTGCGCACCGGCAAGGACCTGCGCATCGGCGACGCGCTGACCTTCTTCTCGTCCGAGCGCGAGCAGCTCGAAGAGGCCTACGCCGGCGATATCATCGGTTTGCACAACCACGGCACCATCCAGATCGGCGACACCTTCACCGAAGGCGAGGCGCTGGGCTTCACCGGTATTCCGCACTTCGCCCCGGAGCTGTTCCGCCGCGTGCGCCTGAAGGACCCGCTGAAATCCAAGCAACTGCGCCAGGGCCTGCAGCAGTTGGCCGAAGAAGGCGCCACCCAGGTGTTCTTCCCCGAGCGCAGCAACGACATCATCCTGGGTGCGGTCGGTGTGCTGCAGTTCGACGTGGTCGCCAGCCGCTTGAAGGAAGAATACAAGGTGGAGTGCGCCTACGAGCCGATCACCGTGTGGTCGGCGCGCTGGATCACCTGCGACGACAAGAAGAAGCTCGAGGAATTCCAGACCAAGGCCATGGAAAACCTGGCCATCGACGGTGGCGGTCACCTGACCTACCTGGCCCCGACCCGGGTCAACCTGTCGCTGATGGAAGAGCGCTGGCCGGATGTGAAGTTCCGCGCTACTCGCGAGCATCACTGATATCAGCTGTATCTAATCCTATGGGAGACCACCGACCTTTCGGCTTGCGTGGTCCCTGTAGGAGCGGCCTTGTGTCGCGATGGGCTGCAAAGCAGCCCCGGCAATCCGCATGATGCCAACATCTTGGGGCTGCTCCGCAGCCCATCGCGACACAAGGCCGCTCCTACAGGAAGGGTGTAATGCCTGAGCTCAATTCCCTGCCTTGATACTGGTCCAGATCCGCGTCCTGATACGGTCGATCTTCGCCGGCATCGCCTCCAGCGCATACAGCTTGTCCATCACCTCCGCTGCCGGGTAGATCATGCTGTTGGCCTTCAGCGCCGGCTCCACCTTGGCGTCCGCCGCCTGGTTGCCGTTGGCGTACTGCACGAAGTTGCTGATGCCCGCCATCACCTCAGGCTGCAGCAGGTAGTTCATGTAGGCGTAGCCGGCCTTCTCGTTCGGCGCATCGGCCGGCATGGCCACCATGTCGAACCACATCGGCGCACCTTCCCTGGGTATCGAATAGCCCACCTTCACCCCGTTCTTCGCCTCTTCAGCGCGGTTCTTTGCCTGCAGCACATCCCCTGAGAAGCCCACCACCACGCAGATATCACCGTTGGCCAGGTCGCCGGTGTACTTGGATGAGTGGAAGTAGCTGATGTACGGGCGCACCTTCATCAGCAGGTCCTTGGCCTTGTCGTAGTCGGCCGGGTTCTGGCTGTGGTGCGGCAAACCGAGGTAGTGCAGGGCGATTGGCAGTAACTCCGGGCCGTTGTCCAGCACTGCCACGCCGCAGCTTTTCAGCTTGCTCATGTACTCGGGCTTGAAGATCAGGTCCCAGGAGTCCACCGGCGCGTTGTCGCCCAGTACTGCCTTGACCTTGTCGATGTTGTAGCCAATGCCGGTGCTGCCCCACAGGTAGGGGAAGCCGTACTGGTTGCCCGGGTCGTTCACCTCCAGCGCCTTGAGCAGCACCGGGTTGAGGTTCTTCCAGTTGGGCAACTGCGACTTGTCGAGCTTCTTCAGCGCCTTGCCCTGGATCTGCCGGGCCATGAAGTGGTTGGAGGGAAACACCACGTCGTAGCCGGAGTTACCGGTCATCAGTTTGCCGTCGAGGGTCTCGTTGCTGTCGTATACGTCGTAGGTCGGCACTATGCCGGTGGCTTGCTGGAAGTTCTTCAAGGTATCGGGGGCGACGTAGCTGGACCAGTTGTAGATCTTCACCGAGTCGGCGGCGCTGGCGATGCTGGCGGCCAGCATCAGGGGGGCGAGAACGAGGGTGCGCATGTCGGGGTACCTTGCTTTGTCTGTTGTTATCGAAGGCAGGCGATCAGCGGATCAGAAAATCAGTACATAGGTCTTGCGCACGGTTTCCTGGATGTCCCAGGTGCCGGTGCTGTTGGCCGGTAGCATCAGGGCGTCTCCGGCTTCTATGAACAGGGTTTCGCCACCGTCGGGGGTGAAGGTGCAGCGGCCCTTGATGAAGTGGCAGAACTCCTGTTGCACGATCTGCCGGCGCCAGCGCCCGGGGGTGCATTCCCAGATGCCGGTCTCGACGCCGTCGCTGCGCTCGACGCAGGTCACCGAGGTGACCGCGACCGGCTCGCCAAGGGGCACGGCGACGGGGTTGGAGCTGTCCAGCGTGACGCTGTCGGTGTGTTTGAACTGGGTGATGCGCATGACCGGTGGGTCCTGTGTAGTGAGGGGAAGTCAGTGCATGAAGCCTTCCATGAAGTCCGCAAGCGAGCTGGCCAGGCGCCGCCTCCAGGGCGCGCTGGCGGGGTTGGCGAGGGTCCGGTCCTCGTGGACGAAGCTCTGGATGATGGCGTTGTAGCCCAGCCAGCGGGCCGGCTCGGGCGGCCAGCTGGCCAGGCTCGCAACCGGGCGGTTGTCGAGTACCCAGGGCTGGGCGGTCAGTTCGTTGTGCTGGCCGAGAATCAAGGCGGCCAGGGTGCGCCCGCCCAGGTTGGTGGCGCCCACGCCTTCGCCGCCATAGCCGCCGGCCAGGGCGATGCCGCGCTGGCGGTCGCAGAGCATGTGCGGGCTAAAGCGCCGGGCCATGCCGAGGTTGCCGCCCCAGGAGTGGGTGATGCGCACGTGCTTGAGCTGCGGGAACAGCTCGCCGAACAGGTAGCGGCGCAGCTCGATCTCGTGTTCTTCGAGGTTGAAGTTCTCCCGCAGCCGGCCGCCGAAGCGGTAGCCGCCACGGGCGCCGAATACCAGGCGGTTGTCGGCGCTGCGCTGGCCGTAGGTGACCTGGCGGCTGTTTTCGCTGAACGCCTGGCCCTGGCTCAGGCCGATCTGCTCCCAGGTGGAGTCGGGCAGCGGCTCGGTGGCCACCAGCAGGCTTTGCACCGGCAATTGGTGGCGCCCCAATGGCGGCAGGCTGGCGGCATAGCCTTCCACGGCCGGTACCACCCAGTGGCTGCGAATGCGCGCCAGCGGCGTGCGCACCTCGCCGGTCTGCCAGTCGAGGGCCGGGGTGTTTTCGTAGATTGGCACGCCCATGGCCTCGACCGCCCGTGCCAGGCCGCGCACCAGCTTGGCCGGCTGGAGGGTGGCGGTGTGCGGGCTGAAGATCGCGCCATAGGGGTTGCTGATGCGCAGCTGTGCATCCAGCTGCTCGGGGCGCAGCCAGTGGTAGTCGGCTTCGCTGAAGCCCTGGCGGTACAGGTCGTCCAGCCAGGCGCGCAGGCTGCGTTCCTGCTCCGGGTAGCGCGCCGCGCAATACAGCACGCCGCCCTTGCGGTAGTCGCAGTCGATGCCTTCGCGTTGCAGCACGCCGTGCACTTCGTCGGGGGTGCCTTGCAGCAGGTCGATGCTGGCCCGTCGTTGTTGGGGTGACAGGCTGGCCAGCAGGCGGTCTTCGCCCAGCAGGTTGCCCATCAGCCAGCCGCCGTTGCGCCCCGAGGCGCCGAAACCTGCGATGTTGGCCTCGATCAGCGCGATGTTCAGCTGCGGGGCCTGGCGCTTTAGGTAGTAGGCGGTCCACAGGCCGGTGTAGCCGGCGCCGATGATGCACACGTCGAGGTCGAGGTCCTGGCGCAGTGCCGGGCGCGCGCACAGCGGCTCGTCGAGCTGGTCCATCCACAGGCTGATCGTGCGCAGGGGTTGCATCGGGTCGGGCTCCACATCCGGCTGGGTCTGTGGGCGATCCTAGTGAAGTGTGGCGCTGGCTGTCCTACGTGCGTGCACGCAGGGAATTCTGTTTCAGGTAGGCCTTGGGGGTGACCCCGGTGTGTTCGCGGAACGCCTTGTAGAAGGCCGACAGCGAGTTGAAACCGGCGTTGAACGCCAGCTCGTCGATGGTGGCCTCGACGCGCTCGTCGTTCAGGTTGGCCATCAGGTGCTGCAGGCGCGCCTGGTTGACGTAGCGGTAGAAGCTTTGCCCCAGCACCTGGTTGAGCAGGTAGGAGATCTGGTTGCGGCTGTAACCGCTTTCGTCGGCCACCTGTTGCAGGTCCAGCTCCGGGTCCAGGTAGGGGCGGCGGTTGTGAAAGTAGTGCTCCAGGTCCTGAGCCATGGTCGAAAGCTGGCGCGGCGACAGCCCCAGGCGGCTGGTGGCCGGGCGCAGGCCGCTGTTTTGGTTGGCCTTGCCGCCCTGGCGCACCAGGGTGGCGTATTCGTTGACCCGCCAGATCAGCCCGTCCTTCACCGTGATGGCTTCGCTGGACTGGAACGCCACCAGCCCGTCGCCGCCTTGCACCGTGACCTGGTACTGGATGAACGCGGTGCAGCCGTCGACACGGATGCGGTCGCTGTGCACGATGTCCTCGCCGGCCTCATGGGGCAGGCAGGCGCGCACGTAGTCGCGCAGCTCGTCGAAGCCGAGTACGCGGTCTTGAAAGAAGTCGTGGTATTGCACCTCGGGGTGGTAGAGCGCGATCACCCCGTCCAGGTCGCGATGCTTCCAGCACAGGTGGTAGCGCATGACGGTGTCGGCGGTGAGCGGGGTTTGCCCGGGGCCGTCGGGGAGGGTGGTCGAGGTCATGGGGGGATAGTGCCTTGGGCTTGGGCGCGCAGGCAAGATGGGGCAACGGAGCGCAGCGTTCAGGTCAGGCGCAATCCCTGTAGGAGCCGGCTTGCCGGCGATAGGGCCCTGGCAGGTCCCCTGCATTGCAAAACACCCTGCGCGGTCGAGGCCAATCCCGCGTTTTGCATGGCCTGGTTTTTCCAACCCGTTGATTTTCATGGGTGTCATTTTTTGACACAAATGGCATGGGCAGTGCAGCGATCAGGGTCAGGCAAACAACAAGGAGAAACGCCATGCGCTCGATACTGCTGTGGATGATTGGGGTGCCGATTCCGGTGATCATCCTGATCTGGTTCTTTATGCATTGAGATCCCCGGGGCCGCTTTGCGGCCCTTTCCGACCGGTCCGGCGCCCCGGCAAGGCCGCTCCTACAGGGAAACGCATACCCCTGTAGGAGCGGCCTTGCCGGGGCGCCGGACCGGTCGGAAAGGGCTGCGAAGCAGCCCCAGCCATCTAAAGGCTAAAGAAACTGCTCGGCATAGTGGCAAGCCACCTGCCGGGTACTCACCTGCCGCAACGCCGGCACTTCCTTGGCGCAACGCTCTGTCGCATGCGGGCAACGCTTGTGAAACGCGCAGCCATCCGGCGGGTTGAGCGGGTTGGGCAGTTCACCGGCAATGCGGATCTTGGGTTTCAGCGGGTCCGGGTGGATCGCCGGGGTCGCCGAAAGCAGCGCCTGGGTGTACGGGTGCAGCGGCTTGTCGTAGATATCCTCCTTCGGCCCCATCTCCGCCGGCCGGCCCAGGTACATCACCAGCACCTGGTCGGCCACATGGCGCACCACTGCCAGGTTGTGCGAGATGAACACGTAGGCGGTGTTGAACTCCTTTTGCAGGTCCATGAACAGGTTCAGCACCTGGGCCTGGATCGACACGTCCAGCGCCGAAGTCGGCTCGTCCGCCACCAGCACCTTGGGTTGCAGCATCATCGCCCGGGCCAGGGCGATGCGCTGGCGCTGGCCGCCGGAGAACATGTGCGGGTAGCGCTGGTAGTGCTCGGGGCGTAGGCCCACCTGCTCCATCATCTTCTGCACTTTCTCGCGGCGTTCGGCCTTGCTCAACGAGGTATTGATCAGCAACGGTTCGGCCAGTTGATCGCCGATCTTCTGCCGCGGGTTGAGCGAGGCGTAGGGGCTCTGGAACACCATCTGCACGTCGCGGCGCAGCTGCTTGCGCTCGGCCTTGCCAGCACCGTTCACCTCCTGCCCGGCAATTTGCAGCGAGCCGGACGAGGGCTCTTCGATCAGCGTCAGGGCGCGGGCCAGGGTGGACTTGCCGCAGCCGGACTCGCCGACCACGGCCAGGGTCTTGCCGGCCTCCAGTTCGAACGACACGCCGTTCAGCGCGCGCACCAGGGCGTGGCCCTTGAACAGGCCACGGGACACTTCGTAATGACGGGTCAGCTCACGGGCTGATAGAACGACGGCCATCACGCCACCTCCTGGTTGAGCGGATAGAAGCAACGCACCAGGCTGTGGGCCTGGGGATCGAGGGCCGGGCGCTGGTGCCGGCAGTTGTCCTGCACGTACGGGCAACGCGGCGACAGCAGGCAGCCTTGCGGGCGGTCGTAGCGGCCGGGGACGATGCCGGGCAGGGTGGCCAGGCGCTCGGCGCCGATGCTGTGCTCGGGGATGGCCGCCAGCAGCGCTTCGCTGTAGGGGTGGGCGGGGACGTCGAACAGCTCCGGTACCTGCCCCACCTCGACCGCTTGGCCGGCGTACATCACGCACACGCGCCTGGCGGTTTCGGCCACCACGGCCAGGTCGTGGGTGATGAGAATGAGCGCCATGTTGCGCTCCTTCTGCAGGTTGACCAAAAGCTCCATGATCTGCGCCTGGATGGTCACGTCCAGCGCGGTGGTGGGTTCGTCGGCAATCAGCAGCTTGGGCTCGCCGGCAATTGCCATGGCGATGGCCACCCGCTGGCTCATGCCGCCGGACAACTGATGCGGGTAAGCATCCAGGCGGCTTTCGGCGGCCGGGATCTCGACCTTTTTCAGTAGCTCAAGGGCACGTTGGCGCGCAGCCTTGCCCTTCAGGCCAAGGTGCTGGCGCAGCACTTCCTCGATCTGGAAGCCGACCGTGTAGCTGGGGTTGAGGGCGGTCATCGGGTCCTGGAAGACCATGGCGATGTCCTTGCCCACCACCTTGCGCCGCTGGCGGCCGCTGAGCTTGAGCATGTCGGTGCCGTCGAAGTTGAGCACATCGGCGGTGATGCGCCCGGGGGCGTCGATCAGGCCCATCAGGGCCATCATGGTGACCGACTTGCCCGAGCCGGACTCGCCGACGATGGCGAGGATCTCGCCGGCGTCCACCGACAGCTCCAGGCCGTCCACCACGGGTACTGCATTGGCGTCGCCGAAGCGCACGTTCAGGTTGTTGATCTGCAACAGTGACATGGCGGTCTCCTCAGGCGGCGTTCTTGAGTTTCGGGTCCAGCGCGTCGCGCAGGCCGTCGCCCATCAGGTTGATTGCCAGCACACTGAGCAAAATGGTCAGGCCGGGCAGGCTCACCACCCACCAGGCGCGCTCGATGTAGTCGCGGGCCGAGGCCAGCATGGTGCCCCACTCAGGGGTTGGCGGTTGTACGCCGAGGCCGAGAAAGCCCAGGGCGGCGGCGTCGAGAATCGCCGAGGAGAAGCTCAAGGTGGCCTGCACGATCAGCGGTGCCATGCAGTTGGGCAGCACGGTGACGAACATCAGCCGTGGCAGGCCGGCACCGGCCAGGCGCGCGGCGGTGACGTAGTCGCGGTTCAGCTCGCCCATCACCGCGGCGCGGGTCAGGCGCACGTAAGACGGCAGCGAGACGATGGCGATGGCGATCACGGTGTTGATCAGGCCTGGGCCGAGGATGGCGACGATGGCCACCGCCAGCAGCAGCGAGGGCAGGGCCAGCATCACGTCCATCAGGCGCATGATCGAGGGGCCCAGCAGGCGCGGGAAGAAGCCGGCGAACAGCCCCAGCAGGATGCCGGGGATCAGCGACATCACCACCGACGACAAGCCGATCAGCAGCGACAGGCGCGCGCCCTGGATCAGCCGCGAGAGCAGGTCGCGGCCGAGCTCGTCGGTACCGAGGATGAACTGCCAGGTGCCGCCTTCAAGCCACACAGGTGGCGTGAGCAGGAAGTCGCGGTACTGCTCGCTGGGGTCGTGGGGGGCTACCCACGGGGCGAACAGGGCACAGAAGATCACCAGCAGCATGAAGGCAAGGCCGGCCACCGCGCCCTTGTTGCGCGCGAAGGCCTGCCAGAACTCCTTGTACGGCGAGGGGTAGAGCAGGCTGTGGTCGACCGCGGCGGGCGGGGTGACGGATTTTGGAATCGGGCTAGTCATGGCTTGATCCTCAGCGCTGATGACGGATGCGTGGGTTGGCCAGGCCGTAGAGAATATCCACGACGAAGTTGACCAGGATCACCAGGCAGGCGATCAACAGGATGCCGTTCTGCACCACGGGGTAGTCACGGGCGCCGATGGCTTCGATCAGCCATTTGCCGATGCCCGGCCAGGAAAAGATGGTTTCGGTGAGCACGGCGCCGGCCAGCAGCGTGCCGACCTGCAGGCCGAATACGGTCAGCACCGGGATCAATGCATTGCGCAGGCCGTGCACGAACACCACGCGGGCCGGCGACAGGCCCTTGGCGCGGGCGGTGCGGATGTAGTCCTCGCGCAGCACTTCGAGCATCGAGGAGCGGGTCATGCGGGCGATCACCGCCAGCGGGATGGTGCCCAGCACGATGGAGGGCAGGATCAGGTGCATCACCGCATCCTTGAACGCGCCTTCTTCATCGCTGAGCAGGGTGTCGATGAGCATGAAGCCGGTCTTCGGCTCGATGTCGTAAAGCAGGTCGATGCGCCCGGACACCGGGGTCCAGCCCAGGCTCACCGAGAAGAACATGATGAGGATCAGGCCCCACCAGAAGATCGGCATGGAGTAACCGGCCAACGAGATGCCCATTACCCCGTGGTCGAACAGCGAGCCGCGCTTGAGCGCGGCGATCACCCCGGCCAGCAGGCCGAAGACCCCGGCAAAGAGCAGCGCGCAGAACGCCAGCTCCAGGGTTGCCGGGAACAGCGTGAGGAACTCGTTCCACACGCTCTCGCGGGTGCGCAGCGACTCACCCAGGTCGCCTTGGGCGAGCTTGCCGACGTAGTCCAGGTACTGGGCGGGCAGGGGCTTGTTCAGGCCCAGGCGCTCCATGGCCTGGGCGTGCATTTCGGGGTCGACCCTGCGCTCGCCCATCATCACTTCCACCGGGTCGCCGGGGATCAGGCGTATGAGCGCGAAGGTCAGCAGGGTGATACCGAAAAAGGTCGGGATCAACAGGCCCAGGCGCCGGGCAATAAAACTCAACATTGTCGGGGTTACCTCATCAGCCGTGGTACGGCGGTGCCGCCGGTGCCCGTGTGGGGTGCCGGCGGTCGTTGTTGTTCTACTTCACCTTGGTGGTGGCGAAGTTGTTGTTGGTAAGCGGGTTGATCACATAACCCTCCACGTTCTCGCGCATGGCGGTGAACATCTTCGGGTGGGCCATGCTGATCCAGGGCTGGTCCTCATCGTACACCGCCAGGGCCTCGCTATAGAGCCTTGCGCGTTCATCGTTGTCGATCACTTCGCGGGCGCGGGTGATCAGCTCCTGAAACTTGGGGTTGCACCAGCGTGAATAGTTCTCCCCGGTTTTTGCCGCATCGCAGCTGAGCAGGGGGGTGAGGAAGTTGTCCGGGTCGCCGTTGTCGCCAGCCCAGCCGGCAGACACCAGGTCGGCCTCGCCCTTTTTCGCCCGGCGCAGCATCTCGGCCCATTCCATCACGCGGATATCGAGCTTGAGACCGATCTTTGCCAGGTCGGCCTGCAGCATTTCAGCCGACAGCCGCGGGTTGGGGTTGGTCGGGCCGCCGCCGTTGCGGGTGAACAGGGTGATCACCGTGCCTTCCGGTACGCCGGCTTCCTTGAGCAGGGCGCGGGCCTTGGCCAGGTCGTGGGGCGGGTTCTGGTTGTGGGTGTTGTAGCCGATCATGGTCGGCGGGTAGGGGTTTACCGCCACCAGCGCGTTGCCCTTGCCGAACAGCTGGTCGACGTGGGTCTGGCGGTCGAAGGCCATGTTGATCGCCCGACGCACGCGCACGTCGCTCAGGTATTTGTGCTCGGTGTTCATCGAGATGTAGCCGGTGACCAGCGCCTCGATTTCGGCAACCTTGAGTTTTGCGTCCTGCTTGATCTCCGGCACGTCGTCAGGCTTTGGGTACAGCGCCACCTGGCACTCGTTGGCGCGCAGCTTTTGCAGGCGCACGTTGTTGTCGGTGGCGATGGCGAACACCAGGGTTTCGCTGGGCGGTGCGCCGCGGAAGTAGTCCGGGTTGGCCTTGAAGCGTACCTGGGCGTCCTTGTTGTAGCGCTGGAAGATGAACGGCCCGGTGCCGATCGGCTTGCTGTTGAGCTCGGCGGTTTTCCCGGCCTTGAGCAACTGGTCGGCGTACTCGGCCGAATAGATGGAGGTGAAGGCCATGGCCAGGTCACGCAAGAACGGCGCCTCGGGGCGGGTCAGGGTGATCACCACGGTGTGCGCGTCGGTCTTGTCCACCGACTTGAGCAGTTGCTTGAACGCCATGCTGTCGAAGTACGGGTAGCCGACGCTGGTCTTGTCGTGCCACGGGTGGTCGGGGCGCAGCTGGCGGTTGAAGCTCCACAGCACGTCGTCGGCATTGAAGTCGCGGCTGGGCTTGAAGTAGTCGGTGCTGTGGAACTTCACCCCCTCGCGCAGGTGGAAGGTGTAGGTCAGCCCGTCGGGGCTGATGTCCCAGCGCTCGGCCAGGGCCGGCTGGATATCGGTGGTGCCGGGCTTGAAGTCGACCAGGCGGTTGAAGACGGTTTCGGCCGAGGCGTCGGCGGTAACCGCAGTGGTGTACTGCACGATGTCGAAGCCCTCGGGGCTGGCCTCGGTGCACACCACCAGCGGCTTGGCCGCCAGGTTCGACGCCGCGCCTATCAACATCGCCGCCAAGGTGGCGCGTAGCGGTAGCGAAATCATGGAACCTCCCTGCTGTAATTGTTCCAGCGTAGCTGCCAGGGCCCGCAGCAAGGCGGGCCCTGGCACTCACGGTCAGAGAATGTTGAAGGGGATGGTGGTGACGATGCGCAGCTCGTCCAGGCTGCCGTCGGCCTGGGCCTTGCTGGCGCGGTGGGCGGTGTAGGTGGCGCGCACGGTGGTGTCCTTCAGCGCGCCGCTCTGTACCGCGTAGCTGGTGCCGATGCCCCACTCGTAGTGGGTTTCGCCGTCCATGCCGCGCACGTCGTAGGCGGTGCCCTTGTAGTGGGTGCCGTCGATGCCCCAGCCGCGGGCGTTGTACAGGTTGAACTTGAGGCCCGGCACGCCATACGGCGCCATGTTCAGCACATAGCTGATCTGCAGGGATTTCTCGTTCGGGCCGTTGAAGTCCGACAGCAGCGAGTTGGCCAGGTAGATGCCGTTGGTTTCGTGCAGGTAGTCGAAGTATTCGTTGCCGTTGACCTGCTGCCACGAGGCGCTGAGGGTGTGGGCCTGGTGGGTGAGGCCGAGCGACAGGCTGTAGGTGTCGTTGTCGATCTCGCCCATCTTCTTGCTGCCGGCGTCCACGGTCTTGTAGTAGTTGAGGCCGGTGGTCAGGCTCAGCACCGAGCTGTCGCCCAGCACGTGGTTGGCGCCGAAGTAGTACTGGTTCCAGAAGTCGTCCACCTTGGTGGCGTACAGGCTGGTGGTCAGGCTCTTGAGCGGCTGGTAGTTGACGCCGGCGGTGCTGGCGCGGTCGGTCTCCACGCCCGTGGCGCTGTATTCGCTGCGGAATTTGCTCAGGCTCTGCTCGGTACGCGGCGAGACGCGGTCGAAGGTGCCCAGGTCGAACGACAGGTTGTCGAACTCGGCGCTGTGCAGGAACGCACCCTGGAAGCTCGACGGCAAAGCGCGGTTGCCGATATAGGCGATCATCGGGGTGTCCACCGACTGGCGGCCGACAGTCAGGGTGGTGTTGGACACCCGTGCCTTGACGTTGCCCAGGCCCATCTTGCTCCACTGGCCGATCACGTCGCCGTCGCTGTGGGTCAGGGTGCGGTTGTTCGGGCCGGCGACTGCGGCGCGGCCCTGTTCGAGGGCGATGGCGTTGTAGGCGGCGGCCTCGACGGCAAAGCCCACGGTGCCCTGGGTGAAGCCCGAGCTGTAGTTGAGGATGGTGCCCTGCAGCCAGTTGTCACGGCTGTGGGTAGGGTGGCGGCTGCCGTCGCTCTTGGTGTAGTTCCACAGCGGCGCGCGGGTGGCGCGTTCGCGGGCGTACCAGTTGCGGGTGGTGCCCGACAGGCTCTGGCCGTCGATGAAGCCTTTGGCTTCGGCCTGCTCGCTGCCGGCCTTTAGCGTCACCGGGACGAAGTCCTGGCTTTGCGTTTCGGCCTGGGCGAGGGTGCAGCATGCGCCAATGGCCAGGGCCAGCGCGGTTTTTGTCATCGGTTTCAAGGTTGAAGCTCCCTTTGATTCTTTTAGTTATGCCCCGTGCCTTGTGGGCCTGGGGAGTGGTGCGGTACTACGGGTGTTGCCAGGGTTTGCGCGGGATCGCCGGGCAAATTCGGGAAGCCTTCGATCGCGGGGCAAGCCCGCTCACACGCAGCCTGTAACGGGCTCGTGGGAGCGGGCTTGCCCCGCGATGGGAGTTTCAGTCGACGCTCACTTCGGAAAACACGTTGCGGCCGAACGGGCTGACCTTGAAATCCTGAACCTTGGTGCTCAACGGCTGGTTGACCGTGGAGTGCGCCACCGGGGTGATCGGCACCTGCTGATTGAGCCGCTGCTGGGCCTGCTGGTAGAGGGCGGTGCGTTGTTCGCGGTCGGTGACCTGCTTGGCTTTTTTCACCAGCGCGTCGTACTGCGGGTCGCACCACAGCGAGTAGTTGTTGCTGCCGATGGCGTCGCAGCCGTACAGCGTGCCCAGCCAGTTGTCCGGGTCGCCGTTGTCGCCGGTCCAGCCGATCAGGGCGATGTCGTGCTCGCCGCTTTTCATGCGCTTGAGGTATTCGCCCCATTCGTAGCTGACGATGCGTACCTTGAAGCCGAGCTTGCTCCAGTCGGCCTGGAGCATTTCGGCCATCAGCTTGGCGTTGGGGTTGTAGGGGCGCTGTACCGGCATGGCCCACAGGGTGACTTCGGTGCCCGGCTTGACTCCGGCCTGCTGCAGCAGCTGTTTGGCCTTGTCCGGGTTGTACGGGGCGTCCTTGAGGCTGTCGTCATAGGACCACTGGGTGGGGGGCATGGCGTTGACCGCCGCCTGCCCCGAGTCCTGGTAAACCGCCTGGATGATCGCCTGCTTGTTCACCGCCATGTCCATGGCCTGGCGCACTTCGACGCGGTCGAACGGCGGGTGCTGGGTGTTGTAGGCGATGTAGCCGAGGTTGAAGCCGGGCTGCTGCAGCACCTGCAGCTTGCTGTCCTGGCGCAGTGCGGCAAGGTCGGCCGGGCGCGGGTGCAGGGTGACCTGGCATTCGTTGCGGCGCAGTTTCTGGATACGCACCGAAGGGTCGATGTTGATCGAGAACACCAGGTTGTCGATTTTCACCCGCTCGGGCGCCCAGTAGTCCTTGTTGCCCTTGTAGCGAATCTGCGAGTCCTTCTGGTAGCGCTGGAACACGAACGGGCCGGTGCCGATGGGCTGCTGGTTGATGTCGCTGGGCTTGCCGCTGGCCAGCAGGTGCCCTGCGTATTCGGCGGACAACACCGAGGCGAAGGCCATGGCAAGGTTCTGGATGAACGCGGCGTCGACCGTGTTGAGGGTGAACACTACGGTGAGCGGGCCGGTTTTCTCGATGCGGGCGATGTTCTTGTCCAGGCCCATGCTGACGAAGTAGGGGAACTCGGTGGGGTAGGCGACGCGGAACGGGTGCTGCTTGTCGAGCATGCGGTTGAAGGTGAACAGCACGTCGTCGGCGTTGAAGTCGCGGCTGGGGCTGAAGGCCTTGTTGGCGTGGAACTTCACCCCTTCGCGCAGGTGGAAGGTGTAGCGCAGGCCGTCTTCGGACACCTCCCAGCGGGTGGCCAGGCCGGGTTGCACGGCGGTGCCGCCGCGCTCGAATTCCACCAGGCGGTTGTAGATGGGTTCGGCGGCGTCGTTGTCGGTGGCCGAGGTGTACTGGGCGGTGTCGAAGCCCGCCGGGCTGCCTTCGGAGCAGAACACCAGGTTGCTGGCCTGGCTCAGCGAGGCCTGGCCCAGCAGGCCGAGGGCGATCAGGGTAGTGCACAGTGTGGTATGGCGCATGGCAGTTCCTTTGTCCGTGTCGTTGCGGGCCGCGACAGGCAAAATGCGGCTGCAAGGTCGCGTTCCTGACGTTAAAGGCGTCAGAAAGCGGCAACCAGTTAGTGGGTGCTGATATGGGGGATAGAGATTTCCGATGTCGCTGCGGGAAACGCCCTACATATCGCCCTGGCGGTCGACTGCCCCGGCGCAAACCCTTGCGCCGGGGCGACCGTGGCCGTTACTTGGCCACACTGACCCCGTAGAAGGAGTTCAAGCCGAACGGGCTGATCTTGAAGTCCTTCACGGCAGTGCTCATGGGCTGGTACACGGTGGAGTGGGCGATCGGGGTGATCGGCACCTGCTCCTTGAGGATGTGCTGCGCCTGCTTGTACAGCTCGGTGCGCTTGGCCTGGTCGGGGGTGGCCTTGGCCTGCTTGATCAGGTCGTCGTAGGGTTTGTAGCACCACTTGGAGAAGTTGTTGCCGTCCAGCGCGTCGCAGCCGTAGAGGGTGCCCAGCCAGTTGTCCGGGTCACCGTTGTCGCCGCTCCAGCCAATCAGCATGGCGCCTTGCTCGCCGCCCTTGGAGCGCTTGATGTACTCGCCCCACTCGTAGCTGACGATCTTGGCCTTGATACCGATCTTGGCCCAGTCCGATTGCAGCATTTCAGCCATCAGCTTGGCGTTGGGGTTGTACGGGCGTTGTACCGGCATGGCCCACAGGGTGATCTCGGTGCCTTCCTTGATGCCGGCTTCCTTGAGTAGCTGCTTGGCTTTTTCAGGGTCGTACTTGGCGTCCTTGATGGTGGTGTCGTAGGACCATTGGGTTGGCGGCATGGCGTTGACCGCCAGTTGGCCGGCGCCCTGGTACACCGACTCGATGATCTGCTGCTTGTTCACCGCCATGTCCAGGGCTTCACGCACCTTGAGCTGCGACAGCGGGTTGGGCTGGCTTTCGCCCTTGATCTTGTCCATCACGTTGTAGGCGATGTAACCCAGGTTGAAGCCGGCCTGTTCAGGCATTTGCAGCTTCGCGTCTTTCTTCAGCGGCTCGATGTCGGCCGGGCGCGGGAACAGGGTGACCTGGCACTCGTTCTTCTTGAGTTTTTGCATGCGCACCGAGGCGTCGGTGCTGATGGCGAAGATCAGGTTGTCGATCTTCACGTCGTCGGGCTGCCAGTAGTCCTTGTTGCCCTTGTAGCGGATCTGCGCGTCTTTCTGGTACTTGCTGAACACGAACGGGCCGGTGCCGATCGGCTTCTGGTTGATGTCGGCGGCCTTGCCCTGCTTGAGCAACTGGTCGGCGTACTCGGCGGACTGCACAGAGGCGAAGCTCATGGCCAGGTTCTGGATGAACGCGGCGTCCACTTCGTTGAGGGTGAAGCGCACGGTGTGCGGGTCGACTTTCTCGATGCGGGCAATGTTCTTGTCCATGCCCATGTCGGTGAAGTACGGGAATTCGGTGGGGTAGGCCTTACGGAACGGGTGGTTCTTGTCGAGCATGCGGTTGAAGGTGAACAGCACGTCGTCGGCGTCGAACTCGCGGGTGGGCTTGAAGTACTCGGTGGTGTGGAACTTCACGCCTTCACGCAGATGGAAGGTGTAGGTCTTGCCGTCGTCGGAGACTTCCCACTTGGTGGCCAGGCCCGGGATGACCTTGGTGCCGCCACGCTCGAACTGGGTCAGGCGGTTGAAGATGGTTTCGGCGGAGGCGTCGAAGTCGGTTCCGGTGGTGTATTGCCCCGGGTCGAAGCCGGCCGGGCTGCCTTCGGAGCAGAACACCAGGTTGGAGGCTGCAAGTACGGAGGGTGCGGCGGCTAGCAAGCCTGCGCCAACCAGGAACGGAATGACTGCGTGTTTGAGCATGGTGGCCTCATTGTTGTCATTTTTTAGTAGAGGTGGCCTCGTGAGCCGACCTGCGGAAACTTATGCAGGCCCCGTTCCCAATGCAACACTCAGCAGGAGGGTTGGCGTCAAAAAAGTAGTACGAGCGTACATGGATGTCGCATTCGTATAACTTTGCCGAATGTTGAACGTTTGCGCAGGCGATAAAGGCGAATTTTTCAACATGTTTCGCACTTTAGGTGACAGGCGGATGCTCCTGAATAGAGCGTAGGAAGGGTCTGACAATACTGTAGGAGCCGACTTGCCGGCGATGAGGCCTCCACGGCCGATGCAACATGGGTGAGGGATGGCACCGGCGTTGCCGGTGATCGCCGACAAGCCGGCTCCTACAGGGCGGGTAAATGAATGGGCGTGGCGGCTGACGCCGCCACGCCCATTCATTTGTAGGGTTCAGGGCACCTGAACTTCGATCAGGCCGTCGGCGCTCATGCTCACTTCGCTGGTACCGGCTTCGATATCCGGTGCCGGCGCGGCTTCGTCAGCGGCCTTGGCCATCATCGCCATCGGTGCGCTGCGCATGTAGGGGCGCGGGTAGCCGCTGCTGTTGAGGTTCAGGCTGACCACTTTATAGCCCTTGCCGCCGAGTGCCTCGGTGGCCAATTGGGCGCGAGCCTTGAACGCTGCCACGGCATCCTTGAGCAGTTCGTCTTCGCTGGCCTTGCGGGTGGACGGGGCGATGGAGAAGTCCATGCCGCCCATTTTCAGGTCCTGCAGCAGCTCGCCGGTGAGCTTTGACAGGGCCGGGAAGTCGGCGCTTTCCAGGCGCAGTTCGGCGCGCTCGCGCCAGCCGGTGATCTTCTGGCCCTTGGTGTCGTAGATCGGGTAGCTGTTGCGGCTGCCCTGGCTGATCTTCACGTCCTTCACATCCCGGGCCTGCTGCACGGACTTGTTCATGACGTCGGTGATCTGCTTGGCCAGCTTGCCCGGGTCGGTGTTCTGCGCTTCGCTGTACAGCGTGACCACCATCAGGTCGCGGGCGACTTCCTTGCTGACTTCGGCGCGCAGCGATACCTGGTTGTAGCGCGGCTCGTCGGCGGCCAGTGCGGGCAGGCTGGCGAGCATGCCGCAAGACAGGGCGAACGCGGCGCTGCGACGGGAAATGTGCATGTGTAGCTCCTTGGCGATAAAAGGCATGGCGACGGCATTCGTCCCACGCATGGCCGATCAGACCGGGGACAGTGTAGTGGGTTCAAAAGTGCCATCATGAATCTGTGACAAAGTGTGGCGCTTTGCCGCATCGCTGCAGCGAGGCGTCTGGCTTCGGTATACTCCAGCCGATTTTCCTGGAGCACTCATCGGGAGAGCTCATGCTCGCCGCCGTACATCCGCTATCTGCGACACGCCAGAACCTCTGGCGCCTGACCGTCATCCGCATCCTCGTGCTGGCCGCCCAGGCCGGCTCCGTGGGCGTGGCCTACTGGACCGAACTGCTGCCGCTGCCGTGGTTCTCGCTGGCCGTCACCCTGGCCCTGTCTTCGCTGCTGTGCGCGTTCACCGCGCTGCGCCTGCGTTTGTCAGTGCCGGTCACCGAGATGGAGTACGCCCTGCAACTGGCCTGCGACCTGCTGATCCACAGTGCGCTGCTGTATTACTCGGGCGGCTCGACCAACCCGTTTGTGTCTTATTACCTGGTGCCGCTGGCGATTGCCGCAGTGACCCTGCCGTGGATCTACTCGCTGGTGCTGTCGGGCATTGCGCTGGTGGCCTACAGCCTGCTGCTGGTGCAGTTCTACCCGCTGGAGACGCTGCCGCTGGCGCGCGACACCATGCAGGTGTACGGCATGTGGCTGAGCATCGCCCTGGCAGCCGGGGTGATCACCTTCTTTGCCGCGCGCATGGCCGAAGAACTGCGCCGCCAGGAGCACCTGCGTGCCGAGCGCCGCGAAGAGAGCCTGCGCGACGAGCAACTGCTGGCCGTGGCCACCCAGGCAGCGGGCGCTGCCCACGAGCTGGGCACGCCGCTGGCGACCATGAGCGTGTTGATCAACGAAATGCGCCAGGACCACACCGACCCGTTGCTGCAGGAGGACCTGCAGATCCTTCAGGACCAGGTCAAGCTGTGCAAGGAGACCCTGCAGCAACTGGTGCGCGCCGCCGAGGCCAACCGCCGCCTGGCGATCGTCGAGCAGGACGTCACCGCCTGGCTGGACGAGGCGCTCAACCGCTGGCACCTGATGCGCCCTGAAGCCAGCTACCGCTTCCAACGCCTGCGCGATGGCGAGGTGCCACGGCTGACCCCGCCGCCGGACCTCACCCAGGCGCTGCTGAACCTGTTGAACAATGCCGCCGATGCCTGCCCGGACGACCTCGAGGTGCGCCTGGACTGGGACCTGCAGGACATCGTCATCAGCATCCGCGACCACGGCCCGGGCGTACCGCCGGCCATTGCCGAGGCCATCGGCAAACCCTTCATTACCACCAAGGGCAAAGGCTTCGGCCTGGGCCTGTTCTTGAGCAAGGCCAGCGTGACCCGTGCGGGCGGTTCGGTGAAACTCTATAGTCATGAGCAGGGTGGCACCCTGACCGAATTGCGCCTGCCCCATGGCAAGCGAGGAGATTGATATGAGCGAAGAAAACCAGGTCGAAGGCGAAGAACTGCCGCACCTGCTGCTGGTGGACGACGACGCCACTTTCACCCGGGTGATGGCGCGCGCCATGAGCCGCCGCGGTTTCCGCGTGAGCACCGCGAGCTCGGCTGAAGAAGGCCTGAAGCTGGCCGAGCAGGACCTGCCCGACTACGCCACCCTGGACCTGAAGATGGAAGGCGACTCGGGCCTGGTGCTGCTGCCCAAGCTGCTGGCGCTGGACCCGGAAATGCGCGTGGTCATCCTGACCGGCTACTCGAGCATTGCCACGGCAGTGGAGGCGGTCAAGCGCGGCGCCTGCAACTACCTGTGCAAGCCGGCCGACGCCGATGACGTGCTGGCGGCATTGCTGTCGGAGCACACCGACCTGGACACCCTGGTGCCAGAGAACCCGATGTCGGTGGACCGTTTGCAGTGGGAGCACATCCAGCGTGTGCTGGGTGAGCACGAGGGCAACATCTCCGCCACCGCGCGGGCGCTGGGCATGCACCGGCGCACCCTGCAGCGCAAACTGCAAAAGCGCCCGGTACGGCGCTGACATCTCCAAGGTTTGCCGTGGACCTGTAGGAGCTGGCTTGCCAGCGATGAGGCCCGTTCAGGCGCTGAATGTTTGTGGCCCGAACGGGCCTCATCGCCGGCAAGCCGGCTCCTACAGGTAATGGTTAGCTTGCCTGCAAGCGGTCGGCCCGCACCGCCAACTGCCCACCCCCGGCCGGCACCTCAAGCACCAGCGGCCCTTGCACCGGCACCTTGGCCTGGCCAATCACCTGGCCATCACGCAGCACCTGCAGCGCCATGCCGGCCAACGACTGACCCGAAGCCAGCTCCAGTTTGATCCTGACAGTCATCGGTGACCTCCTTTTCACGGGTTGCGATCGGTATAGGTAGTTGCCAGGCCATCCAGGCTGGCGATCAGTTCTGGCGAGCCGCCGCGGAACTGGCGGAACAGGTTGCGCCCGCGTCGCTGGCCGTCCACCGGTACTTGCAGGGTGGGGTGAAACTGTTCGGCCAGCTCGGCATAGGCGCTCCAGGGACCGATGTACGACTCATCGAGCCGGTCGGTGATGCTGTACGCATAGCGCACCGCGTTGCCGCGCTGCCAGTTCAGGCCGTCCGGCTGCTGGCGCTGCCAACTGCTGATCGACGGTGAGCCGCCCGGCGCCGGGATGAACCCGGCGGGTGTGTTCGGCTGGTAGTCCTTGAGCAGCAGGTAGGTGCTCCAGCCCCACCAGTCGGCGGTGCGGTTGCGGTCGTTGAGGTCGTTGACGTCCTTGCGCCGCAGCACGGTCTTGCCTTGCTGGAAGTACAGCGGGGCGAAGTTGCCGGGCACCAGGTCCTGCTCGGCAGCTTGCAGGTCGGGGACCAGGCGCAGGGCGGTGTAGTCAGCCGGCTGTGGCAGGTGGCCGGACACGAAGGCTTCGAACACTTCATCCGCCGAGCGCTGCACCGCGCGCGCGACCTGGCGCCGGTTGGCCACATCGACGCTGTCGAAGTAACGCTTGTCGCCATAGGCGCGCCACTGCTCACCTTCGGCGTTGCGCACCACCAGGCCGTACTGGCTGTCCTCATCGTGCATGAAACGCGAAATCAGCGAGCCGACATCGCTTGGGGTGACGCTGTCGGCCAGTGCCTTGCGCGGCACCCGCAGGTGGCCTGCCGAGAACAGGTCGGTGAGGAAGTGGTCGGCGAAGGCGTTCATCGCGTAGGCCAGTTGCAGGTCCTGCTCGGCGCCGCTGGCGTGGGCGGTGAGGGCCTGGCGCAGGGCGGCGCTGTGGCCGGCCTGGTAGGCCAGTAGCGCCCAGGGGCCGAAGTGGTCCCAGTTGCTGGCCGCAAGCTTCAGGTAGCGGCCCAGCGGGAACAGGTCGGAGACGAAGCTGCCGCCGCCGGTGATACGGTTCCAGCGCGCCGACAGGCTGTCGCCGAGGGCGTCGTAGGCTTCGTGGGGCTGGCGCCCGTCCTTGATTGCCTGGTTGGCCGCGCGGATTTCTTCCTGCATGACGGCGAGAATCTGCTCGGCTTCATCTTTGGCTGCTGGCAACCGGGCCAGCGAATCGAACGCCTGGGTAAAACGCGCGATGCGCTCGGCCTGGTTGGCACCGTCGGCGATCGGCTGCTCTGGCAGGCCATAGAAGTCGCCACCCAGGGCAATCACCTGGCCGTAGGTCAGGTGCAGGCCGTTGGGCAGCGGCAGGGGCGCCTGGTGCGCAGGGATGCCGGGCTGGCCGGCCTCGAAGCGTAACAGGGTGTTATCGCCAATGGCGGTGTGCTCAGCGCCTTCGAAGAACAATTGCGGCCCGCGGTTGTCCGGTTGCGGGCTGGCCGCGGGGGCGTCGAAGCGGTGGTACTTGAGGGTGTGATGCCCGTGCATGACCAGCACCAGGTGGCTGTCCGGGCCGGGCAGGGCGATGCCCTGCTGGTCGAACAGTTGCTCGAGGTCGGCGACCACGAGGTTGGCCTGGGCTTGGTTGGCCACAGGCGAATGCTGCATTCCTGACATGATTTGCTCCTTGCACTGTCTGGATATTCCGTTTAACTGTATGCATGTACAGTGTTCGTCATCATAATCAGGAAATTTCCTACGTCAAGCGCGGTTATTGCTGCCAACTGGCAGCTTCGACGGGCGCAAGGCACTGGCACTGACGTATGATTAGCCCCCTAACGGCAACCCTCAGGATCGCGCGGCATGCTCGCCCTTCTTATCCAGACACTGAACATCACGGCCCCCGTGTTCGCCATGCTGTTCATGGGCGTATTGCTCCGGCGCATCGGCCTGATCGACGACAATTTCAGCAAGGTCGCCTCGTCGCTGGTATTCAATGTGTGCATGCCGGCGCTGCTGTTCCTCGGCATCTACCACGCCGACCTGGCCGCAGCGGTCAAGCCCGGGGTGATCTTCTACTTCATCATCGCCACCCTGGTGGGCTTCGCCCTGTCCTGGGGCATGGCCATCTGGCGCAGCCCGCTGGCCGACCGCGGCATCTACACCCAGGGCGCGTTTCGCGGCAACAACGGGGTGATCGGCCTGGCCCTGGCGGCCAGCCTGTACGGCGACTACGGCATCTCGCTGGGGGCGGTGCTCGCGGGCCTGGTGATCCTCATGTACAACTCGCTGTCGGCGGTGGTACTGGCGGTGTACAGCCCGAACCTCAAGTCCGACCCGTGGAGCATCTGCAAGAACATCTTCAGCAACCCGCTGATTCTCAGTGTGCTGGCCGCAACGCCCATGGCCTACGGCCAGGTGCCGCTGCCCAACTGGCTGCTCACCTCCGGCGACTACCTGGCGCAGATGACCCTGCCGCTGGCGCTGATCTGCATTGGCGGCACCCTGTCGCTGGCGGCCTTGCGCGACAGCGGCAAGCTGGCTGTGGACGTGAGCCTGGTGAAGATGGTCTGGCTACCGCTGCTGGGCACCCTGGGCGCCTGGCTATGTGGCTTCAGGGGCGCCGAGCTGGGCATCCTGTTCCTGTACATCGGCAGCCCCACGGCGGCGGCCAGCTACGTGATGGCGCGGGCCGCCAACGGCAACCATGAACTGGCGGCGTCGATCATCGTGATCACCACGCTGATGGCGGCAATCACCACCAATATCGGAATTTTCGTCTTGCAGTGGGGCGGCTGGATCTAGAGCCTCGCTGCACTAACAATAAATGAACACTGCCACACCTAAAGGACACTTCATGCAAGACCAGAGCACGCCCGAGCGCTTGCAGCGCGGGCTGAAGAACCGCCATATCCAGCTGATCGCGCTGGGCGGTGCCATCGGCACCGGGCTGTTCCTGGGCATCGCCCAGACCATCCAGTTGGCCGGCCCTTCGGTGCTGCTGGGCTATGCGGTCGCCGGCCTGATGGCCTTCCTGATCATGCGCCAGCTCGGCGAGATGGTGGTCGAAGAACCGGTCGCCGGCAGCTTCAGCCACTTTGCCCACCAGTACTGGAGCGAGTTCGCAGGCTTTGTTTCGGGCTGGAACTACTGGGTGGTATACGTGCTGGTCGGCATGGCCGAGCTCACCGCCGTGGGTATCTACGTCAAGTACTGGTGGCCGGACTTCCCCACCTGGGCCACGGCGGCGATCTTCTTCGTGGTGATCAACGCCATCAACCTGACCCAGGTAAAAGTTTACGGCGAGCTGGAGTTCTGGTTCGCCCTGGTCAAGGTGGTGGCCATCGTCAGCATGATCGGCTTCGGTGCCTGGCTGCTGGGCAGCGGCCACGGCGGCCCGGATGCCAGCGTGGCCAACCTGTGGCAATACGGCGGCTTCTTCCCCAATGGCATCACCGGGCTGGTGATGGCGCTGGCGGTGATCATGTTCAGCTTTGGCGGCCTGGAGCTGGTGGGCATTACCGCCGCCGAGGCGGCCAACCCGCGCGAGAGCATCCCCAAGGCCACCAACCAGGTGGTGTACCGCATTTTGATCTTCTACATCGGCGCCCTGGCGGTGCTGCTGTCGCTGTACCCGTGGCAGAAGGTGGTGCAGGGCGGCAGCCCGTTCGTGATGATCTTCCACGAGCTGGACAGCGACCTGGTGGCGACCATCCTCAACGTGGTGGTGCTGACTGCCGCGCTGTCGGTGTACAACAGCTGCGTGTACGCCAACAGCCGCATGTTGTTCGGCCTGGCCTCGCAGGGGGATGCGCCACGCCAACTGCTGAAAGTCAGCCGCCGTGGCGTACCGCTGACCGCCCTGGGCGTGTCGGCCTTCGCCACCGGCCTGTGCGTGGTGATCAACTACCTGATGCCGGGCGAAGCCTTCGGCCTGCTGATGGCGCTGGCGGTGTCGGCGCTGGTGATCAACTGGGCGAGCATCAGTATTACTCACCTCAAGTTCCGCAAGGCCAAGCTTGCGGCCGGCATCACGCCGTTCTACCGCAGCTGGGGGCACCCGGTCAGCAACTACCTGTGCCTGGCATTCATCGTGCTGATTCTGGTGGTGATGTACCTGACGCCGCCGATCCGCATTTCGGTGATGCTGATTCCGGCCTGGATTGCAGTGCTGTGGGTGGCGTTCCGCATGAAAAAGGCGCGCCAGGCCAGGTAGCGTCTGCCGGGCCGGCCTCTTCGCGGGCAAGCCCGCTCCTACAGGGATCGCGCCGCATTCAGGTGCAACACCTGTAGGGGCCGGCTTGCCGGCGATAGGGCCATCAGCCCTGATAGCTGTCTATCACTTCCTGCGCCGCACGGAATGCATCGATCGCCGCCGGCACCCCGGCATACACCGCGCAGTGCAGCAGCGCTTCGCGGATCTCCTCCACCGTGCAGCCGTTGTTCAGTGCCCCGCGCACGTGCCCCTTGAGCTCCTGCGGGCACTTGAGCGCGGTCAGGGTGGCCAGGGTGATCAGGCTGCGGGTTTTCAATGGCAGGCCGTCGCGGGCCCAGACGCTGCCCCAGGCGTGCTCGTTGACGAAGTCCTGCAGTGGCTGGGTGAAGTCGGTAGCGTTGCCCAGCGCGCGGTCGACGAACACATCACCCATCACCTGGCGGCGAATCTGTTCGCCGGCTTTTTTCCTGTCAGTCATGTTTTACCCTCAGTGTTGGCGGCGCCAGGCGCGGACCGTGGTGTAAAGCAGCACGACGCCCAGCACCGGCAGTACGTAGAACAGCATCAGTCGTTCGAGGCGCCCGGCCAGCGGCAGGCCGGTGGTGAAGGTCACCACGTGCAGGCCGTAGGCCAGGTACAGGCAGAGGAACACCAGGCCTTCGGCGCGGGTGACGCGGTAGCCGGAGTAGAACACCGGCAGGCACAGCGCGGCGACCCCGAGCATCACCGGCAGGTCGAAGGCCAGGGCGTTGGGGGAGATGGACAGCGGCTCGGGGGTGACCAGTGCGGTCAGCCCCAGCACGGCCAGCAGGTTGAACAGGTTGCTGCCGATCACTGTGCCCACGGCGATCTCCCGCTCGCCGCGCAGCGCGGCGAGCAGCGCGGCGGCCAGCTCCGGCAGCGAGGTGCACACCGCCACCACGGTCAGGCCGATGATGCGCTCCGACAGGCCCAGGTCGGTGGCCACCTCTACAGCGGCCTCCAACAGCAGGTGCCCGGCCAGGCTCAGCAGGCCAAGCCCCAGCAAGGTCTGCAGCAAGGTTGCGCTCCAGAAGCGCCAGGCGCTGGTGTGCGCGGCCTGTGCATGGGGGTAGGTGCGGGCGTAGTGCCGCGACTGGTGCCAGAGCATCAGCAGGTAGCCCAGCAGCCCCAGCAGCAGCACCGCACCTTCGAAGCGCCCCAGCAGGCCGTTGCCGGCCAGTGCAGAGACCAGCGCGCTGGCGCCGATCATCAGCGGGATGTCCAGGCGCACCAGTTGGCGTGATACCCGTAACGGGATGATCAGCGCGGCCAGGCCGAGAATCACCAGCACGTTGAATATGTTGCTGCCGACCACGCTGCCCACGGCGACGTCCGGCGCGCCCTGGTAGGCGGCCTGCAGGCTCACGGTCAGTTGCGGCGCGGTGCTGCCGAAGGCCACCAGGCTCAGGCCGATGATCAGCGGGCGCACGTGCAGGCGGGTGGCCAGGCGCAGGGCCGCGCGCACCAGCAGTTCGGCGCCGATGATCAGCAGCAGCAGGCCTGCGGCCAGTTGCAGGAGGCTGAAGGTTGGGAGGGTGGCCAGGTCGAAAATGGCGAAGGGCTCCAGTCAGGTCAGTCGCTCAGACCTTGTACCCGCACGCGCGCCGTTCCGCTACGGAGCATGCCGATTTTTTCTGCAGCAGCCCGTGACAGGTCGATCAGCCGGCCACGGGTATGCGGGCCGCGGTCGTTGATGCGTACCACCACGCTTTGCTGGTTGCTGAGGTTGGTGACCAGCACGCGGGTGCCGAAGGGCAGGCTGCGGTGGGCGGCGGTGAGGCCGTGCTGGTTGAAGGGCTCGCCACTGGCGGTGCGTTTGCCGTGGTGGCGGGCGCCGTAGTAGGAGGCGGTGCCGCTTTGGTCGTAGCCGCGGGGGTCGATGTCATGGCTGGCGCAGCCGGCCAGCAGGGAGAAGAGGGTGAGGGTGGTGAGGGAACGCTTTAGCAAGTCGGATGCTCCGCTGTTGCCACTGACAATCGCGGGGCAAGCCCGCTCCCACGTGGGAGCGGGTTGCCCTGCAATCGGGATCACCCTTCGAGCTTGGCCTTGAGCATTTGGTTCACTTGCCCCGGGTTGGCCTTGCCTTTGGAGGCTTTCATTGCCTGGCCGACGAAGAAGCCGAACATCTTGCCGCGCTTGGCCTCGTCGGCGGCGCGGTACTGTTCGACCTGCTCGGCGTTGGCGGCGAGCATTTCGTCCAGCACCTTCTCGATGGCGCCGGTGTCGGTCACCTGCTTGAGGCCGTTGGCTTCGATCACCTGGTCGGCAGTGCCTTCGCCGGCGGCCATCTTCTCGAACACGGTCTTGGCGATCTTGCCGCTGATGGTGTTGTCACGGATGCGCAGCAGCATGCCACCCAGGTGCTCGGCGCTGACCGGCGACTGGTCGATTTCGACGCCCAGCTTGTTCAGCAGGCTGCCCAGCTCGACCATGACCCAGTTGGCGGCAAGCTTGGCGTCGCCACCAATGGCGACCACCTGCTCGAAGTACTCGGCCTGTTCGCGGCTTGCGGCCAGCACGTTGGCGTCATAGGCCGACAGGCCGTACTGGCTCTGGAAGCGTTCGACCTTTTGTGTGGGCAGCTCAGGCAGCGAGGCGCGCACGCTGTCGAGGAAGGACGGCTCGATGACCACCGGCAGCAGGTCCGGGTCGGGGAAGTAACGGTAGTCGTTGGCTTCCTCCTTGCTGCGCATGGAGCGGGTCTCGTCTTTGTTCGGGTCGTACAGGCGGGTTTCCTGCACCACCTTGCCGCCGTCCTCGATCAGGTCGATCTGGCGCTGGATCTCGCTGTTGATGGCGCGCTCGATGAAGCGGAACGAGTTGACGTTCTTGATCTCGCAGCGGGTGCCGAACTCGACCTGGCCTTTCGGGCGGATCGACACGTTGCAGTCGCAACGCAGCGAGCCTTCGGCCATGTTGCCGTCGCAGATGCCCAGGTAGCGCACCAGGGCGTGGATCGCCTTGACGTAGGCCACGGCCTCTTTGGCGCTGCGCATGTCCGGCTCGGAGACGATCTCCAGCAGCGGGGTGCCGGCGCGGTTCAGGTCGATGCCGGTGGCGCCGTTGAAGTCTTCGTGCAGGCTCTTGCCGGCGTCTTCTTCAAGGTGCGCGCGGGTTACGCCGATGCGCTTGAGGGTGCCGTCTTCAAGGGCGATGTCCAGGTGGCCCTTGCCGACGATCGGCAGGTCCATCTGGCTGATCTGGTAGCCCTTGGGCAGGTCGGGGTAGAAGTAGTTCTTGCGCGCGAACACGTTGCGCGGGCCGATTTCGGCGTCGATCGCCAGGCCGAACATGCACGCCATGCGCACGGCTTCCTGGTTGAGCACCGGCAGTACGCCGGGCATGCCGAGGTCGACCAGGCTGGCCTGGGTGTTCGGCTCGGAGCCGAAGGTGGTGGCGCTGCCGGAGAAAATCTTCGACTGGGTGGCGAGCTGGGTATGAATCTCCAGCCCGATCACAACTTCCCATTGCATGTGTGAATTCCTCAGAAGCCGTTGGGGGCGCGGGTGTGCCAGTCGGTGACTTGCTGGTAGCGGTGCGCGATGTTGAGCAGGCGGCCTTCCTGGAAATACGGCGCCAGCAGCTGCACGCCCACCGGCAGGCCGTCGACGAAGCCGGCCGGCATCGACAGGCCTGGCAGGCCCGCCAGGTTGGCGGTGATGGTGTAGACGTCTTCAAGGTAGGCGGCGACCGGGTCGGCGTTCTTCGAGCCGAGCTTCCAGGCCGGGTTCGGCGTGGTTGGGCCGAGGATCACGTCGACGTCGTTGAACGCGGCCATGAAGTCGTTCTTGATCAGGCGGCGGATCTGCTGCGCCTTGACGTAGTAGGCGTCGTAGTAGCCAGCCGACAGGGCGTAGGTGCCGACCATGATGCGCCGCTGAACTTCAGTGCCGAAGCCTTCGCCGCGCGAGCGCTTGTACAGGTCGGTGAGGTCTTTGGGCTGGTCGCAGCGGTGGCCGAAGCGCACACCGTCGAAGCGCGACAGGTTCGAAGAGGCCTCGGCCGGGGCGATCACGTAGTACGCAGGGATGGCGTGCTGCATGTTCGGCAGGCTGATGGGCTTGATCACTGCGCCGAGCTGTTCCAGTTCCTTGACGCTGGCTTGCACCAGCTCTGCGATGCGCGGGTCGAGGCCGGCACCGAAGTACTCTTTTGGCAGGCCGATGCGCAGGCCCTGCAGTGAGCCGTTCAGCGTGGCGCTGTAGTCCGGCACGGGTTCGTCGACGCTGGTCGAGTCGTTTCTATCGAACCCGGCCATGCCTTGCAGCAGCAGGGCGCAGTCTTCGGCGCTGCGCGCCATCGGGCCGCCCTGGTCGAGGCTGGAGGCATAGGCAATCATGCCCCAGCGCGAAACGCGGCCGTAGGTGGGCTTGAGGCCGGTGAGGTTGGTCAACGCGGCCGGCTGGCGGATCGAACCGCCGGTGTCGGTGCCGGTGGCCACCGGCAGCAGGCGCGCGGCGACTGCTGCGGCCGAACCGCCGGACGAGCCGCCCGGGACGTGCTCGAGGTTCCATGGGTTCTTCACCGCGCCGTAGTGGCTGGATTCGTTGGCCGAACCCATGGCGAACTCGTCCATGTTGGTCTTGCCCAGGGTGACCATGCCGGCTTCGGCCAGCTTGGCCACCACGGTGGCGTCGTACGGGGCGGTGAAGTTGTCGAGCATCTTCGAGCCGCAGCTGGTGCGGATACCGTTGGTGCAGAACAGGTCCTTGTGGGCGATGGGCGCACCCAGCAGCGCGCCGGTTTCGCCGGCGGCGCGGCGGGCATCGGCGGCGCGAGCCTGTTCCAGGGCCTGCTGTTCAGTGACGGTGATGAAGCTGTTGAGCTGCGGGTCGAGCTGCTTGATGCGCGACAGCAGCGCGCCGGTCAGTTCTTCTGAAGAGAACGACTTGTCGGCAAGGCCGCGGGCGATCTCGGCGAGAGACAGTTGATGCATGGCGGACGCTTTCCCTTAATCGATGACTTTCGGAACCAGGTACAGACCGTTTTCGGTCGACGGGGCAACGGCCTGGTAGCGGTCGCGCTGGTTGCTTTCGGTGACCTGGTCGGGGCGCAGGCGCTGGGTGGCTTCCAGCGGGTGGGCGAGGGGCTCGATGCCGCTCGTGTCGACCGCTTGCATCTGGTCGACCAGCCCGAGAATGCTGTTCAGGGCCTCGGTAATGCGTGGCAGTTCGCTCTCGACCAGGCCCAGGCGGGCCAGATGAGCGATCTTTTCCACGTCGGAGCGTTCAAGCGCCATGGGGATCTCCAGCAGAAACGAAAAAGCGCGATGGCAGCGCAATTGAGGAACATGACGGGATTCTGGCGGTCAAAGGGCCGCGATCATCGGCTGGCATGCTCGGAAAAACAGCCAATTTAACATATTGGCTCCTTGCCCAAAATCCCTGCCATTGTTAGAGTTTGCCGCACTTTTTTACCCACGCTTTCCCCAGGGTCACTTTCCCATGTTCAAGAAACTGCGTGGCATGTTTTCCAGCGATCTCTCCATCGACCTGGGTACTGCCAACACCCTTATTTACGTGCGTGAGCGCGGTATCGTCCTGAATGAGCCCTCGGTTGTTGCCATCCGTACCCACGGCAACCAGAAAAGCGTCGTCGCTGTCGGTACCGAAGCCAAGCGCATGCTCGGCCGTACGCCGGGCAACATCGCCGCCATTCGTCCGATGAAGGACGGCGTGATCGCCGACTTCAGCGTTTGTGAAAAAATGCTGCAGTACTTCATCAACAAAGTGCACGAAAACAGCTTCCTGCAGCCCAGCCCACGCGTGCTGATCTGCGTGCCGTGCAAATCGACCCAGGTCGAGCGCCGCGCCATCCGTGAATCGGCCCTCGGTGCCGGTGCCCGTGAAGTGTTCCTGATCGAAGAGCCCATGGCGGCTGCCATCGGTGCCGGCCTGCCGGTCGAAGAGGCCCGTGGCTCGATGGTCGTCGACATCGGTGGCGGTACCACCGAAATCGCCCTGATCTCGCTCAACGGCGTGGTTTACGCCGAGTCCGTACGCGTCGGTGGCGACCGCTTCGACGAAGCCATCGTCACCTACGTGCGCCGCAACTACGGCAGCCTGATCGGCGAATCCACCGCCGAGCGCATCAAGCAGGAAATCGGTACCGCCTACCCGGGCGGCGAAGTGCGCGAAGTCGACGTGCGTGGCCGTAATCTGGCCGAAGGCGTACCACGTGCCTTCACCCTGAACTCCAACGAGGTGCTCGAAGCCCTGCAAGAATCGCTGGCGACCATCGTCCAGGCGGTCAAGAGCGCCCTCGAGCAGTCGCCGCCGGAGCTGGCTTCGGACATCGCCGAGCGTGGTCTGGTGCTGACCGGTGGTGGTGCCCTGCTGCGTGACCTCGACAAGCTGCTGGCCCAGGAAACCGGCCTGCCGGTGATCGTCGCCGAAGACCCGCTGACCTGCGTTGCCCGCGGCGGTGGCCGTGCGCTGGAGATGATGGACAAGCACGCCATGGACCTGCTCTCCAGCGAGTGATCGCGGCAGCAGCACAGCGCCCCGGTTTACAGGTAGCACGCACAGTGCTACCTGTATGCGCTTGTTCGGCGCCGCTTGCGGCGCCGTTTCCGTCAATTGGCAAGTTCGCCGGTACAAGGCCTATGTTCAATGGCATCTTGAATCGTCGTCCACGAGGAACGGCCCATTAAACCGCTTTTCTCCAAAGGCCCTTCGCTGGGTGTCCGCCTGCTGGTGCTGGTGGTGATGTCGGTCGCGTTGATGGTGGTCGACTCGCGCTTTGACCTGCTCAAGCCAGTGCGCAGCCAGATGGGCCTGGTGCTGATGGAATCCTACTGGATCACCGACCTGCCGCAGCGCATGTGGCAGGGCGTGGCCGGCCAGTTCGGCAGCCGCACCGAGCTGATCGCCGAAAACGAAAAACTCAAGACCGAAGCGCTGCTGTTGCAGGGCCGGCTGCAGAAGCTGGCCGCCCTGACCGAACAGAACGTGCGCCTGCGCGAGCTGCTCAACTCCTCGGCGCTGGTCAATGAGAAGGTCGAGGTAGCCGAGCTGATCGGCGTCGACCCCAACCCGTTCACCCACCGCATCCTGATCAACAAGGGCGAGCGCGACGGCGTATTCCTCGGTCAGCCGGTGCTCGATGCCCGCGGCCTGATGGGCCAGGTGGTCGAACTGATGCCGTACACCTCGCGGGTATTGCTGCTCACCGACACCACCCACAGCATCCCGGTGCAGGTCAACCGCAACGGCCTGCGCGCCATTGCCAGCGGTACCGGCAACCCGGAGCGCCTGGAACTGCGCCACGTGGCCGACACCGCCGACATCAAGGAAGGCGACCTGTTGGTCAGCTCCGGCATGGGCCAGCGTTTCCCGGCGGGTTACCCGGTGGCCACGGTCAACGAAGTGATCCACGACTCGGGCCAGCCGTTCGCCATCGTTCGCGCCATCCCGACCGCTTCGCTTAACCGCAGCCGCTACATGCTGCTGGTGTTCAGCGACCGGCGCACCCCGGAAGAGCGCGCCACCGAGGCGGCCATCGCCCAGGAAGAAGCCGACCGTCAGGGCCACGGCCAGGCGCCGGCCAACCCGGCCACGCCGCCGGCCGCCAACGCTACCCAGCCAGCCGCCACACCGGCGCCGGCAGCACATGGCACTGTACCGGCGACTGCACCGGCACCTGCGGCGCATGGCAGCACGCCCGCCAGCGCTCCGGCCCAGCCGGCCGCCGCGCCTGCCCAACCCCGGAGACAATAATGGCCAGCACCCGTAGCAGAAACGGCTGGGTCATCTGGCTGACCTTCGCCATCGGCCTGTTGCTCAGCGTCTCGCCCATGCCGCAGTTCATGGAAGTGTTCCGGCCCATGTGGCTGGCCCTGTTGCTGGCCTTCTGGACCCTGGCCGTGCCCGGCAAGGTGGGCATGACCACCGCGTTCGTGCTTGGCCTGGCCGAAGACGTGCTGTACGGCACCTTGCTGGGGCAGAACGCGCTCATCCTCACCCTGATCACCTTCCTGGTGCTGTCGTTGCAGCAGCGCCTGCGCATGTTCCCGGTGTGGCAGCAGAGCCTGGTGATTCTGGTGGTCTTCGGCATCGCCCAGCTGATTCAGCTGTGGCTCAGCGCCCTGACCGGCAACCGCCTGCCGACCCTGGCACTGGTGTGGTCGGCGGTGATCAGCGCCTTGCTCTGGCCGTGGGTGAGCTTCGCCCTGCGCGGCCTGCGCGTGCGCCTGCACATTCACTGACGCGCGCCACCACAGACAGGGAGACGTCCGCATGACCCAGCTGTACCTTGCCTCCGGCTCGCCACGCCGACGTGAACTGCTGACCCAGATCGGCGTACCCTTCACCGTGGTCAGTGCGCCCATCGATGAAACCCCGCTACCCGGCGAGGCCCCGGCTGCCTACGTAGAGCGCCTGGCCCAGGCCAAGGCGGTGGCCGGTTTCGCCCACACCGACGGCAACGGCGTGGTGCTGGGGGCCGATACCACCGTGGTGCTGGATGGCGCCATCCTCGGCAAGCCAGCAAACCGCGAGCAGGCCCTGGCCATGCTCGGCGACCTGTCCAAGCGCGAGCACCAGGTGCTCACCGCCGTGGCCCTGACCGACGGCAAGCGCAGCATCAGCCGCTGCGTCAGCACCACAGTACGTTTTCGCACCATCTCCTTCGAAGAAGCCCTGCGCTACTGGGACAGCGGCGAGCCGCTGGACAAGGCCGGTGGCTATGCCATCCAGGGCCTGGGCGCGGTCTTCGTCAGCGCTATCGAAGGCAGTTACTCGGCCGTGGTCGGCCTGCCCCTGAGTGAAACCGCCGAGCTGCTGGAGCAGTTCGCCATTGCCTGCTGGCAACTGCCGGAGGATTTCGCGCAGCCCTAGCCAGCCCCTTGCAAGCGATCCATCATTACCCAAGCCCATAGACGAGAGCCTGCCATGAGTGAAGAGATCCTGATCAACATCACCCCGATGGAATCACGCGTGGCGGTGGTGGAGAACGGCGTCCTGCAGGAAGTGCATGTCGAGCGCACCCAGCGCCGCGGCATCGTCGGCAACATCTACAAGGGCAAGGTGGTGCGGGTGCTGCCGGGCATGCAGGCGGCGTTCGTCGATATCGGTCTTGAGCGCGCAGCGTTCATCCACGCCTCGGAAATTTCCCAGCGCGAAGGCTCGGCGGTCGAGACCATCACCGCGCTGGTGCACGAAGGCCAGGCGCTGGTGGTGCAGGTGACCAAGGACCCGATCGGCACCAAGGGCGCGCGCCTGACCACCCAGCTGTCGATCCCGTCGCGCTACCTGGTGTACATGCCGCGCAGCAGCCACGTCGGTATTTCGCTGAAGATCGAGGAAGAAGCCGAGCGTGATCGCCTCAAGCAGGTGGTTACCGACTGCATGGCCCAGGAGGACATGAAAGACGCCGGCGGCTTCATTTTGCGCACCGCCGCCGAAGGCGCGCGGGCCGAAGACATCCTGCAGGACATCCGCTACCTGCGCAGGCTGTGGGAGCAGATCGGCTCGCAGATCCAGACCTGCGGTGCGCCGACGGTCATCTATGAGGACCTGGGCCTGGCGCTGCGCACCCTGCGCGACCTGGTCAACGCCAAGATCGAGAAGATCCGCATCGATTCCCGGGAAACCTTCCAGAAGACCACGCAGTTCGTTGCCGAGCTGATGCCGGAGATCGCCGACCGCCTGGAGCACTACCCCGGCGAACGGCCGATATTCGACCTGTACGGTGTCGAGGACGAAATCCAGCGCGCCCTGGAGCGCAAGGTGCCGCTCAAGTCCGGTGGCTACCTGGTGGTCGACCCGGCCGAGGCGATGACCACCATCGACGTCAACACCGGGGCCTTCGTCGGCCACCGCAACCTCGAAGAGACCATCTTCAAGACCAACCTCGAGGCGGCCACCGCCATTGCCCGGCAGCTGCGCCTGCGTAACATCGGTGGGATCATCATCATCGACTTCATCGACATGGAGGACGAGGAGCACCAGCGCCAGGTGCTGCGCACCTTGGAGAAGCAGCTCGAGCGTGATCATGCCAAGACCAACATCATCGGCATCACCGAGCTGGGCCTGGTGCAGATGACCCGCAAGCGCACCCGTGAAAGCCTCGAGCAGGTGCTGTGCGAGCCCTGCGCGGCATGCCAGGGGCGGGGCAAGCTGAAGACCCCTGAGACCATTTGTTACGAAATTTTCCGCGAAATCCTCCGCGAAGCCCGCGCCTACCAGGCCGAAGGCTACCGGGTGCTGGCCAACCAGAAGGTGGTCGACCGCCTGCTGGACGAAGAGTCGGGCAATGTCGCCGAACTTGAAGCCTTCATCGGGCGAACCATTCGTTTCCAGGTCGAGTCCATGTATTCCCAGGAACAATACGATGTGGTGCTGCTCTGACCCTCGCTGAACGCGGTCGCCCCAGGGAAGGGCTGGCAAAGCGCTATTCACCGGCCATAGTTAAGGGACGACTCGGAGGGCCATGGGCATGGAACGTCTGACCCGCGTTCTGGGCGCCTTGACCCGCTGGGGGCTGGCATTCTGTGCCCTGCTTGCGGTGCTGGTGGCGCTGTACGTCAGCGTCGGTCGGCAACTGGTACCGCTGGTCGCCGAATACCGTGCAGACGTCGAGCTCAAGGCCGAACAGGCCTTGGGCCTGCCCGTGCACGTCGGTGCCCTGGAAGGCCGCTGGAGCGGCCTGGCCCCGGTGTTGCGGGTGCGTGATTTGCAGTTGGGCGAGGGCAGCGATGCCTTGCGCCTGGACGACGTGAAACTGGTACCCGACCTGTGGGCCAGCCTCAAGGCCCGCGAGGTGCGCCTGGCGCGCATCCAGCTGGGTGGCCTGCAACTGATCCTGCGTGAAGACGAGCACGGCGCCTGGGCGCTGGAAGGCCTGCCGCACAAGGATGACAGCCCGCTGGAGCCGAGCGAGGCGCTCAAGCGCCTGCGCCAGTTGGGGCGCATCGACCTGTTTGACAGCCAGGTCACCTTGCAGCCCTGGCAGCGCGAGCCACTGACCCTGACCTACGTCAGCCTCGGCCTGCAGGCTGGCGCTGCGCGCCAGAGCCTCGACCTGCGCGCCACGCTGCCCGATGGCCAGCCCCTGGCGGTCAGCCTGCGCAGCCGTGCCAGCGCGAAAAACTGGCGTGACACCAGCCTGCAAGCCTACCTGAGCCTGCCGCAAAGCGACTGGGCGCGCTGGCTGCCGCCGCGCCTGCTGGGCCAGTGGCAGGCCGGCACGCTGCGCGCCGGCGGCGAGTTCTGGGTCGACTGGCGCAAGGGCCAACTGCAGCAGGCGGTGGTACGCCTGAACGCCCCGCAGCTCAAGGGCGCCTATACCGGGCGCAAGGCGGTGACCGTCGACGATCTGGCGCTCAATGCCTGGTTCCAGCGCCGTGGCGATGGCTTCGATGTGACGCTGGACTCGCTGGCGGCAACCTTGGGCAAGGCCCGCTGGGAGTCGCACCTGCAACTGGCCCAGCGTGCTGGCGACACGCCTGCCGAGGAATCCTGGCTGATCCAGGCTGACCGCCTCGAGCTGACTCCGCTGACCCCGCTGATCGATGCCTTGGCGCCCTTGCCGGACAAGCTGATGACCGTGGTCGATGCGCTCAAGGTCACCGGCACCCTGCGCAACGTGCGGGCCGAGCTGCGGCCCAAGGCCGAGGGCGACCAGCGTGTGCAGTTTGCCGCCAACCTGGACAAGGTCGGCTTCGATGCCTACCACGGCGCACCGGCGGCAGGGAATGTCAGCGGCGCCATCAGCGGCGACCTCGGCAAGGGCGAACTGCGCCTCGATACCAACGACTTCATGCTGCATCTGTACCCGATCTTCGCCAAACCCTGGCACTACCAGAAGGCCAACGCCCGCCTCACCTGGACCTTGGACCAGCAGGTATTCACCCTGGTGGCGCCGTACATCAAGGTGCTGGGCGAGGAAGGCAAGGTTGCTGCGGACTTCCTGATCCGTCTGCACCTGGAGCCTGGCCACGAGGACTACATGGACCTGCGCGTCGGCATGACCGAAGGCGATGGCCGCTACACCGCCAAGTACCTGCCCGAGGTGCTCAGCCCGGCGCTGGACGAGTGGCTGCGCAGCGCCATCGTCAAGGGCAACGTCGACCAGGGCTACTTCCAGTACCAGGGCTCGCTCAACCACGGCGCGCCGCCCCACGCCCGCGACATCAGCCTGTATTTCAAGGTGCATGACGCCGCCCTGGACTTCCAGCCCGGCTGGCCACAGGTGCAGCAGGTGGACGGCGAGGTGTTCATCGAAGATACCGGCGTGCGCATCAAGGCCAGCCGCGGCCAGTTGCTCGACACCAAGGTCAGCAACGTGAAGGTCGACATCCCCCATGTCGAGGCCGGCGAGCACAGCCACCTGTACCTGGATGCCGATTTCGACGGCAGCCTTGGCGACGGCCTGAAGATTCTCAAGGAAACCCCCATCGGCACTGGCGAGATCTTCGCCGGTTGGGAGGGTGAAGGCCCGCTGAACGGCAAGGTCAAGCTGGACGTGCCGCTGGAGCGCGGCCAGCGCCCGAAGGTGCTGGTGGACTTCGCCACACAAGGCGCCACGCTCAAGATCGCCCCGCCAGCCCTGGAACTCAGCCAGCTCAAGGGTGATTTCAGCTTCGACCTCGACAAGGGCTTGAGCGCCAAGGCGGTCACCCTGCAGGCGTTCGGCAAGTCGGTCAGCGCGCAGATAGCCGCCGAAGGCAAGGGGCAGATCCAGACCCGCATCAACGCCACCGGCCAGGTTGGGGTCAAGGCGCTCACCGATTGGATGCAGGTACAGCAGGCGCTACCAGTGTCCGGCGACATCCCGTATCAGTTGCAGGTGACCCTGGGCGGGCAGGATAACCGGCTCACCGTCAATTCATCGCTCAAGGGCGTGGCCATCGACCTGCCGGCGCCATTCGGCAAGGCGGCGGCGGACACCCGCGACAGCCGTTTCAGCCTCACCCTGCAAGGCGCCGAGCGACGAATCGACGCCGCCTACGCCGACCTTGCCCGTTTCGCTTACGCAGCACCTGCCGAAAAGCTCGGCCAGGGCCGTGGCGAGCTGGTGCTGGGCACTGATCCTGCGGTGCCGCCCAGCGGCCAGGGCCTGCGCGTGCGCGGGCGCCTCGATGCCCTGGACCTGGCACCCTGGCAGGAGCAGGCAGCGCGCCTGGCCGGCAACGACCCCGGCGGCAGCGCCCGGCAGAACCTGCAAAGCGTCGACCTGAGCATCGGCCAGCTCAAGGCCTTCGGCATCGACCTTAACCAGGCGGTGGTGCGCCTGGCGCGCGGCGGCCCGGCCTGGGACCTGCGCCTGGACAGCAAAGAGGTGATTGGCAACGCGCGTATCCCCGATGCCAAGGGCGCGCCGATGGCGATCCGCCTGCAGACCTTGCGCCTGCCAGCGGCCGACCCCGCGCAACCGCAGGACGACAATGCCCCCGACCCGCTGGCCGGCTTCGACCCGCGCAAGGTGCCGCCGCTGGACCTGAGCATCGACAAGCTGTACCGCGGCGACGACCTGTTCGGCAGCGCCTCGCTGAAGTTGCGCCAGAATGCACGTGGCCTGGCAATGGACGACATCGACCTGGACCTCAAGGGCCTGCGCATCGACGGCAGCGGCGGCTGGGAAGGCCTGCCGGGCAGTACCTCGAGCTGGTACAAGGGCCGGGTGGACGGCAAGAACCTGGGCGACGTGCTCAAGGCCTGGGGCTTTGCCCCCACCGTCACCAGCCGGGATTTCCGCATGGACGTGGACGGTCGCTGGCCGGGTTCGCCGGCCTGGGTCAGCCTGAACCGTTTTTCCGGCAGTCTGGATGCCGCACTGCGCTCTGGCCAGTTCGTCGAAGTGGAGGGCAGCGCCCAGGCCCTGCGGGTATTCGGCCTGCTCAACTTCAACTCCATTGGCCGGCGCCTGCGCCTGGACTTCAGCGACCTGTTCAGCAAGGGCCTGGCCTACGACCGGGTCAAGGGCCTGCTGGTGGCCAGCGAAGGGGTGTACGTGACCCGCGAGCCGATCAGCGTCACCGGGCCATCGAGCAACTTCGAACTGGACGGTACCCTGGACTTCGTGCGCGACCGCATCGACGCCAACCTGCAGGTGAGCCTGCCAGTGACCAACAACCTGCCTCTGGCGGCGCTGATCGTCGGTGCGCCGGCGGTGGGCGGGGCATTGTTTTTGGTCGACCGCCTGATCGGCGACCGCGTGTCGCGCTTTGCCAGCGTGCACTATCGGGTCGAAGGGCCGGTCAAAGAGCCTAAGATCACCTTTGTGAAACCGTTCGACAAATAAGGGGTGGCGATGAAGGCAGCAGTGATCCAGATGGTCAGCCAGGACGATGTGCTGGCCAACCTGCAACGCGCAGGCGCCCTGCTTGAGCAGGCTGCCGCGGGCGGTGCGCGGCTGGCGGTGCTGCCGGAGAACTTCGCCGCCATGGGCCGGCGTGATGCCGCTGCCATTGGCCGCGCCGAGGCGCTGGGCGAAGGGCCGATCCTGCCGTGGTTGAAACGCACTGCCCGCGACCTCAAGTTATGGATAGTGGCCGGCACCTTGCCGTTGCCGCCGGTCGGCCAGCCCGATGCCAAGGCCCATGCCTGCTCGCTGCTGATCGACGAGCACGGCGAAATCGCCGCCCGTTACGACAAGCTGCACCTGTTCGATGTGGACGTGGCCGACAACCGTGGCCGCTACCGTGAATCGGACGACTACGCCCATGGCGGCCAGGTGGTGGTGGCCGACACCCCGGTCGGGCGCGTGGGCCTGACGGTGTGCTACGACCTGCGCTTCCCCGAGCTGTACAGCGCCTTGCGCGCCGCCGGGGCCGAGCTGATCACGGCACCTGCGGCGTTCACCGCAGTGACCGGGGCCGCGCACTGGGAAGTGCTGATTCGTGCGCGGGCCATCGAGACACAATGTTACCTGCTGGCGGCCGCCCAGGGCGGCCTGCACCCAGGCCCACGGGAAACCCACGGGCAGGCAGCGATCATCGACCCATGGGGGCGGATCGTTGCACAACAGGCGCGCGGCGAGGCGGTACTGCTGGCCACCCGCGACCCTGAAGAACAGGCGTCCATCCGGGCGCGCATGCCGGTGCTGAGCCACCGGCGCTTTTTCTCGCAGGACGCCTTGCGGCCTGCTCAGACCTCGGAGTGACTATGAGCCAGATGTTAACCACCGTCAGCGAGCAGCTTCTGGCCCCCGGCGGCCTGGGGCTGGAAAGCCTGCAGGCTGTGCTGGGCGAGCTGGCCGGCCCCGGTATCGACGCTGCCGACCTGTACTTCCAGGGCCAGGTTTCGGAAACCTGGGCGCTGGAGGACGGCATCGTCAAGGAAGGCAGTTTCAACCTCGACCAGGGCGTGGGCGTGCGTGCCCAGTCCGGTGAGAAGACCGGCTTCGCCTACAGCAACGCGATCAACCTCGAGGCCCTGACCTCGGCGGCGCGCGCTGCCCGTTCGATCTCCCGTGCCGGGCAGAACGGCAAGGTGCAGGCCTTCCGCAGCCAGGAAGTGACCGCGCTGTATGGCCAGGACAACCCGCTGGACGTGCTGACCCGCGCCGAAAAAGTCGAGCTGCTCAAGCGCGTCGACGCCGCCACCCGTGCCCTCGACCCGCGCATTCAGCAGGTCAGCGTGAGCATGGCCGGGGTTTGGGAGCGCATTCTGGTGGCGGCCGCCGACGGCAGCCTGGCCGCCGATGTGCGTCCGCTGGTGCGTTTCAACGTGAGTGTGATCGTCGAGCAGAACGGCCGCCGCGAGCGCGGTGGGCAGGGTGGGGGCGGGCGTACCGACTACCGCTATTTCACCGAAGAGCGGGTGATGGGCTATGCCCGCGAGGCGCTGCGCCAGGCACTGGTCAACCTCGAAGCGATTCCGGCGCCGGCCGGCACGCTGCCGGTGGTGCTCGGTTCGGGTTGGTCCGGGGTGCTGCTGCACGAGGCGGTCGGCCATGGCCTTGAAGGCGACTTCAACCGCAAGGGCAGCTCGGCCTTCAGCGGCCGCATCGGCGAGCAGGTGGCCTCGAAGTTGTGCACCATCGTCGATGACGGCACCCTCGAAGGCCGCCGCGGTTCGCTCAGCGTCGATGACGAGGGCACGCCCACCGAGTGCACCACGTTGATCGAGAACGGCATTCTCAAGGGCTACATGCAGGACAAGCTCAACGCGCGGCTGATGGGCATGGCCGTGACCGGCAACGGTCGGCGTGAATCCTACGCGCACCTGCCGATGCCGCGTATGACCAACACCTACATGCGCGCCGGCGACAGCGACCCGCAAGAGATCATCGCCTCGGTGAAGAAGGGCATCTACTGCGCGAATCTGGGCGGCGGCCAGGTGGACATCACCAGCGGCAAGTTCGTGTTCTCCACCAGTGAGGCCTACCTGATCGAGGACGGCAAGATCACCGCGCCAGTCAAGGGCGCCACGCTGATCGGCAATGGGCCGGAGGCGATGAGCCGGGTGTCGATGGTCGGCAACGACCTGGCGCTGGACAGCGGTGTGGGCACCTGCGGCAAGGATGGGCAGTCGGTACCGGTGGGGGTTGGCCAGCCGACCTTGAAGCTGGATGCCATTACCGTCGGCGGTACCGGCGCTTGATCAACGATCGCGGGGCAAGCCCGCTCCCACCTATGCCTGCAACGGCTGCGTGGGAGCGGGCTTGCCCCGCGATGGCCTTAACGCAACCCGCGCTGGGTTTCGTCGAGGTCGCGGATGTACTTGAACACCTTGCGCGCGGCGGCAGGCGGTTTGTTGCGCGCCTTTTCGTGCTGGGCATGACGGATCAGCGAGCGCAGGTGCTGGCGGTCGGTGTCGGGGTACTCGTTGACGAAGCGTTCGAGGTCCTCGTCGTTACCGTCGATCAAGCGGTCGCGCCAGCGCTCCAAGCCGTGGAAGCGTTCGTTGTACTGGCGGGTCGAGCTGTCGACCTGCTCGAGCACGGCATGAATGCCGTCCAGGTCTTGCACGCGCATCAGCTTGCCGACAAACGACATGTGGCGTTTGCGGGCGCCATGGGCCGTGTGCTTGCTGGCTTCTTCCAGCGCCTTGCGCAGCTCGTCGGTGAGCGGCAGGCGAGCCAGGGTTTCGGCCTTGAGCGTGGTCAGGCGTTCGCCGAGTTCGACCAGCGCATGCAGCTCGCGCTTGATCTGGGTTTTGCTTTTTTCGCCATCGAAGGCGTCGTCGTAAGAATCAACCATGGGGGCAGCTCGCAGGAAATCGCCGCCATGATAACCAGTCGGGGGCCGCTTGTCCGGCCCGGTCGTAGAATGACCCAAGCCGTACGCAGAATTTTCAGTGGAGAGAACCATGAGTGCAGTCCAGAGCGTAGGCCCCAAGGACCTGCCGGTGTTGCAGGAGCAGGTCGAAGCGATCGTCGCCGAGGCGCGCCGCCAGGGGGCCAGTGCCTGCGAAGTGGCGGTGTCGCTGGAGCAGGGCCTGTCCACCACGGTGCGCCAGCGCGAAGTCGAGACCGTCGAGTTCAACCGCGACCAGGGTTTTGGCATCACCCTCTACGTTGGCCAGCGCAAGGGCTCGGCCAGCACCTCGGCCAGCGGCCCTGAGGCCATCCGCGAAACCGTCGCGGCGGCGCTGGCCATTGCCAAGCACACCTCCGAAGACGAGTGCTCGGGCCTGGCCGACGCGGCGCTGATGGCCCGCGAATTCCCCGACCTGGACCTGTACCACGACTGGGACATCGAGCCGGAGAAGGCCATCGAAATGGCGCTGGCCTGCGAGGCGGCGGCGTTCGACGCCGACAAGCGCATCCTCAATGCCGATGGCACTAGCCTCAACACCCACCAGGGCGTGCGGGTATATGGTAACAGCCACGGTTTCATCGGCGGCTACGCCTCCACCCGCCACAGCCTGAGTTGCGTGATGATCGCCGAGGGCGACGGGCAGATGCAGCGCGACTACTGGTATGACGTCAACCGCCAGGGCGAGCTGCTGGCCGACCCGCGCAGCATCGGCCAGCGCGCCGCGCAACGTGCTGCCAGCCGCCTGGGCGCCCGCCCGGTGCCAACCTGCGAGGTGCCGGTGCTGTTCAGCGCCGAGTTGGCCGGTGGTTTGTTCGGCAGCTTCCTGGGGGCGATCTCCGGCGGCAACCTGTACCGCAAGTCGTCGTTCCTTGAAGGCAGCCTCGGCCAGCGCCTGTTCCCCAGCTGGTTGACCCTCGACGAGCGCCCGCACATCCCGCGCGCGCTGGGCAGCGCGGCGTTCGACGGCGATGGCCTGGCCACCTACGCCAAGCCGTTCGTCGACAAGGGTGAGCTGGTGTCGTACATCCTCGGCACCTATTCCGGGCGCAAACTGAAGCTGCCGAGCACGGCCAACGCCGGTGGTGTGCACAACCTGTTCGTCACCCATGGCGTGGAAGACCAGGCGGCGCTGATCCGGCGCATGGGCCGCGGCCTGCTGGTGACCGAGCTGATGGGCCACGGGCTGAACATGGTGACCGGCGATTATTCGCGCGGTGCGGCGGGCTTCTGGGTCGAGAATGGTGAAATCCAGCACGCGGTGCAGGAAGTGACCATTGCCGGCAATATGAAGGACATGTTCCAGCAGATCGTCGCCATTGGCAGCGATATCGAGACGCGCAGCAATATCCACAGTGGCTCGGTGCTGATCGAGCGCATGACGGTTGCGGGTAGCTGATGTTTGGGGCCCTATCGCCGGCAAGCCGGCTCCTGCAGAGGTCATTGCAGGAGCCGGCTTGCCGGCGATAGGGCCAGACCTGCAACCCCAATATCCCGACCCGGCCATCGCGCCGGTTTTTTTGTTTGTCGCCGAACACTTGAAGTGATTCTATTTATCACTTAATAATGAATATCATTATCCAGTAACCCGGCCAATGACGTTCATGAAATCCGTCCTCCACGAACTGCCCTACCTGGAAAACTGGCGCTGGCTCAGCCGGCGCATCCGTTGCGCCCTAGAACCTGACGAGCCGCGCCTGATCGAGCACTACCTGGCCGAAGGCCGCTACCTGGTGTGCTGCACCGAAACCTCGCCATGGACGGTGGCCCTGACCTCATTCCGCCTGCTGCTGGATACCGCCTGCGACCGCATGTTGCCCTGGCACTGGCGCTGCCTGTGCCTGGACCAGGCCTGGCGCCCGCTGCTCGACCTGCGCAACCTCGACCGCCGTGAACAGAACCTGCGCTGGCAACCCTATGCCATGCAGCTCGCCAACTGCGTGCTGCTGCCGTCGATTTCTCCCGATGAACTGATGCAAGGATTCGAAGATGAGTGATACCCGTATCGAGCGTGACAGCATGGGCGAACTGCAGGTGCCGGCCCAGGCCCTGTACGGTGCCCAGACCCAGCGCGCGGTCGACAACTTCCCGGTCAGCGGCAAGCCGATGCCGGCCCAGTTCATTCGCGCACTGCTGCTGGCCAAGGCCGCGGCGGCCAAGGCCAACGTCGAGCTTTCGCAATTGAGCGCAGGGCAGGGCGGGGCGATCGTCAAGGCGGTGGAGCAGCTGCTGGCCGAAGACTTCATCCAGCACTTCCCGGTGGATGTGTTCCAGACCGGCTCCGGTACCAGTTCGAACATGAACGCCAACGAGGTGATCGCCACCCTGGCCAGCCGCGTGCTGGGTGAGCCGGTCAATGCCAACGACCACGTCAACTGTGGCCAGAGCAGCAACGACATCATCCCCACCACCATCCACGTCAGCGCTGCCCTGGCCTTGCACGAGCAACTGCTGCCGGCCCTGCGCCACCTCACCCAGGTGATCGATGCCAAGGCGGTCGAGGTGCACAAGCACGTCAAGACCGGCCGAACCCACCTGATGGACGCCATGCCGGTGCGCATGAGCCAGGTGCTCGGTGGCTGGTCGGCCCAGATCAAGGGCGCCCAGGCGCACATCGAAGCCACCCTGCCGGCGCTGCAAGCCCTGGCCCAGGGCGGCACTGCGGTGGGTACCGGCATCAACGCCCACCCGCAGTTCGCGGCCGGCTTTGCCCGCCAGCTCAGCGGCCTGACCCAGGTCGAGTTCACTCAAGGTGAGAACCTGTTCGCCCTGATCGGCTCCCAGGACACCGCCGTGGCGCTGTCTGGTCAGCTCAAGACCGCAGCCGTGGCGCTGATGAAAATCGCCAACGACCTGCGCTGGATGAACTCCGGCCCCCTGGCAGGCCTGGGCGAGATCGAGCTGCAGGGCCTGCAGCCAGGCTCCTCGATCATGCCAGGCAAGGTCAACCCGGTGATCCCGGAAGCCACTGCCATGGTGGCTGCGCAAGTGATCGGCAACGACGCCACCATCGCCGTGGCCGGCCAGTCGGGCAACTTCGAGCTGAACGTGATGCTGCCGGTCATCGCCCGCAACCTGCTGGAGAGCATCGAGCTGATGGCCAACGTCAGCCGCCTGCTGGCCGACAAGGCCATCGCCACGTTCAAGGTCAACGAGGGCAAGCTCAAGGAAGCGCTGTCGCGCAACCCGATCCTGGTCACCGCGCTGAACCCGATCATCGGCTACCTGAAGGCCGCCGAAATCGCCAAGACCGCCTACAAGCAGGGCCGGCCGATCATCGACGTGGCGCTGGAGCACACCGACCTGTCCCGCGACCAGCTCGAAGCCCTGCTCGACCCGGAAAAACTCACCGCCGGCGGCATCTGAGCCGAGGCCGCCCAGGAGGCACGTCATGCAGCACTTCAGACGCACCACGCAAAACGCCAACCGCCTGTTCGAGCAGGGCGAGCTGGTCGATGCCCGGGAACACTACCTGCAAGCGCTGGCCCTGGCCCAGGTGCTGTTCGAGCGCTGGCATGACGTTGACGAAGCGGTGGCCGCACTGGTCATCGCTCACCACAACCTGGCCGACCTGCACCTGCGCCTGAACCAGCCCCACGAAAGCGCCGACTACCTGTGCGCGGCGCATGAGCGCCTGCTGCAGGCAGCCGGCGAGGCGCGGCTGGCCCAGGCGTTGCGCGATGCCGCGCTGCGGCACAGCTCGCGCACCTATACCGAACTGCTGAATTTCATCGCTGAGTACGGCCAGTACCCGCGCACCGCGCGCCTGCTCAACCGCCAGGCGCCCGCTGCCAGTGAACTGGTCGCTCAGACGGACAACAACGACCGCACCCCAGCCTACGGAATCCACTGACATGCCCCATACCTTGCCTGCACTGCCCTACGCCTACGAGGCCCTGGAGCCGCACATCGATACCGCGACCATGGAGATTCACCACACCAAGCACCACCAGACCTACGTCAATGGCCTGAACGCGGCCATCGAGGGCACCGAATGGGCCGACTGGCCGGTGGAAAAACTGGTGGGGGCGGTGAAGACGCTGCCCGAGAACCTGCGTGGCGCGGTGACCAACCACGGCGGCGGCCACGCCAACCACAGCCTGTTCTGGACCATCATGTCGCCCAAGGGCGGCGGCCAGCCGCAGGGTGAGGTGGCCAAGGCCATCGACGCGCAACTGGGTGGTTTCGAGGCGTTCAAGGAGGCCTTCACCAAGGCCGCACTGACCCGCTTCGGCAGCGGCTGGGCCTGGCTCAGCGTCACCCCGCAGAAAACCCTGGTGGTCGAAAGCAGCGGCAACCAGGACAGCCCGCTGATGCACGGCAACACGCCGATCCTCGGCCTGGACGTGTGGGAGCACGCCTACTACCTCAAGTACCAGAACCGTCGCCCGGAATACATTGGCGCCTTCTACAACGTGGTTGACTGGGCCGAAGTGCAACGTCGCTACCTTGAAGCTTTGAAGTGAGCCGACCGGTATGCGCTCGGCCGTGATGTCTGTCAGCAGTGTGCGCCTGTTCCGCCTGGCGCTGGGGACCTTGCTGTTGCTGGTCGGCAGCGCCTTGCTGGTGGCCCGGGGTATCGCCTGGCTCGACCTCGAGCCGCGCATGCTGCGCGCCCTCGAGGGCGGCGCCTTGTGTGCCCTGGGCACGGCGTTGGGCGCGGTACCGGTGCTGGTGATACGCAACATGCCAGTGGCGCTGGCTGACACCCTGCTGGGCTTCGGCGCCGGGGTGATGCTGGCGGCCACCGCGTTTTCCCTGATCATCCCTGGGCTGGATGCGGCGCAGTCCATCGGTTTCAGCCCTTGGGGCGCCGGTGGGCTGATCAGCAGCGGTTTGCTGTTTGGCGCGCTGTGCCTGTTCCTGATCGACCTGAAGGTGTCCGGCGCATCGCCCGAGGCGTTGGTGGGTACCGCCCAGCAACCGGTGATCGCCGCGCGGATCTGGCTGTTCGTCATTGCCATCGTCGCTCACAACATCCCTGAAGGCATGGCCATCGGGGTGTCTGCCGGTGGCGGCATGCCCGACGCCGACAGCCTGGCCATGGGCATCGCCCTGCAGGACGTGCCCGAGGGCCTGGTGATTGCGCTGGTGCTGGCGGGGGCGGGCATGCCGCGCTTCAAGGCGTTCCTGATCGGCGCTGCCTCCGGCCTGGTGGAGCCGCTGGCGGCGGTGCTCTGCGCGTGGCTGGTGAACATCGCCGAGCTGCTGTTGCCGCTGGGCCTGGCCTGCGCGGCGGGGGCGATGTTGTTGGTGGTCACCCAGGAAATCATCCCCGAGTCACGCAGCAACGGGCATCACCGCCTGGCCAGCCTGGGGCTGTGCGTGGGGTTCTGCCTGATGATGGTGATGGATACGGCGATGTCGTAAGTGCTGGCGAGGCGTTGGCAGTAACTGTCTTGCCTGAACTGGCCTCATCGCCGGCAAGCCGGCTCCTACAGGAACCGCGCTGGCTTGAAGGTTGCGCGACCCCTGTAGGAGCCGGCTTGCCGGCGATGAGGCCGGTACAGGCAGCAGAGCGGGGGGGGCTCACTCGCCTTCGTCGAAGAAATTCTCGATCAGCTCGACCAACGCCTGCATGGCCTCGCCATCCTGCTCACCCTCGGTGAACAGGTGCACCGGGGTGCCCTTGCCGGCAGCGAGCATCATCACCGCCATGATGCTCTTGCCGTCCACCAGCTTGTCCGGTGCGCGGCCGACCCGCACCTGGCAGGGGAAGCGCCCGGCTACGCCTACGAACTTGGCGGCCGCGCGGGCGTGCAGGCCCAGCTTGTTGATGATGGTGATTTCGCGGGCGGGCATCGTGGGGCGGATCCTGTGGGCTAGAGGTCGCGGTGGCGGACCTGGACGTTTTTCAGGGCGGGTTGGAGCAGCTGGCCGAGCCGTTCGGTGATGTACACCGAGCGGTGATGGCCGCCGGTGCAGCCGATGGCGATGGTGACATAGGCGCGGTTGCTGGCAGCAAAGCGCGGCAGCCACTTGAGCAGGTAGCTGGAAATATCGTTGAACATCTCTTCGACGTCGGGCTGGGCGGCCAGGTAGTCGATCACCGGCTGTTCGAGGCCCGAATGCTCGCGAAGTTCCGGCTTCCAGTAGGGGTTGGGCAGGCAGCGCACATCGAACACCAGGTCGGCGTCCACCGGCATGCCACGTTTGAAGCCGAACGACTCGATCAGAAACGCCGTGCCGGGTTCGGGTTGGTTCAGCAGGCGCAGCTTGATCGAGTCGCGCAACTGGTAGAGGTTGAGGCTGGTGGTGTCGATCTTGAGGTCGGCAAGGTCGGCGATGGGGCCCAGCAGCTCGCTTTCGACGCGGATGGCCTCGGCCAGCGAGCGGCTCTGGTTGGTCAGCGGGTGGCGGCGGCGGGTTTCGGAAAAGCGCTTGAGCAGGGTGTCTTCGTCAGCGTCCAGGTACAACACGTCGCACTGGATATGCCGGGCGCGTGCTTCTTCCAGCAGTTCGGGGAAGCGTGACAGGTGGCTGGGCAGGTTGCGCGCATCGATCGATACCGCAACCTTGGGTTGCAGCAGCTCGGTGTTGATCAGCGCGTTCTCTGCCAACTGCGGCAACAACCCGGCGGGCAGGTTGTCGATGCAGTAGAAACCGTTGTCTTCCAACACGTCCAGGGCGGTGCTCTTGCCGGAGCCGGAGCGGCCGCTGACGATGATCAGGCGCATGGTCAGTGCTCGTTCTGTACGTCCAGGACAACCTGGAACAGGGCCTCGCTGCTGTCGGCGGCGCGCAGGCGATCGCGGACCTCCTTGCGATCGAGCATGCTGGCGATCTGGCGCAGCAGTTCAAGGTGGGCATCGGTGGCTGCTTCCGGGACCAGCAGGACGAACAGCAGGTCGACCGGCGCGCCATCGATGGCGTCGTAATCGATGGGGGCGTCCAGGTGCAGCAGCGCACTTACCGGTGCGGTGCAGCCTTCGAGCCGGCAGTGGGGGATGGCGATGCCATTGCCAAAGCCGGTGGAGCCCAGTTTTTCGCGAGCGATGAGCTTGTCGAAGACGTCTTGCATCTCCAGCTCGGGTACTTGCTCGGCGATCAGGTTGGCGACCTTTTCCAGGGCGCGCTTTTTACTGCCACCCGGCACGTTCACGAGGGAACGGCCGGGGGTCAGGATGGTTTCAAGTCGGATCATGGATGAGGGGATCAGCGGGCGGCTGCGCCTTGCAGCAGGCTTTGCTGTTTTTCCTTGTGTTTTTTCAGTTGGCGGTCGAGCTTGTCAGCCAGGGCATCGATCGCGGCATACATGTCGGTGTGTTCGGCGTTGGCGACCACTTCGCCGCCGGGAATCTGGAGTGTTGCTTCAACCTTCTGCTGCAGCTTTTCGACTTTCATGATCACCGTTGCATTGGTGATCTTGTCGAAATGCCCTTCCACGCGGGCGAGCTTCTCGAGCACGTAATCGCGCAGTGGTTGGGTAACTTCTACATGCTGGCCACTGATGTTGACTTGCATACAGCTTCTCCTTTGTTGCCCGTGCATAAAGAGGCAGGTATTGCACCTGCCACTGAAACGCTGTGGCACATCCCGGGGCTACATCAGTCGCTTGCGCTCGCTTGACGGGGCAATCCCCAGCGACTCGCGGTACTTGGCGACGGTGCGACGGGCTACCTGGATGCCTTGTGCCTCCAGTAAACCAGCGATCTTGCTGTCACTCAATGGCTTTTTTTGGTTTTCCGCGGCGACCAGTTTCTTGATGATTGCGCGGATCGCCGTGGACGAGCATTCGCCGCCTTCGGCCGTGCTGACGTGGCTGGAGAAAAAGTATTTCAGTTCGTAGATGCCACGCGGGGTGTGCATGTATTTTTGTGTGGTAACCCGCGAGATGGTCGACTCGTGCATGCCCACCGCCTCGGCGATGTCGTGCAGCACCAACGGCTTCATCGCCTCGTCGCCGTGGTCGAGGAAGCCGCGCTGGTGCTCGACGATCTGCGTGGCCACCTTCATCAGCGTCTCGTTGCGGCTTTGCAGGCTCTTGATGAACCAGCGCGCCTCCTGCAACTGGTTGCGCATGAAAGTGTTGTCGGCGCTGGTGTCGGCGCGGCGCACGAAGCCTGCGTACTGCGGGTTGACCCGCAAGCGCGGGATGGCTTCCTGGTTGAGTTCAACCAGCCAGCGGTCGCTGTCCTTGCGCACGATCACATCCGGCACCACGTATTCGGGCTCGCTGGACTCGATCTGCGAGCCCGGGCGCGGATTGAGCGTCTGCACCAGCTCGATGACCTGGCGCAGTTCGTCTTCCTTGAGCTTCATGCGCCGCATCAGCTGGCTGTAGTCACGGCTGCCGAGCAGGTCGATGTAGTCGGTGACCAGGCGCTGGGCCTCGGCCATCCACGGCGTGCTGGCCGGCAACTGGCGCAGTTGCAGCAGCAGGCATTCACCCAGCGAGCGGGCACCGATGCCGGCCGGTTCGAATTGCTGGATGCGGTGCAGCACCGCTTCGACTTCATCCAGCTCGATGTCGAGCTCGGGGTCGAAGCCTGCGCAGATTTCTTCGAGGGTGTCCTCGAGGTAGCCCTGGCCGTTGATGCTGTCGATCAGGGTGACGGCGATCAGGCGGTCGGTGTCGGACATCGGCGCCAGGTTGAGCTGCCACAGCAGGTGGCTTTGCAGGCTTTCGCCTACCGAGGTGCGGGTGGTGAAGTCCCACTCATCGTCATCGTTGCTGGGCAGGCTGCTGGCGCTGGTCTGGTAGATGTCTTCCCAGGCAGTGTCGACCGGCAGTTCGTTGGGGATGCGTTCGGCCCACTCGCCGTCTTCGAGTTGCTCGCTATTGTTGCTGGCGGCCTCCTGGAAGCTGGTGTCCTGGACTTCGGCGACCGGCTTGTTCTCGGCGTTGTCCGCCATCGGGTCGCTGTTGTCGAAATCGTCGCCGTCTTCCTGACGTTCGAGCATCGGGTTCGACTCCAGCGCTTCCTGGATTTCCTGCTGGAGGTCCAGGGTGGAGAGCTGGAGCAGACGGATGGCCTGTTGCAACTGCGGGGTCATCGTCAGTTGCTGGCCCATTTTTAGGACGAGCGATGGTTTCATGGCTGGGGCTTAATACCTTGTTCGCCGGCGCGCATGCGCCATCCACTACATGTAGGGCGCTTGGGCGCCGATTTTAAGCAAGTTATATGCCTGAAAATGCAGCGTTTGCCTAGAGCACTGTAACACTTAAGCCTGCGATGGCTCGGTACGCCAGTGCTCCGGGCAGACCAGGGTCAGAGGCGGAACTCGTGACCCAGGTAGACTTCCTTGACCAGCTGGTTGGCCAGGATGGTCTCGGCATCGCCTTCGGCGATCAGCTGGCCGTCGTTGACGATGTAAGCGGTTTCGCAGATATCCAGGGTTTCGCGAACGTTGTGGTCGGTGATCAGTACACCGATGCCCTTGTTCTTGAGGTGGTGGATGATCTGCTTGATGTCGCCCACGGAAATCGGGTCGACGCCGGCAAAAGGTTCGTCCAGCAGGATGAACTTGGGGGCGGTGGCCAGGGCGCGGGCGATCTCGACACGGCGGCGTTCACCGCCGGACAGGCTCATGCCGAGGTTGTCGCGGATGTGGCTGATGTGGAACTCCTGCAGCAGGCTTTCCAGCTCCTTGCGCCGGCCTTCGCGGTCGAGGTCCTTGCGGGTCTCGAGGATGGCCATGATGTTGTCGGCCACCGACAGCTTGCGGAAGATCGAGGCTTCCTGCGGCAGGTAGCCGATGCCGGCCTGGGCACGGCCGTGCATGGGCTGGTGGCTGACGTCGTGGCTGTCGATCAGTACGCGGCCCTGATCGGCCTGGACCAGGCCGACGATCATGTAGAAGCAAGTGGTCTTGCCGGCGCCGTTGGGGCCGAGCAGGCCGACGATCTGGCCGCTGTCGATGGACAGGCTGACATCGCGGACGACTTGCCGGCCCTTGTAGCTCTTGGCCAGGTGCTGGGCTTTGAGGGTTGCCATTTACTCGGCCTTTTTCTTCGGTTGAATGACCATGTCGATGCGCTGACGTGGTGCAGTCACGTTGCCGCCGCGACCGGCGGTGGCGACTTGAGTCTTGGTGTTGTAGACGATCTTCTCGCCTTCGGTGGTGTTGCCTTCGTTCTCCACCTTGGCGCGGTCGGTGAGCACCACCAGGTCTTTTTGCGCCTGGTACTGGATGGTCACGGCCCAGCCTTTCATCTTGTCCGTCTTGGCGGCGCTCTGCTGCTGCTCGAAGTAGGCCAGGTTGCCCACCGAGGTGACCACGTCGATGTCGCCGTTGGCCGAGCGGGTCATGGTCACGGTGTTGCCTTTGATCATCATCGAGCCCTGGGTGATGATCACGTCGCCAGTGTAGGTGGCCACGCCTTGCTTGTCGTCCAGGTGGGCGTTGTCCGCCTGGATGCGGATCGGCTGGTCACGGTCGTTCGGCAGGGCGAAGGCGCTCGCGCTTCCCAGTGCAACGCCCAGGCTGAGCAGAAGGGGGATGGTTTTAACGAGCCTCATACTGTCCTCTTACGTTAGAGAGCAGGTCCATCCTGCCTTCTTTCAAATACGCTTTCATTCCTTTGCCCGTAGTTGTGCCACCGGCGCCGTCGATTCTAACGGCTTGCTCGGTCTGCGCATATTCCTTCTGCGGGAACACGGTCATGCGGGTGGTGGTGATGATGGTTTCACGCTTCTTTTCGTCGGTGCGCGCCACGCGCACGGCGTCGATCAGCTCGACCTCGGTGCCGTCCGGGTTGACCTCGGCGGTTTTGCTCTGCACGTGCCACGGGAACTGGGTACCACGGTACAGGTGCAGGTCGGGCGTGGTCACCAGGGTGACTTCGCTGGCCTTCATGTGCTCGACCTTGTCGGCGGTCATTTCGTACTGCAGCTGGCCTTCCGGGGTGTACTGCACGCTGTGGGCGTTGATCGCGTAGTAGTCGATGGCGCTCTCGTCGACCTGTGCGGCCGGCTTGTCGAGGAAGCTTTCGGGGCTGACGTTCCAGTAGCCGACCGCCACCAGTACGGCGGCGATGGCGCCGAGTACGGCGAAGTTCTTGACCTTCTTGCTGAGCATGGGCGGCCTTACAGGTAGTGAGCGTTGGCAGCGTCCAGGGTGCCCTGGGCCTGCATGATCAGTTCGCAGAACTCGCGGGCGGCGCCTTCGCCGCCGCGTGCCTGGGTGACGCCATGGGCGTGCTCGCGCACGAACGAGGCGGCATTTTGCACCGCCATGCCCAGGCCTACCCGGCGGATCACCGGCAGGTCGGGCAGGTCGTCGCCCAAGTAGGCGACTTGCTCGTAGCTTAGTTTGAGTTCGGCCAGCAGGCCGTCGAGCACCACCATTTTGTCCTCACGGCCCTGGAACAGGTGCGGGATGCCCAGGTTCTGCGCCCGACGCTCGACCACCGGGGTCTTGCGCCCGCTGATGATCGCGGTGGTCACGCCCGAGGCCATGAGCATCTTGATGCCATGGCCGTCGAGGGTGTTGAAGGTCTTGAACTCGCTGCCGTCTTCAAGGAAGTACAGGCGCCCGTCGGTGAGCACGCCGTCGACGTCGAACACCGCCAGCTTGATGGCCTTGGCGCGTTGCATCAGGTCCTGGTTCATTTACATCACTCCGGCGCGCAGCAGGTCGTGCATGTTCAGGGCGCCGGTAGGGCGGTCGGCCTGGTCGACGACCACGAGGGCGCTGATCTTGTGGTCTTCCATGATTTTCAGTGCCTCGGCGGCGAGCATCTCGGCGCGGGCGGTCTTGCCGTGCACAGTCATCACCTGGTCGATGAGGGTCTTGTGCACGTCGATGTTGCGGTCCAGGCTGCGGCGCAGGTCACCGTCGGTGAACACGCCGGCCAGTGTACCGTCTTGCTCCAGCACCACGGTCATGCCCAGACCTTTGCGGGACATTTCAAGCAGGGCGTCTTTGAGTAGCGTGCCACGCTGCACCTGGGGCAGTTCGTCGCCGCTGTGCATCACGTTTTCCACCTTCAACAGCAGGCGGCGGCCCAGGGCACCGCCGGGGTGCGAGAAGGCGAAGTCCTCGGCGGTGAAGCCACGGGCCTCGAGCAGGGCGATGGCCAGTGCATCGCCCAGCACCAGCGCGGCCGTGGTGGAGGAGGTCGGGGCCAGGTTCAGCGGGCAGGCTTCCTGCGCCACCGCGGCGTCGAGGTTGACCTCGGCGGCCTGGGCCAGAGGCGAGTCGGGGTTGCCGGTCAGGCTGATCATCTGGATGCCCAGGCGCTTGATCAGCGGCAGCAGGGTGACGATCTCGGCGGTGCTGCCCGAGTTGGACAGGGCCAGGATGACATCGTCGCGGGTGATCATGCCCATGTCGCCATGGCTGGCTTCGGCCGGGTGGACGAAGAACGATGGGGTGCCGGTGCTGGCCAGGGTGGCGGCGATCTTGTTGCCGATATGCCCGGACTTGCCCATGCCAACCACCACCACCCGGCCCTTGCTGGCCAGGATCAGCTCGCAGGCCTTGACGAAATCACCGTCGATGCGGGCCAGCAGGGCCTCCACGGCCTCGAGTTCGAGGCGCAGGGTGCGCTGGGCGGATTGGATCAGCTCGCTGGATTGGCTCATGTCGAAAACGCAATGCCTGATGAAAAGGCGGCGATTATAGCCGCAATGTGTGAAAGGCTCATCCTTCGAATGTCATATGCATGTCGCGCAAGTCTGTCTGTGCCCTGAACGAGTCGGGTGACGGCCTTGGGGCGGGCGTACCAGCGGTGCTATAGTTCGCCGCTATTCGGCCCGCCGGGGAACCAGTGTGCCTTCAAGATGGAGGCAGGCGTCCATGGAGACGAGGCTGCACTGCAAGGAGTCTAGATGAGTGTGGATAGCGCCTACGCGGTCGAGTTGAAGGGCGTCTCCTTCAAGCGCGGTTCGCGCAGCATTTTCAGCAACGTGGACATCCGCATTCCCCGCGGCAAGGTCACCGGCATCATGGGCCCGTCGGGCTGCGGCAAGACCACCTTGCTGCGCCTGATGGGCGCACAGTTGCGCCCGTCAGGCGGCGAAGTGTGGGTCAACGGGCAGAACCTGCCCGCGTTGTCCCGCGGCGACCTGTTCGACGCCCGCAAACAAATGGGTGTGTTGTTCCAGAGCGGTGCCCTGTTCACCGACCTCGATGTGTTCGAGAACGTCGCTTTTCCGCTGCGGGTGCACACCGGGCTTTCGGACGAGATGATCCGTGACATCGTTCTGATGAAGCTGCAGGCCGTGGGCCTGCGTGGCGCCATCGACCTGATGCCCGATGAGTTGTCCGGTGGCATGAAGCGCCGTGTGGCACTGGCCCGGGCGATTGCCCTGGACCCGCAGATCCTCATGTACGACGAGCCGTTCGTCGGCCAGGACCCGATCGCCATGGGTGTGCTGGTGCGTCTTATCCGGCTGCTCAACGATGCCCTGGGTATCACCAGCATCGTTGTTTCCCATGACCTTGCAGAAACTGCCAGCATCGCCGACTACATCTATGTGGTGGGTGACGGCCAGGTGCTGGGTCAGGGTACGCCGGACGAGCTGATGGGCTCGGACAACCCGCGTATTCGCCAGTTCATGAAGGGCGACCCGGATGGCCCGGTCCCGTTCCACTTCCCTGCGCCTGACTACCGCGCCGACCTGTTGGGGGCGCGTTGATGCGCAGAAAATCCATTCTTGAACGTATTCGCCTGTTTGGCCGCGCCGCCATCGACGTGCTGGCCGTGCTCGGGCGCTCCTGCCTGTTCCTCGGCCATGCCCTGATCGGCCGCGGCGGCATCGGCGGCAGCTTCCAGTTGCTGACCAAGCAGCTTTACTCGGTGGGTGTGCTGTCGCTGGCGATCATCGTCGTGTCCGGCGTGTTCATTGGCATGGTGCTGGCCCTGCAGGGCTACAGCATCCTCACCAAATACGGCTCGGAGCAGGCGGTGGGCCAGATGGTTGCCCTGACCCTGCTGCGTGAACTGGGGCCGGTAGTCACCGCGCTGCTGTTCGCTGGCCGTGCCGGTTCTGCGCTGACTGCCGAAATCGGCAACATGAAGTCCACCGAGCAGTTGTCGAGCCTGGAGATGATCGGCGTCGACCCGCTCAAGTACATCGTCGCCCCGCGCCTGTGGGCCGGTTTCATCTCGTTGCCGCTGCTGGCGCTGATCTTCAGCGTGGTGGGCATCTGGGGTGGCTCGTGGGTGGCCGTGGACTGGCTGGGGGTCTACGAGGGCTCGTTCTGGGCCAACATGCAAAACAGCGTTTCGTTCAGCGACGACGTGCTCAACGGGCTGATCAAGAGCCTGGTGTTCGCCTTCGTCGTCACCTGGATCGCCGTATTCCAGGGGTATGACTGTGAGCCCACCTCAGAAGGGATCAGCCGTGCCACCACCAGGACCGTGGTTTATGCCTCATTGGCAGTGCTGGGTCTGGACTTTATTCTGACCGCCTTGATGTTTGGAGATTTCTGATGCAAAACCGCACCCTGGAAATCGGTGTCGGCCTGTTCCTCCTGGCCGGGATCCTGGCGCTGCTGCTGCTGGCCCTGCGTGTCAGCGGGCTGTCGGCCAGCCCGAGCAGCGACACGTACAAAGTTTATGCGTACTTCGACAATATCGCCGGTTTGACTGTCAGAGCTAAGGTGACCATGGCCGGTGTGACAATCGGCAAGGTCACGGCAATCGATCTGGACCGCGACTCGTACACTGGCCGGGTCACGTTGCAGCTGAACAAGAACGTCGACAACCTGCCGACCGACTCCACTGCCTCGATCCTGACCGCAGGCCTTTTGGGCGAGAAGTACATCGGTATCAGCGTGGGCGGTGAAGACGCGGTACTCAAGGATGGCAGCACCATCCACGACACCCAGTCGGCGCTGGTGCTGGAAGACCTGATCGGCAAGTTCCTGCTCAACTCGGTGGGCAAGGAACCGAAAGAAGCACAACCGGCTAATTAAGGAGTCTCCATGATTTCCATCCTGCGACGTGGCCTGCTGGTCCTGCTGGCGGCCTTCCCCCTGATGGCCCTGGCCGCGCCAGGGCAGTCTGCCCGTGATGTCATCCAGACCACCACCACGCAACTGCTCAGCGACCTCAAAGCCAACAAAGAGCAGTACAAGGCCAACCCCGAGGCGTTCTACAACGCGCTTAACAGCAACCTCGGCCCGGTGGTCGATGCCGACGGCATTTCGAAAAGCATCATGACCGTCAAGTATTCGCGCAAGGCCACCCCTGCGCAGATGCAGCGCTTCCAGGAAAACTTCAAGCGCAGCCTGATGCAGTTCTATGGCAACGCGCTGCTCGAATACAACAACCAGGGCATCACCGTCGACCCGGCCAAGCCTGAAGACGGCGACCGCAGCAGCGTCGGCATGAAGGTGACTGGCAACAACGGCGCGGTCTACCCGGTGCAGTACACCATGCAGAAGATCGGTGGTGAGTGGAAGGTACGCAACGTCATCGTCAACGGCATCAACATCGGCAAGCTGTTCCGTGACCAGTTCGCCGACGCCATGCAGCGCAACGGCAATGACCTGGACAAGACCATCGACGGTTGGGCCGGCGAAGTGGCCAAGGCCAAGCAGACCGCCGACCAGTCGCCGGACAAGGAAGTCAAATGAGCGAGGCCGGGGTAAGCATGGCCGAGCCGGGCGTGCTGGCGTTGGCCGGCGTGCTCGACTACCGCAGCGGCCCGGCTCTGCGCAAGCAGGGCAAGGCGTTGATCGCCGCCAGCCGCGAGTCGCACCTGGTGCTCGACTGCACCGCGGTGGTCAAGTCGAGCAGTGTCGGGTTGTCGCTGTTGTTGGCGTTCATGCGTGATGCACAAGCCGCCGGCAAGGCCTGCGAGGTGCGCGGCATGCCCAGCGACATGCGCGAAATTGCCGAGGTCTACGACCTTGATGAAGTGCTGGCAGGTTGATGGCCTGCCCGAAGGTGAAGGCCCCTCGGTCAGCGCGCCCCGTCATGGGCTTCGCAGGCGAGGGGCTTTTTTGTATGATGGCCGACCCGCGCGCGTTGGGCGCCGATCGAGGTTGAGCATGCAGGCCGTAGAAGTCAAAAGCTTTCTGGAAGAAAAATTGCCCGGTTCCCGGGTTGAAGTTGAAGGCGAAGGCTGCAACTTCCAGTTGAACGTGATCAGCGACGAGCTCGCCGGCCTGAGCCCGGTCAAGCGTCAGCAGGCGATCTACGCTCACCTCAATCCGTGGATCGCCAACGGCGCCATCCACGCGGTAACCATGAAATTCTTCAGCAGCGCAGCCTGGGCTGAGCGCACCTGAGCCAACTTGGCGGCGAGACACGTATGGACAAACTGATTATCACCGGCGGTGCCCGCCTCGATGGCGAGATCCGCATCTCCGGCGCGAAGAACTCGGCCCTGCCGATTCTCTCGGCCACCCTGCTGTGCGATGGCCCGGTCACGGTCGGCAACCTGCCGCACCTGCACGACATCACCACCATGATCGAGCTGTTCGGGCGCATGGGCATCGAGCCTGTGATCGACGAAAAACTCGCCGTGGAAATCGACCCGCGCACCATCAAGACCCTCGTCGCCCCGTACGAGCTGGTCAAGACCATGCGCGCCTCGATCCTGGTACTTGGCCCGATGGTTGCCCGTTTCGGTGAGGCCGAAGTGGCCCTGCCTGGCGGTTGCGCCATCGGTTCGCGCCCGGTAGACCTGCACATCCGCGGTCTTGAGGCCATGGGCGCCAAGATCGAAGTCGAAGGCGGCTACATCAAGGCCAAGGCCCCCGAGGGCGGCCTGCGCGGTGCGCACTTCTTCTTCGATACCGTCAGCGTCACCGGTACCGAGAACATCATGATGGCCGCAGCCCTGGCCAAGGGTCGCAGTGTGCTGCAGAACGCCGCCCGTGAACCGGAAGTGGTCGACCTGGCCAACTTCATCAACGCCATGGGCGGCAAGGTCCAGGGTGCTGGCACCGACACCATCACCATCGATGGCGTCGAGCGCCTGGGTACCACCACCTACCAGGTGATGCCTGACCGTATCGAAACCGGCACCTACCTGGTTGCCGCCGCCGTGACCGGTGGCCGCGTCAAGGTCAAGGACACCGACCCGACCATCCTTGAAGCCGTACTGGAAAAACTCAAGGAAGCCGGCGCCGACATCACCACCGGTGAAGACTGGATCGAGCTGAACATGCACGGCAAGCGGCCCAAGGCCGTCAACCTGCGCACCGCTCCGTACCCGGCATTCCCCACCGACATGCAGGCACAGTTCATCTCGCTCAACGCCATCGCCGAAGGCACTGGCGCGGTGATCGAGACCATCTTCGAAAACCGCTTCATGCACGTGTACGAAATGCACCGCATGGGCGCGCAGATCCAGGTCGAAGGCAACACCGCCATCGTTACCGGCGTCAAGGCGCTCAAGGGCGCCCCGGTGATGGCCACCGACCTGCGCGCATCGGCCAGCCTGGTGCTGTCGGCGCTGGTCGCCGAAGGTGACACCCTGATCGACCGCATCTACCACATCGACCGTGGTTACGAGTGCATCGAAGAAAAACTGCAGATGCTCGGCGCGAAAATCCGCCGCGTACCGGGTTAACATCCGCAGGCGCAGGGATGCGCTTTTGAATCGAATGCGGCCAGCCCACGGGCTGGCCGGCAGTAGCTGCTTAAGGACCGACGTTCCCCATGTTGACCATCGCGCTATCCAAAGGCCGTATTCTCGACGACACCCTGCCGTTGCTGGCAGAGGCGGGCATCGTTCCCACCGAGAACCCGGACAAGAGCCGCAAGCTGATCATTCCGACCACCCAGGACGACGTGCGCCTGCTCATCGTGCGTGCCACCGACGTGCCCACCTACGTCGAGCATGGCGCTGCCGACCTCGGCGTTGCCGGCAAAGACGTGCTGATGGAATACGGCGGCCAGGGCCTGTACGAGCCCCTGGACCTGCAAATCGCCCAGTGCAAGCTGATGACTGCCGGCGTTACCGGTGCACCTGAGCCCAAGGGCCGTCTGCGGGTGGCTACCAAGTTCGTCAACGTAGCCAAGCGCTACTACGCAGAACAAGGCCGCCAGGTCGACATCATCAAGTTGTACGGCTCCATGGAGCTGGCACCGTTGATCAACCTTGCCGACAAGATCATCGACGTGGTCGACACCGGCAACACGCTGCGCGCCAACGGCCTCGAGCCGCAGGACCTGATCGCCACGATCAGCTCGCGCCTGGTGGTCAACAAGGCCTCCATGAAAATGCAGCACGCCCGCATCCAGAGCCTGATCGACACCCTGCGCAACGCTGTCGAATCGCGACACCGCGGCTGACTTCTGCGCGCGACCTCTGCTGTCGCGCCCGTCTATCCGCGTCATAGCCTTCTTTCTCGGGTGCCCGCGCGGATGGACTGGTAGCCTAGGGCGCCTGAGCATTCGCTATCTATTCCGAGGCCCTCGCCATGACCGTGTCCACTGCAATTGCCCGTCTCAACGCTGCTGACCAGGATTTCGCGCGACATCTTGATCATCTGCTGAGCTGGGAAAGCGTGTCCGATGACGCGGTCAACCAGCGCGTGCTCGACATCATCAAGGCCGTGCGCGAGCGCGGCGACGCGGCGCTGGTGGAGTTCACCCAGCGTTTCGACGGTGTCGATGCCAAAAGCATCGATGACCTGATCCTCGACCGTGCGCGCCTGGAACTGGCCCTGACCCGCATCACCCCGGTTCAGCGCGAAGCGCTGGAAAAGGCCGCCAACCGCGTGCGCATGTACCACGAGCGGCAGAAACAGGACTCCTGGCAGTACACCGAAGCCGACGGCACCGTGCTCGGCCAGAAAGTCACCCCGCTGGACCGCGCCGGCCTGTACGTGCCGGGCGGCAAGGCGTCGTACCCCTCGTCGGTGCTGATGAACGCCATTCCGGCCAAGGTGGCCGGTGTCACTGAAGTGGTCATGGTGGTGCCGACCCCGCGTGGCGAGGTCAACGAGCTGGTGCTGGCCGCAGCCTGCATCGCCGGTGTAGACCGCGTGTTCACTGTCGGTGGCGCCCAGGCCGTCGCGGCTCTGGCCTATGGCACCGAGAGCGTGCCGCAGGTGGACAAGATCGTCGGCCCGGGCAACATCTACGTAGCCACCGCCAAGCGCCACGTGTTCGGCCAGGTGGGCATCGACATGATCGCCGGCCCGTCGGAAATCCTCGTGGTATGCGACGGCCAGACCGACCCGGACTGGATTGCCATGGACCTGTTCTCCCAGGCCGAGCACGACGAAGACGCCCAGGCCATCCTGGTCAGCCCTGATGCCGAGTTCCTCGACCGCGTGGCTGCCAGCATCGACAAGCTGCTGCCAACCATGGAGCGTGCCGAGATCATCGAGAAGTCGATCAACGGCCGTGGTGCGCTGATTCAGGTGCGTGACATGCAGCAGGCCATCGAGGTGGCCAACCGCATCGCCCCCGAGCACCTGGAGCTGTCGGTGGCCGACCCGCAGGCCTGGCTGCCACAGATCCGCCATGCCGGTGCGATCTTCATGGGCCGCCACACCAGCGAGGCGCTGGGCGACTACTGCGCCGGCCCCAACCACGTGCTGCCGACCTCCGGCACCGCGCGCTTCTCCTCGCCTTTGGGCGTGTACGACTTCCAGAAGCGTTCGTCGATCATCTTCTGCTCCGAGCAGGGCGCGTCCGAGCTGGGCCATACCGCCTCGGTCCTGGCCCGTGGCGAGTCGCTGACCGCCCACGCCCGCAGCGCCGAATACCGCATCCTCAACGAGAAGGGGAATTGAACATGAGCCGTTTCTGGAGCCCCTTCGTCAAGGACCTGGTGCCTTACGTGCCGGGCGAGCAACCCAAGCTGGCCCGCCTGGTCAAGCTCAACACCAACGAGAACCCCTATGGCCCGTCGCCCAAGGCGCTGGAGGCCATGCGTGGCGAGTTGAACGACAACCTGCGCCTGTACCCGGACCCGAACGGTGACCGCCTCAAGCAGGCGGTCGCCGAGTACTACGGCGTCACCCCGGCCCAGGTGTTCGTCGGCAACGGCTCGGACGAGGTGCTGGCGCACATCTTCCACGGCCTGTTCCAGCACGCCCGCGGTCCGCTGCTGTTCCCGGACATCAGCTACAGCTTCTACCCGGTGTATTGCGGCCTGTACGGCATCCCGTTCGAGCCGGTGGCGCTGGACGAGCAGTTCCAGATTCGCGTGGCCGACTACAGCAAGCCGAATGCCGGGATCATCTTCCCCAACCCCAACGCACCGACTGGCTGCCTGCTGGCGCTGGAGGCGGTGGAGCAGTTGCTGCAGGCCAACCCTGATTCGGTGGTGGTGGTCGACGAGGCGTACATCGACTTCGGCGGCGAGACCGCCATCAGCCTGGTGGGCCGCTACGACAACCTGCTGGTGACCCAGACCCTGTCCAAGTCGCGTTCGCTGGCGGGGCTGCGGGTTGGCCTGGCTGTCGGCCATCCGGACCTGATCGAGGCGCTGGAGCGGATCAAGAACAGCTTCAACTCCTACCCGCTGGACCGCATGGCGATTGTCGGGGCGGCTGTGGCGTTCGAGGACCGTGCGTACTTCGACGAGACTTGCCGCAAGGTGATCGACAGCCGCGAGGTGTTGGTGGCGGCGTTGGAATCGCGCGGGTTCGAGGTATTGCCTTCGGCGGCGAACTTCATCTTTGCCCGGCACCCTGAGCGGGATGCGGCAGGGATTGCGGCGCGGCTGCGGGAGCAGGGGGTGATTGTTCGGCACTTCAAGCAGGCGCGGATTGCGCAGTTCTTGCGGATTACCGTGGGGACGCCGGAGATGAACCAGGCTTTGCTGGATGCTTTGAATTGATCTGAGGTTGGGTTTGGTTCGGGGGCGGGTTGGGGGATAGTGGGTTTATCTTCTGGTCTGCCCCTTATAGTTTGTTGGTTGTTGGTTGTTGGTTGTTGGTTGTTGGTTGTTGGTTGTTGGTTGTTTTGAAAGTTGTATGCGCATTCATTATTGGTAGTGACGCTTATTCACCTTTCCGCCCTTACGGCGGGTAACTTTTTGAAGGATCAAAAAGTCACCAAAAAATCCTCGCTCCATTCATCCGGCCCCTGCGCTTCGCTCCGGGGTCCCCTCACTTCGGGCTTGCTCCGGGGGTACGCGCCGACGGGCCGTCCCTGGCCCGATCGGCGCTCGACCGGCATCCATGCCGGTCGCCCCCCTACGCAATCCCTGCGTTCGGCCTCCTGAAGTCGCGAAGTTAGGGGCGGCGCCTATGAGTACGCAGCTCGGTCGCTAGTTGCATTTGTGGGAACTCAGGATAGCAATCGCCGGCAAGCCGGCTCCTACAGTGGAACGCGTTAATTCGGATAACGCATACCCCTGTAGGAGCCGGCTTGCCGGCGATAGGCCCAGAACTAACAACACATCAACAACAATTAAACCAACATCCCAGCTGTTGATCTGGCTTTTGATCTGGCTTCTAAGCGCGCAATAGTTCAGGCAACACAAATCGCGACTTCAGGAGGCCGAGCGTAGGGATTGCGTAGGAGGGCGACCGGCATGGATGCCGGTCGAGCGCCGATCGGGCCAGGGACGGCCCGTCGGCGCGTACCTCCGGAGCAAGCCCGGAGCGAGGGAACCCCCGAAGCGCAGCGTAGGGGGCCGGATGATGGGAGCAGGCGGCTTTGGTTACTTTGGCCGTCCAAAGTAACCCGCCGTAAGGGCGGAAAGGTGACGAAAAGCCAACATCGTCAATGAATGCGCCTACATCTCCCAAAGCAATCACCATAAGCCCCGAACCTGAACCCTTGCCACCCCCCCCACCAACCCGCTATCGTCCACCTCCTGAAATTCATCCGATGACTGGACGATAAGCCAAACCCCAATGTCCCAACTCACCAAACGCTCCCTGGTCGAACAAGCCGTAGACCAACTCCGCGACCAGATCGCCAAAGGCACCTGGCAAGTAGGTCAACGCCTGCCCACCGAACCTGAGCTTGCCAGCGACCTGGGCATCAGCCGCAACACCGTGCGCGAAGCCATGCGCGTGCTGGCCTTCAGCGGCCTGGTGGAAGTCCGCCAGGGCGACGGCAGCTACCTGCGTACCGTGCAGGACCCACTGCAAGCCGTGCAGGCCATGGCCCGCTGCACCGTCGAGCACGCCCGCGAAACCCGCCATATCCTCGAAGCCGAAGCCATCGGCCTGGCCGCGCTGCGCTGCACCGAGCACGACCTGCGCGAACTGCGCCAGGCCCTGCTGCAAAGCGGCGAGCACTTTCACGGCGATGTCGACGCCTATGTCGCCTGCGACATCCAGTTTCACCAACGCCTGGTGGACGCCGCCCACAACCCCGCGCTCAGCGAGCTGTACCGCTACTTCTCCGGTGTGGTCGCCGCAGCCCTGCAGCACAACATGACCAGCGTCCCCCGTTGCCAGGCCACCTTCGACCTGCACGGGCAGATCCTCGACGCCCTCGAACAACGCGATCCGCAGCGTGCCAAGCGCCTCAGCCGGACCCTCATAGAATCCTGACTGGAACTGCCCCCATGAGTGATCAAGCAAACCGCGAACTCGATGAACTGCTCATCGATGCCGAGGCCGACGATGAACAAGTTCAGCAGCAGCCGGTACTGCTGCAACGGCCCTGGCTGCTGTTGCTGGGCCTGGTGCTGGTGGCGCTGAACCTGCGCCCGGCACTTTCGAGCATGGCGCCGGTGCTTGGGCAGGTGTCCGCGGGGCTTGGGCTCAACGCTTCCGAGGCCGGGCTGCTGACCACCTTGCCGGTGCTGTGCCTGGGCCTGTTCGCGCCGCTGGCGCCGATCCTGGCGCGCCGGTTCGGCAGCGAACGGGTGATTCTCGGCATCCTCCTGACCCTGGCCCTGGGGATTCTGGTACGCAGCGCGTTCGGGGTGGCCGGCATCTTCCTCGGCAGCCTGATGGCCGGTGCCAGCATCGGCATCATCGGCGTGCTGCTGCCCGGTATCGTCAAGCGCGACTTCCCGCAGCACGCCGGCACCCTGACCGGCGTCTACACCATGGCCTTGTGCCTGGGCGCGGCCATGGCGGCCGGTGCCACCGTGCCGCTGGCCAGCCACTTCGACGGCAACTGGGCGCTGGGGCTGGGCTTCTGGATGGTGCCGGCGCTGCTGGCAATGCTGGTCTGGTTGCCCCAGGCGCGCCAGGGGCACGGCCTGCACAAGGCCGCCTACCGTGTGCGCGGGTTGTGGCGCGACCCGCTGGCCTGGCAGGTGACGCTGTACATGGGCCTGCAATCGTCGCTGGCCTACATCGTGTTCGGCTGGTTGCCGTCGATCCTCATCGGCCGCGGGCTGAGCCCCACCGAGGCCGGGCTGGTACTGTCCGGGTCAGTGATCGTGCAACTGGTCAGCTCGCTCGGCGCGCCATGGCTGGCCACCCGCGGCAAGGACCAGCGCCTGGCCATCGTGGTGGTGATGCTGGTCACCCTGGCCGGGCTGTTCGGCTGCCTGTACGCGCCCATCGACGGGCTGTGGGGTTGGGCAGTGTTGCTGGGCCTGGGGCAGGGCGGCACCTTCGCCCTGGCGCTGACCCTGATCGTGCTGCGTTCCAAAGACGCCCATGTGGCTGCCAACCTGTCGAGCATGGCCCAGGGCGTGGGCTATACGCTGGCATCGATGGGGCCGTTCGCGGTGGGGCTGGTGCATGACCTGACCGGTGGCTGGAATGCCGTGGGCTGGATTTTCGCCGTGCTCGGCGTGGGTGCCATCGTGTTCGGCCTGGGGGCCGGGCGGGTGCTGCATGTGCAGGTAAGCAGCGAGAAGGTGTGAGGAGATGGATACTCTCACTGACTCGGCGAGGACCTGTGGGAGCAACTGCCTTGTGCTGCCTGAACCGGCCTCATCGCCGGCAAGCCGGCTCCTACAGGTACGGCACTGGCCAGAAGCTTATGCAATTCCTGAGGGAAGCGCCCCGGCCGCTCCCCTCAGGGCAATGTAGAGCGCCTGCTGGCCAGGCGATCATTCATGACGCTGATGGATATGGCGCCATAAGTGGCCACAGGCTATCGTGCGCCTTTCGCCCCTTGCACAGGACCTGCCCATGAGTGATGCCAACAGCGCCTTGATCACCCGTTTCTACCAGGCTTTCCAGCGCCTGGACGCCGAGGCCATGGCGGCCTGCTACAGCGACGACATCGCTTTCAGCGACCCGGTGTTCGGCACTCTGCGCGGCGATGACGCCAAGGATATGTGGCGCATGCTCACCTCACGTGCCAAGGACTTCACCCTGACCTTCGACAACGTGCGCAGTGACGAGCGCGGCGGTGCGGCGCACTGGGTGGCGACCTACCTGTTCAGCCAGACCGGGCGGGTGGTGGTCAATGACATCCAGGCGCGCTTCGTGATTCGCGACGGGCTGATCTGCCAGCATGACGACACCTTCGACCTGTGGCGCTGGGCACGGCAGGCGCTGGGCATGCCCGGTGTGCTGCTGGGCTGGTCGCCAATGCTGCAAAACAAGGTGCGCCAGCAGGCGTACAAGGGCCTGCGCGCATTCCAGCAGGGCCGCTGAGCGGGTAAGCTTGCGCCACCTTCAGCTGTCTCGAACCGAACCGTGAGCGAAACTCCCCCACCCGCCGAGTGCAAGCCCTGGTACCTCTACCTGGTGCGCGCCGCCAACGGCTCGCTGTACTGCGGCATCAGCGACGACCCGCAGAAGCGCTTCATCAAGCACCAGAAGGGGCAGGGTGCGCGCTACTTCAAGACCAGCCCGGCGCAGGCGCTGGTGTATGTGGAGCAGTGGCCGGACAAGGGCGAAGCGCTGCGCCAGGAGCGCCTGGTGAAAAAACTGCGCAAAAAGGCCAAGGAGGCGCTGGTGGCCTCCTATGCCGGCAGTGTGGTGTGATCCCGTAGGAGCGGGCTTGCCCCGCGATATGCCGATTCAGTCCTTGCGGCGCTTGAGCTGGTCGATCAACTGCGTCGGCAGCCCCTTGATCACCAGCGTGCCGGCTTCTTCGTCGTACTCGATCTTCGAGCCCAGCAAATGCGCCTCGAAGCTGATCGACAACCCTTCTGCACGCCCGGTGAAACGGCGGAACTGGTTGAGGGTGCGTTTGTCGGCCGGGATCTCCGGCGACAGCCCGTAGTCGCTGTTGCGGATATGATCGAAGAATGCCTGCGGGCGGTCTTCGTCGATCAGGCTGGAGAGCTCCTCGAGTGCCATCGGCTCGCCCAGCTTGGTCTGGGTGGTGGCATAGTCGACCAGGGTCTGGGTCTTTTCGCGGGCGGACTCTTCCGGCAGGTCCTCTTTCTCCACGAAGTCGCTGAAGGCCTTGAGCAGGGTACGGGTTTCACCCGGGCCGTCGACGCCCTCCTGGCAGCCGATGAAGTCGCGGAAGTAGTCCGAGACTTTCTTGCCGTTCTTGCCCTTGATGAACGAGATGTACTGCTTCGACGCCTGGTTGTTCTTCCACTCCGACAGGTTGACCCGTGCAGCCAGGTGCAACTGGCCGAGGTCCAGGTGGCGTGACGGGGTCACGTCCAGCTCGGCGTTCACCGCCACGCCTTCGCTGTGGTGCAACAGGGCGATGGCCAGGTATTCGGTCATGCCTTGCTGGTAGTGGGCGAACAGCACGTGGCCGCCGGTGGACAGGTTGGACTCTTCCATCAGCTTTTGCAGGTGCTCGACGGCGGTGCGGCTGAAGGCGGTGAAGTCCTGTTCGGTGTCCAGGTACTGCTTGAGCCAGCCACTGAACGGGTAGGCGCCGGATTCACCGTGGAAGAAACCCCAGGCCTTGCCCTGCTTGGCGTTGTAGCTGTCGTTGAGGTCGGCCAGCAGGTTTTCGATGGCGTCGGAGGCGGCCAGCTCGCTGTCGCGGGCGTGCAGCACGGCGGGGCTGCCATCGGGCTTCTTGTCGATCAGGTGAACGATGCAATGACGGATGGGCATGGAATTCTCGGTTTGTTGGGCGGTGCGGCACCGCGCTGCAAAAGGCGCACAGTTTACCCCAGGGCGGGGGTGGTGCAGTGGCCAGATGTTGGCGTAAATAGCGGTTGCCTGTTTTTTGTACGATTTGCCGGTTTTTTTCCGCAAACCCCCGAAAAACCTGCACAAAATCAATGTCGACAGCGGATATTTATCGATTCATGTGGTAGCTTTGCGCGGTCTTGCGCCCCCTGTGTGGCGCATTGCTGGCAGCTTGCTTGCGGGGTGTCGAACCAAACGCCGATTTGCGTATCTACATACGCGATCGACGCGGCCTCTGGATTGTCCCCGGGCTGGCCCGACCACCGACCAAGCACGCTGCACAACCTCTGATTTGATAGGGAAGGAACACCACCATGGCACTGACCAAAGACCAACTGATTGCCGATATCGCTGAATCGATCGACGCGCCAAAAACCACCGCGCGCGCTGCCCTGGAGCAACTGGGCCAGATCGTCGCTGACCAACTGGAAAACGGCGCCGAAATCACCCTGCCAGGCATCGGCAAGCTGAAAGTCTCCGAGCGTCCTGCCCGTACCGGCCGCAACCCTTCGACTGGCGCTGCCATCGAAATCGCTGCCAAGAAAGTCGTCAAGTTCGTTCCGGCCAAGTCCCTGAGCGACTCGATCAACAAGTAATTGTTGATGTGTTGACGAAACCGCGCCCGGCTTGCCCGGGCGCGGTTTTTTTGTGCCTGTGTTTTTGCCGCCCGCGATCCCTGTAGGAGCGGCCTTGTGTCGCGAAAGGGGCGCGAAGCGGCCCCAGGAAGTGCGTCATTGCACATATCGTCGGGGGCTGCTTCGCAGCCCTTTCGCGACACAAGGCCGCTCCTACAGGGGGCTGCGCGAACGTTCGGATTGTTATCTGGCCAGCCAGGCCTTGCGCGCCTCATCGTCATGGAAGCTCCACGCCACCATGCGGCTCTGCTTCTGCCCCTGGCCCATCTCGACGATGCGCACAGCCTTCACCCCGGCTTTTTTCAGCGCCGCCTCGATGCCCGGCAGGTTGCTGGCCTTGGACACCAGGCTGGTGAACCACAGCACCTGTTCGGCGTACTGCACGCTTTCACCGACCAGTTGCGTCACGAAGCGGATCTCGCCGCCCTCGCACCACAGCTCGTTGTTCTGCCCGCCGAAGTTCAGCACCGGCAGCTTGCGCTTGGGGTCCTGCTTGCCAAGGTTCTTCCACTTGCGCTGGCTGCCACGGGTGGCCTCTTCGCGCGAGGCATGGAAGGGCGGGTTGCACAGGGTCACCGCGAAACGCTCGCCCTCTTGCAGCAAACCGCTGAGGATGTGCTTGCGCTCGGCTTGCAGGCGCAGGCCGATGGCCTTGTCGAGCTGGTTGGCCTGCACGATGGCCTTGGCCGAGGCCAGGGCCACTGGGTCGATGTCGGAGCCGGTGAAGCGCCAGCGGTAATCGCTGTGGCCCAGCAGCGGGTAGATGCAGTTGGCGCCTACGCCGATGTCCAGGGCGCGCACCTGGGCACCGCGCGGCACTTCACCGTTGTTGTCTTCGGCCAGCAGGTCGGCGGCTACGTGGATGTAGTCGGCGCGCCCCGGAATCGGCGGGCACAGGTAGTCGGCGGGGATGTCCCAGTGCTGGATACCGTACTGGGCCTTGAGTAGCGCACGGTTGAACACCCGCACGGCTTCGGGGTTGGCGAAGTCGATGCTGGGCTTGCCGTGGGGGTTGGTGATGGTGAAGCGCGCCAGGTCCGGGTGGGCCTTGATCAGCGCCGGGAAGTCGTAGCGGCCCTGGTGGCGGTTGCGCGGGTGCAGGGTGGGTTTCTGGTTCATCGTTCGGGTCCTGAAAAAGCATCGCCGGCAAGCCGGCTCCTACAGGACGCGCGGTACCTGTAGGAGCCGGCTTGCCGGCGATGGGCTGCAGGGCAGCCCGCTATGGCTTCACTTTAAGTTACAGCGCAGCAATCCGCGCATGCTGCTCGGTGAAGTTGGCCAGGGCCTGTTCGGACTCGGCCAGCTTGGCGCGCTCCTTCTCGATCACCGCAGGCGGCGCCTTGTCGACGAAGGCGGCGTTGGACAGCTTGCCGCCCACCCGCTGCACTTCACCCTGCAGGCGCTGGATCTCCTTGTTCAGGCGCGCAAGCTCGGCGTCCTTGTCGATCAGGCCGGCCATCGGCACCAGCACTTGCAGGTCACCCACCAGGGCGGTGGCCGACAGCGGTGCTTCGTCCTGCTCACCCAACACGGTGAACGACTCGACCTTGGCCAGCTTCTTCAGCAGCGCTTCGTTTTCCTGCAGGCGGCGCTGGTCGTCGGCGTTGGCGTTTTTCAGGAACAGCGGCAGCGGCTTGCCCGGGCCGATGTTCATCTCGGCGCGGATGTTGCGCAGGCCGACCATCAGCTCTTTCAGCCACTCGATGTCGCCTTCGGCAGCGGCGTCGATGCGGCTTTCGTTCGCCACAGGCCAGGCCTGCAGCATGATGGTCTTGCCTTCGATACCGGCCAGCGGCGCGATGCGCTGCCAGATTTCTTCGGTGATGAACGGCATGAACGGGTGGGCCAGGCGCAGCGCCACTTCCAGCACACGTACCAGGGTGCGACGGGTGCCACGGGCGCGTTCGACCGGCGCGTTCTCGTCCCACAATACCGGCTTGGACAGCTCCAGGTACCAGTCGCAGTACTGGTTCCAGATGAACTCGTACAGCGCCTGGCTGGCCAGGTCGAAGCGGAACTGCTCGAGCTGGCGGGTCACTTCGGCTTCGGTGCGCTGCAGCTGCGAGATGATCCAGCGGTCGGCCAGCGACAGCTCGTAGGCCTCGCCGTTCTGGCCGCAGTCCTCGCCCTTGTCCAGCACGTAGCGGGCGGCGTTCCAGATCTTGTTGCAGAAGTTGCGGTAGCCCTCGACGCGGCCCATGTCGAACTTAATGTCGCGGCCGGTGGAGGCCAGCGAGCAGAAGGTGAAGCGCAGGGCGTCGGTGCCGTAGCTGGCGATACCTTCGGGGAACTCGGCCTTGGTCTGCTTGGCGATCTTCTCGGCAAGCTTGGGCTGCATCATGCCGCTGGTGCGTTTTTCCAGCAGGGCGTCGAGGGTGATGCCGTCGACGATGTCCAGCGGGTCGAGCACGTTGCCCTTGGACTTGGACATCTTCTGGCCCTGCCCGTCGCGTACCAGGCCGTGCACGTACACGGTCTTGAACGGTACCTGCGGGGTGCCGTCCTCGTTCTTGATCAGGTGCATGGTCAGCATGATCATGCGCGCAACCCAGAAGAAGATGATGTCAAAACCCGTCACCAGCACGTCGGTGCTGTGGAATTTCTTCAGGAATTCGGTCTGCTCCGGCCAGCCGAGGGTCGAGAAGGTCCACAGGCCCGAGCTGAACCAGGTGTCGAGCACATCGTCGTCCTGGCGCAGCTTGATGTCGGCGCCGAGGTTGTGCTTGCTGCGCACTTCTTCCTCGTTGCGGCCCACGTAGACCTGGCCGGCCTCGTCGTACCAGGCCGGGATGCGGTGGCCCCACCACAGCTGGCGGCTGATGCACCAGTCCTGGATGTCGCGCATCCACGAGAAGTACATGTTCTCGTACTGTTTAGGTACGAACTGGATACGGCCGTCTTCCACGGCTTCGATGGCAGGCTCTGCCAGCGGCTTGGTGGAGACGTACCACTGGTCGGTCAGCCACGGCTCGATGACGGTGCCCGAACGGTCGCCCTTCGGCACTTTCAGGGCGTGGTCGTCGATGCTCACCAGCAGGCCCTGGGCGTCCAGGTCGGCGACGATCTGCTTGCGCGCGACGAAGCGGTCGAGGCCGGCGTATTGGGCGGGCAGGCTGGTGTCGAACTGCTCGTTGACGCTGCCGTCGAGGTTGAATGCCTGGGCGGCGGGCAGCACCAGGGCGTTCTTGTCGAAGATGTTGAGCAGCGGCAGGTTGTGGCGCTTGCCGACTTCGTAGTCGTTGAAGTCGTGGGCCGGGGTGATCTTCACGCAGCCGGTGCCGAATTCCGGGTCGCAGTAGTCGTCGGCGATGATCGGGATGCGGCGGCCGACCAGCGGCAGCTCGACGAACTTGCCGATCAGCGCCTGGTAGCGCTCGTCGTTCGGGTTGACGGCGACGGCGGCATCACCCAGCAGGGTTTCCGGACGGGTGGTGGCAACCACCAGGTGGTCCTTGCCTTCGGCGGTCTTGGCGCCATCGGCCAGCGGGTAGCGCAGGTTCCACAGGTGGCCCTTCTCGTCGTGGTTTTCCACTTCAAGGTCGGAGATCGCCGTGTGCAGCTTGGTGTCCCAGTTGACCAGGCGCTTTCCGCGGTAGATCAGGCCGTCTTCATGCAGGCGCACGAAGGCTTCCTTGACCGCTTCGGACAGGCCGTCGTCCATGGTGAAGCGCTCGCGGCTCCAGTCCACCGACGAGCCCAGGCGGCGGATCTGGCGGCTGATGTTACCGCCGGACTGGTCCTTCCACTCCCAGACCTTCTCGAGGAACTTCTCACGACCCAGGTCGTGGCGGTTCTGGCCTTTGGCTTCGAGCTGGCGCTCCACCAGCATTTGCGTGGCGATACCGGCGTGGTCGGTGCCTGGCTGCCACAGGGTGTCACGGCCCTGCATGCGGCGAAAACGGATCAATGCGTCCATGATCGCGTTGTTGAAACCGTGGCCCATGTGCAGGCTGCCGGTGACGTTCGGCGGCGGGATCATGATGGTGTACGAGTCACCAGCACCTTGCGGGGCGAAATAGTTCTCGGACTCCCAGGTGTTGTACCAGGAAGTTTCGATGGCGTGCGGCTGGTAGGTCTTGTCCATGCGCGGCGGGACCCTATGGCATTTGTTCGGGAAAGCCGGGAAGTATAACGAAGCTGGAAGCTTCAAGCGACAAGCAGGAGCGCACGCACCCCTGTAGGAGCCGGCTTGCCGGCGATGAGGCCGGTGCAGGCAAAACAGGGCGCGCAGCAGGAGTGGTTCGGTCGCGCCTGGGAGGGCCCTATCGCCGGCAAGCCGGCTCCTACAGGGGTAGGTGATTCATTCGGAACGCTTGAGCAACCGGTCAAGCCGCGCGTCGAGGCGGCGCTTGATCTCGGTCTCGATATGCGGGGTGAAGTCGTTGATCACGTCCTGCATGATCAACTGCGCCGCAGCGCGCAGTTCGGCGTCCAGGTGCAGCAGGGTATCCTGGCGGCGGGTCTGGGCATCTTCTTCGGGAGCGGCGGGCGCGGTTTCGGCGACCGGCGGCGGGGTATCGTTGCCGGCCGGCTCGTCAAGCAACAACGGGATCTGCTCCACGGTTTCGGTGAGCAGCGGCGGTTGCAGGTTGGCGTCACCCAGCAGCTCGCGAATCGACTCAAGGTCGTCGAGCAGGTGGGCATCATGGGTGAGGGAGGTCAGCTGCTTGTCCATCGTCTTCTACAGTCGTTGTAAGCGGTGATCTTGCAGAGCATAGCCCTGTTCACGGTAGAAACGGAATCGCTCGCGGGCTGCCTGGCGAATGCCGGGCTCCTCGACGACGATTTCGGCGACTCGCTCGAACTGGCCGACGAACCCGGGTACACCGCCGCCCAGGTTGATCAGCAGGTCGCGGTGGTTGCCGGCGTCATCGCCAATGCCCAGCGCCACGCTGGCATCGCTGTGCTGCTCGTGATGGTCGTGGGGCACGAAGGCCTCGCCCTTGAAGCGCCACAGGCGCTCGTCCAGCTCCAGGCGTTGCGCTTCGTCCTGGCAATGCAGGTAGACCCGGTGGCCGAGTCGCCAGGCTTTCTCGCACAGCTTGCAGGCAAAATCCAGCCGCGCCGACAGCGCGTCGGTGGGCAGGATATAAAAATCGACTTTGCTCATCGTTCAATTCGCCAGCCGGCGGCGCCTGGGCGCCACCGGCTGTACGCCATCAGGCGCCGGCGCGGTCCAGCAAGTACTGGGTGAGCAGCGGCACCGGGCGGCCCGAGGCGCCCTTGTCCTTGCCACCGCTGATCCAGGCGGTACCGGCGATGTCCAGGTGTGCCCAGCTGTAGGCTTTGGCGAAGCGCGACAGGAAGCAACCCGCGGTGATGGTGCCGGCCTTCGGGCCACCGATGTTGGCGATGTCGGCGAACGGGCTGTCCAGTTGCTCCTGGTACTCATCGAACAGCGGCAGTTGCCAGGCGCGGTCGTCGGCGCGCTTGCCGGCGTCCAGCAACTGGCCGACCAGCTCGTCGTTGTTGCCCATCAGGCCCGAGGTGTGGCTGCCCAAGGCGACGATGCAGGCGCCGGTCAGGGTGGCCAGGTCGATCACCGCCTGGGGCTTGAAGCGCTCGGCGTAGGTGAGGGTGTCGCACAGCACCAGGCGGCCTTCGGCGTCGGTGTTGAGAATCTCGACGGTTTGCCCGCTCATGGTGGTGACGATATCGCCCGGGCGGGTGGCGCCGCCGCTTGGCATGTTCTCGGCACAGGCCAGCAGGCACACCAGGTTGATCGGCAGTTGCAGCTCGAGCACTGCCTTGAGGGTGCCGAACACGCTGGCGGCGCCGCACATGTCGTACTTCATTTCATCCATGCCGGCGCCAGGCTTGAGGCTGATGCCGCCGGTGTCGAAGGTGATGCCCTTGCCCACCAGCACGAACGGTTTGTCGGCTTTTTTACCGCCCTGGTAGTTGAGCACGATCAGGCGTGGCGGTTGGTCGCTGCCCTGGCCGACGGCATAGAACGCGCCCATGCCCAGGTCCTTGATCTTCTTCTCGTCCAGCACTTCGACCTTGAGGCCTTTATGGGCCTTGCCCAGGTCCTTGGCTTGTTCGGCGAGGAAGCTTGGGTGGCAGATGTTCGGCGGCAGGTTGCCCAGGTCGCGGGTGTAGGCCATGCCGTTGGCAATGGCGGTGGCGTGCTTGACGGCGCGCTCTACCTCGGCCTGGCCGGCTTTGTCGGCCAGCAGGGTGATTTTTTTCAGCGCGCGTGGCTCGGCCTTCTTGCTCTTGAAACGGTCGAACACGTAGGCGCCGTCGAGCAGGGTTTCGGCCAGCAGGCGGTACTTGCCGTAGTGGCCGTCACGGGCGCTGACCGCCAGGTCGTCCAGGGCCAGCACCGCGTCAGTGCCGCCCAGGCTCTTGAGCACGCCAGCGACGCTGGCCACCAGCTTGCGCCAGGCGCGGTCGCCCAGGGCTTCGTCCTTGCCACTGCCCACCAGCAGCACGCGTTCGGCCTTGAGCCCCGGCAGGCTGTGCAGCAGCAAGGTCTGGCCTGGCTTGCCGGCCAGGTCGCCGCGCTTGAGCAGGGCGCTGATGGCACCCTCGCAGGCCAGGTCGACGGCCTTGGCAACGCTGCCGAGCTTGCGGCCTTCACCTACCGGGATCACCAGGGTGGCGGTTTTTACGGATGCAGCGGCTACGCTTTTTACAACCAGTTCCATGTCAGGGTTCCCCGAATGATCTGTGGGTTGGCGCTGTCTGTTGCAGGCGCTCGGAATACCGGCTCGGCCGCCTTTGCGGCCCGCGGAAAAGCTGCCAGTTTGAGCCTGCGGGATCCAAGATGACAACCCCGACATGCAGCGTCATGCGTGGCCAAGTGACAGGCGCGGTCAATCACAGGATAATGCGCGCACTTTACATGGAGGTTCGCCTTGGCGAACCGGCATTGGTCCTGGCTTTTCGAATCGTTCGTATGGCTGTGTGCCCCTGACAACCCAGGAGTGTCTGGTTTGATCGTCTTCCGTTATCTGTCCCGCGAGGTCCTTGTGACCTTGAGTGCCGTCAGCGCCGTGCTGCTGGTGATCATCATGAGCGGGCGCTTCATCAAATACCTGGCCCAGGCGGCCCAGGGCGTGCTCGATCCGGGTGTACTGTTCCTGATCATGGGCTTTCGCCTGCCAGGCTTCCTGCAACTGATTTTGCCGCTGGGCCTGTTCCTCGGCATTTTGCTCGCCTATGGCCGGCTCTATCTCGAAAGCGAGATGACTGTGCTCTCGGCCACCGGCATGAGCCAGCAGCGCCTGCTGGCCATGACCCTGGCGCCGGCAGCGCTGGTTGCCCTGCTGGTGGCCTGGCTGAGCCTGAGCCTGGCCCCGCAAGGGGTTGCCCAGGTGCAGAAGATCATCGCCCAGCAGGACGCGCTGACCGAGTTCGACACCTTGGTGCCGGGGCGCTTCCAGACCCTGCGCGACGGTTCGCGAGTCACCTACACCGAGCAGCTCTCGGACGACCGGGTCAACCTGGCCGGGGTGTTCATTTCCGAGAAACGCTTCAACCAGGACAAGACCAAGGACCGCGCCCCGTCGGTGCTGGTGGCCGAGAAGGGCCACCAGGAAGTCCAGGCTGACGGCAACCGCTACCTGGTGCTGGAAAACGGCTACCGCTATGACGGCAACCCTGGCCAGGCCGACTACCGCGCCATCAAGTACGACACCTACGGTGTGCTGCTGCCCAAGCCCGAGGTCAGCGAAGAAGTGACCGAGCGTGAGGCCATCCCCACCTCGCAGCTGTTCGGCCACAACGGCGTGCGTGAACGTGCCGAATTGCAGTGGCGCCTGTCGCTGCCGCTGCTGGTGTTCATCGTGACCCTGCTGGCGGTACCGCTGTCGCGGGTCAATCCGCGCCAGGGCCGCTTCCTCAAGCTGCTGCCGGCGATTCTTCTGTACATGGCTTACCTGACGATGCTGATTTCCGTGCGCGGCGCCCTGGAGAAGGGCAAGTTGCCCATCGCCCTGGGCATGTGGTGGGTTCACGCCCTGTTCCTGCTGATCGGCCTGGCCCTGATGTACTGGGAGCCGATGCGCCTCAAGCGTGCGGCGCGCCGTGCGGAGGTGGCCCATGGCTAAGCTTGACCGTTACATCGGCCAGAGCGTGCTGCTGGCCATTCTCGCCGTGCTGGGCATCATCCTTGGCCTGGCTTCGCTGTTCGCCTTCATCGACGAGATGGGCGACCTGAGCAACACCTACAGCGTGCTCGACGCCGGTATCTATGTGGCGCTCACCGCGCCGCGGCGGCTGTACGACATGCTGCCCATGGCCGCACTGATCGGCTGCCTGATCGGCCTGGGCAGCCTGGCCAGCAGCAGCGAGCTGACCATCATGCGCGCTGCCGGTGTGTCCATCGGGCGTATCGTCTGGGCGGTGATGAAGCCCATGCTGGTGCTGATGCTGGTGGGCCTGCTGATTGGCGAGTATGTCGCCCCCGTCACCGAGAACAAGGCCCAGGCCGACCGCTCGCTGGCCCAGGGCGGCGGCGAGGCGCAAAGCTCCAAGCGCGGCATGTGGCATCGTCAGGGCGAGGAGTTCGTGCACATCAACTCGGTTCAGCCCAACGGCCTGCTGCTGGGCGTGACCCGCTACCGCTTCGACGACAAGCGCCAGATCGCTTCCTCCAGCTTTGCCCGCAAGGCCCAGTACCGCGACAACCAGTGGGTGCTCAGCGATGTTGCCACCACCCACTTCCGTGGTGACCACACCGAAGTGGTCAAGGCAGCAGAAGAGCCCTGGGATGTATCGGTCACCCCCGAGCTGCTCAATACCGTGGTGTTGGCGCCAGAGTCGCTGTCGATCACCGGGCTGTGGGACTACATCCACTACCTGGCCGACCAGGGCCTGAACAATGCCCGCTACTGGCTGGCGTTCTGGACCAAGGTGCTGCAACCAGCAGTAACTGCCGCACTGGTGCTGATGGCAATCTCGTTCATCTTCGGCCCGCTGCGTTCGGTCACCCTTGGCCAGCGTGTGTTCACCGGCGTGCTGGTGGGCTTCGTGTTCCGCATCGCTGGCGACCTGCTTGGCCCTTCGAGCCAGGTGTTCGGCTTCCCGCCGCTGCTGGCGGTACTGCTGCCGGCCGGCATCTGTGCGCTGGCCGGTGTGTGGTTGTTGCGCCGGGCCGGTTGATGGCCTGAACCGCAAAAAAAGCCGACCTTAGGGTCGGCTTTTTTGTGGGCTGAAAAGCATCGCCGGCAAGCCGGTTCCTACAGGGAACCGAGCTCTCCTGTAGGAGCCGGCTTGCCGGCGATGAGGCCCTGACAGGCCAACCTCACTTCTTGCGCTTGGGCAACCGCACCAACTGCGTCTCGGAATACATGTCATGCCAGCTGCGCTTGCGCTTGTCGAACAGCGACCAGATGAACCCCAGCCCCAGGCACAGCCACGAGGCAATCGACACCACAAAGCGCAGCAGCGCCTGCCACAGGCTGATGGCGCTGCCATCGGCGTTCTGCACCCGTACCCCCCACACCTGCATGCCCAGGGTCTGGCCGCCGTGGGTCCAGAATTTGGCAAAGAAACCGAACAGCACGAACAGCATGAGGGTAGCGAACAGCGGGTCCTGGTCCAGGGCGCCGGCATCGCTCAGCTGGCGCAGGCGCTCTTCGCCGACGATGGCGATCTGGATCATCTTGTACACGCCGCCGGTCACGATCAGCAGCGCCGTGCACAGCAGGAAGTCGTAGAACACCGCCGCCAGGCGGCGGCCCAGGCCGACCGGTGGAAAGTCCCCCTGGGGTGTGAGCAAAGGCTTGGACATGCGGGACAGCTCCGAATGACGAAGCCGTCATTCTACGGGCAAAAAAAAGCCCCTGCACTTGGCAGGGGCTTTTTGTCGCATGGCTTAGACAGGTTGAACCTTGTCTGCCTGCAGGCCTTTCTGGCCTTGGACGGCTTCGAAGGTGACCTTCTGGCCTTCTTTCAGGCTCTTGAAGCCGTTGCCTTCGATGGCGCGGAAGTGTACGAACAGGTCTGGACCGCTCTCGGGGGTGATGAAGCCGTAACCTTTTTCGTCATTGAACCACTTGACGGTACCGTTCTGACGCTCAGCCATTGTCTTATTTCCTTTGAAGCTTGATTGTGATGACAGTTCTTTCACATCGATATAATAGTGAAAGATTACTGGGCTGTTTTGCAGGAAGTAAGCGGCGTCGAACGGGTTGTAGCAAATTGCGGCTACTGGCCCAGGTCACGAGCTATTGCGACCCATGCAAACACAGTGCATTGACTCTACGCCAACTGCCAAGCGAAACACAAGCCCTCTCAGCGCAGTAAAAACGGGCTTTTTTCAAACCCCGGAAATCGTGCCGAAAACTGCATGCTGCCTGGCCTGGCGCCCTATGCAAAAGTTATGAGGCAGGTTCGAAATCGAATATGCCAACCGGCCTGCCTCACGCACTCATCCGCGATAGTAACGTTGCGCCACGAAAGGCATTTTGCTGACTTTCAGGGCAACTTGCTTGCCGCGTACGACGGCAAAAAGCGAAGTTTCCAGCGCAGCATGTTCACTATCGATATAACCCATTGCTACAGGTGCGCCGAGGGTCGGGCCAAAGCCGCCACTGCACACTACGCCAACGGCCTTGCCGTTACTGTCGACGATATCGGCGCCCTCACGAACCGGGGTGCGCTCCAGCGGCAACAGGCCCACGCGTTTGCGTTTTACACCGCCGGCTTGCTGGGCGAATACCTGCTCGGCACCGGGGAAACCACCGGCACGGCTGCCATCTGCACGGCGCACCTTGGAAATCGCCCACAGCAGGCTGGCTTCGATCGGCGTGGTTTCGGTGTTCATATCATGGCCGTACAGGCACAGGCCGGCTTCGAGGCGCAGCGAGTCGCGGGCACCCAGGCCGATGGGTTGCACTTCGGGTTCGGCCAGCAGGCGGCGGGCCAATTTTTCGGCGGCGGTAGCCGGTATCGAGATTTCGTAGCCATCTTCACCGGTATAGCCCGAGCGGCTGACGAAGCAGTCCTCACCCAACAGTTGCAGCGGGCGGAACTGCATGAAGGTCATGCCGGCGACTTCCGGGGCCAGGCGTTCCAACACCTTCACTGCCGCGGGGCCCTGCAGGGCCAGCAGGGCGCGCTGCTCGAACAGCGGTTGAATTTCGCAGTGCTTGCCGATGTGCGCTTGCAGGTGGGCCAGATCCTGCTCCTTGCAGGCGGCATTGACCACCAGGAACAGGGTGTCGTCGCCCAGGTTGGCGACCATCAGGTCGTCGAGGATGCCGCCTTGTTCGTTGGTGAACATGGCATAGCGCTGCATGCCCACCGGCAGGTCGATGATGTCTACCGGCACCAGGCTTTCCAGGGCACGGGCAGCGTCGCTGCCGCGCAGCACGATCTGGCCCATGTGCGACACATCGAACAGGCCGGCTTGCTCGCGGGTGTGCAGGTGCTCCTTGAGCACGCCCAGCGGGTACTGCACGGGCATGTCAAAGCCTGCGAACGGCACCATGCGCGCACCCAGTTCCAGGTGCAGGGCGTGCAGCGGGGTCTTTTGCAGTGTTTCGGACATCGGGGACTCCTTGGTTTTTGTTCGGGTCAGCATTCGATGATGTTGACGGCCAGACCGCCGCGGGCGGTCTCCTTGTATTTGCTTTTCATGTCGGCGCCGGTCTGGCGCATGGTGCGGATGACCTTGTCGAGGGAAACGAAGTGCTGCCCGTCGCCACGCAGGGCCATGCGCACCGCATTGATCGCCTTCACCGAGCCCATGGCGTTGCGCTCGATGCAGGGCACCTGGACCAGCCCCCCGATGGGATCGCAGGTCAGGCCCAGATTGTGTTCCATGCCGATTTCGGCTGCGTTTTCCACTTGCTGCACACTGCCACCCATCACTTCGCACAGCGCCCCGGCGGCCATCGAGCAGGCCACGCCGACCTCGCCCTGGCAGCCCACTTCTGCGCCGCTGATCGAGGCGTTCTCTTTGTAAAGAATGCCGATGGCCGCAGCGGTGAGCAGAAAACGCACCACCCCGTCCTCGCTGGCACCCGGCACGAAGCGCACGTAGTAGTGCAGCACCGCCGGGACGATGCCGGCCGCGCCGTTGGTGGGCGCAGTGACCACTCGCCCGCCGTGGGCGTTTTCTTCGTTCACCGCCAGGGCGTAGAGGTTGACCCAGTCGAGCACCGACAAGGCATCGCGCAGGCTGGCCTCGGGGTGGCGGCTGAGCTGGCGGTACAACGCGGGCGCACGGCGCTTGACCTTGAGCCCGCCCGGCAGGATGCCCTCATGCTGGCAACCGGCTTCGACGCAGTCCTGCATCACTTGCCAGATGCGCAGCAGCCCGGCGCGGGTCTCGGCCTCTGGCCGCCAGGCGGCTTCGTTGGCCAGCATCACCTGGCTGACCGCCAGGTTTTGTGCGGTGCAATGGGCGAGCAGTTGCTTCGCGGTGGTGAACGGGTAGGCCAGTACGGTGCTGTCCTCGACGATGCGGTCGTGGCCGGCAGCCTCTTCGTCCACCACGAAGCCGCCGCCCACCGAGTAATACTCGCGGCTGCGAATCTGCAGGCCGGCGGCGTCGAAAGCGCGGAAGATCATGCCGTTGGGGTGGTAGTCCAGCGGTTTGCGGATCATTGCCAGGTGCTGTTTTTCGATGAACGCAATGCTGTGCTCGCCCAGCAGCTTGATGCGGCCGCTGTCGCGGATGGCCTGCAGACGCGCGGGGATGCTGTCGGTATCGATGACATCGGGGTGTTCGCCTTCAAGGCCCAGCAGCACCGCCTTGTCGCTGCCGTGGCCCTTGCCGGTGGCGCCCAGCGAGCCGTACAGCTCGGCCTTGACGCTGGCGGTGCCGGCCAGCAGGCCGTCACGGCGCAGGCCTTCGGCGAAGCGTGCGGCGGCGCGCATCGGCCCGACTGTGTGCGAGCTGGAGGGGCCGATGCCGATCTTGAACAGGTCGAAGACACTCAGGGACATGGTGAAACCTCCTGAACAGCAGGGGCCGCTTTGCGACCCTTTCGCGACACAAGGCCGCTCCAGGGACCAATGCCGACCTTGTAGGAGCGGCCTTGTGTCACGAAAGGGCTGCGCAGCAGCCCCCGCTATCTACAGGACGCCTCAGACGTCCTGATAGCTCTCGATCGACGGGCAAGCGCACACCAGGTTGCGGTCACCGAACACGTTGTCGACACGCCCGACCGGCGGCCAGTACTTGCCTTCCACCAAGTTTGGCAGCGGGTACACCGCCTGCTCGCGGCTGTAGCCGTGGGCCCATTCGCCGGCCAGCTCCGCCGCAGTGTGCGGGGCGTTTTTCAGCGGGTTGTCGTCCTTGTCCAGGCTGCCGTTCTCCACCGCGCGGATTTCCTCGCGGATCTGGATCATGGCGGCGCAGAAACGGTCCAGTTCTTCTTTGGACTCGCTCTCGGTCGGTTCGATCATCAGCGTGCCGGCCACCGGGAAGGACATGGTCGGGGCGTGGAAGCCGAAGTCGATCAGGCGCTTGGCGACGTCGTCGACGCTGATGCCGCTGGTGTCCTTGAGCGGGCGCAGGTCGAGGATGCACTCGTGGGCCACCAGGCCGTTGCCACCGGTGTACAGCACAGGATAGTGCTCTTCCAGGCGGCGGGCGATGTAGTTGGCGTTGAGGATCGCCATCTGCGAGGCGCGTTTGAGGCCCGCGCCACCCATCATGCGAATGTACATCCAGGTGATCGGCAGAATGCTCGCGCTGCCGAACGGCGCCGCGCACACGGCGCCGGCGGTGTTCTCAAGCTGCGCGTGGCCGGGCAGGAACGGCGCCAGGTGCGCCTTCACGCCAATCGGGCCGACGCCCGGGCCGCCACCGCCGTGGGGGATGCAGAAGGTCTTGTGCAGGTTCAGGTGCGATACGTCGCCGCCGAACTTGCCCGGGGCGCACAGGCCGACCATGGCGTTCATGTTGGCGCCGTCGATGTACACCTGGCCGCCGTTGTCGTGAATGATCGCGCAGATCTCGCCGATGGCTTCCTCGAACACGCCATGGGTGGACGGGTAGGTGATCATGATCGCCGCCAGGCGGTCGCGGTGCTCGATGGCCTTGGCGCGCAGGTCGTCGATGTCGACGTTGCCGCGGGCGTCACAGGCGGTCACCACCACGCGCATGCCGGCCATGTGCGCGGTGGCCGGGTTGGTGCCGTGGGCCGACGACGGGATCAGGCAGATGTCGCGGTGGCTGTCGCCACGGCTGCGGTGGTAGGCGCGGATCGCCAGCAGGCCTGCGTACTCGCCTTGGGAGCCGGCGTTGGGCTGCAGCGACACGGCGTCGTAGCCGGTGGCGGCGCACAACATGGCCTCAAGCTCGCGGGTCATCTGCAGGTAGCCCTGGCTTTGTGCGGCCGGGGCGAACGGGTGCAGGTTGCCGAACTCGGCCCAGGTCACCGGGATCATCTCGCTGGCGGCGTTGAGCTTCATGGTGCACGAGCCCAGCGGGATCATGGTCCGGTCCAGCGCCAGGTCCTTGTCGGCCAGGCGGCGCAGGTAGCGCATCAGCTCGGTTTCGCTGTGGTAGCGGTTGAACACCGGGTGTTCGAGGATGGCCGACTGGCGCAGCAATGCGGCAGGCAGGCGCACCTGCACGGCGGCGGCGATGGCGGCAAAATTCGGGGCCTGGTCGGTGAGCAGTGCCCACAGCGCCTCGACATCGGCCTGGCTGCTGGTTTCGTCCAGCGACAGGCCCAGGTGTTCGGCGTCGACCTGGCGCAGGTTGATGCCCTGGGCGCGGGCCTTGTCGTGCAGTGCTGCGGTGGCAGCGCCGGTGGCCAGGGTCAGGGTGTCGAAGAACGCGCAGGTGACCACGTTCACGCCGGCCTGCTCAAGGCCTGCGGCCAGAATCGCGGTCAGCGCGTGGGTGCGCTCGGCAATGCGCTTGAGGCCGGCCGGGCCGTGGTACACGGCGTACATGCTGGCGATGTTGGCCAGCAGCACCTGGGCGGTGCAGATGTTGCTGGTGGCCTTCTCGCGGCGGATGTGCTGCTCGCGGGTTTGCATGGCCAGGCGCAGGGCGCTCTTGCCGAAGCGGTCGATCGACACCCCTACCAGGCGGCCGGGCATGTCGCGCTTGAACGCGTCGCGGGTGGCGAAGTAGGCCGCGTGCGGGCCACCGAAGCCCAGTGGCACGCCAAAGCGCTGGGCGCTGCCGATGGCCACGTCGGCATCGAACTCGCCCGGCGGGGTCAGCAGGGTCAGGGCCAGCAGGTCGGCGGCCACGGCCACCAGGGTGCCCGCTGCGTGCAAACGCTGCACCAGCTCGCGGTAGTCGAACACGTCACCGTTGCTGGCCGGGTACTGCAGCAGGGCGCCGAAGAAGGCGCTGGTGTCGCTCAGCTCGCGCTCGTCACCCACCACCACTTCGATACCCAGCGGTTCGGCGCGGGTGCGCAGCACGTCGAGGGTTTGCGGGTGGCAGTGCCTGGAGGCGAAGAAGGCGTGGCTGGCCTTGTTCTTCGACAGGCGCTTGCAGAAGGTCATGGCCTCGGCAGCGGCGGTGGCTTCGTCCAACAAGGATGCGTTGGCGATCGGCAGGCCGGTGAGGTCGCTGATCAGGGTCTGGAAGTTCAGCAGCGCTTCCAGGCGGCCCTGGGAAATTTCTGGTTGATACGGGGTGTAGGCGGTGTACCAGGCCGGGTTTTCCAGCAGGTTGCGCAAAATCGGCGCCGGAGTGTGGGTATTGTAGTAGCCCTGGCCGATGTAGCTCTTGAACAGCTGGTTGTTGCCGGCGATGGCCTTCAGTGCGGCGAGGGCGTCGGCCTCGCTCTGGCCGTCTTCGCTGCCAAGCACGCTGGTGCCCTTGATGCTGTCGGGGATGACCGCGGCGGTCATGGCCTCCAGCGAGTCGAAGCCGAGGGTGGCGAGCATGGCCTGCTCGTCGGCGGCGCGCGGGCCGATATGGCGGGCGATGAATTCGTTGGCGGTGCCGAGGTTGATGGTCATGGGGGTACTCCTCAGGCGTCGTCGTTGGCTTTGATCAGGCGGTCGTAGGCGTCCTGGTCGAGCAGGGCGCCCACCTCGGCCATGTCGGCCGGGACGAAGCGGAAGAACCAGCCTTCACCGAGCGGGTCTTCGTTGACCCGCTCAGGGCTATCGTTCAGGCCATCGTTGACCGCGACCACTTCACCACTCAGGGGCATGTACACACCGCTGGCGGCTTTTACCGATTCGACGGTGGAGGCTTCATCGCCCTTGCTGTAGGGCTGCAGCTCCGGCAGTTGCACGTAGACCACATCGCCCAGGGCGTTCTGGGCGTAGGCGGTGATGCCCACGGTGACGCTGCCGTCGGCTTCGACGCGCAGCCATTCGTGATCTTCGGTGAAACGCAACTCGCTCATGGGGAATCCTCGGGAAGCAGGGCGTTGGGCGCGGTGGGTCCGCGCTCTTGGGGTGGGATTTCCCTAGCAATAATGCGGCCATCTAAAAAAAGTACATATAAATCAATGATTTGATGTTGAGGTGTAATAATTCATTCTTTCATGTGGAATGAAATCATTACGGTATTGGCGGGGAGGAAAAAGAAAGCGGGATCAAACCCTTGCGCAGGCGCTGGCAAATCAACGTGGAATGAATTCGATACGATGTAATGATTTCGATACGCGTGGTTGGCGCCCTTGCCTGATGATCGGCAAGGGCGCCGCATGGCCGCTACAGGGCCACGAACAACGGCAGTGCCAGGTACAGCTTGATCACGATGGCGTTGATGATGTCGATGAAGAACGCGCCGACCATCGGCACCACCAGAAAGGCCATCTGCGAAGGCCCGAAGCGCTGCGTCACGGCCTGCATGTTGGCGATGGCGGTCGGCGTTGCGCCGAGCCCGAAGCCGCAGTGCCCGGCGGCCAGCACCGCCGCGTCGTAGTTGCGGCCCATCACCCGGAAGGTCACGAAGATGGCGAACAGGGCCATCACCAGCGTCTGAGCCGCCAGCAGGATGAAGAACGGCAGGGCCAGCGCGGCCAGGTCCCACAGCTTGAGCGACATCAGTGCAATGGCCAGGAACAGTGACAGGCTGACGTTGCCGAGCACCGAGACTTCCCGTTCGAACACATGGTACGCACCAAACGCGGCCAGGCCGTTACGCAGCATCACGCCGACGAACAATACGCAGACGAACGTCGGCAGCTCCAGCGCAGTGCCCTTGAGCATGCCGTTGAGCAGGGTGCCCAACATCAGGCTGACGGCGATCAGGGCCAGGGTCTCGACCAGCGAGAACGAGGTGATCAGCCGCTCGGTGTGCGGTTGCTCGAAGCCCTTTGGCAGTTGCGGTGCCGGCTGATCGCTGCCGGGCACCTGGACGCGCTTGATCAGCAGGCGGGCCACAGGCCCGCCGATCAGCCCGCCGAGTACCAGGCCGAAGGTCGCCGAGGCCAGGGCCAGTTCCGAGGCCGACGCCAGGCCGAACTTCTCGCTGAAGGTCGCGCTCCACGCGGCCCCTGTTCCGTGGCCCCCAGACAGGGTGATCGAGCCTGCCAGCAGGCCCATCAGCGGGTCCAGCCCCAGTGCCGTGGCCAGGCCGATGCCCATGGCGTTCTGCACCAGCAGCAAGCCTGTGACCACCAACAGGAAAATCACCACCACGCGCCCGCCTTTTTTCAGGCTGCGCAGGTCTGCGCTCAGGCCAATGGTGGCGAAGAACGCCAGCATCAGCGGGGTTTGCAGCGAGGTATCGAATTGCACAGCAATATCGAAGCTGCGCAGCGCCAGCAGCACCAGGGCGACCAAAAGCCCGCCGGCGACGGGCTCGGGGATGTTGTAGGTGCGCAGGAAGCCAACGCGTGCAACCAGGCTGCGGCCCAGCAGAAGCACCAGCGAGGCAGCGACCAGGGTCCCGTAGAAATCAAGTTCAAGCATCAGGGAGCTCTTTGTTGTAACCGCAGGCGGGCACTTACGTGCTCGGCCTGTGTAAGCGAAGGGCAAGGCCCGGCCTCCCGGGGGAGGGTGAAGAAAAGCGGGGGCATTCTAGGGGCGGACTTGCCGACTGGACGATTCAGAAAAGTCTGAAAGTGCAGGGCCGGCAGGGCATTTCTGTTGGTAGGACTGCGGCTGGGTAGTGGTGATGCGAGACATGTTGCGGGGGCTGCGAGATCAAGCGCCGTAGGCGCGACGCTCGGTTGCACAGGCGCTGCAAGGCTTTCGCCGGGCAGCTCCTGTGCTGGGCGGCAGTGCTGCTAGCTTGATGTCTCGAGACGCTCCTCTTTACGAGGCGCAATGTCGTGATGCCCCTCATCATGCTCGACAATCGGCACTTCATTGCCGGCACTGTCGAACAGCTTGCCGTCGCGGAAGACGTCCCCTTCATTGAGCCCGGCAATGTCCCGGTAACGCAGGGTACGTTCGCTGGCAACAGCGAACACCGATTGCTGCTCGGAGTTGCCGGCACGCAGGTGGTTGAACAGCAGGTTGAGCAGAATCGCCATGATCGCCGCCGAGCTGATGCCGGAGTGGAACACCGTCTGCACCCAGGCCGGGAAGTGGTGGTAGAAGGCCGGGGCGGCGATGGGGATCATGCCGAAACCGATCGAGGTGGCGACGATGATCAGGTTCATGTTGTTGCGATAATCCACCTGCGACAGGGTGCGGATGCCGCTGGCAGTGACCGTGCCGAACAGCACCAGGCCGGCGCCACCGAGCACCGCGCTGGGCACGGCGGCGATCAGCCGGCCCATCACCGGCAGCAAGCCCAGGGTCACCAGGATCAGGCCGGCGCTGGCCACCACGTAGCGGCTCTTCACCCCGGTGACCGCCACCAGGCCGACGTTCTGCGCGAAGGCACTTTGGGTGAACGAGCCGAACAGCGGAGCCAGGGCGCTGGACACCATGTCGGCGCGCAGGCCGTTGCCCAGGCGCTTGGAGTCGACCTCGGTGCCGATGATTTCACCCACCGCCAGGATGTCCGCCGAGGTTTCCACCATGGTCACCACGATCACGATCAGCATCGACAGGATGGCCGCCAGCTGGAATTCCGGCGGCCCGAATGGCAGCACGCTGGGGAACGCAAGCAGCGGGCCGTCCATCGTTGTCGAAAAGTCGGCCATGCCGAACGCCGTCGCCACCAGGGTGCCGATCACGATCGCCAGCAAAATCGACAAGCGCGACAAGCTGGCGCTGCCCAGCTTGCTCAGCAGCAGCACGCAGGCCAGGGTGAAGGCCGCCAGCAGAATATTGGCGGTGCTGCCAAAGTCTGCAGCCTGGCTGTTACCGCCCATGGCCCAGCGGGCGCACACCGGCATCAGGGTCAGGCCGATGGTGGTGATGACGATGCCGGTCACCAGCGGCGGAAAGAACGTGATGATGCGCGAGAACAGCGGGGTGATCAGCAGGCCGACCAGCGACGAGACGATCACCGCGCCGAACACCACCGACAGGCCAAGCCGGCCGTCATCACCGATGATCGCCACCATGGTCGCCACACTGGCGAAGGACACCCCCTGCACCAGCGGCAGGCGGCAGCCGAACCAGGGCAGGCCGAGGGTCTGCAGCAGGGTGGCAAGGCCACCGGCAAACAGCGAGGCGGCGATCAGCAGGCCGACGTCGGCAGCCGGCAGGCCCACCGCCTGGCCGATGATCAGGGGCACGGCGATCATGCCGCCGTACATGGTCAGTACATGTTGCAGGCCGTAGGCCAGGTTGGCGCCAGCGCCGAGGTTCTCGTCCTCCGGACGCGATGCTGCGGGAGAAGTCATGGTGAGTAGCTCGCTTTTGTTGTTTTGATGCGTCTAACAGCACGGTCTCAGTCGCACTCGGTGAAACGGGCCGCGGCCAGGCAGCGGCCCGGGTGAATCAGTTACCGCTGACCAGCTGGAAGGCCAACTGGTTGTGGCGCTCGAGCACGCGCGGCAGGTCGACGGTGGTGATGCGCCCGTCCTGCACCACCACCCGGCCGTTGATCACGCTGGTGTGAACCTGGGTCGGGGTGCAGAACACCAGGGCTGCCAGCGGGTCATGCAGGCCGCCGGCATAGGCCACATGGCCTAGGTCGAAGGCGACGAAGTCGGCCACCATGCCCGGCGCCAGGGCGCCGATGTCGTTGCGGTTGAGCACCTTGGCGCCGCCCAGGGTGGCGATCTCCAGGGCCTCGCGGGCGGTCATGGCATCGGGGCCGAAGCCGACCCGCTGCAGCAGCAGGGCCTGGCGCACTTCGCCGATCATGCTGGCGCCGTCGTTGGAGGCCGAGCCGTCGACGCCCAGGCCCACCGGCACGCCGTGGTCGCGCATCTTGCGTACCGGGGCGATGCCCGAGGCCAGGCGCATGTTCGAGCACGGGCAGTGGGCGACGCCGGTGCCGGTGCGGGCGAACAGCTCGATGCCGTGCTGGTCGAGTTGCACGCAGTGGGCGTGCCATACGTCGTGGCCGACCCAGCCCAGGTCTTCGGCGTATTCGGCCGGGGTCATGCCGAATTTTTCGCGGCTGTAGGCGATGTCGTTGACGTTCTCGGCCAGGTGGGTATGCAGCGACACGCCGTACTGGCGGGCCAGCACCGCGGCTTCGCGCATCAGGTCGCGGCTGACCGAGAACGGCGAGCAGGGCGCCACCACCACGCGCAGCATCGAGCCGTGGCTGGCGTCGTGGTAGTCCTCGATCAGGCGTTGCGATTCTTTGAGAATGTCGCTTTCTTTTTCGACCACCGAATCCGGCGGCAGGCCGCCCTGGCTCTGGCCAACGCTCATGCTGCCGCGGGCGGCGTGGAAGCGCATGCCGATTTCCCCGGCGGCGTGGATGCTGTCGTCGAGCTTGCAGCCGTTGGGGTAGATGTACAGGTGGTCGCTGGAAGTGGTGCAGCCTGACAGGATCAGCTCGGCCATGGCGGTCTGGGTCGATACCGCGATCATTTCCGGGGTCAGCCGCGCCCAGATCGGGTACAGGTTGGTCAGCCAGTTGAACAGTTCGCCGTCCTGGGCTGCCGGCACCACGCGGGTGAGGCTCTGGTACATGTGGTGGTGGGTGTTGACCAGGCCCGGGATGACCACCTTGCCGGCCATGTCCAGGACCACGTCGGCGTGTTGCGGCAGGCTGTCGCTGGGGCCGACCTGCTTGATGATGTTGTTTTCGATGTACAGGCCGCCCTGGCGGATTTCACGGCGTTCGCCGTCCATCGTCACCAGCAGTTCGGCGTTCTTGACCAGGAGAGTCTTGGGCATGGGTGTTCCTCGCCCCCAAGGGGCTGATTGTGGGCTCGATGTCGTGCAGGCGCCGGGCGCGTGCGTGGGCAGCGGGTGCGATCAGTGGGTCGGCGGGCGGGGCCGGCCGAAGGGGGGCGTACAGCGGGATGGACGATCGCCGGAGGGAACTGGCAGAGGGGCTCGCGTCGGGGCGAGCAGATGTGGGCATTGCATGGCTTGAGCCTGTCGCAATACGCAGCGGCGAGTGCCGATGTCGTAGGCGAGGGCTTTATGTAATCAGGATTTTCCTGTTTTGTATACAACAGGCTGTCACATCCGAGCGGCTTGATGCAGGACCTGTAGGAGCGGCCTTGTGTCGCGATGGGCTGCGCAGCAGCCCCAGAAATTATGTCAGTTATCGATATGTTGGGGCTGCTGCGCAGCCCATCGCGACACAAGGCCGCTCCTACAGGGGGGGCGCAGAATGCTCAAAGTCGGCATTCAGCCCTTGGCACCAATCCCATACTTGCGCAGGCGCTGGGCGATGGCGGTGTGCGAGGTCTGCAACCTGCCGGCCAGTTGGCGTGTGGACGGGTAGCTGGCATACAGCCGCTGCAGCAGCTCGCGCTCGAAATCCCCCACCGCCTGCTCCAGGCTGGCCACCTCGCCATCCTGCCCGCGCGCCACCGAGGTGCCGGCAATGTCGAGGTCGCCGATATCCACCAGGTTGCCTTCGCAAATGGCCGCAGCGCGGAAGATCACGTTCTGCAGTTGGCGCACGTTGCCCGGCCAGGGGTTGGCCAGCAGCGCCGAGTGGGTGGCCGGGGTCAGCCGGCAGGCTGGGCGCTGGATCTGCGTGCAGGCCTGCTGCATGAAGTAGTGCGCCAGCATCAGAATGTCCTGGCCACGGTCGCGCAGCGGTGGCACTTGCAGGTTGAGCACGTTCAGGCGGTAGAACAGGTCTTCGCGGAAAGTGCCCTCGGCGACCATGCGCTCGAGGTTACGGTGGGTGGCGCTGATGATGCGCACATCCACCTTTACCTCGCGGTCGCCGCCCACCCGGCGAAAGCTGCCGTCGCTGAGAAAACGCAGCAGTTTGGCTTGCAGGTAGGGCGACATCTCGCCGATTTCGTCGAGAAACACCGTGCCCTGGTTGGCCAGCTCCATCAGCCCCGGCTTGCCGCCCCGTTGCGCGCCGGTGAAGGCCCCGGGGGCGTAGCCGAACAGCTCGCTCTCGGCCAGGCTCTCGGGCAGCGCGGCGCAGTTCAGGGCTAGAAACGGCGCCCCCTGGCGGCTGCTGATGGCATGGCAGGCGCGGGCCACCAGCTCCTTGCCGGTGCCGGTTTCGCCGTGCACCAGCAGTGGTGCGTCGAGTGCTGCCACGCGCAGCGCGCGGGCCTTGAGGGTACGGATGGCCGGGGAGTCGCCGAGCAGGGCGTCGAAGCCCTCGGCGTGGTCGTGGTGCAGGGCCGACAGGCGCTCGCCCATGCGGTTGGGCGGGTACAGGGTGAGCAGGCCGCCGGCGTGGGTGATGGGGGTGGCGTCCAGCAGCAGGCTCTGGCCGTTGAGCTGCATTTCACGCATGGGCAGGTGGAAGTTGTTGTCCTGCAGCGCCTGCAAAAGCCCGGGGTCGGCGAACAGCTCGCCCACCGAGCGCCCGGCCGACTCGCGCCCGCACAGGGCGATCAGCGCCGGGTTGGCCAGCAGTACCTTGCCGGCGCTGTCCACCGCCAGCACCGGGTCGCTCATGGCCGCCAGCAGGGCGTCGAGCTGCAGGTGGCGGCGCTGGCCGGGGAGGATGTCGACCACCTCCACCGATTGCACGCCGTGCACCTCGAACAGCGCGTCGTGGAGCTCTTCGAGCACGGCGGGGCTCAGCGTAGGGGCGTCGATGTAGACGTTCGGCGGGACCATCTCCACGGCATCGAGGTTGAGGTTGCGGGCACCGAGCAGGGCCAGGACTTCCTGGGTGATGCCGACGCGGTCGATGAAGCTGACGTGGATGCGCATGGGGACGAGGCGGGGTTGTGGCCGGGGAGGGCGGTAGTATGCCTCAACATCGCCGGGGCCGCTTTGCGGCCCAATCGCGACACAAGGCCGCTCCTACAGGGAGCGCGTAACGCCTGTAGGAGCGGCCTTGTGTCGCGATTGGGCTGCGCAGCAGCCCCAGAGGTTCACTCCAGATGCTCAGGCTTGATCGGATCGCCCGACTTCACATCCAGCTTCTGGCGAATATCCTCGAACATGTAGTCGTACAGCTTGTGCGGCGAGCCGAGGTTTTCGAACTTCTTCGGTGCCGGCAGGTAAGACTGGGCCTTGCGGCTCAGTAGCATCAGAAAGCTTGGCAACACCTGGTCCTTGGCCAGGAAGAACTTTTCGTCGACGTTCTTGCCCTCGATGCTGCCGTGCATGCGGAACTGGATACCGCGGCCTTCCCTGGGGTCCGACGTGGCTTCGTACTCGATGTTCAGGTCATAGCTGTGGTCGTTGCTGTTCAGCGCGGTGCGCTCGATGTGTACATGACCGGGTTGGTACTGGGCCATGGTGGTTCCTCCGGAAGGTTGAAAACGGCCGGTGCCTGGCACCGGCCAACTGCATTCAACGGTAGCTGATACCCGGCTTGGTGGTGGACACCCGGGTGCCGGCGGTGCCCTTGACGATCTCCTCGATGTTTTCCAGCGAGCTGATCACCGCCACCTTGCCGGTGTGCCGGGCAAAGTCGCAGGCGGCCTGCACCTTCGGCCCCATGGAACCGGCGGCAAAGCCCAGGCGTTCGAGCTCGTCGGGGTGGGCCTGGGCAATGGCTTTTTGCGTGTGCTTGCCCCAGTCAATGTAGGCGGCATCGACATCGGTGGCGATTATCAGAAGGTCGGCTTCCAGTTGCTCGGCCAGCAGCGCCGAGCACAAATCCTTGTCGATCACCGCCTCGATGCCCTTGAGCTTGCGGTTTTCGTCGTACATCGTCGGGATGCCGCCGCCACCTGCGCAGATCACGATGCTGCTTTTTTCCAGCAGCCACTTGATCGGGCGGATCTCGAAGATGCGCTTGGGTTTCGGGCTGGCCACCACGCGGCGGTACTTGTCGCCGTCAGGCTTGACCACCCAGCCTTTTTCCTTGGCCAGGCGCTCGGCCTCCTCTTTGCTGTACACCGGGCCGATGAACTTGGTCGGGTCTTTGAACGCAGGGTCGTTGGCGTCCACTTCCACCTGGGTCAGCAGGGTGGCGAAGGGCACCTCGAAGTCCAGCAGGTTACCCAGCTCCTGCTCGATCATGTAGCCGATCATGCCTTCGGTCTCGGCGCCCAGCACGTCCAGCGGGTAGGCCTCGTCGGGCTTGTAGGCCATGCCCTGGAGCGACAGCAGGCCGACCTGCGGGCCGTTGCCGTGGGCGATGACCAGCTCGTTGCCGGGGTGGATCTTGGCGATCTGTTCGGTGGCGGTGCGGATATTGGCGCGCTGGTTGCCGGCAGTCATCGGCTCGCCGCGGCGCAGCAGGGCGTTGCCGCCCAAAGCAACAACGATACGCATGGGGAATGTCCTGTATCGAGGGTAAAGGCTCGTGGGAGCGGGCTTGCCCCGCGATGGCGTCAGGTCGGGCAACGCTGTCGTTGCAGCGGACGCTATCGCGGGGCAAGCCCGCTCCCACGGTGCCCCAGTGGGTTGTCAGAGGTCAGCCAGCGTCGACACCAAAATCGCCTTGATCGTGTGCATGCGGTTTTCCGCCTGCTCGAAGGCGATGCAGGCCGGCGACTCGAACACGTCGTCGGTCACCTCGATGCCGTTGGCCAGGTCCGGGTACTGTTCGGCGATCTGCTTGCCGACCTTGGTCTCGGAGTTGTGGAACGCCGGCAGGCAGTGCATGAACTTGGTCCGCGGGTTGCCGCTGGCCTTCATCAGCTCCTTGTTCACCTGGTAGGGCTTGAGCAGCTTGATGCGCTCGCCCCAGGCTTCGATCGGCTCGCCCATCGACACCCACACGTCGGTGTGGATGAAGTCCACGCCCTTGACCGCGGCCTTGGCGTCGTCGGTCAGGGTGATGCGTGCGCCGCTCTCTTCGGCGTATTTCTGGCAGCGCTGCACCAGGTCGTCATGGGGCCACAGGTCCTTGGGCGCGGCGATGCGCACGTCCATGCCCAGCTTGGCGCCGATCAGCAGCAGCGAGTTGCCCATGTTGTTGCGTGCATCGCCCAGATAGGCGTAGCTGATGTCGTGCAGCGGCTTGTCGCTGTGCTCGCGCATGGTCAGCACATCGGCGATCATCTGGGTCGGGTGGTACTCGTCGGTCAGGCCGTTGAACACCGGCACCCCGGCGAACTTGGCCAGTTCCTCGACGATCTCCTGCTTGAAGCCACGGTACTCGATGGCGTCGTACATGCGCCCGAGCACGCGGGCGGTGTCCTTCATGCTTTCCTTGTGGCCGATCTGCGAGGAGTTGGGGTCGATGTAGGTGACGTTGGCGCCCTGGTCGTATGCGGCCACTTCGAAGGCGCAGCGGGTGCGGGTAGAGGTTTTTTCGAAGATCAGGGCAATGTTGTTGCCCTTCAGGTGCTGCTGCTCGGTGCCGGTGTACTTGGCGCGCTTGAGGTCGCGGGACAGGTCCAGCAGGTACTTCAGCTCGCGGGTGCTGTGGTGTTCGAGGCTGAGCAGGTTGCGGTTGTGGATGTTGAACGCCATGACGGTTCTCCTTGAGTTCGGTAGGGTGCCCGGCCGTCACTTCGTGAGTACGGCCGGGTGTATGGGCGTTGACTAGTAATCGATTGGGTCGCGTACGATCGGGCAGGTCATGCAGTGGCCGCCGCCACGGCCCCGGCCCAGTTCGCCGGCGCTGATGGTGATGACCTCGATCCCGGCCTTGCGCAGCAGGGTATTGGTGTAGGTGTTGCGGTCGTAGCCGATGACCACGCCGGGCTCCAGGGCCACCACGTTGTTGCCGTCATCCCACTGTTCGCGCTCGGCGGCAAAGCTGTTGCCGCCGGTCTCGACCACCCGCAGCTTGACCCCCAGTTGCTCGCCCACCACCTCGATGAACGACTTGTTGATGCGGCGCACGTCCATGCCGTAGGGCTTGCTTTCGTCCGGGCGGATGATGAACGGCACGATCTCTTTCACCACTTCGGGGAAGACCGTCACCAGGTCGCGGTCGCAGAAGCTGAACACGGTGTCCAGGTGCATCGCCGCGCGGGATTTGGGCAGGCCGGCGACGATCACTTCCTTCACCGCGCCCTTGGCGAACAGGTTCTGCGCCAGCTGGCCAATGGCTTGGCGCGAGCTGCGCTCGCCCATGCCGATCAGCACGATGCCGTTGCCGATCGGCATTACGTCACCGCCTTCGAGGGTGGCGTTGCCGTGCTCCTTGTCCGGGTCGCCGTACCACACCTGGAAGTCGGCGTTGGTGAACTGCGGGTGGAACTTGTAGATAGCGGTGGCCAGCAGGGTTTCCTGGCGGCGTGCCGGCCAGTACATCGGGTTCAGCGTGACGCCGCCGTAGATCCAGCAGGTGGTGTCGCGGGTGAACTGGGTGTTGGGCAGCGGCGGCAGGATGAAGCTTGAGTGGCCCAGGTAGTCGTTGTACATCTTCACCACTTCGGCGCCTTCGCTTTGCGGCAGGTCCTGGCCGGCCACGCCGCCAATCAGGAACTCGGCCAGGTGGCGTGGTTCAAGGCCCTCGAGCCAGCTGCGCACCTCGTTGGTCAGGCCCACGCCAACGGTGTCGGGGGTGATCTTGCGGTCGAGGATCCAGGCCAGGGCTTCCTTGTTCTGCACGATGTCGGTCAGCAGGTTGTGCATTTCCAGCACATCCACGCCGCGCTCGCGCATCTTGGTGACGAAGTCGAAGTGGTCGCGCTTGGCCTGGTCAACCCAGATCACATCGTCGAACAGCAGTTCGTCGCAGTTGCTCGGGGTCAGGCGCTTGTGCGCGAGGCCTGGGGCGCACACCATCACTTTGCGCAGCTTGCCGGCTTCGGAGTGGACGCCGTATTTCTGTTTTTCAGTGGTCATGGTCTATTCCTCCAGTAAGGCGAAACGTGGGGTCAGAGGGTCAGGAAGCCGTCGTACAGGCCGAAGGCTGCCACCAGGGCGCCGACGACCACGGCTGCGAAGATCAGTTTTTCCACGTTGGTGAAGATCGGTTGGCCCACCTCGCGCTTGGCCTTGGCGAACAGGATCGCGCCAGGGGCATACAGCAGGGCCGAGAGCAGCAGGTATTTCACGCCACCGGCGTACAGCAGCCAGATTGCGTACAACAGGGCGATGCCGCCGATGATCAGGTCCTTCTTGCGCTCGGCCAGGGCCTGTTCATAGGTTTCGCTGCGCCAGGCCAGCAGGAAGGCGTAGGCCGCCGACCACAGGTAGGGCACAAGGATCATCGAGGTGGCGAGGTAGATCAGCGACAGGTAGGTGCTGTTGCTGAACAGGGTGATCACCAGGAACACCTGCACCATGGCGTTGGTCAGCCACAGGGCGTTGGCCGGTACATGGTTGGCGTTCTCGCGGCGCAGGAACTCCGGCATGGTGTGGTCCTTGGCTGCGGCGAACATGATCTCGGCGCACAGCAGTACCCACGACAGCAGCGCCCCCAGCAGCGAGATGATCAGGCCGACGCTGATCAGCACCGCGCCCCAGTGGCCGACCACATGCTCGAGCACCGCAGCCATCGACGGGTTCTGCAGCTTGGCCAGCTCCGGCTGGGTCATGATGCCCAGCGACAGCACGTTGACCAGCACCAGGAACAGCAGCACGGTAACGAAGCCGATGACCGTGGCCTTGCCCACATCGGAGCGTTTTTCTGCCCGTGACGAGAAGATGCTCGCGCCCTCGATGCCGATGAACACCCACACGGTGACCAGCATCATGTTGCGCACCTGGTTCATCACGCTGCCCAGCTCCGGCGTGCCCAGCGCCCAGATATCGGCGGTGAAGATGTCGAGCTTGAAGGCGAACAGGCAGATCAGCGCGAACAGCGCCAGCGGCACCACCTTGGCCACGGTGGTCACCAGGTTGATGAACGCTGCCTCCTTGATGCCGCGCAACACCAGAAAGTGCACCGCCCACAGCAGCACCGAGGCGCCGATCACTGCCGCCGGGGTGTTGCCCTCGCCGAACACCGGGAAGAAGTAGCCCAGGGTGCTGAACAGCAGTACGAAGTAGCCGACGTTGCCCAGCCAGGCGCTGATCCAGTAGCCCCAGGCCGACGAGAAGCCCATGTAGTCGCCAAAGCCGGCCTTGGCGTAGGCGTATACACCGCCGTCGAGGTCAGGCTTGCGGTTGGCCAGGGTCTGGAACACGAATGCCAGGGTGAGCATGCCCACCGCGGTGATGGCCCAGCCGATCAGCACCGCCCCCACGCCTGCACTGGCGGCCATGTTCTGCGGCAGTGAAAAGATACCGCCGCCAATCATCGAACCTACGACAAGTGCAACAAGCGCACCCAGTTTGAGTTTTCCGGGAGAATCAGACATTTATCGACTCCGTGCCAGGAGAAAGTTGACATCAGGATAAAACTGACGCCTTTGCCATTCGCTGATTTGGATCAGTTCATGCCCACGTGAAGGTAGGGAAAAATCCTTCGCGTGGCTCCTGGAGGATACCGACAGCTGTGCTGCAGGCCCTTTGCGCTGGCACCTCCATGCCTTTTTAGAGCAAACGCTCCGTGTCGCCTGCGAACTTTCAAGCTAGTCGCTTTTAGCTGTTTGGCAAATTTTTCACAAAAAACCTTGGGGTCTGCCGCAACGGCAGCAGAAGTTGCGTAAAAACCCAATGAGTTAGTTGGTCTTCATAGACATTCCCGTTATGAGTGCTATAGCTTTGATTACCCTGCCTGATATAAACAAGCTGTTACAGTTATATGCAGCGCGCGGGTGTTTCGCCGGCAATACACACCAGCCAATGGAGGCGCGATGAGCGAACCCGGACAGAAGCTGCGCCTTGGTGCGTTGATCGCCCTGGTGGTCGGTTCGATGATCGGTGGCGGCATTTTCTCGCTGCCGCAGAACATGGCCGCACGCGCCGACGTGGGCGCGGTGCTGATTGGCTGGGGCATCACTGCGGTGGGCATGCTGGCGCTGGCGTTCGTGTTCCAGACCCTGGCCAACCGCAAGCCCGAGCTGGACTCGGGGGTGTACGCCTACGCCAAAGCCGGCTTTGGCGATTACATGGGGTTCTCGTCGGCCTGGGGCTACTGGATCAGCGCCTGGCTGGGCAACGTCGGTTACTTCGTGCTGTTGTTCAGCACCCTGGGCTTTTACTTCCCCGCCTTTGGTGAGGGCAACACGCCGCTGGCCATCGGCTGCGCCTCGCTGCTGCTGTGGGCGGTGCACTTTCTGGTGCTGCGCGGCATCAAGGAGGCAGCCTTCATCAACCAGGTGACCACCGTGGCCAAGGTGGTGCCGCTGCTGATGTTCATCGTCATCGCCGCCTTTGCCTTTCGCGCCGACATCTTCACCCGGGACATCTGGGGCCTGAGCAACCCCAAGTTCGGCAGCGTGCTGGAGCAGGTGCGCAACATGATGCTGGTGACCGTCTTCGTGTTCATCGGCATCGAGGGCGCCAGCGTGTATTCGGGCCGGGCGCTGCACCGCTCGGACGTGGGCAAGGCCACGGTGGTGGGGTTTCTCGGGGTGCTGGCGTTGCTGGTGCTGGTCAACGTGCTGTCGCTGGGGGTGATGACCCAGCCGGAACTGGCCGGCCTGCAGAACCCGTCGCTGGCCTCGGTGCTGGAACATATCGTCGGGCCCTGGGGGGCGTTGCTGATCAGTATCGGGCTGGCGGTATCGCTGCTCGGGGCCTTGCTGTCATGGGCCTTGCTGTGCGCCGAGATTCTCTTCGCCACCGCTCGCGATCGCACCATGCCGCGTTTTCTGGCCAGGGAAAACGCCAACCATGTGCCGGCCAATGCGTTGTGGCTGACCAACGTGATGATCCAGGGTTTTTTACTGATCACGCTGTTTTCGGCAGGCACCTACACCAGCCTGATCTACCTGGCGTCGTCGATGATTCTGGTGCCGTACTTCTGGTCGGCGGCCTACGCGGTGCTGCTGGCGCTGCGCGGCGAGAGCTATGAAGGCCAGCCCGGGCTGCGGCGCAAGGACCTGCTGGTGGCGGGGGTGGCGCTGGTGTATGCGATCTGGCTGTTGTATGCCGGCGGGCTCAAGTACGTGCTGCTGTCGGCGCTGTTGTATGCGCCGGGGGTGGTGCTGTTCGCCCGGGCCAAGCATGAGCAGGGGCAGCGCTTGTTCACCGGGTGGGAGAAGCTGATCTTCGCCGGGGTGCTGGCAGGTGCTGGCGTGGCGGCTTATGCGCTGTATAGCGGGGTGTTGAGCCTGTGACGGCCCTATCGCCGGCAAGCCGGCTCCTACAAGGGACGCGGTAGCTGTAGGAGCCGGCTTGCCGGCGATAGGGCCGGTAGCTTCACCAGCGGGCTGAAGCCGAGCCTAATTCGCAAGCACCCCGCTCCCAGCCCATCACCGCTTCACCCACCTGCAACGGCCCCTTGAGCCGCCGCGCCGCGCCCCAGGGCGTGTGTTCGGTGAACGTGGCGATGTCCTGCGTCGACTCTGCCGCCAACGGCAAGTCTTCTTCGACCGTCCCCCGTTCGATCAGCAGTTTCGCCGTGCGCGCCAGGGAAAACCTTGAGCGGCAAGCCTGGCCGCTGCGTAGCCGTTCACCCAAACCGCGAATCGCCTCGGCCGCCATCAGGTAGCCGGTGGCATGGTCCAGCGCCTGCACTGGCAGCGGCACGGGCTTTTCGGCCTGTTGCCAACGTTTGCCGGCGTGGGCGATGCCGCTGCTCATCTGCACCAGGCTGTCGAAGCCGCGCCGCTGCTGCCAGGGGCCGCTCCAGCCGTAGGCGTTCAGGCTGACATCGACCAGCCCGGGATTGAGCTTGCGACGTACTTCGCTACCAAGCCCCAGGCGTTCCAAGGCGTCGGCGCGGTAACCGTGCACCAGTACATCGGCCTCGCTGAGCAACTGACGGAAAGTCGCCTGGCCCTGGTCGCTGCGCAGGTCAAGGCGCGCGCAACGCTTGCCCAGGGTTACCTCGGCAGCCACCGAAGGCTCGTCCCAGCCCGGTGGGTCGATGCGCAGCACCTCGGCGCCAAAAGCTGCCAGCAGGCGAGTGGCGATGGGCCCGGCGAGAATGCGCGTGAGGTCGAGCACCTTGATGCCGGCCAACGGCCGGGTTTCGCTGCCCTGCCAGGCCAGTGGCGGGGCGTTGAACGTTTCGCGCAATACCAGCGGCTCGGCATTCACCGCCTGGCCTTGTGGATGGTCGCACCAGTCGAGCCAGCTGCGCATGCGCGCGGCGCAGCCGCCGGCGGCCACCACGGCGCTTTCCAGGGCATCGGCATCCCACTGCGCCACGTGCCTTGCGACGCTCTCACGGCTGGCCTCGCAGGCCAGCACCTGCAAGGCCGCAGCACGGTGGTGCACGGCGTTGGTGTGCAGGCGGATCCAGCCGTCGCGGGCCTGATAGTCGCCGGCAATGGCATCCCACAGCGGCGGTGGCTCCCAACCCTGCGGGCGCAGGCTGCCGGCGAACCAGAACGAAGCCAGGCGGCGGTCTGTCTGCACCAGCGGGCAGCTGTCCAGTTGCCCTGCCAGCAGTTCGGCCAGGGCCAGGCCGCAGGCGCCAACGCTGGCGGCAGCCAGTTCGCTGACGGCGAACGCCGAGGGCAGGGCGCCAATGCCATGCCAGCGTACGGGAGTGGGGGTGAGGTTCAGGGAATGGGCGATGGTGTCGAGCAACGGCTGCATGCAGGATCCTCCTTCGTGGATCCCATTTCAGACCATCTGCGGCGCAGGTGCAAATTATTGCGCGACGGAACCCGGCGCGGTCGGCCGCTCGGGGCGCGACCAGATCCACAGGTTACCCAGGGCCATGCCGCCGATAGCCAGGAACACCGGCCAGTGGTGCTCGAGGAAGGTCAGCATCAACCCTGCGCACAGCAGCATGCTGAGCGTGGCGCTGACTTTTGCCCGGCGCTGGATCACCTTGCCGTTGCGCCAGTTGTACAGGATCGGCCCGAACAAACGGTGGTTCTCCAGCCACGCCGACAGCCGCGGCGAGCTGCGGGTGGCGGCCCAGGCGGCCAGCAGGATGAACTCGGTGGTCGGCAGCCCCGGAATGACGATGGCCACCAGGCCAATGCCCAGGCTGACATAGGCCAGGATCGCGTAGAGCAGGCGGGCGAGTTTGGAGCGGGCGATTCGGGTCATGGTCTCACTGCAACGGTGCGGCCGCCCGCAGGCGGCCGGGTAAAGCGTGTCAGGCCAGTGCGGCATCGGCCGCGTAGGCCGCTTTGAGCAGTTCGGTGAAGCGCTCGAAGGCAGCGACCGCGCCGCGTTCGGCGGCGGCGTCTTCCTCGGCCGACAGCTGCAGGCTGTCGAGCATGCGGGTGAACTGCTTCCAGCCTTCGGCACGGCCACCGGCCGGCTCGCCGAGGTGGCGGGCGCCGAAGCTTTCGGACAGCTCCAGGGCCACGGCACGCTTGATCAAAAAGGCGGCGCCCAGTTTGGAGCCTTCGGAGACGAAGATCCAGCCCAGGGCTTCACCCAGGCTCGGGTTTTGCAATGCGCCGGCGACTGGCGCAGGCACTTCGGTGTCGAGGTCGGCCAGGTCCAGGCGCGCCTGTTCGGCGCGGCAGCGCTGGGCCAGGTCGGGGACGATGGCGATCAGTTGCGGGTCGGTATACAGCGCCTGCAGCTCGGACTGGAACAGGTACTGGGCGACCACGAAGCGGGCGAAGCTTTCGCGGCTGTCGAACGGCTTGTGCGACTTGACCAGGGCGTCCAGCTCGGTGTGCGGGGCGTGGGTCACCTGGTTGAGGCGCTGGGAGCGCGGGGCTGGGCGATCGGTCATGGGGCGGTCCTTGAGTAATGAGGGCGTCTAGTGACAAGACGAAGAAGGGGGCGTTGGGCAGTAAAAAAACACGTGTGTCTGAAAAAGATCGCGGGGCAAGCCCGCTCCCACGGTGGCGTGGGAGCGGGCTTGCCCCGCGAGGGTTTTCAACCTGCAGGGGTCAGATATCCCACACCAGGTTGATGGCGAAATTGCGCCCCGGCATGGTCAGGCGGTCGAGGTTGGCCGGCTGGGTCACCGCCGCTTCGCCCTGAGCGTCGTAGCCGCGCACGTCATCCCACTGCCAGTACTTCTTGTCGGTGAGGTTGTACAAGCCTGCGTTGACGGTGATGTCGTCGGTCACCTTGTAGAAGCCGGTCAGGTCGAGCACGCCGTAGCCCGGGGTGCGGAACTGCGAACTGGCGCCGTCGGGGGCAAAGAAGGTGGTGTCGTCGACGCGGGTCTTGCGCTTGACCAGGGTCCAGCTCAACAAGCCGCCATAGCCTGGCTGCTCGTAGCCCAGGCCGAACACGCCAGTCAGCGGGTTGACGCTGTTCAGCGGCTGGCCGTTGTCGTCGTTGCGGCCATTGGCGTAGGCAATCGAGCCCTGGGTGTACAGGCCTTGCGGCGCGCCAAAGTGGTCGAGGTTGAGGCGGCCCTTGATTTCGGCACCTTTGATGGTGGCGTGCTTGATGTTGCTGGCCTGGAACTTCGAGGTCAGGTCCGAGGCCTTGACCGCATCTTCGTTGATGAAGTCGCGGTACTTGTTGTAGAACACCGCCACGTCGAAGTTACCCGCCTCGAAGTTGCCGCGCAGGCCGGTTTCGTAGCTTTTGCTCTTTTCCGGTTCGAGGTTCGGGTTGGGCACCACGCTGTAACCCAGGGTCGGGTTCTCGAAGCGGCCATACATCGACTTGGCGGTCGGTGTGCGGAAGCCTTCGGCGTACTGCCCGTACCAGGTGTAGTTGTCATTGAACGCATAAGTCACGCCCAGCTTGGGCGACACGCGGTGCCATTTCTTGGCCGAGTCGTCGTAGTCGCTGGGGCCTGCCCCCAGGCTGCCTTGTACGCCGCGCAGAAACTCGTCGGTCATTTCCGGCTTCAGGTGGGTGTAGTCGTAACGCGCACCCGGCAGGAAGGTCCAGTCGTTCCAGCGGATCTCGTCCTGGGCGAACAGGCTGTAGGTGTTGATGGTCGGGTCAGGGAAGTCGCTGACCGGCACCTGGCTGTCGTTGGTGATGATCTGGCCGACTGCAGTGCAGGCGCCGCCGACGTTCAGGCAGGTGCCGGTGCCTTGGCGCAGGCCGGTGACCTTTTCGTGCTTGATGGTGGTGCCATAGGTCAGCAGGTGCTCGGTGGCGCCGAGGCTGAAGGCCTTGTCGAACTGGGCGTCGAGCACCCACTGGCGGTCCTTGTAGGTGGTCTGGCGATCGCGCAAGGTCTGCCGGCCGGCGGCGGCATAGATTTCTTCGGTGCGCTGGTCGGTTTTGGCGATCTGGTAGTTCAGGCTCCACTTGATGTGGTCGGCCAGCAGGCTATCGAGGCCGAACTCATGGTTGATGCCCACCCGCTCGCGGGTAATGGTGTCGTTACCCTGGCGCATGCGGTAGGAGTTGAATGCCGGGAAACCTGGAACGAAAGGCCCGCCCACTGCGTTGAGCAGGTTCTGGTCGCGGTCATCCTTGTAGTGCTCGTAGGTCAGGCCCAGGCGCGCGTCGTCGGCGTAGTTCCAGCCGAGCTTGGCCAGCACGTTGGTGGTACGGGCATCGGCCGGGTTGGCTTCGGTGCGTTCAAGCCCGGTGCCGCCATGGTTGCCGTAGGATTCGGTCTCGTGGCCGTTGCGCTGGCTCAGGTGCAGCAGGCCGTCGAAGTCGCCGTGGCGCCCGGCCACGGTGGCGGAGGTCAGCCAGCTTTCGTCGGCCGAGCTGTAGCCGGTCTTCAGGCGCGCGCCAACATCCTTGCCGGGCTTGATGATGTCGTCGGGGTCGAGGGTGAAGTAGCTGACCGCGCCGCCGATGGCGTTGCTGCCGTACAGCACCGAGGCCGGGCCGCGCAGGATCTCCACGCGCTTGACGATCTCGGGGTCGACGTAATTGCGCTGGGTTTGCGCGTAGGGGCCGTAGAAGAAGCTGTCGGGGATCGACACGCCGTCGACCTGGGTCAATACCCGCTCGCCGTCGATGCCGCGGATGTTGTAGCCGTTCAGGCCGCTGCGCTGGCCTACGCCGCCCACCGAGACACCCGGCTCGTAGCGCACCAGCTGCTTGATGTCGTTGACGTTCTGCCGGTCCAGTTGCTCGCGGGTCTGCACACTGACAGTGCTGGGCACCTGGCTCACATCCTGGGCGCTACGGGTGGCGCTGACGGTCATCTGTTGCAGGGCGATGGCATTGCCGACCGCCTGGCGCTCCAGCACCACGTTGCCGTTGCCGATCTTGCGGTAGCCAAGGCCGGTGCCTTGCAGCAGGCGTTGCAGCGCGGCTTCCGGCGCCAGCGAACCCTGCACGCCCGGCGAGGCGACGCCTTCGGCCAGCTCGGCGCTGAAACCTACCTGCCAGCCGGTTACCTGGCTGAAGGCGTTGATGGCCGCTACCAGCGGCTGCTGGGCGATGGCGAAGCGGTAGTCGCCCATGCGCGGGCTGCTGGTCTGGGAGGGCTCTGCGGCCATGGCCGGCAGGCCGCAGGCACCGCTGGCGAGCAGTGCCAGGGTCAGCAGGGACAACTGGCCACGGCGGCGGGGGGAAGTGGACGGGCGGGTAGGACCTGAAAACATCGAAAGCGCTCCCTGTCGCGCAAGTTATAGGCGTTGGCTGTTCCCGGTTTCGAGGGTTTCGAACGAGAATCAATCGTATTGGCTATAACGAGACGGGCAGGCTGTGGTGATCGCGTAAAAAAACTTTGTGGTCAGTTGAGAATGACCAGCGCAGGGTATTCATGCAGCTGCGCCGAGGTGATGTGGGCCAGGGCGCGCAGGGTTTCCAGCGGCTGGTCGAGGCGGTAGTTGCCGGTCACCGCCACCTGTTCGAGTTCTGCGTTGTGGCTGATGATCCAGCCAGGGTAGTAGCGCCGCACTTCGGCCAGCACCTGGCTCAGCGGGCAGTTCTCGAAGATCAGCCGGCCATCGACCCAGGCCAGGTCCTGGCGCATGTCGGGACGCTGGCGCGGACCGAAGCCTGCCGGGCCGACGCTGATGCTTTCGCCTGCGCTCAGGCGAATGCGCTGGTCGGCGCTGCCCTGCAGGTCGACATCGCCGCGCTGTACCCGCAGTTGCGCCTCGCCGTCCAGGTAGCGCACGGCAAAGTCTGTATCGCGCACGCTGGCGCGCAGCGGGCCGGCTTGCACCTCCAGCGGCGGCTGGCCCTGGCCGGCTACCTCGAAGTACGCCTCGCCCTGCAGCAGCCGGGCCACCGGGTGGCCGTCGCGCACCTCGCTGGCGAAGGCCGAGTTGGTGTTCAGCAGTACCTTGGCGCCGTTGTCCAGTTGCAGGCGCTGGCGCTCGCCGACCACCGTGAGGTGGTCGGCCTGCAGGCGCACCGGCAAGTTGCCGAAGGTGAACAGCCCCAGCAGCAGCACGGCGGCCGTGGCCAGGGGCTTCCAGTGGCTGCGCAGGCGCCCGCCGAGGGAGCGCTTGCGTTGCTCGTGCAACACGCCTGCGGCCTGGCGCAGCGGGGCGCCGTTCCACAGCGCCTCGGCTTCCACGTAGGCTTCGGCGTTTTCCGGCTCGGCGCCGAGCCAGTGCTCGAAGGCTTCGGTGTCTTCGGCGCTGGCACACTGCAGGCGGATCAGCCAGTCCATCGCCTCGCTGCGGGCACGGGCGCGGGCGTCAGGCTCGGCGGGCGTCGGGCGATCGGAGGGCTGGTCGGTCACGGTGGGTCCTTGGGGGCAGCATGTGTTGCGCATGATCCGTGCAGGCCCGGCGCATGGCAAGGCCTTTGCGTGCGGGCGCGGCGAGTGGTCGCGTCACTGGTGACGGTCGGCCACGCCCATGCAGATGGCCATGATCAGTTTCAATTCCTTTTGTACCGTGCTGGCCGAAACCTTCAGCTTTTCGGCGATTTCCAGGTAGCTGGCGCCGTGCAGGCGGCTCTGGATGAAAATCTGCTGCTGGCGCTCGGTGAGTTGGCCGAGGCTGATGCTCAGGTGCTTGAGCAACTGTTCGGCCTGGGCGGCGTCCTCGCTGCTGCCCAGCGGGGCGGCGACGTTGTGCAGCACTTGCTCGGGCACGTCTTCCACCAGCATGCGCGCCTGCACCCGGCGGGCGCGCAGGTGGTCCAGGGCAAGGTTGCGGGCGGTCTGGAACACGAACGGCTCCAGGTGCTCGATGGGCCGCTCGCCCAGCGCACGGGTGACCCGCAGGTAGGTTTCCTGAAGCAGGTCCTCGGCGGTGCTCGGGTTGCCGACCATGCGCTGCAGCGTGCGCAGCAGGCTGAGGCGCTGGTTGAGGAAGACTGAATTGAACCGGGACTGACTCACGGGGGGACCTGGCCGTTTGAGGGTGAATGATAATGCTTATCATCCATGTGGCAGGTCAAGGGTAAAAATGTCACTAAAGAGTAAAGAGTGTCATGACAGCCCCCTGAGCGGCCTTGTGTCGCGAAAGGGCTGCGCAGCAGCCCCGGCGATATTGAATGATGCGCAGCTTTTGGGGCCGCTGCGCAGCCCTTTCGCGACACAAGGCCGCTCCTACAGGGATCGTGAAGGCCTACTAGGTCACTTGGCCCTGAACAACGCCAGGCAGTTGTCCAGCATGCGGTTGGAGAAGCCCCATTCGTTGTCGTACCAGGCCAGCACCTTGAGCATGCGCCCGTTGGCGCGGGTGTGGTTGGCGTCGAAAATCGACGACAGCGGGTTGTGGTTGAAGTCGCACGACACCAGCGGCAGGGTGTTGTAACCCAGCACGCGGGAGTGGCGGCTGGCTTCGAGGAACACCTGGTTGACCTCCTCTGCCGTGGCCTCGCGCTTGAGGTTCACCGTGAGGTCCACCAGCGATACATTGATCACCGGCACCCGTACCGCCATGCCGGTGAGCTTGCCGGCCAGCTCCGGCAGTACCAGGCCCACCGCCTCGGCGGCGCCGGTCTTGCTCGGGATCATCGACTGGGTGGCCGAGCGGGCGCGGTAGGGGTCGCCGTGGTAGACGTCGGTGAGCACCTGGTCGTTGGTGTAGGCGTGGATGGTGGTCATCAGGCCCTGCTCGATGCCGAACTCGCGGTGCAGCACCTGGGCCACCGGGGCCAGGCAGTTGGTGGTGCACGAGGCGTTGGAGATGACCTGGTGCGAGGCGCGCAGCACGTCGTGGTTGACCCCGTACACCACGGTGGCGTCGGCGCCTTTGGCCGGGGCGCTGACGATCACCTTGCTGGCGCCGGCGGTGATGTGCGCGGCGGCCTTGGCGCGCTCGGTGAACAGGCCGGTGCACTCGAACACCACGTCGATGGCCAGGGCTTTCCAGGGCAGCTCTGCCGGGTTGCGGATGGCGCTGACCGCAATCCGGTCACCATTGACGGTGAGGCTTTCGTGGTCGGCTGCAACCGTTGCATCGAAAATGCCGTGGACGCTGTCGTACTTGAGCAGGTGGGCGTTCATCGCGCTGTCGCCCAGGTCGTTGATGGCGACGACCTGCAGGTCCTGGCGATAACCGTGGGTGTAGAGTGCGCGCAGGACATTGCGCCCGATGCGGCCGAATCCGTTGATGGCGATGCGAAGGGTCATGGCGTTACCTCTGGCAGTCGGGTGAAGCCTGTGGCAAAAAGAGCAGCTTCACTGAAACGGTTTTGTTATTGGAATTACAAGATTATTCACTGGCAGATAGAAAACAAGCCTTTTTAGTGGCAGTATTTTGTTAAATCTACAACGAGTGGTCGGGAAGCCGCTCCACGCTTGCGCCAGCAGTGCCTTACCAGAGCCTAGGCCGCAATCGTTTGGAGGGACAATGCCCGGTGAAGCCGCCCCTATTAGCCTGGAGTCGATACATGCACCCGCGCATCCTTGAGGTCACCGAACGGCTGATCGCCCGTAGCCGCCGCACCCGTGAACGCTACCTTGAGCTGATCCGCGGCGCGGCCAGTGACGGCCCCATGCGCGCCAGCCTGCAGTGCGCCAACTTCGCCCACGGCGTGGCCGGTTGCGGCGGCGACGACAAGCAGACCCTACGGCTGATGAACGCGGCCAACGTGGCCATCGTCTCGGCCTACAACGACATGCTCTCGGCGCACCAGCCGTACCAGCACTTCCCCGAACAGATCAAACAGGCCCTGCGCGAGGTCGGCTCGGTGGGCCAGTTCGCCGGCGGCGTGCCGGCCATGTGCGATGGCGTCACTCAAGGCGAGCCGGGCATGGAGCTGGCCATCGCCAGCCGCGAGGTGATCGCCATGTCCACGGCGGTGGCGCTGTCACACAACATGTTCGACGCCGCCCTGATGCTGGGTATCTGCGACAAGATCGTCCCGGGCCTGATGATGGGCGCGCTGCGTTTTGGCCACCTGCCGACCATTTTCGTGCCCGGCGGGCCGATGGTTTCGGGCATTTCCAACAAAGAGAAGGCCGACGTGCGCCAGCGCTACGCCGAGGGCAAGGCCACCCGTGAGCAGCTGCTCGAGTCGGAGATGAAGAGCTACCACAGCCCCGGTACCTGTACTTTCTACGGTACTGCCAACACCAACCAATTGGTGATGGAAGTGATGGGCCTGCACCTGCCCGGCGCCTCGTTCGTCAACCCCTACACCCCGCTGCGCGATGCGCTCACCGCCGAGGCCGCGCGCCAGGTCACGCGCATGACCAAGGCCAGCGGCAACTTCATGCCGATCGGCGAGATCGTCGACGAAAAGGCGCTGGTCAACTCCATCGTCGCCCTGCACTCCACCGGCGGCTCGACCAACCACACCCTGCACATTCCGGCCATTGCACAGGCCGCGGGCATTCAGCTCACCTGGCAGGACATGGCCGACCTTTCCGAGGTGGTGCCGACGCTGTCGCACGTGTATCCCAACGGCAAGGCCGACATCAACCACTTCCAGGCCTCCGGCGGCATGGCCTTCCTCATCCGCGAGCTGCTCGATGCCGGGCTGCTGCACGAGGACGTCAACACCGTGGCCGGCCACGGCCTGCGCCGTTACACCCAGGAACCGTTCCTGGAGGACGGCCAACTGGTGTGGCGCGAAGGCCCGAAGCAGAGCCTCGACGAAAGCATCCTGCGCCCGGTGGCGCGGCCGTTCTCCGCCGAAGGCGGTTTGCGGGTGATGGAAGGCAACCTGGGCCGCGGGGTGATGAAAGTCTCTGCCGTGGCTCCCGAGCATCAGGTGGTGGAGGCCCCGGCACGGGTGTTCCACGACCAGCAGTCGCTGGCTGATGCGTTCAAGGCCGGCGAGCTTGAGTGCGACTTCGTCGCCGTGGTGCGTTTCCAGGGCCCGCGCTGCAACGGCATGCCCGAGCTGCACAAGCTCACGCCGTTCCTTGGTGTACTGCAGGACCGCGGCTTCAAGGTGGCGTTGGTCACCGACGGGCGCATGTCTGGCGCATCGGGCAAGATCCCGGCAGCCATCCACGTGTGCCCCGAGGCGTTTGACGGTGGCCCGCTGGCACGGGTGCGCGATGGTGATAGGGTACGGGTCGATGGTGTCGAAGGCACGCTGCGGGTGATGGTGTCGGCCGAAGAACTGGCCAGCCGTGACCTGCCTGAAGCGCCCAAGGGTAACGACCTGGGCTGCGGGCGCGAGCTGTTCGGCTTCATGCGTATGGCGTTCAGCCCGGCAGAGAAGGGTGCGAGCGCCTTCACCTCGGCGCTGGAGACCCTTGAATGAAGGCTTTGCTGGTGGGTGACATTGGCGGTACCAACGCACGTTTCGCCTTGTGGCGGGACAACCGGCTGGAGGCGGTGCAGGTGTTCGCCACCGCCGACTACACCAGCCCCGAGCAGGCCATCGAGGCTTACTTGCGTGACCGGCACATCGCCCGTGGCGGGCTGGCAGCGGTGTGCCTGGCGGTGGCGGGGCCGGTGGACGGCGACGAGTTCCGCTTCACCAACAACCACTGGCGCCTCAGCCGTACGGCGTTCTGCCAGACCCTGCAGGTGGAGCGCCTGTTGCTGGTCAACGACTTCACCGCCATGGCCCTGGGCATGACCCGCCTGCAGCACGGCGAGTACCGCGAGGTCTGCGCCGGCCAGGCCGACCCTGCACGCCCGGCGCTGGTGATCGGCCCGGGTACCGGGCTGGGCGTCGGCAGCCTGCTGCGCCTGGGCGAGCAGCACTGGATGGCATTGCCGGGGGAGGGCGGGCATGTCGACCTGCCAGTGGGCAACGCCCGCGAGGCGGCGATCCATCAGCAGATTCACCGCCAGATCGGCCATGTCAGCGCCGAGACCGTGCTCAGCGGTGGCGGGCTGGTGCGGCTTTACCAGGCCATCTGCGCGCTGGATGGCGACACGCCCAAGCACAAGACCCCGGCGCAGATCACCGACGCGGCCTTGGCCAACGAGCCCCGGGCCTTGGCCGTGGTCGAGCAGTTCTGCCGGTTCCTCGGCCGGGTGGCGGGCAACAACGTACTCACCCTCGGCGCCCGTGGCGGTGTATACATCGTCGGTGGGGTGATCCCGCGTTTCGCCGAGCTGTTCCTGCGCAGTGGTTTTGCGGCAAGCTTCGCCGACAAGGGCTGCATGAGCGGCTACTTCGCCGGCGTGCCGGTGTGGCTGGTGACGGCCGAGTTTTCCGGGTTGCTGGGGGCCGGGGTGGCCTTGCAGCAGGCGTTGGATCATTGATTTTTGGGGCCGCTTTGCGGCCCTTTCGCGACACAAGGCCGCTCCTACAGGGGCCGCGTTTTCTGTAGGTGCGGCCTTGTGTCGCGAAAGGGCTGCACAGCAGCCCCAACAGCAGGCACAAAGACCTGCGTTTACCAGAGGACGGACCATTGTGAGCACTGCCGGCAAATCGATCCTGATGGTCGACGACGACCAGGACATCCGCGAACTGCTGCAAACCTACCTCAGCCGCGCAGGCTTGCAGGTACACGCCGAACCCGACGGCCAGGGCTTTCGCCGGGCGCTGGACGCCGGCAGCTACGACCTGGTGATCCTTGATGTGATGCTGCCCGACGAGGACGGCTTCAGCCTGTGCCGCTGGGTGCGCCAGCACCCGCGCCTGGCCCAGGTGCCGATCATCATGCTCACCGCCAGCTCCGACGAGGCCGACCGGGTCATCGGCCTGGAGCTGGGCGCCGACGATTATCTGGGCAAGCCCTTCAGCCCGCGCGAACTGCAGGCGCGAATCAAGGCCCTGCTGCGCCGCGCCGACTTTGCCCAGGCGATACCGGCCAGCGCCGTGCTGGCCTTCGACGACTGGCGCCTGGACACGGTCAGCCACCGCCTGTTCCACCGCGACGGCGAGGAGGTGATCTTGTCTGGCGCCGACTTCGCCCTGCTCAAGCTGTTCCTCGACAACCCGCAACAGATTCTTGACCGCGACACCATCGGCAACGCCACCCGGGGGCGCGAGCCGATGCCCCTGGACCGCATCGTCGACATGGCGGTCAGTCGCCTGCGCCAGCGCCTGCGCGACACCGACAAACCGCCGCGGCTGATCCGCACCGTGCGCGGCAGTGGCTACCTGTTGGCGGCCCATGTCTGCCCTGCCTAGCGAGCGCCGCTGGCGCCTGCTGCCGCGCTCGTTGCTGGGGCGCATGCTGTTGCTCACCTTGCTGGTGGTGGTGCTGGCCCAGGGCTTGTCGAGCGTGATCTGGGTGGCGCAGTTGCGTGCCAGCCAGTTGCAGGGCCTGCGTGCCAGCGCCGGCAGCCTGGCGCATTCGATGAGTGCCAGCGTCAGCTACTTCCGATCCTTGCCGGTGGCCTACCGGCCAATGGTGCTGGACCAGTTGCGCAGCATGGGCGGCACGCGCTTTTTCGTTTCGCTCAACGTCAAGCCGCTGGACATGCCGGTGCTGCCCATCACCCCGCGCAAGCAGGCGGTGATCGACGTGTTCCAGCAGGTGCTGCACGAGCGCCTGGGCGCGCAGATGGACATCTCGGTGGAGTTCGTCAGCCCTGACGATTTGCGCATCTTCAACAGCGGCCTGAAGCTCGATGAGCTACCGCGTTCGTGGGCGCATTACTCGCTGACCCTGGAGCCGCTCAACCCGCCGGTGCTGGTGACCCAGATCCGCCTGGGCGAGGGTGAGTGGCTGTACATCGCCTCGTTGCTGCCCGAGCCCTACACCAGCCTTGAGGCCGAGCGCCTGCCGCGCCAGCAGATCGGCTTCATCGCCCTGACCACCGCCATGCTGCTGGTGTTCATCGGTCTCTTGGTGCACTGGCAGAGCCGGCCGCTCAAGCGCCTGGCGCGGGCGGCGCGGGACATGTCGCTGGGCGCCGATGTGGCGCCGGTGGCCGAAGGCGGCGGCAGCGAAGTGGTGGAGGTGGGCCGGGCATTCAACAGCATGCGCGAGCGCATCAGCCGCTACCTCACCGAACGCGCCCAGTTGTTCAGTGCGGTGTCCCATGACCTGCGCACCCCCATCACGCGCCTGCGCCTGCGGGTCGAGCTGCTGGAGGACGAGGCGCTGCAGGGCAAGTTCACCCGCGACCTCGACGAGCTGGAACTGCTGGTCAAGGGCGCGCTGCAGTGCGTGAAAGACACCGATATTCACGAGAACATCGAGCCGATTGACCTCAACCAGGTGCTGGAGATGCTTGCCGAGCCCTACCTGGGTGATGGCCGCATCACCCTCGAGGGCTGCGTGCTGGCGCCGTACCCGGGCAAGTCGCTGGCCCTGCGCCGCTGCATCGGCAACCTGATCGACAACGCCATCAAGTACGGCGAGCGGGCGCACCTGCGCATCATCGACAGCGCCGAGAGCTTTGTGCTGCAAGTGGACGACCAGGGCCCGGGGGTGCCGGAGCAGCGCCTGGAGCAGGTGTTCGAGCCGCATTTTCGCCTGGCCGGGCAGCAGCAGGGGTATGGGTTGGGGTTGGGCATTGCGCGCAACATCGCCCATAGCCATGGCGGTGAGGTGAGTTTGCTGAACCTGCGTGAAGGGGGGTTAAGGGTCACCCTGTACCTGCCTCGTAATGCCGATTGAGAGGCAAATCAGAGCCCTGTGGGAGCGGCCTTGTGTCGCGATGGGCTGCGTAGCAGCCCCAGGATTTTGCACTCACTCAACATGGCCGGGGCCGCTGCGCGGCCCATCGCGACACAAGGCCGCTCCCACAGAGACCGCGTAATCTTATGAGCTGTGCTGTACCTGTAGGAGCCGGCTTGCCGGCGATGGGGCCGGTCCAGGCAACACAAGCCCTGGTTAACCCACTGTCACCCTTCAGTGACATTCCCACCGGCCTTCGTGACACCCCAGCCAGGACGGCTGGCTAGAATCGCCTGACAACAACAAGGACGACCACGCCCATGACCCACCGCTGGCTCGATTCCCCCACGCACCACGCCTGGCTTACAAGCGAAGCCCTGCGCCTGCTCGACTTCGCCCGCGCCGCGCGCCTGCCACAAGGCTTCGGCAACCTCGACGACGCTGGCCGCCTGCCCCGTGGCGCCCTCGCCGAAACCATGAACACCGCCCGCATGACCCACAGCTTTGCCCTGGCTCACCTGCAAGGTGTGCCCGGTTGCAAGGGGCTGGTGGAGCACGGTGTCGCTGCCCTGCAGGGCCCTCTGCGCGATGCGCAGCAGGGTGGCTGGTTCGCCCACCCCGAAGGCCATGGCGGCGCCGGCAAGGCCGCCTACCTGCATGCCTTCGTTGCCCTGGCGGCAAGCTCTGCGGTGGTCGCCGGGGTGGTCGAGGCGCAGGCGCTGCTGCGCGAGGCCTGCGAGGTGATCGAGCAGCGCTTCTGGAGCGAGGAGGAGGGTGCCCTGCTTGAGTCGTTCAGCCGCGACTGGCAGCAGGCCGAGGCCTACCGGGGTGCCAACAGCAACATGCACGGGGTCGAGGCATTCCTGGCCCTGGCCGATGTCACCGGCGACACGCGTTGGTTGCAGCGCGCGCTGCGCATGGTACAGCGCTTGATCATGGCGCAGGCGGCCGGCGACGGTTACCGCGTGACCGAGCATTTCGATGCGCATTGGCAGCCCTTGCCCGACTACAACCGCGACAACCCTGCCGACGGCTTCCGGCCCTACGGCACCACCCCCGGCCATGGATTCGAGTGGGCCCGCTTGCTGTTGCACCTGGAGGCGGCGCTCAAACGCGCCGGGTTGCCAGCGCCAGACGCCTTGCTGGTTGGCGCCCGCGGGCTGTTCGACAGCGCCTGCCGCCACGCCTGGCACGCCGACGGTGCGCCGGGGCTGGTGTACACCCTCGACTGGCAAAATCGCCCCGTGGTGCGCGAGCGCCTGCACTGGGTGCACGCCGAGGCCAGCGCCACCGCCGCAGCCCTGCTGCAACGTACCGGCGACGCCCAGTACGAGCACTGGTACCGCTGTTTCTGGGGCTTCATTGCCGAGCATTTCATCGACCGCAGCCACGGCAGTTGGCACCACGAGCTCGACCCCGACAACCTGCCCGGCGCACGCATCTGGGGCGGCAAGCCGGACCTCTACCACGCCCTGCAGGCCCTGCTGCTGCCTCGCCTGCCGCTGGCGCCCAGTTTGGCCAGCGCCCTGGCTTTGTAACCAAGTGATGACATTCGCGCATCCGTTCGTTACCTGACGGGCTGCGCGGCGTACTTAAACTCCAGTGCAATGCAAGCGACAGTCTTGCCACGCATAACAACAAGAAAGGTACTCCCATGCATTCGACGCTTCGTCTCGCCGCTGCAATTTCCCTCGCCTCCCTGTGCTCGCTCAGCGCCCATGCCGCCGATTCCAAAGGCAGCGTGGAAGTGGTCCATTGGTGGACGTCCGGTGGCGAAAAGGCTGCGGTGGATGTGCTCAAGGCCCAGGTCGAGAAAGACGGTTTCACCTGGAAGGACGGCGCCGTGGCCGGCGGCGGTGGCGCCACCGCCATGACCGTACTGAAAAGCCGCGCGGTGGCCGGCAACCCGCCAGCGGTCGCGCAGATCAAGGGGCCGGACATCCAGGACTGGGCGGCCACCGGCCTGCTCGACGCCGACGTGCTCAAGGATGTGGCCAAGCAGGAAAAGTGGGACAGCCTGCTGGACAAGAAAGTCGCCGACACCGTCAAGTACGAGGGCGACTATGTGGCCGTGCCGGTGAACATCCACCGCATCAACTGGCTGTGGATCAACCCCAAGGTGTTCAAGAAGGCCGGCATCGCCAAGGCGCCGACCACCCTCGAAGAATTCTACGCCGCCGCCGACAAGCTCAAGGCCGCAGGCTTCATCCCGCTGGCCCACGGCGGCCAGCCGTGGCAGGACAGCACCGTGTTCGAAAGCGTGGTGCTGTCGGTGATGGGCGTTGATGGCTACAAGAAGGCGCTGGTCGACCTCGATGAAAAGGCCCTGACCGGCCCCGAGATGGTCAAGGCGCTGACCGAGCTGAAAAAGGTCGCCACCTACATGGACCCCGACGGCAAGGGCCAGGACTGGAACCTGGAAGCGGCCAAGGTCATCAACGGCAAGGCCGGCATGCAGATCATGGGCGACTGGGCCAAGAGCGAATGGACCCTGGCCAAGAAGACCGCCGGCAAGGACTACCAGTGCGTGCCGTTCCCGGGCACCGAAAAGGGCTTTTTGTACAACATCGACTCGCTGGTGGTGTTCAAGCAAAAAGACCAAGGCACCGCTGCCGGCCAGCAGGACATCGCCCGCAAGGTGCTGGGTGAGGACTTCCAGAAGGTGTTCAGCACCAACAAGGGCTCGATTCCGGTGCGCAACGACATGCTTGCCGACATGGGCAAGTACGGCTTCGACGCCTGCGCCCAGACCGCGGCCAAGGACTTCCTGGCTGACGCCAAGAATGGCGGCCTGCAGCCGAGCATGGCGCACAACATGGCCACCACATTGGCGGTGCAGGGGGCGTTCTTCGATGTGGTGACCAACTACATCAACGACCCCAAGGCAGCGCCTGCCGATGCCGCCAAGAAGCTCGCTGCAGCGATCAACGCCGCCAAGTAAACCGCATCGCGGGGCAAGCCCGCTCCCACAGAACCGCACCGTCTGCGTGGGAGCGGGCTTGCCCCGCGATGCGGTGCACCCGGGAATCCAGATCATGACCACACTGACCGCCCCCCTGCGGGCCTCCCCCCTGGACGCGCTGCAGCGCTGGCTACCGAAACTGGTACTGGCGCCGAGCATGTTCATCGTCCTGGTGGGCTTTTACGGCTACATCCTGTGGACCTTGGTCCTCTCGTTCACCACGTCCACCTTCCTGCCCACCTACAAGTGGGCCGGGCTTGCGCAATACCAGCGGTTGTTCGACAACGATCGCTGGTGGGTCGCCAGCAAGAACCTGCTGCTGTTCGGCGGCCTGTTCATCGGCATCAGCCTGGCCATCGGCGTGCTGCTGGCGGTGCTGCTGGACCAGCGCATCCGCCGCGAGGGTTTTATCCGCACCATTTACCTGTACCCCATGGCGCTGTCGATGATCGTCACCGGTACCGCCTGGAAGTGGCTGCTCAACCCTGGCATGGGCCTTGACAAGCTGCTGCGTGACTGGGGCTGGGAGGGCTTTCGCCTGGACTGGCTGATCGACCCTGACCGCGTCGTCTACTGCCTGGTGATCGCCGCCGTTTGGCAGGCCTCGGGGTTCATCATGGCGATGTTCCTCGCCGGGCTGCGCGGGGTCGACCAGTCGATCATCCGCGCCGCGCAACTGGATGGCGCGAGCCTGCCGCGCATCTACTGGACCGTGGTGCTGCCCAGCCTGCGCCCGGTGTTCTTCAGTTCGCTGATGATCCTGTCGCACATCGCCATCAAGAGCTTCGACCTGGTGGCGGCAATGACCGCCGGCGGCCCGGGGTATTCCTCGGACTTGCCGGCGATGTTCATGTACTCGTTCACCTTCAGCCGCGGGCAGATGGGCATGGGCTCGGCCAGTGCGATCCTGATGCTCGGCGCAATCCTGGCGATTCTGGTCCCTTATCTGTATTCCGAGCTGCGGGGCAAACGCCATGACTAGCCTTTCTGACAAGCCGGCGCTGAACCTCAGCCGCATCGCCATCCATGCGGTGTTGCTGCTGGCGGTGCTGCTGTACCTGGTGCCGCTGGTGGTGATGCTGCTCACCAGCTTCAAGAGCCCGGAAGACATCGGCACCGGCAACCTGTTGAGTTGGCCCACCGAGTTCACCGCCATCGGCTGGAGCAAGGCCTGGGCCACGGTCAGCGGCTACTTCGTCAACTCGGTGCTGATCACCGTGCCGGCGGTGCTCATCAGCACCGCCATCGGTGCGCTCAATGGCTACGTGCTGTCGATGTGGCGCTTCCGTGGTTCGCAGCTGTTCTTCGGGTTGCTGCTGTTCGGTTGCTTTTTGCCGTTCCAGACCGTGCTGCTGCCGGCCTCGTTCACCCTCGGCAAGCTGGGCCTGGCCAGCACCACCACGGGGCTGGTACTGGTGCACGTGGTGTACGGGCTGGCCTTCACCACGCTGTTTTTCCGCAACTACTACGTGAGCATCCCCGATGCGCTGGTCAAGGCTGCGCGCCTGGACGGCGCCGGGTTCTTCACCATCTTCGCGCGCATCATCCTGCCGATGTCGACGCCGATCATCATGGTCTGCCTGATCTGGCAGTTCACCCAGATCTGGAACGACTTCTTGTTCGGGGTGGTGTTCTCCAGCGGCGATTCGCAACCGATCACCGTGGCCCTGAACAACCTGGTCAACACCAGCACCGGGGCCAAGGAATACAACGTCGACATGGCTGCGGCGATGATCGCCGGGCTGCCGACGCTGCTGGTCTACGTGATTGCGGGCAAGTATTTCGTGCGCGGGCTGACGGCCGGCGCGGTCAAGGGGTAAGTCATGGCAACACTCGAACTGCGTAATGTGCACAAGACCTACGGCACCGGGCTGCCGGACACGCTCAAGGATATCCAGCTGGCGATCAAGGACGGTGAGTTCCTGATCCTGGTCGGCCCTTCGGGCTGTGGCAAGTCGACGTTGATGAACTGCATTGCTGGCCTTGAGAGCATCAGCGGCGGGGCGATTCTGATCGACGAGCAGGACGTCAGTGGCATGAGCCCCAAGGACCGGGACATCGCCATGGTGTTCCAGTCCTACGCGCTGTACCCGACCATGAACGTGCGCGACAACATCGCCTTCGGCCTGAAGATCCGCAAGCTGCCCCAGGCGGCCATCGACGAAGAAGTGGCGCGGGTGGCCAAGCTGCTGCAGATCGAGCACCTGCTGGCGCGCAAGCCAGGCCAGCTGTCGGGCGGCCAGCAGCAGCGGGTGGCCATGGGCCGGGCATTGGCGCGTCGGCCGAAGATCTACCTGTTCGACGAGCCGCTGTCGAACCTCGACGCCAAGCTGCGGGTGGAGATGCGCACCGAGATCAAGCTGATGCACCAGCGCCTGAAGACCACCACGGTGTACGTCACCCACGACCAGATCGAGGCCATGACCCTGGGCGACAAGGTGGCGGTGATGAAGGACGGCATCATCCAGCAGTTCGGCACCCCGCAGCAGATCTACAACGACCCGGCCAACCTGTTCGTCGCCAGCTTCATCGGTTCGCCGCCGATGAACTTCATCCCGGTGCGCCTGGCCCGCCAGGACGGCCGTGTGCTGGCGCTGCTGGACAGCGGCCAGGCGCGTTGCGAGCTGCCACTGGGGGTGGCTGGCGAGGGGCTGGAGGGCCGCGAGCTGATCCTGGGCGTACGCCCCGAGCAGATCACCCTGGGCGGTGCCCAGGGCAACGGCCTGCCGGGCATCCGCGCCGAGGTGCAGGTGACCGAGCCTACCGGCCCGGACCTGTTGGTGTTCGTCACCCTCAACCAGGCCAAGGTCTGCTGCCGCCTGGCGCCGGATGTGGCGTGCCGGGTGGGCGACAGCCTGGATTTGCAGTTCGACCCGGCGCGGGTGCTGCTGTTCGACGCCGCCAGCGGCGAGCGGCTGGACCTGTCTGCCAACGCACCGAGCAAGGACAACGTGGCCCGTTTCAAAGGCCGCTGAGCAAACGCAGCCCTGGCAATTTTTCGGGCGGCTGAGAACTTGGGGCCGCTACGCAGCCCTTTCGCGACACAAGGCCGCTCCTACAGGCGGCCGCCGTTAAATCGTTCTGTTAAATAACAAGAAAAGAGGACGCAAAGGAATGGAACAGCGCAATCGCATCAGGGCCCTGGGCTCGCTGGCCTTGCTGGCCATCGTCGGCAGCAGTGGCGTACAGGCTGCCGAGGCTTTTTCGTCGCAGTCCAAGTGGATGACCGGCGACTGGGGTGGCACCCGCACCGAGCTGCTGGACAAGGGCTATGACTTCACCCTCGACTATGTGGGTGAAGTGGCCGGCAACCTGCACGGCGGCTACAACGACGACAAGACCGCCCGCTACAGCGACCAGTTCGCCCTCGGCGCGCACCTGGACTTGCAGAAGATCTTTGGCTGGCACGACGCTGAGTTCAAGCTGGCGATCACCGAGCGTAGCGGGCGCAACCTGTCCAACGACCGCATCAGCGACCCGCGTGCCGGGCAGTTCAGCTCGGTGCAGGAAGTGTGGGGCCGCGGCCAGACCTGGCGACTGACGCAGATGTGGGTCAAGCAGAAGTACTTTGACGGCGCGCTGGACGTGAAAGTGGGGCGCTACGGCCCGGGTGAGGACTTCAACAGCTTCCCCTGCGACTTCCAGAACCTGGCGTTCTGCGGCTCGCAGGTGGGCAACTGGGTGGGTGGCATCTGGTACAACTGGCCGGTGAGCCAGTGGGCACTGCGGGTCAAGTACAACATCACCCCCGAGTTCTTCGTGCAGGTGGGGGCCTTCGAGCAGAACCCGTCCAACCTTGAGACCGGCAACGGCTTCAAACTCAGCGGCAGCGGCACCAAGGGCGCCATCCTGCCGGTGGAGATGGTCTGGTCGCCGCAGGTCAACGGCCTGCCCGGCGAATACCGCCTGGGTTACTACTACAGCACTGCCAAGGCCGACGATATCTACGACGACGTCAATGGCAACCCCCAGGGGCTGACCGGTGAGGACTTCAAGTCGCACTCCAGCAAGCACGGCTGGTGGGTGGTGGCGCAGCAGCAGGTGACCGCTCACAGTGGTGACGCCAGCCGCGGCCTGAGCCTGTTCGCCAACTTCACCGTGCACGACAAGGCCACCAACGTGGTCGACAACTACCAGCAGGTGGGCCTGGTGTACAAGGGCGCCTTCGACGCCCGGCCCAAGGATGATATCGGCTTCGGCATCGCCCGCATCCACGTCAATGACGATGTGAAAAAGCGCGCCGAGCAGCTCAACGCGGTCAGCGGCATCAACGATTACGACAACCCGGGCTTCGTGCCGCTGCAGCGCACCGAGTACAACGCCGAGCTCTACTACGGCTTCCACGTTACCAACTGGCTGACCGTGCGGCCGAACCTGCAGTACATCAAGAGCCCTGGTGGTGTGGATGACGTGGATAACGCGCTGGTCGCAGGCTTGAAGATTCAGTCGTCATTCTGAGAAAAATTGTTGTAAATTTACGCCATCCATTTTCAGCCTTCCGCTAACCACTGGTCTGCAGTGGTTAGCGGGTTGGGGCTGAGACAGCGCTATCTCGAACAACAAAGAGCCTGGAACCATGCCTGAACATCCGCTACATCGCTTTTTCACCACGCAACGGCCACGGCCGACGTTCGAGTGGGAGCGTTACCAGCAGCGCGATGTCCTGGTCATCGACCACCCGCGCTGCCAGGCGGTGTTCAGCCGCCAGGGCGGGCAGTTGCTGCATTTTCAGCCGTCCGGCGAAAAGCCCTGGCTGTGGTGCGCCGAGCAGTGGCCGCAGGTGGGCGCCATCCGTGGCGGGGTGCCGGTGTGTTGGCCGTGGTATGGCCGCCACCCCAGCGAAGACCTGTGGCCGGCCCATGGCTGGGCACGGCTGCTGGACTGGAAGCTGGTGCAAAGCACCGAAGACGAGGAGGGCGTTACGCTCAAGTGGCGGCTGGACCTGTGCGACTGGCAGGTCGACCTGCACGCCCGGTTGGGTGCCAGCATGGAGCTGAGCCTGTCCACCGAGCATCAGGACAGCGAACCCTGCCAATTGAGCCATGCGCTGCTGGCCTACTGGCGTATCAGTGACGTGTCAAAGGTAGCGCTGTCCGGGCTTGAGGATATCGAAGGTTACGACCGCCTCAACCGCCAGGTGTGCCGCGAGGACGGTGCGCTGAAGTTGCGTGGCGGCTGCCAGAAGGTGTACCCGGGTACGCCGAAGGTGCAGTTGCAGGACCCGGCCTGGCAGCGCGAGCTGTGCATCGACACCGGCGACAGCGACGACACCGTGGTCTGGCACCCCGGCAACCGCCCGTTGATGGGCGTGACCGGGCGCGAGTGCCAGGGGTTCGTCTGCGTGGAGGCGGCCAGCGGCAGTGATGCCGGGCTGAGCCTGGCGCCGGGCGAGCGGGCGCACCTGCGTTTGCAGGCGCACCGGCTCAGTTGAGGTCGTCGTCCTCGATCGGGTAGCGGCTGGCGTTGAGGCTTTCCTTGATCTTGCGCAGGTGCGGCTGGAAGTCCGAACCACGGCGCAGGGTCATGCCGGTGGCCAGCACGTCGAGCACGGTGAGCTGGATGATCCGCGAGGTCATCGGCATGTAGATGTCGGTGTCTTCGGGCAGCGGAATGTGCAGGCTCAGGCTGCAGGCCTGGGCCAACGGCGAGCCGGCGGCGGTCAGGCCCAGCACCGAGGCGCCGTTCTCCCGCGCCAGGCGCGCCACCTCGACCAGTTCGCGGGTGCGCCCGGTGTAGGAGATGATCACGAACAAGTCGCCGGTGTGGGCCACCGAGGCCAGCATGCGCTGCATGAGTACATCGGCGTGGGCCGACACGGCCAGGTTGAAGCGGAAGAACTTGTGTTGGGCATCCAGTGCCACCGGGGCCGAGGCGCCCAGGCCGAAAAAGTGGATCTGCCGGGCCTGGATCATCATGTCCACGGCGCGGCTGACCTGCTGCGGGTCGAGCGCCTGGCAGGCGCTGTCCAGCGAGGCAATGGCGCTGCCGAAGATTTTTTGCGTGTAGGCGGCCGGGTCGTCATCGGCTTCCACGGCGCGGCTTACATAAGCGGCGCCGCTGGCCAGGCTCTGCGCCAGTTGCAGCTTGAGTTCGGGGTAGCCGCTGACGCCGAACGAGCGGCAGAAGCGGTTGACGGTCGGCTCGCTGACCTTGGCCGCCTGGGCCAGGGCGGCGATGCTGAAGCGGGTAGCTTGCTGCGGGTTCAGCAGGATGACCTCGGCGACCTTGCGCTCGGCCTTGTTAAGCTCGTCCAGGCGGCCCTGGATCTGTTCCAGGAGGTTGCGCACGCGGTCCATGGTGGGGTCCTTGTTTTGAAGGGGCGGCTTGCAGGGCCGGCCCGGGCAGACAGACGGCAGGCAGGGCTGCAGGCTTTTTGCAAAGTTGTCTATCGTACTGTCGCTGAGATTGTCACACCACTTGTCTGTATCAGGCGGGGTAAATGTTGTTGTTTTTACTACATTGGTCCTTGAAAAACCGGGTCGAAACCGGTATTCCTAGCTCAACTTTAATAAAAGAACCAACATCATGGCTGCGATCAGTGTAGAACCTTGCACCTTTGCCCTGTTTGGCGCCTTGGGCGACCTGGCATTGCGCAAGCTGTTCCCCGCGCTCTACCAGCTTGACCGCGCCAATTTGCTGCACGCGGACACCCGCCTGCTGGCCCTGGCCCGGGAGCCTGGCAGTGCCCAGGAGCACCTGCAGAACATCGAGGCGCACCTGCGCCGCCACGTGCCGGACGCCGAGATCGACCCGTCCACCCTCGGGCGCTTCTTTGCCCGGCTTGACTACCTGCACCTGGACTTCGTCCAGCCCGAAGGCTACCAGGCCCTGGCCGAGCAAGCCCCCGCCGGGTTGCCGCTGATCGCCTATTTCGCCACCGCCGCAGCGGTGTACGGCGCCATCTGCGAAAACCTCGACAAGGCGGGCCTGGCCCCGCGTACCCGGGTGGTGCTGGAGAAGCCCATCGGCCACGACCTGGAGTCGTCGCGCCGGGTCAATGATGCGGTGGCGCGGTTCTTCCCCGAAAACCGGGTTTACCGCATCGACCATTACCTGGGTAAAGAAACGGTACAGAACCTGATCGCCTTGCGTTTCGCCAACAGCCTGTTCGAAACCCAGTGGAACCAGAACTCCATCTCCCATGTGGAGATCACCGTGGCCGAGAAGGTCGGCATCGAAGGCCGCTGGGGTTACTTCGACAAGGCCGGCCAGCTGCGCGACATGATCCAGAACCACCTGCTGCAGCTGCTGTGCCTGATCGCCATGGACCCGCCCAGCGACCTGTCGGCCGACAGCATCCGCGACGAGAAGGTCAAGGTGCTCAAGGCGCTGGCACCGATCACCGGCGAAGGCTTGGGCACCCGCGTGGTGCGTGGCCAGTACATCGCCGGCTACAGCGACGGCAAGCCGGTGCCCGGTTACCTCGAAGAAGACAACGCCAACGCCCAGAGCGATACCGAAACCTTCGTTGCCCTGCGCGCCGACATTCGCAACTGGCGCTGGTCGGGGGTGCCGTTCTACCTGCGCACCGGCAAGCGCATGCCGCAAAAGCTGTCGCAGATCGTCATCCACTTCAAAGAGACGCCCCATTACATCTTCGCTCCGGAACAGCGCCTGCAGATCGGCAACAAGCTGATCATTCGGCTGCAACCGGACGAAGGCATCTCGCTGCGGGTGATGACCAAGGAGCAGGGCCTGGACAAGGGCATGCAACTGCGCAGCGGCCCGCTGCAGCTGAATTTTTCCGACACCTGGCGCAGCGCGCGGATTCCGGATGCCTACGAACGCCTGTTGCTCGAGGTGATGCGTGGCAACCAGAACCTGTTCGTGCGCAAGGACGAGATCGAGTACGCCTGGACCTGGTGCGACCAGCTGATCGCCGGCTGGAAGCACAGCGGCGAGGCGCCCAAGCCCTATGCCGCCGGCTCCTGGGGGCCGATGAGCTCGATTGCACTGATTACACGAGACGGGAGGGCCTGGTATGGCGATATCTGAACTGCAATTGCCGGCAAGCGTGACGGTGTACCCGCTGGCCGACGGGCCAACCCTTGCAGCCACATTGGCCGCCGATGTGGCCGGGCGCCTGCGCCAGGCCATCGCCAGCAAGGGCCAGGCCTGCGTGGTGCTGTCCGGTGGGCGCAGCCCGGTGCCGTTTCTCGAGAAGCTGGCCGGCGAGGCGCTGGACTGGTCGAAAGTCACCGTGAGCCTGGCCGACGAGCGTTGGGTGCCGGTGGAGCACCCCGACAGCAACGCAGGCCTGCTGGCCCGCCACCTGTTCAGGGGCGCGGCGGCCAAGGCCCGTTTCATCGGCCTCTACCACAGCGCTGCAAGCCTGGGCATCGCCGCCGAACAGGCCGACGAAGCACTTGCCGCGCTGCCGCCAATCGATGTGCTGGTACTGGGCATGGGTGACGATGGTCATACCGCGTCGCTGTTCCCGGCCAGCCCCAACCTGCTTGAAGGCCTGAACCCCTCCAGCAAGCGCCGCTGCCTGCCGTTGCTGGCGCCGAGCGTGCCGCGCCAGCGCCTGTCGATGACCCGTGCACTGCTGGCCAGTGCCGGGCTGACCCTGTTGTCGGTGCAAGGGGCGGGCAAACTCGCTACCCTGCGCGCCGCGCTGGCGGGCAACGACCTTACCGAAATGCCAATTCGCGCCTTTCTTCACGACCCCCTGAGCATCTACTGGTGCCCATGAGCCAAGGATCCACTGTCATGACCACCCTCGAACGCCCACAGCCTTTGCTCTCGATGGCCGAAAAGGCCGCCCGCATCGACGCCCTTTGCGAAAAGGCGCGCATTCTGCCGGTCATCACCATCGCCCGTGAGGAAGATATTCTGCCGCTGGCCGACGCCCTGGCCGCTGGCGGCATCCGCACCCTGGAAGTGACCCTGCGCTCGCAGCACGGCCTGAAGGCCATCCAGGTGCTGCGCGAGCAGCGCCCGCAGCTGTGCGTCGGTGCCGGCACCGTGCTCGACCGCAGCATGTTCGCCAAGGTCGAGGCCGCAGGCGCGCAGTTCGTGGTGACCCCGGGCATCACCCAGGACATCCTCGAAGCCGGCGTCGACAGCGACATCCCGCTGCTGCCGGGTATCAGCACGCCGTCGGAAATCATGATGGGCTACGCCCTCGGCTACCGGCGCTTCAAGCTGTTCCCGGCCGAGATCAGCGGCGGCGTGGCAGCGATCAAGGCCTTCGCCGGCCCGTTCGGCGACATCCGCTTCTGCCCCACCGGCGGGGTCAACCCGGCCAACGTGCGCAACTACATGGCCCTGCCCAACGTGATGTGCGTGGGTGGCACCTGGATGCTCGACAGCAGCTGGATCAAAAACGGTGACTGGGCGCGTATCGAGGCCTGCAGCGCCGAGGCGATGGCCTTGCTGGACTGAAGCGTTTCGTTGTGTGCTGCACGGTTATGGGGCGCTTGGTCGGCGCCCTTTTTTTTGCCTGCAAGAAAGTGTTCCTGCTGATCTGCCGAGCACACGAATTTTAAGCGGGTGCCTCGCTCAGTCAGAAGGAGGTTGCCCAGTGAGTAGCCACGAAGAACTTAAAGGCTCTTATGAAATAGAGCGCTATTTGTACGGTGAGCAGGGTGTGCAGTCGGGTAGTTGGGTGGCGGGGCAAACGGTCGTTGGTGATATCAATGTCGACGGTGTTGCCGTTGAGTGTTTCACCCGCCCGGTCTATGCCTACCTTTCGTATTGTGCACGGGTTCAGCAACAGCGCTCGGGGCCTTATGTCCACACGCAGCACTATCAGTGCGGTTTGAGCCGGGACTTTCTCGCAGGCCTCGGGGTGCCTTTCAAGGTGCGCCCGGGCATCAATCGGGTCAATGCACTGTCCCGTATCGTGACCGACTTAACTGCTGACGTTTTATGGGGTATGCCGGTCGAACAGACGCGTGATGTTTACTTGAACGACAGCAAGGCGTACCTGGTTTACCAGGTCAATATTGCCTATGCCCATTGTCTGCTCGATGGCAAGCCAGGCAACGCCAGGTTGGGCAGCGTATTCAGCGAAATGGCTGTTCAGTGGCTGCTGGTGTCGTCGCTAAGTACTGATCGGCTGGTCGTTGTGGAAGAGCGTCAGGCTGTTGAAGCACTGGGCTGGCAATCGGTCAGGCAGGCAGTGCTTGCCGCAAAAAAGCTGGGCGCAATCGAGTTTGACCAGTCTGTGGCAGATGTTCCCTTCAATCGATATAAATGACGAACACCGACAGGAGTCTGTTGCGATGAGCTTTATCGACGAGTCCATGATCAAGGACATTGGTAACTTCCCGCACAAGCGCGGGTCTTATGAAATCGAGAACTATCTGTTCGGCAGTGACGGGGCGGTCAATGCGGGTTGCTGGATATACGATAAAACCGTGTACGGTGACATGCGCCTGGGGCCGCAGGATTGGAAGGGCCCGGTGTATTCAATATTTACCAGGTGCATTACGTATATGCCCATTGCGTGACGTCGGCTGGCAACTATTCGGACTTTTTCAAATACGCCAAGTACAAGCAGGTCAGGAACCGGGAAGACCTGTACTTCCTGACTTCGGTGGCCACCGACTCCACGCTGGCAGTCGCAGCCAAGCATTCCATTGCCCCGCTGGGGTGGGATGAAATTCAGACCGCGGCCTTGATGAAAGGATATGACGTGGACCAGAACAGTGGCCGCTGGGCATTGGACTGGAAGGCCTACAACCTGCCGGGTTGCCGCTATTGAAGACACGCCGCAGGGTTGCGGTGCCTGCTTTAAGATGAAAAGGCCGGGGCTGCAAGGCAGCCCCTTGCCGGTTACTGCGAAGCTTCGCTCAGCAGCGCGGAGCGCGCGCGCTTGGCGTCTTCGACAGCGTCGGAGATCTCCCAGGTAGTCCCTCACTCCTTCGAGGGCGTTGTCTGCGGTTTCCAGTTGCGGCGCGTTGATCTGCGTGCCGGCTTTGTTGATCCAGGCGGTCAGCTGCTTGCGATCGGCCGCGCTCAGCGGCATGCCCTTCAGGCGCGCCAGCAGCTGTTGCTGGCGGTCGAGGCTGGCATACAGGTGATCGATGAGGTTCAGCCGTTTGCGCACGCAGTTTACGTTCGAACGCGCGCTTTTGATGTCGGCCTGGGCTTTGCTCACCTGAGCCCTGAAAGCCTTGCGGTGTAATACAGACTTGCAGGCGAAATGGTGGCTCGAGTCAGGTCTGGGCAAAAACCACAAAAAAGCCCGCATCGAGGATGCGGGCTCTTGAGCGTCAAACCACGCTTTACGCAGCCTTGGCTTCCTGCTGGCTCAGCGAGCGGTTGAGCGCACTGAACAGCGCCTTGAAGCTGGCGGTGGTGATGTTCTCGTCGATGCCCACGCCGTGCACCGGGCGACCACCGGCCACACGCAGCTCGATGTAGGCCGCAGCCTTGGCGTTGGTGCCGGCGCCGATGGCGTGCTCGTTGTAGTCCATGATTTCGACTGCAACCGGCAGGCCGGCCACCAGGGCTTCCAGGGCGCCATTGCCCTTGCCGCGCCAGTGCAGGTTGGTCTCGCCCTCACCGGCGACTTCCACTTCCACGGCGCTGTTGCCGTTTTCTTCCTGCAAGCGGTGGCTGACCAAGGTGTAGGGGGCGTTGGCTTGCAGGTATTCCTTTTGCAGCAGTTTGTAGATCTGCTGGGCAGTCATTTCCAGGCCCAGGCGGTCGGTTTCACCCTGTACTACCTGGCTGAATTCGATCTGCATGCGACGCGGCAGGCTGATGCCGTATTCCTGCTCGAGCAGGTAGGTAATACCGCCCTTGCCCGACTGGCTGTTGACGCGGATCACCGCCTCGTAGCTGCGGCCGATGTCGGCCGGGTCGATCGGCAGGTACGGCACTTCCCACAGCTCGCCTTCCTGCTGTTTGGTGAAGCCCTTGCGGATGGCATCCTGGTGCGAGCCGGAGAATGCGGTGTGAACCAGGTCGCCGACGTAGGGGTGACGCGGGTGTACTGGCAGTTGGTTGCACTCCTCGACCACCTTGCGCACGCCGTCGATGTCGGAGAAGTCCAACTGCGGGTCGATGCCCTGGGTGTAGAGGTTCAGTGCCAGGGTGACCAGGTCGACGTTGCCGGTACGCTCGCCGTTGCCGAACAGGCAGCCTTCGGCGCGGTCGGCGCCGGCCATCAGGCCCAGCTCGGTGGCGGCGATGCCGGTGCCGCGGTCGTTGTGGCAGTGCAGGCTGATGATCACGCTGTCACGGCGGTTGACGTTGCGGCAGAACCACTCGATCTGGTCGGCGTAGACGTTCGGCGTGGCAACTTCGACGGTGGCCGGCAGGTTGAGGATGATCTTGTGCTCAGGGGTGGGGTTCCACACCTCGATCACCGCATCGCACACCTCTTTGGCGAACTCAAGCTCGGTGGCGCTGAAGGTTTCCGGCGAGTACTGGAAGGTCCATTGCGTCTCAGGCTGCTGGGCGGCGTACTTGACGAACAGCTTGGCGGCGTTGACGGCGATGTCCTTCACGCCTTGCTTGTCCTGGTTGAAGACGATGCGGCGGAACGACGGGCAAGTGGCGTTGTACAGGTGGACGATGGCTTTTTTTGCGCCGCGCAGCGATTCGAAGGTGCGCGCGATCAGGTCTTCACGGGCTTGGGTGAGCACCTGGATGGTGGTGTCGTCCGGGATGTGGCCGTCTTCGATCAGGGTGCGCACGAAGTCGAAATCGGTTTGCGAAGCGGAAGGGAAGGAGGCTTCGATTTCCTTCACGCCCACTTGCACCAGGGTCTTCCAGAAACGCAGCTTCTTCTCCGAATCCATCGGCTCGATCAGCGACTGGTTGCCATCACGCAGGTCCGAGCTGCACCAGATCGGCGCCTCGGTGATGGCCTTCGACGGCCAGGTGCGGTCGGGCAGGTCGATGGTCGGGAAGGCGCGGTATTTCTTCGAAGGGTCTTTGAGCATGGTCATGGAAGCAATCCTTTTGTGTGCGGCCGAGATCGGGCCTGCCGGGCAGTAACGAGATGAAGGGGGCGAGGCGACGCGAATCAGCCTGGTAGTCGGGCGCTGACCAGGTTGAGGCTGCGATGTTGTCGGAGCAGGATGAGGGTGCTGAAGGTTTTCATGTGCTCAACCCTAACCAGTGGGGTGGGGGATGGCAAGCACTGCGGAAAAATTGAGAGGAATGCTTAAAAAACGCTGAAAGGCGAGATTTAATGGCTGTAATTATTGTTTTTGCTTGAGATCGTTGCTGGGTATTTTTGTATGGCGCAAGGCAGGGTTGGCAGTGTTGGCGCTGCTGGCCCTATCGCCGGCAAGCCGGCTCCTACAGGTAGCGCGCCCCCTGTAGGAGCCGGCTTGCCGGCGATGCAGGCGACGCGGATTCAGGGCTGGAACGCGCCAATGAAAATCGCCGGGTCCACCCGCGCATCGTTCAGGCTGACGTTCCAGTGCATGTGCGGCCCGGTGGCGCGCCCGGTGGAGCCCACGCGTCCCACCACCTCGCCGCGGCGCAGCACCTGCCCGGGCTTCACGTCGATCTTCGACATGTGGCAGAACATGCTGATGAAGCCCTGGCCATGGTCGACGAACACCGTGCGGCCATTGAAGAAGTAATCGCCCACCAAGATCACCTTGCCGTTGGCCGGGGTCTTGATCGGCGTGCCGGCGGGTACGGCGAAGTCCAGGCCGGCGTGGGGGTTGCGCTCCTCGCCGTTGAAGAAGCGGCGCACGCCGAACTTGCTCGACAGCGGGCCGTTGACCGGCTTGTCGAGGATCAGGTTGCTGGGCAGCGTCGGGCTGAAGCTGCGGTAGGCCTTGATCTGCTCGGCAAGCTCGCGGTCGATGCGCTTGAGGTCGTCGGGGTTGGGGTTGACCTGGCGCTGGTTCTTCAAGGTGATGTGCTGCTCGGGGTATTTCTTGCTGCCAACGTTGAACGACAGAGTGCGCTCGCCCTGGGTCAGCACCGCGCTGCCGGGCTGTTGCGTCAGCGGGATGCCGACGATGGCCAGCCAGCTGTCCTGCTCCTTGACCACCAGCACCGGCTTGCCGTCGAAGCGCGCCGTCGGGGCGCTGGAGGCTGGTCCCAGGTCGATCACGGCAACGCCGCCGGGCACCGGCTTGTTCAGGGTGCGGGTGATGTAGCTGGCCTGGGCCGCGGTGATCGGCAGCAGCAGGGCGAGGGCGAGGGCGAGCAGGCGGGGCATGTGTCAGTCCAGTAGCGAGAGAGTGACCGGGGTCTGGTGGTTGTCCTCGACCCGCACCTTCAGCTCGCCTTCGTTCAGGCGTGCGGTCAGGCGCTGGCCGTTGCGGGTATCGGCGGCGCTGCGCACGGCCTGGCCACGCTCGTCGAGCAGGATGCTGTAGCCGCGGGCCAGGGTGGCCAAGGGGCTGACCACCTGCAGCGTCTGCAACTGTGCCTGGAAGCGTTGGCGGCGGTCCTTGAGCACCTCGCGCATGGCCCGTGGCAGGCGTGCGGCGAGGGTGTCCAGGCGCTGCTGGAGCATTTTCAGGTTGCGCCCCGGGTGCTGCGCGGCCAGGCGCATGTCCATGCGCCCCAGGCGCTCCTGGCGGCGCTGCATGCCAAGCATGAAGGCGCGGCGCAGGCGCATGTCCAGGTCGTCCAGGCGCTGGGCCTGTTGGCGCAGGCGCTCGCCGGGGTGGCGCAGGCGTCGGGCCAGGCCATCCAGGCGCAGGCGGTCGTGGGCCAGGCGGTTTTGCATGCGCAGCAGCAGGCGCCGTTGCAGGCTGTCCAGGCGCTGCTGCAGGCCGCTGTTGTCGGGGGCCAGCAGCTCGGCGGCGGCGGACGGCGTGGGCGCACGCACGTCGGCGACGAAGTCGCTGATCGACACGTCGGTTTCATGCCCCACGGCGCTGACGATGGGCGTCGCGCAGGCGGCCACGGCGCGGGCCACGGCTTCTTCGTTGAAGCACCACAGGTCTTCCAGCGAGCCGCCGCCACGGGCCAGGATCAACGCATCGAAGCCCTGGCGGTCGGCCATCTGCAAGGCGCGGACGATCTGGTTGATCGCTTCGCGGCCCTGTACGGCGGTGGGGATCAGGTTCAGCTCGACCTGCGGCGCGCGCCGGCCGAACACGCTGATGATGTCGCGGATCACCGCGCCGGTAGGCGAGGTGACGATGCCGATGCGCCGCGGGTGGGCCGGCAGCGGCTGCTTGCGCTCGGTGCTGAACAGGCCCTCGGCGCCGAGCTTCTCTTTGAGTGCCTCGAAGGCCAGGCGCAGGGCACCGTCGCCGGCAGGCTCCACGGTATCGAGAATCAGCTGGTAGTCGCCGCGCCCTTCGAACAGCGAAACCTTGCCGCGCACCTTGACCGCCAGGCCGTCACGCAGGGCCTGGCGCACGCGGGCAGCGTTCTGGCGGAACAGCGCACAGCGAATTTGCGCACCGCTGTCCTTGAGGGTGAAGTACATGTGCCCGGAGGCCGGGCGGGCGAGGTTGGAAATCTCGCCTTCCACCCAGACGCTGCGGAACACGTCTTCCAGCAGCACGCGGGCGCGGCCGTTGAGCTGGCTGACGGTGAGGACCTCGCGGTCCAGGCCGAGTCGTTCGAAGGGGTCTTTGATCATGGCGGGCATCATAAAGGACATGCAGGGCGGTTGTCTGTGCTCGCTCCCACAGGTATTGCATGAGCTTCAGGTCAGTGCCGTACCTGTAGGAGCCGGCTTGCCGGCGATGAGGCCGGAACAGGCAGCACAGGACAGTTGCTCCCACGGTGAGTGGCGAGGTGCACAACCCCCCCCTTGCCGGTGATGGGGTGAGGCAGGCTAACCTGTGCCGGTCGCCCAAGGAATCGGCCCATGCTCAGCCAACTCGCCTTCACTCCCCTCGAATGGATTCCCATCCTGCTGGCCATCGCCGCCGCCTACATCGTCTTCGGCATCGCCGGCTTCGGCACCGCGCTGGTGGCCGGCCCGGTGCTGATCCACTTCATGCCGCTGTCGCGGATCATCCCGTTGCTGGTGCTGCTGGACTTCGTCGCCGCCTTCGGCAACCTGCTGCCCTCGCGGCGCAACGTGGTACGCAGCGAGCTGCTGCGGCTGCTGCCGTGCATGGCGGTGGGCTGCACCTTGGGGGTGGTGTTTCTGCTGCACCTCAAATCCGACCTGCTGCTGTTGCTGATGGGCCTGTTCGTTACTGCCTACGCCATCTACGGGCTGACAGTGAACGTGCGCCCGGCCAGGCTGTCCGGGCTGTGGGCGGTGCCGATGGGCACCGTGGGCGGGCTGTTCGGGGCGTTGTTCGGCAGTGGCGGTTTTCTGTATGCCATCTACCTCAGCGCCCGGCTGGAGGTGAAAGAGCAGGTGCGTGCCACCCAGAGTGCGCTGATCAGTTGCAGCACCATCGTGCGCCTGTCGCTGTTCCTGATCGCCGGGGTGTATGCCGACACCAGCTTGCTGTGGTTGGCGGCCTGCCTGCTGCCAGTGATGTTCCTCGGGCTGTGGGTTGGCAGGCGGTTGACCCTGAAGCTGTCCCGCGAGGCCTTCGTGCGCCTGATCACGTGGCTGGTGCTGGCCAGCGGCCTGGCGCTGATCGGTCGCTACCTGAGCGGCTGAGCAGGCAGTAGAATTGCGCCATTACCGCTGTTTGCAGGCTTGCCCCGTTCATGAATACCCAGAGCATCATCGTCCCCAAGCTGTCCACCGTGCCGGTGCACGAAGCCCGTGCCCGGGCCATCCTGCGCTGGCTGGTGCGCGAAAAAGTCGTCGAGGAGCAATTGACCACCTGCGGGCGCACCGGCAACCGCATGGGCCATGCCCTGGCCGAAGGCGCCCGCAAAGTGGCCCTGCACCCGGAAAGACTGCCGTTGGGCAACCCGGTCAACGGCCTGGAGGTGATGCTCAAGCGCTGCATCTACACCCCCACCGAAGGGTTTCTTGAAGAAGCCGGCTGCCCGGAGTGCCGCCGCAAGGTGGGCGAGCCGCTGTTCGAGAGCCTGGAGGAGTGGATGCCGGCGGTGAGCGACAACTTCACCTGCCCGCTGTGCGGCTTCGAGGATGACATCAATGGCTTCCTTTACCTGCAGCCATGTGCCTTTTCCAACCTTGGGTTCATCTTCAACAACTGGGGCGAGGCCGGGTTTACCCAGGCCTTTCTCGACAGCTTCGCCGACTGGCTCGACCAGCCGGTGGCTGTGGTGCAGGTGAAGGTAGGCTGATTCGAGGGCCTCATCGCCGGCAAGCCGGCTCCTACAGGCAGTGCGCGACGCCCTGTAGGAGCCGGCTTGCCGGCGATGAGGCCACAACAGCCAAAACTGGACCGAAGGCCCTTATTTTGCATTGAGCGGCGCGCCTTGCATGAGTATAATGGCGCGCTTCCATTTTTCCCGCCCGGGAGCCCCCGCGATGCTGCGTATCAGCCAAGAAGCCCTGACCTTCGACGATATCCTCCTTGTACCTGGCTACTCCGAGGTACTGCCCAATGAAGTCAGTCTCAAGACCCGTTTGACTCGTGGCATCGAGCTGAACATTCCGCTGGTTTCCGCCGCCATGGATACCGTGACCGAAGCGCGTCTGGCCATTGCCATGGCCCAGGAAGGCGGCATCGGCATCATCCACAAGAACATGACCATCGAGCAGCAGGCCGGCGAAGTCCGCAAGGTCAAGAAGTTCGAGGCTGGCGTGGTCAAGGACCCGATCACCATCGACGCCGACGCCACCGTGCGCGACCTGTTCGAGCTGACCCGCCTGAACAACATCTCCGGCGTTCCGGTGCTGGCGAATGGCGACCTGGTCGGTATCGTCACCTCCCGTGACGTGCGTTTCGAAAACCGTCTGGAAGCCAAGGTCCGCGACGTGATGACGCCGAAAGAGCGCCTGGTCACCGTCCGCGAAGGCGCCGACAAGAACGAAGTGCGCGAGCTGCTGCACAAGCACCGCCTGGAAAAAGTCCTGATCGTTGACGACAAGTTCAACCTCAAGGGCATGATGACCGTCAAGGACATCGAAAAGGCCAAGGCCTACCCGCTGGCCAGCAAGGACGACCAGGGTCGCCTGCGCGTTGGCGCTGCGGTCGGCACCGGCAAGGACACCGGCGAGCGCGTTGCCGCCCTGGTTGCCGCCGGCGTTGACGTGGTCGTGGTCGACACCGCTCACGGTCACTCCAAAGGCGTGATCGACCGCGTGCGCTGGGTGAAAGAAACCTACCCGCAAGTGCAGGTGATCGGCGGCAACATCGCCACCGGCGCCGCCGCCAAGGCCCTGGCCGAAGCTGGCGCCGACGCAGTCAAGGTCGGTATCGGCCCTGGCTCGATCTGCACCACCCGTATCGTAGCTGGCGTTGGCGTACCGCAAATCAGTGCCATCGCCAACGTTGCCGCAGCACTGGAAGGCACTGGCGTGCCACTGATCGCCGACGGCGGCATCCGCTTCTCCGGTGACCTGTCCAAGGCCATCGTTGCCGGTGCTTCCTGCGTGATGATGGGTTCGATGTTCGCCGGTACCGAAGAGGCCCCGGGCGAAGTCGAGCTGTTCCAGGGCCGTTCGTACAAGGCTTACCGCGGCATGGGCTCGCTGGGTGCCATGGCGCAGGCGCAAGGCTCGTCCGACCGTTACTTCCAGGACTCCTCGGCCGGCGCCGAGAAGCTGGTACCGGAAGGCATCGAAGGCCGCGTTCCTTACAAGGGCGCCCTGGCCGCGATCATCCACCAGCTGATGGGCGGCCTGCGTTCGTCCATGGGCTACACCGGCAGCGCAACCATCGAAGAGATGCGTACCAAGCCGGAGTTCGTGCGCATCACCGGTGCTGGCATGGCCGAGTCCCACGTGCATGACGTGCAGATCACCAAAGAAGCCCCTAACTACCGCGTAGGCTGAGGCTTCAAGCAATAACCGAACGGGGCTGTCACGAACAGCCCCGCGTCGTTTCCGATTTCCACTGACGAGATTGAGTCATGGCCCTCGACATTCACGCTCACCGCATCCTGATCCTCGATTTCGGTTCCCAGTACACCCAGCTGATCGCCCGCCGCGTGCGCGAAATCGGCGTGTACTGCGAGCTGCACCCGTTCGACATGGACGATGAAGCGATCCGCGAATTCAACCCGCGCGGCATCATCCTGGCCGGCGGCCCCGAGTCGGTCCACGAAGCCAACAGCCCGCGCGCCCCGCAAGCGGTGTTCGACCTGAAGGTGCCGGTACTGGGCATCTGCTACGGCATGCAGACCATGGCCGAGCAGATGGGCGGCAAGGTCGAAGGTTCCGAGCTGCGCGAGTTCGGCTACGCCCGTGTCGACGTGGTCGGCAAGAGCCGCCTGCTGGACGGCATCGAAGACCACGTCGACGATGACGGCGTACTGGGCCTGGACGTGTGGATGAGCCACGGCGACAAGGTTACCCAGATGCCGGGCAACTTCAACGTGCTGGCCAGCACCCCGAGCTGCCCGATCGCCGGCATGTACGACGACGCCCTGGGTTACTACGGTGTGCAGTTCCACCCGGAAGTGACCCACACCAAGCAGGGTGGTCGTATCCTGTCGCGCTTCGTGCAGGACATCTGCGGCTGTGAAGCCCTGTGGACCGCCTCGAACATCGTCGAAGACGCCATCGCCCAGGTGCGCGCGCAAGTCGGTTCGGCCAACGTTCTGCTGGGCCTGTCCGGCGGCGTCGACAGCTCGGTGGTTGCCGCGCTGCTGCACCGCGCCATCGGCGACCAGCTGACCTGCGTATTCGTCGACAACGGCCTGCTGCGCCTGCACGAAGGCGACCAGGTGATGGCCATGTTCAAGGAGAACATGGGCGTCAAGGTGATCCGCGCCGATGCTGAAAAGCAGTTCCTCGACAACCTCGAAGGCGAAGCGGACCCAGAGAAGAAGCGCAAGATCATCGGCCGTACCTTCATCGACATCTTCGATGCCGAGGCCAGCAAGCTCGAGAACATCCAGTTCCTCGCCCAAGGCACCATCTACCCAGACGTGATCGAGTCGGCCGGCGCCAAGAGCGGCAAGGCCCACGTGATCAAGTCGCACCACAACGTCGGCGGCCTGCCGGAGGAAATGAACCTCAAGCTGGTCGAGCCACTGCGTGAGCTGTTCAAGGACGAAGTGCGCAAGATCGGCCTGGAGCTGGGCCTGCCGTACGACATGGTCTACCGTCACCCGTTCCCGGGCCCGGGCCTGGGCGTGCGCATTCTGGGTGAAGTGAAGAAGGAATACGCCGACATCCTGCGTCGCGCCGACCACATCTTCATCGAAGAGCTGCGCAAGGCCGACTGGTACCACAAGACCAGCCAGGCCTTCGTGGTGTTCCAGCCGGTCAAGTCGGTGGGCGTCGTTGGCGACGGCCGTCGCTACGCCTGGGTCGTGGCCCTGCGCGCCGTCGAGACCGTGGACTTCATGACCGCCCGTTGGGCGCACCTGCCCTACGAGCTGCTGGAGACCGTCAGCGGGCGCATCATCAACGAAATCGAAGGTATTTCGCGCGTCACCTACGACGTGTCGAGCAAACCGCCGGCCACCATCGAGTGGGAATAAGTTGAGCCACGAGGGCGCCGCAAGGCGCCCTTGTTGTATCTGGGTGGTCAACTTTTTTGGCTAATTAGCTGATATCGAAAGGTAAATATTCGTTTTGCAGTTTATCTGGGACGGCCGTCCCTGAACTTATATGAATTTTTTTCGCGCGGATTATGGCAAAGCGCCATGGCTGTGCTAGCTTGTTTGCAGTTTGAACTTTTCGTTGTTGCTATTGTCGCGCAGTATTTCAAGTTGTTACGCATGCCTTTCGGGCAGGGAAGTCTTTACGCGGATTCAGGAAGCCGCTACGAGAGGCGTTAATGATCGATGTCGCGCTTGTCTATATACGAACAGTGCTTGATCAATACCTCAGTGCCCAACTGGGTATAGAGCCCGGCTGTGTGGTATTGAACGGGCTGTCGGCCAGCGACCCCGCCAGGCTTGAGCAAAACCGCAACAAAGTGGTGCTGACGCTGGTCAGCCTCGAGCATGAAAACAACAAGCGTTTCTATGGCGGCAGTGTTCAGCAAGATGGCCAGTTCAATTGGGTCAACCCGCCACAGTTCTTCAACATGGACATGCTGGTCAGTGCCAACTTCGATGATTATGTCGAGGCACTGAAACAACTTACCCTCGTCGTCACCTTCTTTCAGGCCAACCTCGCCTTCGAGCGCAGCCGTTATCCCGGCCTGCCCGAAGGTTTGAGTGCGCTCAAGTTTGAAGTCGAGAACTCTCCCTCGCAGAAAACCCACGACCTGTGGACCGCACTGGGCGTCGGCTACTTGCCGTCGATGCTCTACAAGGTGCGCCATGTGGCCGTGCAGGCCGGGCAGGTGCGTGGCACTGCGGCTGCGGTGGGCGCTGTCACCGGCGTTGCCCAGCCATGACCCCGCTGTTTACCGTGGCGCTTGAGCATGGCTATTTCCCGGTAGGGGGCGTGCAGCCGTTCGAGGTCGTGCCGCTGGCCGACACCGCGCGCCTGATGGCCCGCTACCAACTGCGCCTGCAACGCCAGCAGGGCGCCTTCTGCCTGCTGGCCGGGCGTGCCGACGCCGGTTTCATCCACTACCTGGGCCAGCAGGCGCGGCAAGGTGAGTTGAATTTCTGGCTGTGCTGCGACCCGGCGCTGTTCGTGGCGATTACCCAGTTGCCAGGCGACTGGCTGGGTACGCTGCGCCTAGCCACGCAACCGGGCAGCCTGCAGCTGACCCCGGTGCCTGGCGAGCGCCTGCCGGGGCCTGGCGATGCCGTGGCGCTGCTTAGCCTGAGCCTTGAACACCTGTTGGCGGTGGGGCCGGCCCCCATTTACCAGGCCCGTTTCGAGGTGCGCAGCCTGGGTTGGGACTACTACCTGGTCAACCGCAGCGAAGTGCTTCTGCAGGCCCCGGCTGTGGTCGGCGGCGATGGCCAGTGCTTCGACGGGCCCAACGCGGTGCGCTTGCCGGGTGGTGAGCAGGCCCTGCATTTCAGTTCCGGGGCGCGGCGCTTTACGGTGCAGCAGGTGCCTACCGAAACCTTCGACCTGGTCGACCGCATCAGCCCCGGCCACGGCCAGGCCGAGGTCGAGCATTGCTACCTGAAAGGCCTGCCCACCCCCGGGCAGCAACAGTTATGCGCCGGCACTCAACTTGAGCGCTGCGCGATGCACGTCTACCTGTAGCGTTACCCGTCACCACTCCCACTCCCTCAACTCCGTCAAGGACGAGCCATGGCATCCACCTACGCAACACCCGGTGTGTACATCAACGAGCTCAACGCCTTCCCCAATTCGGTGGTGCCGGTCGCCACTGCGGTTCCGGCATTCATCGGCTATACCCCGCGGGCCGATTACCAGGGCAAGTCCTACTACAACAAGGCGGTGAAGATTTCTTCGTTCGTCGAGTTCCAGGCGTACTTCATGCTGGACAACCCGCCGCCGCCGGCAGACCCGGCGCGCCAGTACAGCCCCGAGTACTACCTGGTGGCACAGAAAGAGCAGCCCACCTCCGGCGATTACCTGACCATCGGCGGGACGTATTACTCGGTATTGCCCGACCCCAACACCCTTTACTACCTCTACAACAGCATCCGCCTGTTCTACCAGAACGGCGGCGGCGACGCCTACATCGTCGCGGTCGGCCCCTACGGCCCGCCCAGCAAGAAGCCAGCCAGCGACCCGGCCGCGCCGCTGGTCAACCCCAACGTGCAACTGACTGACCTGCAGCGGGGCTTGAGCCTGCTGCTCAACGAGTCGGAGCCGACGCTGTACATCTGCCCGGAAGCCACCCTGCTGTCGTTGGCCGACAACGGCACGTTGATGCAGGGCATGCTGCTGCAGGCCGAGAGCATGGGCACCACCCTGTGCGTGTTCGACATCATCGGCGGCGCCAACCCCGACCCGATTCAGTACACCCAGGACATCCAGACCTTCCGCAACAACACCGGCAACAACGGGCTGAAGTACGGCACCAGCTACTACCCGTTCATCGGCACCACCATCATGCAGCCGGCCGACATCGACTTCACCAACCTGTTCGGTGGCGACACCACGCAGCTGGCGGCGCTGATCAACCCGCCAGCCGCGCCCAATGCAGCAGTCGGCACCCTGCTGGGCATGATCCAGAAACCACCGGCCAACCCCATGAGCAACAGCCAGCTGCAAGCGGCGCTGCTCAACGCCAGCGCGGTCTACAGCCAGATCGTCAACCACGTGCTCGAATGTGCCAACGTGCTTCCGCCCAGCGGCGCCATGGCCGGGGTGTACACGGTCAACGACAATATGAACGGGGTATGGAGCGCGCCGGCCAACATGAGCATCGTCGGCGCCGTCAGCCTGCCGATCCGCCTGTCCGACGCCCAGCAGGAAAACCTCAACATCGACGCGGTGTCGGGCAAGTCGGTCAATGCCATCCGCTTCTTCAACGGCCAGGGCATCCTGATCTGGGGGGCGCGCACCCTCGACGGCAACAGCCAGGATTGGCGCTACGTGCCGGTGCGCCGGACCATGACCTTCCTCGAACAGTCGATCAAGCTGGCCGCCCGGGCCTATGTGTTCGAGCCCAACACCGCCAATACCTGGGCAGCGGTGAAGGCCATGATCACCAGCTTCCTCACCGATATCTGGAAGCAGGGCGGCCTGCAGGGTGCGGCGCCGGCCGATGCGTTCCAGGTCAGCGTCGGCCTGGGCTCGACCATGACCGCCGATGACCTGCTCAACGGCTATATGCGGGTCACCGTGCTGGTGGCTACGGTCAAGCCGGCCGAGTTCATCGTCATTACCTTCCAGCAGGAACAGGCCAAGACCGGCTGAGCCCTGTGCGTGGCGGCCAGGGAGCCGCCATTGGCAACCTTCGTTCAACCTCAGCATGAAAGGGATGAGTCATGGCAGATGATGGCAGCAAGCAGGGCGCGACCTGGCCGCTTCCGAAGTTTCGCTTCGAAGTGGATTTCGGCACGCAGTTGAAAGGGATTGCCTTCCAGGAAGTGTCCGGCATGGACAAGGAAGTGCAGGTGATCGAGTACCGCCACAGCAACAGTGCGTTGTTCTCCACCATCAAGATGCCGGGCATCGCCAAGTACAGCAACGTCACCATGAAGCGCGGCGTGTTCGTCAACGACAACACGTTCTGGGCCTGGATGGACGAGATCAAGATGAACACCATCGCCCGGCGCACGGTGCTGATCAAGCTGCTCGACGAGGCCGGCGCGGTAACCATGCAATGGCAGTTGAACAACGCCTGGCCGACCAAGATCACCGGCACCGACCTCAAGTCCGACAGCAACGAAGTGGCGGTGGACACCATCGAGATCGCCCATGAGCAGTTGATCATCACCAATGGCAGCTGACGGCGACCTGCTGGCCAGCTTCTGGTTCGGCGTGCGCATCACCGGGCAGGGCCGCAGTGTCGATGCGGCCTTCCAGGAGGTGTCCGGCCTGTCCCAGGAAATGGCCATCGAAGAGGTCGCCAGCGGTGGCGAAAACCGCTTCAGCTACCGGCTGCCCGGGCGTACCCGCTACCCCAACCTGGTGCTCAGGCGTGGGGTGGCGGCGGCCGAGTCGCCGCTGGTGGAGTGGTGCCAGACCACCCTCGACGGCGGGCTGGGCCGGCCACTGCAGGTGAAGAACCTGAGCGTCAGCCTGTTCGATGCCAGCGGCCGGCCGAGCCTGAGCTGGAGCTTCGTCAAGGCCTACCCGGTGAAGTGGTCGATGAGCGAGCTCAGCGCCCAGGACAACCGCCTGCTGATCGAAACCATCGAGCTGGCCTACCAGTATTTCGAGGCCGATGACGCGCGTACCGAGCAGTACGCCGACATCGCCTCTTTGTTCAAGGGAGCCTGAGCATGCCTGTGGAAATACGCGAGCTGGTAATCCATACCAGCATCGTCTCGCGCCCCGAGCGCGAAGCGCCGGCGCTGGACGGCCAGCGCCTGGCACAACTGAAGCAGAGCATCGTCCAGGAATGCCTCAAGGCATTGCGCGAACAGCACGGCGCTCGCCGTGGCGAACGTTGACCGGCAGCAGGAGGCCAAGCCATGGGCAACATGAAGCTGGTCGCCTACAGCGACGAGAAGTACACCGCAAAGGTGCCCGGGGGCAGCTACGAAGTCATGCTCAACCCCGAGAAGCTGCAGTGGGGGCGCCAGGTGCAGTACAACGAGGAGGCCGCGCTGGATAGCAGTGCGCCCTCGGCCAAGTACAACAAGACCCCCAGCGAAACCCTGAGCTTCGAGCTGGTGATCGACTGCACCGGCGTAGTGGATGACAGCCGTGTCGATCTGCCCACCGAAATCGCCAACCTGAGCAAGGTGGTCTACGACTACAACGGCAGCATCCACCGGCCCAACTATGTCTCGGTCAATTGGGGCGGCGGGCTGGCCTTTCGCGGCGTGCTCACCTCGCTGAGCACCAGCTACACCCTGTTCAAGCCCGACGGCACGCCGCTGCGCGCGCGCCTGTCGCTGGCGTTCATTTCCTACATCGACGCCCAGACCCTGGCCAACAAGGACGACAAGTCGTCCCCAGACATGACCCACCAGGTACGGGTGGTCGATGGCGACAGCCTGGCGCAGATCGTCGCCGGCATCTATGGCGAGCCGGGCTACTACATCCAGGTGGCGCGCTTCAACCAACTCGACAAATTCCGTCGGCTCAAGACTGGGCAAGTGCTCAGCGTGCCGCCGCTCAAACCCCAGGAGGCCATCAATGGCTGACGCTTCGACGGGTGCCGTGATCAGCTACGCCATCTCGGTCAATGGTAATGCCATGCCCGGCACATACCCGCTGCATGGCCTGCGCATCGAGCAGGCCATCAACCGCATCGCCAGCGCCACGCTGACCTTCCTTGATGGCAGCCCGGACGAGGAGGGCTTTCCCATCAGCGCCTCGTCCAGCTTCGTGCCGGGCAATACCGTAAGCATCGCGCTGGGCTACGACGGCAACAACAGCCTGGTATTCGAGGGCATCGTGGTAGGCCAGTCGCTGCATGTGGACAACCAGCGCGGCCCGCAGCTGCAAGTGCTGTGCAAGGACCCTGCGGTGAAGCTCACCGTGGGCCGCAAGAGCGCCAATTTCAGCAACCAGGCCGACAGCGACGTGATCAGCCAGCTAGTCGCTGCGGCCGGCCTGCAAGCCTCGGTCGCCAGCACCTCGCTGAAGCTGCCGACCCTGGTGCAGTACTACGCCACCGACTGGGATTTCCTGGTGGCCCGCGCCGAAGCCAACGGCCTGCTGGTCAGTGCCCTGAACGGCAAGGTCAAGGTGTTCGACCCGCAGGCTGACAGCAGCCCGGTGTTCACGCTCACCTACGGCAACGACATCCTCGCGTTCAACGCGCAACTCGACGCGGTCAGCCAACTGGCCCAGGTCACCGCCACGGCCTGGAGCTTCCAGGACCAACAGCTGGTCAGCGCCTCGAGCAGCGCCAGCCAGGCCGGCCCCGGCAACCTCAGCAGCCAGACCCTGGCCAAGGTAGTCGGCCTGGGCAGCTACGCCCTGCAGACCTCGGCCACCGAAAGCAGCGACGAGCTGCAGTGCTGGGCCAAGGCGCAGATACTGCGCAGCGAACTGGCCAAGATCACCGGCGAAGTGCGTTTTCAGGGCAGCGCCAAGCTGCTGCCCGGCAACTACCTGACCCTAGCAGGCCTTGGGGCACGTTTTGCCGGCGATCACTTCGTCAGCGCCGTGGTGCACGAGGTCAGCGACGGCAACTGGACCACCGAGGCCAGCATTGGCCTTGCCGCCGAAACCTTCACCCAGCGTCATAACGACATTCAGGCGCCAGCCGCCAGCGGCCTGCTGCCCGGTACCCAGGGGCTGTTCAACGGCACCGTCGGCAAGATTTGCGACGACCCCGACGGCGAGTATCGCATCTTCGTCGAGGTGGCGCTGTTCGACCAGGCCGCCAGCGGCCTGTGGGCGCGCATGGCGAACTTCTACTCGACCAGTGGCCAGGGCACGTTCTTCCTGCCGGAGGTGGGCGACGAGGTGATCCTCGGTTTCCTCAACCAGGACCCGCGCTACCCGGTGATCCTTGGCAGCCTTTACAGCCAGAAGCGCAAGCCGTTCGGCCAGTTCACCCCGGACCAGCAGAACAGCCTCAAGGGCATCGTCAGCAAGAGCGAGCTGCGCTTGTTGTTCGACGACCAGAACAAGATCCTCACCGTGCAGACCCCGGGCGGCAACAGCGTGGTGCTGGACGACCAGCACCAGCAGGTGCAGGTCAAGGACCAGAACGGCAACTCGCTGTTGATGTCCGGCAGCGGCATGACCCTCAAGAGCGGCGGCGACATCACCTTGCAGGCCGACGGCAAGCTCAACCTCAAGGGCACCAGCGGCATAACCATGCAAAGCAGCGGCGGCGACATCCAGCAGCAGGCCTTGAACATCAAGCACAACGCCGACATGCAACTGACCGCCAAGGGCGGCATGAGCGCGCAGTTGCAGGCCGGCATGGACCTGACCCTCAAGGCCACCATGGTCATGATCAACTGAACGGAGCGCCCCTATGCCACCTGCCGCACGTCTTACCGATTTTCACACCTGCCCGTTGATGACCCCAGGCCTGCCGCCGATCCCCCATGTCGGCGGGCCGATCATCGGCCCTGGAGTACCCACCGTGCTGATCGGCGGCCTGCCCGCTGCCGTGGTGGGCAACACCTGCGTCTGCGTCGGCCCGCCCGACAGTATCGTCAAAGGCTCGTCATCGGTGCTGATCGGCGGCTTGCCGGCAGCGCGGATGGGCGATGCCACGGCCCATGGCGGCACCATCATGCTCGGTTGCTTCACCGTGATGATCGGGGGCTGAACCATGGCCGGCAGCAGCTTCCTCGGCACCGGCTGGTCATTCCCGCCGGTGTTCGACAGCGCCAGCCACCAGTTGCGCCTGAGCGCTGGCGTGGACAACATCAACCAGTCCATCGACCTGTTGCTGCGCACGCCGGTGGGCAGCCGCCCGCTGTTGCCCGGTTATGGCTGCGACCTGGCCCGTTTTGTATTCCGCCGCATCGATGCCACCGCGCAGGAAGAGATCGTCCAATCGGTACGCCTGACCCTGCTCAACGGCGAGCCGCGTATTGCCGTGGAGCAGGTCAGCGTGGCGGTGCAGAAGGGCGGTGCCACGGTTACGGTGGACATCGGCTACCGGGTGCGCAGCACCAACACCCGGCATAACCACGTATTCCCGTTCTCGCAGCTCGAAGGCACCAACCTCGAGGCGCTGGACTAGATGGGAGCCTGGGCGGGGGCTGGCGAGGGCGCTGAAGTGACGGCGCTGGACCCGGTCAGTTGCTGCATCGACGAGCGCAGCCAGCGTGACCGGCTGGCGTTCGCCGCCGACTTTGCCAGCCTGGTGCAGTACTACGACCTGGACAACCAGCCCGCCGGTGACTGGCAGCGCTTTTTGCTCAAGGACCCGGCCATCCTCATGGCCGCCATCAGCAAGGCCGACCCGGGCAGCTTCTATACCACCTTCGCCCCCGGCCGGCTGAGCAGCAACGGCTTGCTGCAGTCTGCCCCCGACCCGCTGGATGTCGGCCTGTGTGACCAGCTGTGCAACCTGACCGGCAACATGCTGGTGCTGCTCGACCTGTGGTACCGCCTGCTCGGCCAGGCCAGCGAAACGCTGGTGCTGCGGGCATTTATCGAGAACCGCATCGAAGCCACCCTGGGCTCGCAGCTCAAGACCCTGCTGGTGCTGCAGCAGGCCTTGAGCGTGCAGACCAATGGCCAGGTACGGGCACCGCAGGACATGGACCTCGACCTCGACCGCTTCGACCCGCTTTGGCGGCGCCACGGCCAACGCTTCGATGGCCGCAGCCCGGGTAGCCCTCAGCAGGTGCTGCGCGGCATCTACCAGGTGGTCTACGGCGTCTTCAGCCAAGTGGTGGACTACGCCGGGCAAGCCTTCGAGCGCTGCCGCCTGGCCGCGACGCCCTACCCGGACACCGCGTTGTTGCGGGTGTTCAGCCGCCTGATGGAAAGCCAGCAGGCGCAGATCAACCGGCTGGGCCGTGAGCACCTGGACTTCTACTACCGGCGGGTGCTGCTGCAGGCGCCGCAGCCGGCGCAGGCCGATCAGGTACCGGTGTGCCTGCAACTGTCGCCCAAGGCCAGTTGCCTGGCCTTGCCGGCAGGTACAGCGTTCACTGCCGGCAAGGCAGCCGATGGCAGTGACATCCTGTACGTCAGCGAGCAGCCCCAGGTGTTCGACCAGGCCAGTGTCACCCAGCTACTGGCGCTCAGCGCCGCTGCTGCCGGGCAACGAATGAGCGGCTCGCTGGGGGCCACGTTGCCTGCTGCCGGCTGGGCGCCGTTCGAGGGCGGCGACACGCTGCGCCCTGGCTTCGCCCTGGCGTCACCGATGTTGTTGCTGCAAGCCGGGCGCCGATTGATCGACATCACCCTGGGGCTTGCCGGCGACGGATTCGTCTTCGCCGACGATACCCGCTACTGGCTCAGTACTGCCAAGGGCTGGGCCAGTGTTGTGCCGGAGCCGAGCACGGCCCCGGCGCCGGGGCAACTGGCCCTGCGCATTGCCCTGGACGCCAGCACGGCGCCGATCGTCGCCTGCGCCGGGCTCGATGGCATCGACTGTCCGTGGCCGATGCTCAAGGTCGAGCTTGGCGCCAGCCAGGCGTTGCAGGCACCGCCGCAGTTGCTCTCGATGACCGTGCAGGTGCAGGTCGAGGGCGCTGGCGCACAGGTGCTGGCCAACGATGCCGGGCCGTTGCCGGGGGCAGGCAGCGTGCAGCCGTTCGGCCCGGCGCCGGTGGTGGGGCAGAGCTTCTACGTCGGTAGCAACGAGTGGGGCGCCAAGCCCGTAACCGGCCTGGGCCTGAGCCTGCAATGGGAAGGGCTGCCCGACGACCTGGGCCTCTACTACGCAAGTTACAACGACTATTTACAGGCGTGTGACCCGCCTCAGCCTGCGCTGTTCGACAACGCGGCCTTCAAGGCCGAGTGGGCCCTGCGTGATGCCAGCGGCTGGCAGGTGCTGCTCGACGGCGCAGGTACGGGGGCTTCATCCACCCCGTTGTTCCCGGCGCGGCCGCTCAGCACCTTCGACCTGGCCTTGCCCGCGGGCCGGCGCTTCAACCCGGACCCGGCCCTGGCCCAAGGCGCGCTGCCCGGGCTGGAGCAGGGCCCGCCAGGTTATGTTCGCCTGCAACTGGCAGGCCCGGCGCCAGCCTTCGGCCACGCCCTGTACGGCCAGGTGCTGGCCGCTGTCAGCCAGGCCAACGCCGAGGCGCTGATTCGCCAGGCCAAGGCCAGGCCCGACGGCATGCTGACGCGCCTGCGCAAGGCCATCGGCCGCGCGGTACAGGCGCTGCGCCGTTGGTTGCGGCGCCTGCTGCACAGGCCGGTGCCTGCGCCGCAGCCTGCGGCCAAGGACCCCAATGCCCTGCAGCCGCTGCCCAACCCGCCGCTGAGCCCCACCCTGGCAGCGGTTCAGGTCGGCTACACCGCCAGCAGCCAGACGCGCTTCCCAGGGGATGCAGACACCAGCCCGGCTACGCTTTACCACTACGCTGCGTTTGGCCCCTCGCTGGCCTATGCCACTGGGCAGCCCTGGCCGGCAGACGGCTTTCCCAGCCTGGTACCCGAGGCCGCACCGGGCCTGATGCTCTACCCGGCAGTTGCAGGCGGGACCTGGCTGTATCTGGCGCTGGATAACGTGCTGGCGCCCTGCAGCTTGTCCTTGCTGCTGGCCCTGTACAACCCGGCGGCCCGTGCCTTGCCGGGGCCGGACCGGCTCACGGGTTACGCCTGGAGCGGGCAAGGCTGGCGCGCCCTTGAGGTGCTGCAGGATGGCACCAGCAACTTCAACCGCAGCGGCATCGTGCGGCTGCGCCTGCCCGAAGGCCTGGCACCTTCGCCGCTGCTGCCTGGCGCAGGCGTGTGGCTGGCGCTCTGCGTGCCGCCCCAGGCGCAGCATCTTAGCTTGAGCTGGGTGCAGGCCCAGGCCTTGAACCTTCGGCGTGCCGACACCTCGGCACTGTTGCCCGGCGAGCTGCCGCGCATCGTCGCCAACTGCATCAGCGCCCCGCAGCGCAAGATCGACGGCCTGGCCGGCGTGGTGCAGCCATTGGCCTCCAGGGGGGGGCGCGCCGCCGAGGGTGATGCCGGGTTCGGCGATGCTGCAGGTTTCTACCCGCGGGTCAGCCGGCGCCTGCGCCACAAGGACCGGGCCAGCAGCCAGCGGGACTACATCGACATGGCCCATGAAGCCTGCCCAAGCCTTTACCATGCCGTGCTGCTGGCCGGCAGCCAGCCAGGCGAGGTGAACCTGGGCCTGGTCAATGGCTATGCCAGTGCCCAGGAACCTGGGGCCTTCGCACCGCAGGTGGCAGCTGACGACTTGCTGGCGATCCAGCAACACCTGCAACGCCGCGCCAGTGCCATGGCCCGCATCGGCGTCGACAACCTGAGCCACCAGCGCCTCAAGGTCGAGGCTCAGCTGGTGCTGGCCACAGGCGCCGACAGCGCCAGCGTGCTGGAAGCGCTCGAGCTGCGCCTGCGCCTGTACCTTTCACCCTGGATCGCCGGCCCGCAGCCGCGCATGAGCCTGGCCAAGGGCCTGGACCGGGCCGAGCTGGCCGAGGTGATCGCCGGCTGCCAGGGCGTACAGGCTGTCGTGCTACTGAAGTTGTGGCTGGCCCCGTTGGGTCAGGGCGAGGCGCAACCCTGCCCCGATGACCCGTTGTTACCCGCACCCGGCGCGCTGCTGGTCAGTGCCGCGCAACATGCGCTAAGTGTGGCGGGGGGCAGCCATGGCTGAGCATTCCACGTACATCGTCGACGCGCCATTGCCCGAGGCGCTGGACTTCGCGGCCCTGAAGACGCAGGGCATCGACTGGCTCAAGGCGATGGTGGGCCAGACCTGGAGCAACTACAACGACAGCGACCCCGGGGTGACCATCCTCGAGCAGCTGTGCTACGCGCTGACCGAACTGGGCTATTGCGCGGGCTTTCCCATCGAGGATGTACTCACCGGCGTCGATGGCCGCATCCGCTACCAGGGACAGTTCTTCGAGCCCCGGCAGATCCTCACCTGTTCCCCGGTGACCGTGGACGACTACCGGCGCCTGGTGCATGACCGCATGCCCGAGGTGCAGGCGTTGTACCTGCGGCCTGAATTCCTGGGCGAAGGTGCAGCGGCGCGGCCCACGGGCCGTTACCTCAGTTGGCTGCAACTGGCCGCCTTGGCGCCTGGAAGCGGGCCGGACAAGCGCGCCGAACAGGTGCATCGGCTGCTCAACGGCCATCGCAACCTGGGCGAGTGGTTTGCCACGCCAAAGGTGCTTGAGCCCCGAACCATCCGCCTCGGCGGCACCCTGGTGCTGACCCTCGACGCCAACCCCTTGCGGGTACGCAGCGCAGTACGCCAGGTGCTGCGCGAATACGCCGTGGCGCCAGTGCTGCGGCGTGGCTACCAGCAGTTGCGCGGGCAGGGCCTGGAGGCGGACGAAATCTTCAACGGCCCGGCGCTCGAACAGGGCTGGATCGCCGGCGACGATGCGTTGCCCGACAAGACCACAGTCATCAACCTGTTCGAACTGGCAACCCGGCTACGCGCGGTGGAGGGTGTGGGGCAGGTGAGCGGGCTGGTCTTTCTGGGCAGTGACGCGGGGCAGAACATCATCGCCATTGCCGAGCCGCAGGTGGCTGACCTGCAGGACGACGCGCTGGTGCTGCTGCACAGCAACCAGCAGCCATTGCGCGAGCCTGCTCAGGATGACGCATTGCGCTTTCTGGGCCAGTTGCACGAGGCGCACCAGGCGCGCAGTGTCGAGGCCACGGTAGACCTCTGCCCGCCGTTGCCCCACGGGCGCTACCGGGATATCGAGAACTACTATTCGGTGCAGAACACCTTCCCCGACAGCTACGGCATCGGCCTCAATTCGCTGAGCTCGGATGCGCCCCAGCCGCGGGTGGCTTGTGCCCGGCAGCTCAAGGGCTACCTGCTGGTGTTCGACCAGTTGCTGGCCAACCAGTTTTCCCAGCTGGCCCATGTGCCCGAGCTCTTCAGCTTTGCCCCGCCGGCACCGGTACGGGCCGCCGAAGCGCCCGGGCTGAGCTACCCGCCCTTCCAGCCGACATACTACAGCCAGCCGTTGTACGAGGTGCCCGATGCCATGGCCCTGTTGCGCGGTGCCAAGGCGTTCCGCTACCAGACCGACCCGCAGCAGAGTGCGCGGCTGCTCGAGCATCAGGCCTGGCAGCGCCTGCGTCGGCATCCAGGCAATGTCTACCAGCATGGGCTGCGCAGCCTGATGGAGAGCGACGCCGAGGCGCAGGCGCGGCGCGACCGCATGCTCAGCCACCTGATGGCCCGCCACGGTGACCAGGCCGGGCTGTATGACGCCATGATCAAGGCCAGCCACTGGTACGGCAGTGACGCCCGCACCCGCTGCGTGGTCAAGAGCCTGTGGCTGGACAACTGCCAGACGCTGTCGTCGCGCCGTACCCGGGCGTTCGACCCCTACCAGGCCCGGCAACTGCCGCTGCCGGGGCAACGGCGGCGGGCCGGCCAAGCGCCACGCAAGGTCGGCCCGCCGCTGGTCGACGGCCAGCTCAACGAAGCGGCACTGCGTGACCAGGCCCGGCTGACGCCGGGTGATTTCGCCGATTTTTCGGCCTTCGAGCTCAAGCTCGACCTGCTGCTGGGGCTGGCGAGTCATCTGCGCCTGCTGTGCGCCAAGCTGTCCAGCCTGTTGGCTCGCGCGGATTTTCGCCAGTGGCTGGGCGATGCCGGGGGGACCTATTGCTTGCCGGGCGGCGACCTCAAGGTGTCGCCCGAGGGCACTGGGCACCGGCTGTACGAAGGGGCCCAGCCGCTGTTGCGGGTAGCTGCCCTGGCAGGTGCCAGGGTCACCCCCGGGGATTACCTGGCCTGCCTGGACCAGCTCGACTGGCTGGCGAACGCGCGCAAGGGCCTGGTGCTGATCGAGCACCCCTTGTTGCAAGGCGCGCAGGGCAAGCCCGGTGCGACCCTGGTGTTCCCGGCCTACGTCGAGCGGGTGGCCCAGGCAGATTTTGCCAGCCACCTGCAGACGCTGTTCGACGAGCACTGGCCGGCCCACGTCGAGGTACGCCGGCTGGACATGTCGCAAGTGGCGCTGCGGGCGTTGGTCAGCCACTACGTTACCTGGCACAACCAGCAGGCCAGGCCCGCCGAGCAAGCCGCGGTGCTGGCCAGGCTGCTGGGCCTGCACAAGGGCATGGAGGCAGGCCATGGCCGTTGAGCACCTGATCGGCCAATGCCGCTGGCAGAGCCGCCTTGACCAGCAGGAGGGCGCCGTCGCCGTACAGGACCGACTCAGCCACTGGAGCCGCGACGTGCTGCCGGCCGTGCTGGACGAAGTGCTCGACGCCTGCTGCCCGGCGCAACGGACCCTGCGCATCGACAGGCTGGAACTGCAACTGGGCGAGATCGCCCTGGAAGCCCTCGAACAGGAACTGCCCAGGCGCCTGGGCCAGGCACTGGGCCAAGCACTGGCCGAGCGGCGGCACGGGCCTGATGATGCCGAAGCAGGCCAGCAATGGCTGGCGCCGGTCGAGGTGCTGGGCGAGCGACTGGGGTGGTTCCTGCGCCACGGCAGCCTGCCTTGGTCGGCGCGCTCAAGCTTTGCGGTGGGCGCTGGGTTCGATGACATGCTCGCCTGCGCAGCGGATACATTGGCCCAGCTGCTTCGCGATCTTGGGCGCAGCGAACCGGTGCGCCGGCGTATCGTCTGGCAACTGGGTGAGGCGCGGGTGCGGGCCATCGTCCAGTTGCTCGAACCGGTGCATGGCGAGGTGGTGTGCCAGCATGCCGAGCAGCTGTTCGAGGTGCAAGCGCGCCGGCAGTTGCTGGCCTCGGGGGAGCGGGGGTTCCGTGACCAGGTATGGCAGGACATCCTCGCCTGGCTGCTGGTTGATCGCGGCAGCCTGTTCAATACCACAAGCTTCGTGCGCGACCTGCTGTGGCGAACCGCTCAGCGCCATGGCCTGGCGGCGCAGGTGTTGCTCGAACAGCTGTACCTCGCAGTCCAGGCCCTGCGTCCGCTGGGTTTCGTGCAGCCGACTTTCTTTACCGCCATCGTCACCTTGCACCGTCAGCAGCCCCGTGACGCCGAGCCTGTGGTGCGGGCCCGCAGCTCGCCTTGGCACACCTGGCAGGCGATGCTGCAGCACGGCCAGGGGCAAGCCCGGCAGGACGGGCGCAGCCTGCGCTACGGCGACCTGTTCGAGGCCCTGGCACGCCAGGACGCTGAGCGCATGACGGCGCTGCTGTACCGGTTCGGTACTGCGGCGTCGGTGCGAGAAGGGCTGCTGCGCCACTTGCAGGCACCGGGGCTGGCCGTGCTGGCACAACTGCTGGCACCACGTGACCATCTGTTCATCCTGGCCCACGTGGCCCATGCCGAGCAGGGTGCGCGGCTGCGCCAGTGGGACGCCCGGGCGGTGTGGCAGCTGTTGCTGGCTTACCTGCTGCTGGCCCGGGGGTCGCGCTTCGACCGCCGGCAACTGGTGCGTGACACCCTGCAGGCACTGGCCCGGCAGTTTGGCTGTGGCCTGCAGGTTTTGCTTGCGCAACTGGTCGACAGCCTGGTGCTGAGCCACCTCGACCCGCAGCGCTTCGAGCTGCTGGGCCTGTTGCGTCAGTTGCAGGGCGAGCTGCCTGTACAGCATCGCTATGAAGCCGGCTTGCTGGCCTACCTGCGTGGCGCGCGGGCAGGTATTCCTGCAACGACGGCCTGGCAGTCGCACCTGGCCTTGCTGCTGACGGGCGTCGACACGACCGCCCGGCAAGGCTTGCGCGAATTGCTGGCCAGCCCGGCGCTGGCCCAGGTCAGTGACCGGCTGTTGAGCGAACGGTTGATGGCGGTGGTTGGCGCGGCTGGCTGGCCACGCCTGGTAGCCTTGATCGAGCCGGCCGCGCTCGGCCCGTGCCGGGGTATCCTGGGCGAGCTGGGCGACGGTCAGCGGCGCGGCTACCTGCCGAGCCTGGCTGGCTTCGACCTGGCCTGGCGCCTGCCGGCCATGTTGTTGCAGGCCTTGCTCGGGCTGCGCGGGAGGGCGGGCGCGGGTTTCCAGCCGCAGCTTTTCTGGCGACGGGTGCGCGACCTGCTGGGCGCCCTGGCCCAGGTCGATGGCGTGGCGCTGCACCGTGAGCTGTTGGCCTTGCGCCGGGTCGAGCCGCTGTGGGGCCTGGTGGCCAGCGAAGGCTGGCGTGCACCGCTGGCGGTTTTGCCTGTGGCCAGTGACCTTGGGGGGCAAGCCGGGCGACAGTTATTGGTGTACTTGGCGCAAGACCCGGCCCTGGACCTGGACGCCTGGGTCGAGCGCCAGCCCGAACGCGCCCAGGCGCTGTGCTGGCTGGCGCGGCAAACACGCCAGCTGTCGGTGGCACGCTGGACGGCGGCGCTGCTGCCGCCGGGCCTGAGCCCCGCACAAGGCATCGTGCGCACCTGGATGAAACTGTTTGCCGGTTGCTGGCTGGGCGCCGAAGCGCTGCTGCAACAACAACTGACCGAGGTGTTCTGGCAGGTCGCCTTCGATGCCCGCAGCCTGCACCTGGATGCCCCGCGGCTGCTGGCCCGCATGGCTGCGCGTGCCAGCCAGCGTCTGGACATTCCCCTGGGCCGGCTGCTACAGGCCTGGCACGCGGCCTTGCCGGGCCTGGCCCATAGCCCCTGGCACGGCGCCCACGCCTGGCTGGTGCAGATGCCCCAGGCCCAACCCGGGCCCGCCGAGCGTTTCGTCCAGGACCATGCCGGGCGTTACCTGGCGCACCCGCGCCTGGCCGAGATCGCCCGCCATCTGCTGTGGCACGGGCAGCCGCCGGGCTGGCTGGAGCATGACGGCGCGCTCGACCTGGGGCGCCTGCTGCATGACCTTCTGCATACCCGGCGCGACCTGCTGGCGGCACTGTTGGGCGGCATTGGCGCCAGCCCCAGTGCCCCCCAGCGGCTGATGCACCATGTGCCGTTCGCCATGCTGGTGGATGCCCTCGCTGGATGGGCTCCGGCACGTCAAAGCCTGTGGCGCCAGGCCCTGGCACTGCACCAGGCGCTCGAGTGCCTGGAGCTGCCCGGTACCGAGCGCGGGCAGCGCACCCGAGGCCTTTACCTGTGGGTGCTGGAGCACGCCCTGGCGCGGGACTGGCCGGCGCTGGCAGCTGATGCGCTGCTCAGTGGCGTACTGGCGCGCCTGGTGCGTGAGCAGGCACTGCAACCAGCCACTTTGCTACCTGCGCTGGCGGCCCGCCTTGACCCGGCCGCCAAACCCCTGCACCAGGCGCTGGCGCGCCTGGCCCCCGTTGTCCCTGCAACCCCGGCCAGGCCTTTGCCGCGCCGGACCACCCTCTATCCCCCAACCCTCCCCAAGGAACCCACCATGACCCCTGTTTACAACGCCGGCCTCGTCATCATGCAGACCTACCTGCCGATGCTCTTTTCACGGGTACAGCTGGTGCAGGACCGCAAGTTCGTCAGTGAGGCTGCCCAGTTACGGGCAGTGCAATACCTGCACTATGTCTGCACCGGGCAGACCGAAACCCCCGAGTCCCATGCTGCGCTCAACAAGATGCTGTGCGGGGTGGCAGCGGATACCCCCATCGAAGGGGTGTTCGAACCCACCCAGGCGGAGATTGAGAACTGCAAAGGGATGATCGAGGCGGTCGTCGCAAACTGGCGCGCCGTTGGCCAGCAAAGTGTCGCCGGCATGCGCGGCAACTTCCTGATCCGCGATGGCCGGTTGGAGGAGAAGCAGGACTGCTGGGAACTGACCGTCGAACGTCGCCCCTATGACGTGTTGCTCAATCGCTGTCCCTACACCTTCTCGATCATCAAGTACTACTGGACGCCCAAGGCGCTTCGGGTCACCTGGCCATTTTGAGGTGCCGGGCCGTCAAGGCCCGGTATTGCCATCTTGCGTTATCTGTCTTCATGAACCGGTAAGGAAGCTCGAATGAACACGTATAGCGAAAACCTCCAGGCAACGGTCAACGATACCCTGGCGGCCCTGGCCGCCGAACAGGCACGGGTGCAGGCGCTGCACCAGGCTAACGACTACAAGCTGTATTACGCCCAGCAGGCGCGCATCACCACCCAGCAGGCGGTCGACGACCTGCGCCAGGTGCAGACCTTGTGCGGGGTTCTCAACCAGCAGGGCCAGGCCTGCACCATTGTCATCGGCAACCTGCAGCAGTCGGCCGGCACCGTCGCCAGCGCGGTGGGCGCCAGCAACACCAACATGGCCACCGCCGCGGCCAACGTGAACATTGCCGCCAACGCCATTGCCGCGCTGGCGGCCGACATCGGCTCGGCGCTCAATACCACCATCGCCTCGCTGTTCGACACCGAGCTGCACCGCCAGGTGCAACAGGCCAACAGCTTCGTCAACGAAGTGGCCAACGATGCCCGCGAGCTGTCGCGCCTGGCCATGGACGCCTCCGGCCGCACCTCGGAAATCGTCGCCCAGCCGCTGGCCCAGCAAACAGACGCGGTCGCTGCCGGCATCGATGCCCTGGCCAAGGGCGCCCAGGCCGCCAGTGACAGTGCCGCCACGCAACTGGCCGCAGCCCTGGCCACGGCCACCGGGGCCGCGCGGGCCGAGCGCCAGGCCGAAGGTGCGGTACGCGACAGCGCCAGCCAGGTGGCGGCGTGCCAGGCCACCTATCAGAGCGCCAACGAACAGCTCAACTTCAAGCTCAAGGTGCGGGCCACCGGCCCCAACCAGGTAAAGGTGTCGTTCAGCGAGCAACTGGCCCTGGCGCCGCGCTTTCGTGCCGCACCGGCGAGCCTTATCGAGGTGCCCGCGGTCGAGCCGCGCTTCCACCTGCTGGTGCTGCCGCAAAACCAGGCAGCGACCTTCTCGCTGACCCAGGCCCAGCAACTGTTCGCCAGCCGTGTGCCGGGGCGCATCCCCGAGGTGACCAGTGGCGACGACGGCCAGCCGCTCACCCTGGAGAGCGACGTCAACGGCCAGGCAATCGTGCCCGGCACGGCGTATGTGGCCTGGTTGCTGGTCGAATTGTCGCTTGGCTATCAGCGCTTCATCGGTGACTTCACCGAACTGCTGTCAGCGCCGAGTCTGCCGTTCACCCCGCTGATCCCGCTGCCGCAGGCCCAGCGCGGAGGGGATGTCGAGTTGCCGAACAAGCCCGATGCACCGCTGGCGGTGTTGCACTTCAATGCCGCAACGCTCGCCGACCGGCCCGATGGCCTGGAGTACCGCTGCCTGCTGGTGGAAAGCACTGCACCACTGAGAAAGCTTGGCCTGCTCATCAGTGAACAGGCGCGCAAGGCACCGGTGTACTTCACCCTGGACATCGCCTTGCAAGTGGCTCCGGCCAACTACGAGGTGGCCCTGCCCGGCGAGCCGGCCAAGACCGGCAAGGCCAAGGCCAAGACCGATGACGGCGAGGCAGCCGCAACGGGCGCAGTCACGAGCTACAGCGTGAACATCGACGCCACCACCACCGACGTGTTCGGCAACCCGCTCAAGCCCGGTACGCCCTACCAGCCCTACATCCTCGCGCTGGTCGACAGTGACCTGGACGAGGACGCCGAGGCCTACCAGAGCGTGCTCTCCGACAAGCTGGCGCTACTGACCCTGCCCAAGGCGCAATGACCTGCGGTGCTGACCGCCCAACCTCTCTTCAAGGATGTCCAGCCATGGCAAACCCAACCCTGGTCTACGGTATTTCGATCCGCAAGAACGCCGACCTGCAACACCTGAGCGAGCAGGTGGCGCTGGCGCAGAACCACGTTACCCAGCAACAGGCCATCGTCGATGCGCTGCAAGGCAAGGCCGACCTGTACGCCACCAGCCTGACCCAGGCCACCAGCAACAAGGCCACCGCGCTATCTGCGTGGAACAACGTCAGGACCCTGCAGACCAACGTCGCCAGCCTGGCCAGCAACCATGACATGGCCCGGCGCCAGGCCAACAAGGCCTGCGACGGCGCGGGTGCGGTAGCCGCGCGCATGGCCGGGCTGGTGGGCAAGCTGATCTTTTCGGTCGAGGTGGTCAACAAGGCAGCGCTGCTGATCAACCGGCAGAAGGCATTGAACCCGATGCTGCCCGACAGCCTGGTCAGCTACATGGCCAGCGCCACCAGCAATGCCAACAACGCGGTGGCGTTGGCACTGACGGCGTTGCAAAGCTGCTATGTGGCCGAATCGACCCTGCGTGAGTCCGACGCCGCCATCCTGGTGGCCAGCAAACAGGCCGGGCAACTGAGCGAGCGCATGGAGGAGGGGTTGGCCGAAGGCGCCGCCGAACTGCCGGCGCTGTCCAACCTCAGCGGCGGGGTGGTGTTGCTGTTGCAGCAAACCTACCAGAGCGCTTCCCAGGCCTATGACCTGGCCCTGGCCAACAGCACCAGCGTGGCCGAACAACTGGCCTTCGCCCAGGCGCAACTGACCCAGGCCACCATCAAACTGGGTTCGTTGCAGGCTGGCCTGGGCGCCGCCAAGGCCGCGGCCTACGCCGCGTGACTCAGCCCGCCTGGCTTGCGGCACAGCGCCCGCAGGCCGGGCCTGCCCGGAGAGCGAGCATGCACAAGCTGCGATTTCTACAGGACTGTTACCGGCGTACCGGCTGGTTGCCCATGCAGCCGTTGGCGCGCCAGTTGGCGGTAGGGGATGTGTGCCAGTTGCGTCAGGGGCGCTTTGTGCCCTTGCTCAACCTGGCCGAGGCGCACCTGCTCGAGCCACTGGCCGTCAGCGCGGCGCTGGCGCTGGATGCCAGCACCTGGCGCTTTGGCGCCGATGTGCGCCAGGCCTTTTGCGAAACCCAGTGGCACGAGGACGGGCAGGGCGGGCACCAGGCGGCCACCAAGCAGATGCTGGAGTTCACCCAGGCCGGCGGTTTTGCCTTCAGCGCCGCCAGCGTGCAGGCCCGCTTGCTGGTTAACTGGCACGCGTTGCGCGACGATGCGACGCTCAAACTCACCCAGGCGCGCTACAGCTTTCGCGAGGCCTATGTGGTCACCGGCGTGGCCGAGGCCCTGGACTGGGGGCTGGTGGTGGCCGGCGAGGCCGGGGCACGCCTGGAGCTGGTCACCGCACTGGACAGCAGTGACCGCCACCGTTTGCTTGGGCATGCCACGGCGCGCGCCCGGCAGGCTCACGGCATTGCCGACTTCGAACAGGCGCAGGGGCAGCCGGGGTACTTCTTCAAGGCGCGCAAGCTGGTGCTGTCGGAGGCGATGCACGATCACTACCTGGCGCAGTTGCTGGACAACCCCGGGCACCTGGCGGCCAGTCAGGTCGCCCACTGGCTCGATGCGCCGCTGCTGAACCTGGCGCGCGGCAATGAGCTGAACCTCAATTCGAGCCTGGACTTCTTCGCCTGGGAGAGCCTGTCGCTGGACGATGTCGCCCGCCTGGGTGGCGAGGAGGCCGGGCATGCCTGAGCCGGCCGACAACCTCGCGGCGTTGTACCGTGAACTGGACTGGCTGCACGCCAGCCTCGAACAGGCAGTGGCCCGCTACCTGCTGCAGGACGGGCACGAGGCGCTGGGCGGGCCGCCCGAGCCGCCGCCGCAGCCGGCCCAGGGCAGTGTCTATGGGGGGCTGGTCGAGAACTGGCAGCTTGGCCGCGACGAACGCCTGGCCCTGGCGTTGGCCCTGGCGCCGCATTTGCGCCCGGAACTGCTGGACCGTTTGTTCGGGGTCAATGGCCAGACCGGGCGCACCTTCAGCGAGTTCGGCGGCGCTGTAGAGCGGGGTTTCAGCGGCTTGCTGCCCACCGGCCAGACGCTGGTGTTCCTGCTCAGTGCCAACCAGCCGCATCGGCGGCTGGAGGCCTTGCGCATTCTGGCGTCAACCCACCGTTTCGGCGCCGAGCAGTTGCTGGTACTGCAACGCGCCGACGAGCGCCTGCCGGCGTTGTCGGGGGTACTGGCGTTGGGCGATGCCTGGCTGCATTACCTGCTCAGCGGTGAGCAGGTGCGCCCGGAATTGAGCCCGGCGTTTCCCGCCAGCCCCATTGGCACACCGCTGGGCTGGCAGGACCTGGTGCTGGACCACGGGGTGATGGCTCAGGTGGGCGAGATTCGTGCCTGGCTTGCCCATGGCCAGACGCTGATGCACGACTGGGGCCTGGCGGCCAAGGTCAAACCGGGCTATCGCACGGTGTTCCATGGCCCGCCGGGCACCGGCAAGACCCTCACCGCAGCGCTGCTGGGCAAGAGCAGCGGGCGTGAGGTGTACCGGGTGGACCTGTCGATGGTGGTGTCCAAGTACATCGGTGAAACCGAGAAGAACCTGGGCAAGGTGTTCGACGTGGCCAGCTACAAGGACTGGATCCTGTTCTTCGACGAGGCCGACGCGCTGTTCGGCCAGCGCACCGCAGCCAACACTTCCAACGACCGCCACGCCAACCAGCAGACCGGCTACCTGCTGCAGCGCATCGAGGACTTCCCCGGCACGGTGATCCTGGCCACCAACCTCAAGGCCAACATGGACGAAGCCTTCACCCGGCGCTTTCAGTCGATGATCCACTTCAACATGCCCTCGGCGCCCCAGCGCCTGCAGCTGTGGCGCAACGCCTTCGACGGGGTGTGTGCGCTGGACACCGATGTCGACCTGGCGCAACTGGCCCAGCAGCACGAGCTGGCCGGCGGCGCCATCATCAACGTGTTGCGCTACTGCGCCCTGGCCGCCATCGGCCGGGGCGGGCGCAGTGTCAGCCAGGCCGACCTGATCGAAGGCATCCGCCGTGAGCTGCGCAAGGACAACAAGACCCTCCAGGTCATCAGGAGCCAGGCCCAATGAGCGAACGCATTCAGCAGCACAAGCCGCAAAGCGCCGATGCCAGCCACGACGACGTGCGCCAGCGCCAGGCCGCGCCGACCCTGCAGGACAACCGCCAGGCGCCCAACCGCACCGGCATGCCCGGCCAGCTCAAGGCCGGCATCGAGGCGTTGTCGGGGATGAACATGGACCACGTGCGGGTGCACTACGACTCCGATCGGCCGGCGCAGTTGCAGGCGCTGGCCTATGCCCAGGGCAGCGACATCCACCTGGCGCCGGGGCAGGAGCAGCACTTGCCCCATGAGGCCTGGCATGTGGTGCAGCAGGCCCAGGGGCGGGTAAGGCCGACGATGCAGATGCAAGGTGGCGTGCAGGTGAATGACGATACCGGGCTGGAGCGGGAGGCGGATGTGATGGGGGGGAGGGCGTTGCAGTACAACCTATCCCCGGCAACCAGCTTTGGCGCACCGCTTGTACAAACACATGCAAACAGCCCTTTGCAGCGTGTGGTGGGCGCCTACAAACCGGGTACGCTGAGGAAAAACTACTTGGTGATGAAGCCTCTTGATGAGAACCAGCGTAAACACATGCAGGCGCTCCATGATGATGGCAACACCTATTACAGCATCGAGGATGCCCTGCAAACTGTCGGTATCAACAGTGCCCCTACTGCGCAGAGCAACTTGTCAGTGCCTTTCCCCTTCCGCTATCTGTCGGCAGGCCAAAACTATATGGACACGATTACCAGTGGTGGCGGTGGCCACGTGCAGAAGCCGCACGTTGGCGTGAATGAATGGGTGGGCGAATATTTGAGAACGTCGGTAGTTGCAGGAAGTGATTACGACGCTTTGCAACACGGCAGCAAGCGCGCAGTCTCCCAGATTGAGGTCACTGGAATAAGCCCCAATGTTGCGGCTGCGCAGCTTGGGCTGAATACCGATACAGCATGGGAGTGGCTGCATCTGGTGGCATTCAGTATCAAGCAGACTCACGTCAGTGAAATCTCGACGGGCTCTCTGAACTTGCTGAAAAAGACCAATCAGCCGCAACAGATTACCGAGAACCTGGTGCTGGGAACGGCCGGGGCGAATACGGCGATGTTGACCTATGAGACCTTCATCAAGAATTACCTGAACAACCACAGGGGTGTGAAGCTGAACTTGTTTGCATCGGCGGATGTGATCAGGCGTTCAATCAACGCAGGTAACAAGACGATCACTATCGACTTGGCCAACCGGATCGAATATCACTTCAACTTCGTGAGTGGGAGTCAGCTGAGCCCTCCCTTCGTGTTGTCTTTCAATCCGCTGAATCCTGCGAAGCCAACAAGCACGGAGTTTCACGAAGTGGTCAAGCAGTTGGAGGCACTGACTGAGACCACGTACGAGCTGCCGGACTACAAGGTTGCGGTGGGCGGACATTTTTCATTCGCCACCCAAGAGGTGGAGCCATTCAGGGACAACAGAATGGTGGTTGAAGATGACTAGGCGAGCCCGGACGGAACCCCTGTACGCATAGTGGGTTTACAGGATCAATACAGTAGCCTGGCTTTGCAGGTGTTGCTGTTGTACGGGGCTGGCGGGTGTATGTTTTCCAAGCGGACGCCAGCCCTTCTTGCGTTTTCCGCAGGCCTTAACTCTGGTGCTCAATCACAGCCTCGCAACGCACCGGGAAGTTCACCGAGTTGGCAACAAAGCACTCATGGTGAGCATCTTCATGCAGGCGCAGCGCCATCTGCGCATCGGAGTCGTCACTCACCACCACCTGCGGGCGCAGCACCACCTCGGTGAAGTGCCCCCTGCGCTCGGCATCGCCCTCGACCATGCGCGCCTCGGGGTGGTCGACATACACCAGCACGTTGACCTTGTTCACCGCACACAGGTGCAGGTACCACAGCTTGTGGCACGCCGACAGCGAGGCCAGCAGCATGTCCTCGGGGTTCCAGCGCGCGGGGTCGCCGCGAAAGGCCGGGTCGGCCGAGCCGTGCAGGCTGGGCTTGCCCGGGATCTCGAGGGTGTAGTCGCGCTGGTAGGCGGTGTAGTGGCTGGTGCCCTGGCCGGTGTTGCCGGTCCAGTTCAAGGTGAGTGCGTAGCGGTGTTCCTTCATGTCCCTTCCTTGCGCGCATTCATGGAGCCTGGATCATGGCACAGCTTCAGCGCTGTTCGGGGTCCTTGGCGAAAAACGCCTTTTGATAGGCGTCGTAGGACAGCAAACGGTTTTTCGTCGCGGTGAACTCATCGCCGGTCACCAGCTCTGGCTTGTTCTCCCACGGGTCGTCGTCGAGGTTGTAGCGCACCAGGGTGTCCGGGCTGTATTCGTAGATGTACTTGTACGGGTGCTCCACCAGCGCGCTGGCGAGCCGGTCGAAGAAGGTCGCCATGAAGAACGCCCGCTTGCCGTGGGGCCGCAGCAGGCTGATGCCCTGCACCTTGAAGCTTTCATCGGTGATGCCGAAAAAGTCCGCCACGGTGGGGGCGATATCGGTCTGCTGGCTGACGCTCGATTCAGGCTTGGGCAGGGTTTGGCCCTTGGCCCAGAAGATCAGCGGCACGGTCACTTCTTCTTCGTGCATCGACGAGTTGTGGATGAACATGCCGTGCTCGCCGAACGACTCGCCGTGGTCGCCCACCAGCACGAACAGCGTCGAATCCAGCAGGCCGGCCTTGTCGTAGCCTTCGAGCATCTGCCCGATCAGGGCGTCGGTAGTTTCGATGCAGGCTTCGTACTTGTCCTGCTCCGAGGTGGGCACTCTGTTGCCCGGGCAGTCGTAGGGGTAGTGCGCAGCGCTTGGGAAGTACAGGGCGATGAAGCCCTTGCCAGCCTGCTGGATGGCCTGCAGGTAGGGGATGCTGGGCAGGAACAGCTGCTCGTCGCTGGCGCCGAAGCTGCTGCTGTGCTGCGCCGCCGCGTTGGCGGGCAGCATGTCGGCGACGGCGTAGGCCTTGGACACGCCGATGGACTTGAGAAAACCGTCCATGTTCTCGAATTGCAGGAACAGCGAACTGAAGGCCACGGCCTGCATGTTGCGCTTTTGCTTGAGCGCGTGAAGCACACCGGGCTGGTGCAGGTGCATGGCTTCCTTGATTTCCACGCCGGGGTACGCGTGCTGCCCGGTGAAGATCGAGAAATAGCCCTTGGACGAATGCGGCACCGTGACATAGGCCTTGCTCAGCATGCCTTCGCGGGCGAGCCTGGCGAAGGTGGGGTAGCGTTCGGCGGTGTCGACGTTGGGGCCGAAGGTGCTGTTCCAGCGCACCGACTCCATGACGATGTACACCAGGTTCTTGAAGCCTGGGGCAACCTCGGGCCTGGGCAGGGCATTGATGGCTGACAGCGGGTAGGCGGGTTGCTCGAAGGGCAGCAGGTTCTGCGTGCTGTTGTCGCGGCCAAGGCCGGTGTTGCGCAGTGCCTCGACCAGCGGGCGGGTGGCGATGTTCTGGTTCAGTTCGTAGCGTGCGTCGCGGGCAAACACCGCACCCAGCAGCAAGCCGGCCAGCACGGCGATGAGCGCCAGCTTGCCGGTGCCGGTCATGGGCACCGGCGGGTGTTTGCGCGCCCAGCGGGCGGCCAGGCCCACCAGCAGCCAGGTGCCCAGCCAGGCCAAAAACAGCACGAAGACAATGAAGCGGAAGGTGAAGCCAAAGCCTGCCAACTGGTTGAGGAACACCTCGGCGCCTGAGGTCAGGCTGCCGGCGTGCTCCAGGCTGTACTGCACCAGCGCCCAGTCCAGTGGCTTTAGCCACAGCTCGCGCACGCGCATGTCGATCAGCAATAGCAGTAGCAAGGCGCCGCAGAAGGCGCTGACCGGCATCCAGCTGTAACGAACCCGGCGCAGCAGGGTGATCGCCAGCAGGTACACCAGCGCGGCCAGCAGCAGGTCCTGCAGCAGGTACAGGCCGATGCTGGCCGGGTCGGTATCCACCCAGCGGCTGGCGAAGTAGCTGATCAGGATGACTTTTGGCAGCAGTAGCAGTGAAACGGCGGCCAGCAGGGCCAGCTGCAATGGAGTATTGCCTTTTTGCATGTTGGCCAAGCCTCGGCATGGGTTGGGCAGTCGCGACGCTTGAACTTAAGCAGCCTGGGCCTGTTTGGGCAAGCAGTCACGCAGGCCGGCAGGCTTTGGCCTGCCGGCTCGCATGGGGCATCAGCTGATATAGCGCATACCGCGCGCGCGTAACAGTACGTGCAGTTCGGCAGGTTGCTGCAGGCGACGTTCGTGGATCGTCGGCCAATCCGGCTGCTCCACGTAGATGAAGCGCCCTTCATGCTTGATCGGGGTACGTCGCAGCGACAGGTCGCGCGCCCTGCTTATCACATAGGAATCGCCTGCCTCCTCGGCAATGGTGTAGTCGCCGGGGCGCCTGAGCAGCGTATCGAAGGCCTGGACGGGAATGCGCTCAGAGCCTGGGGAGGCAGAGGGCTTCGAGGATACGCCAGCGCGTAACCGAAGGTCGCCCTTGACTCGATGGACGTGCTCACCCTCGCCCTTCCAGTCCAGGCCATTATCTTTCACTGTCAGCCCTGGGTCGGTATCGAAGCGGTCCGGCTGGCCTATGGGGGCATCCTCGACGCGCAGGCCAATGGCGCCTTCCAGTTCGGCGAGCCCGGGGACACCCTCGAACAGGTTGCAGTGGGTATTGCCGACCAATGCCACCCACCTGCCTGGCCCACGCAAGGCCTGATCGGCCTGGATGATGCGGTGGGCGTAGAAATTCATCATTTCCTGGCGTGAAATCGGGTTTGCCAGCCCCTCCTGCCGGTAGCTCGCCATGCAGTCGATGGACTGGATCCGCACGCCGTTTTTCTGTGCCTGTACCAGCACCTGGCGGAACGTGTAGCGGCCCGATTCATCGGTCATGTGCCCGCGATCCTGCCCGGCGATGTAGCTATCCAGTTCTTCGGGCATTTCACCGGTGCGATTGAATACATCAAGGTCAGGCTGCTGGAAGTCGGTCTGGTAGTGCTCGAGGTAGAGTGTTTTCACTTTCATCTTGCGCAGCAGCGGCATGTTGTCGATCAGAAAGCGTTTGCTGCCCATTGCGCTGTGGGACTCACCGACCACCAGGCCGTCGGTGTTGTCGTAGATTTTCCCGAGCAGGGCCTTGGCTGTCATGTTTTCGGCAGGTTCCGGTATGGGCGGGCGCGGCGGCAGGTCAGGCGCCTTCATGAACTCTACGGCATCGGCGGCCAGTTGCTGGCGCACGTTGCGGAACGTGACAACGGCCTGGTGTACATCCGGATTGAAGCTTACATGGTCACCTTTCAGTACTGCCCTGGAGGCATGGCGCAGGTGTGAACGAAGCGCCGGTGGCATCTCGTACGGGGTTTCGGGCAGCGCTGGCAGTTCGGGGCGTGTGGGCGTTCGCCCCCAGCCCTTGAGCCGCGAGAGCATGCCGCCCTTGAGGCCTGCGCGTTCAACTGGGTGCCATTGGCCATCGGCCTGCAGGCGAATGCCTTGGCATTTGTAGAAGGAAAACGGGTTCTCGGGGTCGACGATGACCCAGGTTTCCAGCTCGCCAACGTAGCGGACCTGATAGGGCAGGTCGTCGATCAGTACGTAGAACTGGCCGTCTTGCAGGTACACGCCGGCCAGCTTCCCGGCCCCAGGCTCCCCTGTGATGATTACGTTGGTTCTGAAGGGGGCCAGCAGTTCGGCACTGTCCCCAGGCCAGAAGGGCCGGGGAACCCAGTGCTCAAGTTGGGCGGGGGTGATGGGCAGGTCCTGCTCATGGGGCTCGCTTTCGTCCGGGCCGGTGGGTTCCTCTGGTGCCGGCACAGCTTTTTCGCCCTCGCCAAGCTCTGCCAGTGGCTTGCCGGGTGCCCCAAGCAGGAAGGTGGCATTGAACAGGGTATCGATCGCCGCGAAAATCGCTCCGACCACTCCAGCCTTGCGTTCGCCAGTGGTGTGGCCATTGATTGCCTGGTCGACGTTCAGGCCGGTGGTGGCCAACCCAGCGCCCACCACCACCAGGGCGACGGGCCAGTCCACGGCGGCCATCGGGGCGAACACCTTGCTGAATGCGTTGAGGTAGCCGATCCACAGTTGTTTGCGCAGGTCGGCATTCGAGCGCAGGGAAAAATGCACATCATCCAACATGCGTTGCCGAGCCTTGTCACGCAGCCAGCTGAAGCCATCGCCACTGATCGTCATGCCCGAGGCGTTCAGCCCGGTGTGGTCGTCCCGTCCCCAGCCTTGGTACAGCAGGTCGACAAGGTGATTGAGCCCGACGCCTGCGTCGCTTTCCTCGCGGTCGCCAAGGGAAAAATGGCCCATGAAGCGGGCGCGGTTTTCGGCGTGGTTGTTGTGCGCCAGCACCCACCAGAACAGCGCCTGCTCGTTGGGGAAGAGCTGCAGGGCATCCACGTCACCGGGTATGTACAGCAGTTGCCGGCCATCGTTCATGACGATCCGCAGGATGTCGGTCGCCACGTAGCCGCCGATGTCCAGGGCGCTTAGGCGTACCCTTGCCTTGTCTGGGGCAACCTCGCGAAGCAGTTGTTCGTGCGAGGGTGGCCAGAACTGCCCGCCGACCAGCGCCTCAGAGGCCTCGGCGCAGCACTTGGCGAGTGCTGAGCCTGGGTTTTCGGCACAGGCCTGCAGCACCTTGCTGAGAAAGTTGAGCTTGGCCAGGGTGCGAAAGTCGCTGTAATGCTTGGCCCAGAAGGCCGTGAGACGTTGCTTGAAGTTGCTGGCGAAGTCGATGCTCCAGAAGTACTCCAGCACCCGCCTGGCATCGAGCCTGACTTCATTGCGCTCGTCGTACTCGCCCTTGTCTGGCCCGTCGGTGTAGAAACCGACCAGGTAGCTGAGCAGGTCGGCGTTGTCCGCATCGTCGGCATTGAAGCGGTGCATGACCAGTTGCGGCAGGGTCAGCGACTCGTAAGGGGTTTCGAAATGCTGCCAACCCGAGTAAGTCCTGGGGCTGCTGGACGCGGTGATGAAACGGTGCAGGTAGACGTCATCCGGGTCCACTGTGTGGATGCCGTTACGGTCCAGAACCTGCTGCGCGACTTCGCGCGCCATCTGGCGCATGTCCGGGCAGTCGTCGGTCAGTTGGCTGGCCAGGGCTTGCAGCGCCGTTTTGTCGGCATTGGGCGTAGTTTCGGGTGACATGCTGTTACTCCTGGTGGTTGTAGGGGCTGGCAGCTTGTCGGGTGGTTGCCGAGGGGCGGTGGTATGTATTGATACCCGGCATGGCAACGCGCGCTTTCACTTAATCTTTCGCAAATGCAGGTGTATCGTATTCGCCCTTCATCGCCGGCCGCTGCTGGCAGACTGATTGCGCGAAAACGAGGTACCCGCACCGATGTCCTTTTCCCGTCGACAAATGCTCAAGGGCCTGACCGGCCTGGTGGTAGTAGGCCTGGGCGCCGGAGGTGCCGCGCGTTACTGGCTGGGCAAGGTCGAGGACGACAACGCCGGGCACGATTACGAGCTGATCGCCGCGCCCCTGGATGTCGAGCTGGTGTCGGGCTTCAAGACCCAGGCCTGGGCCTTCGGCCCGTCGGCGCCGGGCACCGAGTTGCGGGTACGCCAGGGCACCTGGCTGCGGGTACGCTTCATCAACCACCTGCCGGTGGAAACCACCATCCACTGGCACGGTATCCGCCTGCCGCTGGAAATGGACGGCGTGCCCTATGTGTCGCAACTGCCGGTGAAACCGGGCGAGTACTTCGACTACAAGTTCCGCGTGCCGGATGCCGGCAGCTACTGGTACCACCCCCACGTCAGCAGTTCCGAAGAGCTCGGCCGCGGCCTGGTCGGCCCGCTGATCATCGAGGAACGCGAGCCCACCGGCTTCAAGCACGAGCGCACCCTGAGCCTGAAGAACTGGCACGTCGACGAGCAGGGCGCCTGGCTGCCGTTCAGCATCCCCCGGGAGGCGGCGCGCAACGGCACCGCCGGCCGGCTGATCACCATCAACGGCCAGGCCGACTCGGTCACCGAGCTGCCGGCCGGCCAGGTGGTGCGGTTGCGCCTGCTGAATCTGGACAACACCTGGACCTACCGCCTGAACCTCAAGGGTAACTGCGAGGCGATGATCTACGCCCTGGACGGCAACCCGGTGACCCCGCGGGCGCTGGACGACGATTACTGGCTGGGCCCGGGCATGCGCATCTGCCTGGCCGTTCGTATTCCTGAGGCGGGCGAGGAAATCTCCCTGCGCGACGGTTTCGTGCGCCTGGGCACCCTGCGTTCGGTGGCCAGCAGTGATGCCCCCGGCGACTGGCCCAAGGCACTGCCGGCCAACCCGATCGCCGAGCCGGACCTGGAGAAGGCCGAAAAGCTCAACTTCAATTTCGAATGGGTCGGCAAGGTTTCGGTGAACACCGAAAACGGCAAGCCGCCGAGCCTGTGGCAGATCAACGGCCAGGCCTGGGATATCACCGACAAGACCTGCGCCGACCGCCCCATCGCCACGCTCAAGCTCGGCAACAGTTATATCTTCGAGCTGAAGAACATGACCCAGTACCAGCACCCGATCCACCTGCATGGCATGAGTTTCAAGGTGATCGGCTCCAATCGCCGGAAAATCCCCGAGCCTTACTTCACCGACACCTACCTGCTGGGCAAGAACGAGCGCGCGCAAGTGGCGCTGGTGGCGGATAACCCAGGGACCTGGATGTTCCACTGCCACGTCATCGACCACATGGAAACCGGCCTGATGGCCGCGATCACGGTGGTGTGATGCGCCCGCAGATCATCGATCGCAGCCGCGACCAGGAATTCATGCGCCTGGCCCTGGACCTTGCAGCCCAGGGCGCGGTGTTGGGCGAGGTGCCGGTGGGAGCGGTGCTGGTGCAGCACGGCCAGGTACTGGGGCAGGGTTTCAACCGGCCGATCCTCGACAGCGACCCCAGTGCCCACGCCGAAATGGTCGCCATCCGCGCTGCTGCGCAGGCGGCCAGCAACTACCGGCTGCCGGGCAGCACCCTGTACGTCACCCTGGAGCCGTGCAGCATGTGCGCCGGGCTGATCGTGCATTCGCGGGTGGCGCGGGTGGTGTTCGGTGCGCTGGAGCCCAAGGCCGGCATCGTGCAGAGCCAGGGGCAGTTCTTCGGGCAGGGCTTTCTCAACCACCGGGTGATGGTGGAGGGTGGCGTGCTGGCCGAGGAGTGCGGGGCGATTCTGAGTGAGTTCTTCAAGGCCCGGCGGGCCAAGGGTTAACCTGCATTGGCCTCATCGCCGGCAAGCCGGCTCCTACAGGGATTTGTAGGAGCCGGCTTGCCGGCGATGAGGCCGGTGCAGGTTTACATCGGCGGCGACTGCTCCGCCGGCTTGTCCTTGTTCACCCCGGGCACATGCAGGTTGCCCTCGGCCACCTGGCCTTCGAGCTGCGGTTGCGTGACCCAGGTGAGGATGTCGTAGTAGCGGCGGATGTTGGCCACGAAGTGCACCGGCTCGCCGCCGCGGGCGTAGCCATATTTGGTTTTGCTGTACCACTGCTTCTGCGACAGGCGTGGCAGCATCTTTTTCACGTCCAGCCACTTGTTCGGGTTCAGGCCTTCGCGCTTGGCCAGGGTGCGGGCGTCTTCCAGGTGGCCGCTGCCAACGTTGTAGGCGGCCAGGGCGAACCAGGTGCGGTCCGGTTCCTGGATGCTGTCGTCGAGCTGTTCCTTGACCAGGATGAAGTACTTGGCGCCGCCCTGGATGCTTTGTTTCGGGTCCAGGCGGTTGGACACGCCCATGGCCTGGGCGGTGCGCTGGGTGAGCATCATCAGCCCGCGCACGCCGGTCTTGGAGGTGACCTCGGGCTGCCACATGGACTCCTGGTAGCCGATGGCCGCCAGCAGGCGCCAGTCGACCTGCTCCACCTTGGAGGAGGCCTTGAAATGCTTCTCGTACTTGGGCAGGCGTTGCTGCAGGTGCTGGGCGAAGGTATAGGCGCCGACATAGCCAAGCACGTCGACATGCCCGTAGTAGCGGTCTTTGAGCCGCTGCAGGGTGCCGTTCTTCTGCGATTTGTCGAGGAATTCGTTGACCTCGTTGAGCAGGCTGTTGTCCTCGCCTGCGGCCACCGCCCAGCGCTGGTCACGGGCGTCGCCCAGGTCGAAAGCCACGCGCACGTTGGGGAAGTACACCTGGTTCATCGCCAGTTCGTTGGAGTCGACCAGGGTCAGGTCGATCTGCCCTTCGTCGACCATGCGCAGCAGGTCGACTACCTCGACGGCGTCGGACTCTTCGTATTCCAGGGCAGGGTACTGTTTTTTCAGCTCCGCCAGCTGGTCGGCGTGGCTGCTGCCCTTGAGCACCATGATTTTCTTGCCCACCAGGCCCTTGGCCTCGGTGGGGCGCGAACGGCCGTTGCGGTAGATGACCTGAGGCGTGACTTCGAGGTACGGGTGGGAGAACTTCGCCTGGCTGGTGCGCCGCTCGCTGCTGACCAGGCCGGCGGCAGCCAGCACCGGGCCGGACGGCTTGCCCAGCTGGTTGAAGATGTCGTCGAGGTTGTCGGCGGTCTCGATCTCGAGCTTGACCCCCAGGTCGTCGGCAAAACGCTTGACCAGCTCGTATTCGAAGCCGGTTTCGCCGTTGCGGTCCTGGAAGTAGGTGGCCGGGCTGTTGCGGGTAATCACGCGCAATACGCCATCCTCCTTGACGCGTTCTAGGGTGCTGGGTTTTTCAACACAGGCACCGAGCATCAGGAAGAGTCCGGTTGCGAAGAGCCATTTGGCGCAACGCTGGCGTAAAGCAGTGTGGGCGAACATAGCGTGCAGTATACGCAAAGCACCGCCCCCGCCATATCTCGACAACGGCTGGCTTGTCTGCTAGCGGGTTCTGTGCAGTACCGGCCCCGTTCATGCAGGGGCCGCGCAAAACAGCTGTTTTTTTTGACTCTCAGGTCCGGTTCCACCGCCCGGCAGCACTGGCGTAGAGCAGGTGCCGAAAGCCTGCGAATTAGGCTAGAATGCACGGCCTCTAAGCACACCCCTTCCCTGAGGCTGTCCCGACGATGTTGATCCTGCGCGGCGCTCCTGCCCTTTCTGCCTTTCGCCACGGTAAATTACTCGAGCAACTGAGCCAGAAAGTCCCCGCTGTTACTGGTTTGTATGCCGAATTCGCCCACTTTGCCGACGTTGACGGCGAGCTGACCGCCGACCAGCAGCAGGTGCTGGGCCGTCTGCTCAAGTACGGCCCGAGCGTGCCGGTACAGGAGCCGACCGGCCGCCTGTTCCTGGTGGTGCCGCGCCTGGGCACCATCTCGCCGTGGGCGAGCAAGGCCAGCGACATCGCCCACAACTGCGGCCTGCAGTCGATCCAGCGCCTGGAGCGCGGCATCGCCTACTACGTCGCCGGCAACCTCAGTGACGCCGATGCGCAACTCATCGCCGCCGAGCTGCACGACCGCATGACCCAGCGCGTACTGGGCCAGCTCGAAGGCGCCGCCGACCTGTTCAGCCACGCCCAGCCCAAGCCGATGACCTCGGTCGACGTATTGGGCGGTGGCCGCGCAGCGCTCGCGCAAGCCAACATCGACCTGGGCCTGGCCCTGGCCGAAGACGAGATCGACTACCTGGTCAACGCCTTCCAGGGCTTGCAGCGCAACCCGAACGACATCGAACTGATGATGTTCGCCCAGGCCAACTCCGAGCACTGCCGCCACAAGATCTTCAACGCCAGTTGGGACATTGACGGCGAGGAGCAGGAAAAGAGCCTGTTCGGCATGATCAAGAACACCTACCAGATGCACAACGAAGGCGTGTTGTCCGCTTACAAGGACAACGCCTCGGTGATCGTCGGCAGTGTGGCCGGGCGCTTCTTCCCGAACCCTGAAACCCGCCAGTACGGTGCGGTGCAGGAGCCGGTGCACATCCTGATGAAGGTCGAGACGCACAACCACCCGACCGCCATCGCCCCGTTCTCCGGCGCCTCCACAGGCTCCGGCGGCGAGATCCGCGACGAAGGCGCCACCGGCCGCGGCGCCAAGCCAAAAGCCGGCCTGACCGGCTTCACCGTCTCCAACCTGCGCATCCCGGGCTTCGAGCAGCCGTGGGAGCAGGCCTACGGCAAGCCGGAGCGCATCGTCGACGCCCTCGACATCATGATCGAAGGCCCGCTGGGCGGCGCCGCGTTCAACAACGAATTCGGCCGTCCGGCCCTGACCGGCTACTTCCGTACCTTCGAGCAGAGCATCAACACCCCCCACGGTGAAGAAGTGCGCGGCTACCACAAGCCGATCATGCTCGCCGGCGGCATGGGCAACATCCGTGAAGACCACGTGCAGAAGGGCGAGATCACCGTCGGCGCCAAGCTGATCGTGCTCGGCGGCCCGGCCATGCTCATTGGCCTGGGTGGCGGCGCCGCTTCGTCGGTGGCCACCGGTGCCAGCTCGGCCGACCTGGATTTTGCCTCGGTACAGCGTGAAAACCCTGAGATGGAACGCCGCTGCCAGGAGGTCATCGACCGCTGCTGGCAGCTGGGCGATGCCAACCCGATCGCGTTCATCCACGACGTCGGCGCCGGCGGTATCTCCAACGCCTTCCCGGAGCTGGTCAACGACGGTGGCCGCGGTGGCCGCTTCGAACTGCGCAACGTGCCCAACGACGAGCCGGGCATGGCCCCGCACGAAATCTGGAGCAACGAATCGCAGGAGCGTTACGTGCTGGCGGTCAGCGCCAAGGACTTCGAGCGCTTCCAGGCCATTTGCGAGCGCGAGCGTTGCCCGTTCGCCGTGGTGGGTGAAGCCACCGAAGAGCCGCACCTGACCGTTACCGACAGCCACTTCGCCAACACCCCGGTGGACATGCCGCTGGACGTGCTGCTGGGCAAGCCGCCGCGCATGCACCGTTCGGTCACCCGCGAAGCAGAGCTGGGCGATGACTTCGACCCGAGCCAGCTGGACCTGGACGAAGCGGTAGGGCGCGTACTCAGCCACCCGGCCGTGGCCAGCAAGAGTTTCCTGATCACCATCGGCGACCGCACCATCACCGGCCTGGTTGCCCGCGACCAGATGGTCGGCCCGTGGCAGGTACCGGTTGCCGACGTTGCCGTCACCGCCACCAGCTTCGACGTGTACACCGGCGAAGCCATGGCCATGGGCGAGCGTACCCCGCTGGCGCTGCTGGATGCCCCGGCGTCCGGGCGCATGGCCATTGGCGAAACCCTCACCAACCTGGCTGCCGCGCAAATCGGCAAGCTGTCCGACATCAAGCTGTCGGCCAACTGGATGTCCGCGGCCGGCCACCCGGGTGAAGACGCGCGCCTGTACGACACCGTCAAGGCTGTCGGCATGGAGCTGTGCCCCGAGCTGGGCATCACCATCCCGGTCGGCAAAGACTCCATGTCGATGAAGACCAAGTGGAGCGATGAGGGCGTCGAGAAGAGCGTCACCGCGCCGATGTCGCTGATCATCACCGGCTTCGCCCCGGTCACCGACATTCGCAAGACCCTCACCCCGCAACTGCGCCTGGACAAGGGCGAGACCGACCTGATCCTGATCGACCTGGGCCGCGGCAAGAACCGCATGGGCGCCTCGATCCTGGCCCAGACCTACGGCAAGCTGGCGGCACAAGCACCGGACGTCGACGACGCCGAAGACCTCAAGGCGTTCTTCGCCGTGATCCAGGGCCTGAACGCCGACGGCCACCTGCTGGCCTACCACGACCGTTCCGACGGCGGCCTGTTGACCACCGTGCTGGAAATGGCCTTCGCCGGCCACTGCGGCCTCGACCTGCAGCTCGACCCGCTGACCGACAGCAAGGGCGAGGTGCCGGCCATCCTGTTCAACGAAGAGCTGGGTGCGGTCATTCAGGTTCGCCAGGATGCCACCCCGGACGTGCTGGCGCAGTTCAGCGCCGCTGGCCTGGGTGAAGAGTGCGTGGCAGTGATCGGCAAGCCGATCAACAACGGCGAAGTGTCTATCAGCCTGAACGGCGAAGTGCTGTTCGACGATGACCGCCGCATGCTGCAGCGCCAGTGGGCTGAAACCAGCTACCAGGTGCAGCGCCTGCGCGACAACGCCGACTGCGCCGACCAGGAATTCGACCTGCTGCTCGAGGAAGAGAACCCTGGCCTGTCGGTCAAGCTCGGCTTCGACGTCAACGACGACATCGCAGCGCCGTACATCAAGAAGGGCGTACGCCCGCAAGTGGCGATCCTGCGCGAGCAGGGCGTCAACGGCCAGGTCGAGATGGCTGCCGCCTTCGACCGCGCAGGCTTTGCCGCCATCGACGTGCACATGAGCGACATCCTCGCCGGGCGCGTCGACTTCGAAGCGTTCAAGGGCCTGGTGGCCTGTGGCGGCTTCTCCTACGGCGACGTGCTGGGTGCCGGTGAAGGCTGGGCCAAGTCGGCGCTGTTCAACGCCCGTGCCCGCGATGCCTTCCAGGCCTTCTTCGAGCGCAACGACAGCTTCGCCCTGGGCGTGTGCAACGGTTGCCAGATGATGTCCAACCTGCACGAGCTGATTCCGGGCACCGAGCACTGGCCGCACTTCGTGCGCAACCGCTCGGAGCAGTTCGAGGCGCGCGTAGCCATGGTCGAGGTGCAGAAGTCCAACTCGATCTTCCTGCAGGGCATGGCCGGTTCGCGCATGCCGATCGCCATCGCCCACGGCGAAGGCCATGCCGAGTTCGCAAGCGAAGAAGCCCTGCTGGCCGCCGACCTGTCCGGCACTGTGGCGCTGCGCTACGTCGACAACCACGGCAAGGTCACCGAGGCCTACCCGGCCAACCCGAACGGTTCGCCGCGCGGTATCACCGGCCTGACCAACCGCGACGGCCGCGTGACCATCATGATGCCGCACCCGGAGCGTATGTTCCGCGCGGTGCAGAACTCCTGGCGCCCGGATGAGTGGCAGGAAGACGCCGCGCTGATGCGTATGTTCCGCAACGCGCGGGTGTGGGTGAACTAAGGCGTGTACAAGCTCGCCTTCTTCGTCCCGGGCAGCCATGTCGAGGTGGTCAAGGCTGCTGTGTTCGCCGCAGGCGGCGGGCGCATCGGTGCTTATGAGCACTGTGCCTGGCAAGTGCTTGGCCAGGGCCAGTTTCGCCCCTTGCACGGCAGCCAGCCGTACCTTGGGCAAGCCGGCCAAGTCGAGACGGTCGAGGAGTGGAAGGTGGAGCTGGTGGTGGCCGATGAGCTGATCGCTCAGGTGGTCGCAGCGCTGAAGCACAGCCACCCGTACGAAACACCAGCCTACGAGGTCTGGCCGCTGGCCGATTTCTGAGGTTCGGCGCAACACCTATCGCGGGGCAAGCCCGCTCCCACGCAAATTTCATCGGTTGCGTGGGAGCGACCTTGCCCCGCGATGCGTTTGAGCTTGGCGGTGATGCAGGCTTTGCTGTGTCTGGCACCGGCTGCGCCGGTGATCGCAGGCAAGCCTGCTCCTACAGGTACAGCGCTGGGTTCGGGGTAGACGCAGTCCTGTAGGAGCTGGCTTGCCAGCGATGCGGGCAGCGCGGTGGCTGGCACCGGCTACGCCGGTGATCGCAGGCACAGCGCCAGGCCTGAAGCCAGCGCTGCACCTGCGGGAGCGGCTTTCAGGCCGTGCCTATCTCCCCGCCATCGAGCCGCTGGATCACCACGGTCGACGAGCGCGGCCGCACCTTGCTCCCCGCTGGGGTCACATCGGTAGCCACGTCCGTGGACGGCCAGTTCTCCGGGTGCTGGATATTGATGAACAGGGTCTTGTTGTCGGGGGTGAAGGTGATACCCGTCACTTCGCAACCATTGGGCCCGACGAAGAACCGACGCAGGTCGGCCTGGTTCTGCGCGTTGATCGGCACCTGCTTGCCATTGCCATCCACCAGGTCGGTGGGGATCACTGCCAGCAACTGGTCGTTGGTGTAGCGGGTCAGGGTTTCTTCGCCGTTGTCGGTCTCGAACCACAGCACGCCGCGGCTATCGAAGCTCATGCCGTCGGGGCTGGCGAACTGGTTCATTTCGGTCAGGCCGGAGCGGTTGATGTCGGCGCCGCCGTCGGCATTGGCACCAAACACGAAGATGTCCCAGGCAAAGTGCTGGTGATCGTCGCTGTCGTGCCAGCGAATGATATGGCCATGGCGGTTGGGGCCGCGCGGGTTGGCCTTGTCGGTCTTGTCGGCGCTGCGCGCGCTGTTGTTGGTCAGGGTCAGGTAGGCGTCACCGTTCAACGGGTTGACCGCAGTCCATTCGGGGCGGTCCATGGGCGTTGCGCCCAGGGCATCGGCCGCGCCACGGGTGTTGACGATGATGCCCGGCAGGTCGCCGAACAGCGCGCCGAGGGTCTTGCCGTCGCGAGTTGGCGTGGCGACGTCGAGCAGCAGCCAGTCGCCGCTGCCGTCGGCATTGAAGCGGGCAACGTACAGCTTGCCCTTGTCGAGGTACTTGGCACCTGTTGCCAGGCGGTCGGCGGCCTTGGCGTCGGCCGGGTCCCACACGGCATCGGAGACGAACTTGTACAGGTACTCGTTGTTGGAGTCGTCACCGGTGTACCAGGTGAGCGGCTTGCCGGCCACCGCCAGGCCCGGGCAGCAGCCTTCATGGCGCAAACGCCCGAGCGCCGTGCGCTTCACTGCGCGGGTGGCGCTGTTGTATGGGTCGATTTCGACGATGTAGCCGAAGGTGCTGGCCTCGTTGCGGTAGTCGTCGCTGGCGCTGGCGCCCTTGGGGGTGACATCGAAGCGGGCGAACTCGTCGTCCACCTCGCTGGCATCACCCGCCGCGCTTTCCCAACGGTACTGGCCGGCGGTCGCGGCAACGCCGATGCGTACCTGGTCGGCCGGGCGGCTGGCAGTGTTGACGAAAATGCCGGGCCAGTTCTCCTCACAGGTGAGGTAGGTGCCCCACGGGGTGTAGCCGTTGCCGCAGTTGTTGTTGGTGCCGCGGCATTCGACGCCGGCCGGGGAGAAGCGCGTGCGCACGTGGTCGGTGCCGCGCAGGGGGCCGGCGATGTCCATCACCGTGGCGGTGGTGAAGCGGCGGTTGAGCGGGTCGTTGTCGACCACCTGCCAGCGCCCGCTGACCTTGCGGATGCGCACCACGCCGGCGCCATGGGCGTTGATCTCCTTGCGCACTTCTTCGGCCGGGCGCTGGCCGCTGATGGCGTTGGTCGGGCCGTGGGGGTGCAGGGCGGCGGTGTCGATGTATTCGAAGTTGATCGCCAGCAGGCCGTCGTCGGAGCTGCCGTCGATGGGGAAGAAGCGCATGCCGTCGTGGTGCATGCCCATGGCGTTGGCCTGATCGCTGGCGCTGTTGCTGCCGTCGGCTTTCCAGGCGGCGCCGTTGCTGTTCAGCGGCGTGCCCCAGGGCGCCAGTACGTGGGCGCTGTAGCCGGGGGCGATGGCGCAGGCGTCGGTGCGCGAGCCCTTGATCGACTGGAAGCCGAGCTTGGGCTTGCTTGGCTGCGGGGTGGGCGCCGGCTTGCCGGTGCTGCCATCGAAGCAGGCGGTCAGGCCGGTGCCGGCGATCATCGCAATGGCTGCACCGAGGCTGCCGCGGATGACGCTACGCCGGCTCAGGTAGGCGTCCATGACGCTTGCCATCGGCAGGTTGCCGGCGTGGTTGCGGTCCAGGTTGTCGCCGCTGTCTCGACTCATCAGGTGTCCTTTCTTGTCTGGAATAACGCAGAAAGCCGACTTTAGAACGCGATCATGATGATTACATTGCAGGACTGTAACTGCAGTGGGCGCTCGCACATTATCGGCAGGTTGGATGTAAAAGCCCGGGCACGCCCGTAATGCTGTTCATTTGAGATTGCCGGGGCGCCGTCCGGTCGAGATGGGCTGCACAGCAGCCCCAATGCAGAAAACACCTCATTTAAGTGAACAACATTACGGGCTTACCCGGGCCCTGTGGTTTAACGCTTGCTGTCGATGCTCGAGGTCAGCTCGGTGTTGCGGCTGTAGCCGCTGGTGCGCAGCAGGCCCAGGTCGAGGGCGTTTTCACCCTGCGCGGCGCCCTTGTCCTTGAAGCTGCCAACCAGGGCAGTGCCGATATCGACCGGCGAGTTGCTCAGGTCCACCGACACATCCCGGCGCGAATCGCTGCCGGTCAGGGTTTCGCGGGTGACAGTGCTGCTGCCCAGCGCCACGCTGCCTTCACTGGCCTGCAACCGGGCGCCCACCAGGCGGGTATCGCCGCCGACTTTCAGGTCGATGCCCTGGCTGCCGGCCAGGGTGGTCTGCCGGGTGACGCTGTCGCGCTGCTGGCGACTGACCTGCACCTTGACGGTGGGGGAGAGTGCAGGCTCGCTGCGGGCCAGGGCCTTGCCGGCCTTTTCCCGCACCTTGCCCGAGGCGGGCCCGGCCAGCGCACTGGCGGCATTGATATGGCCCTGGGGGTTCTTCTCCTGGCTCAGGCGCCCGTCGACGGCGACCGTCAGGCTGTCGACCCGGTCCTTGCGGCTGGCCACCAGCAGGTCGCCGCCCACCTTGCCCTCGATACGCTCGGCCTCAAGCCTTGCGCCCTCGATGCGGGTGTCGCCGCGGCTGTTCAGCTCGATGTGGTCGGCGCGCAGGGTGCTGTCGTTCCAGGTCTGGTTGTCGCGCTTGTCCACGGCTACCTGCACCCGGCCGTGCAGGGCGCGGATGTCCTTGTCGGTGGTTTCGCCACGGTTCAGGCGCAGGCCTGCGCCGGCGGTGACGTCGAGGTTGTTGCGCCAGTCCCGTTGACTGGAGGCCTCCACCAGCAAGCCGCCATTGCGTGCGTCCAGGCCAATTCGCGCGGCGCTGGCCTGCAACCCTTGCACCTGCAGGGCCTGGTCATCACGGGCAAGGCTGGTGAGCTGCAGGCTGCCCTGGCTTGCGAAATGGGCGTTCACCGCCTGCTGGCTGTCTTCATCCACCTTGGCGCTGGTGAAGTGGCCACCCAGGCCGCCGCCCTTGCCGGTGCCTTGGGTCAGCGCCACCTCCAGGCCGCCACCCAGGGTGTTGCCGCTGGCCCGGTGGCTGCTGTTGGCGGCCAGCACCTTCACTGTGCCGTCGCTATGCAGGGTGATATCGCCTGCGGCCCCGATGCGCGCACCCTCCACGCTGAGGTCGGCGCTGCTGCTCAACACCACCGGGCCCTTGGCCTGTACGCTGGCGACCTGGGCCGTGGCATCTTCGCTTTCGCGGGTGCTGTAGTCGGCGTACCCGCGCGCATCCAGCCCGGTGCTGCCGGGGCGGTTGCCGCCTTTGGCCCACAGGCTGGCGTCCAGTTGGCTCTTGCCTTGAGTGCTGCGGTCATGGGCGGCGGCCAGGGTCAGCTTGCCGCCGCTGACGAGGCTGGCCGGGCCGCTGCCTGCGTCTATGCGCGTGCCTTCGTAACGGCCATCGCTACCCAGTTGCACCTGGATGCCGGTCTGGCCGAGCAGGCTGCCCGGGCGGGCGAGGGTGGTGGTCTGCACGTCGCTCAAGGTGCCGAGCTTGCCTTCGAGGCGGCCGTTGATGTCCTCGCCGGTGCTGGTGTCGACCCGCAGGCCGCCCGCCACATCGGTACGGTGCACCTCGTGGCGCTGCTGGTCGCTGGCTGCCAGCAACTGATGCTGGTTGGCGTCGATGCGCAACTGGCCGTTGGTGGCGCTGTAGTGGGTGCCCTGGTCCTGGATGCTGTCGGCTTGCACCTTCACTGCCGCGCCGCTGAACTGGCTGGCCCGGGCCGTGCTGGTGCTGTCGGTTTGCCGGCGTGCCAGGTGCTCGATGGCAAAGTCTGCGCCCACGCTGGGGGGCGCCAGGGCATCTTCGATACCGGCCTGCTGGAAGCGCGCCGCCTCGCGCCCTTCGACCAGGCGCTCGATGGGCCGGGAAATATCCCGGTATTCGATGCTGGCGCCCAGGCTGCCCTGCCAATGGTTGCTGGAGGTTTCGCGCGCAGTGGTGTCGGCGGCGGCGCGGTTGTCGATGCGCCCGGCATTCACCAGCAGTTGGCCGTCGGCCTGCACCTTGGCCCCTTCGCTGGCCAGCTGCGCGGTCTCAAGGTGCAAGTCGCCGCTGGCTTTCAGCTCGCTGGCCTGCGCCGTGGTGCTGCTTTCGCTGAGGCCGTCGCGGTTGTGGTGGCCTTCGAAGGCGCTGCCCACGCGGTCGATGCCGCCGGTCACGGCCAGGCCGCCGCCACTGCGGGTAGTGACCGTGCTGCTTTGCTCGCTGGCCTGGGCCGCATTCAGTTGCACCTCGGCGGCCTTGAGCGTCAGGTCGCCGGCGGTGGCCTTGACCTGCGCGCCGCTGGCGACCAGTTGCGCGCCGCTGTGCAGGTCGACGCTGGCGCCGCTCAGGCTGCTGGCGACTTGCCCGGTGGCGGATTGCTGCTGCTCGACCGAGGCCACCTCGTAGCCGACCCTGGCCTCGAACTGCCGCGAGTCGGGTTTGCCGTCCTGGGCATGCTGGGTTTGCCGGGCGCTGGCGGTGAAGTAGCGCTGCTGCTCGTTGCTCTCGCTGCTGTGGCTGGCCTGCGCGCTTTCCAGGCGCAATTGGCCCTTGGCATCCAGTTCGAGCTTGCCCCCTGCGGCGAGGGTGGCGCCCTTGACCTTCAGCTCGTCGGCGCTGGCCAGGCGCAGGTTGCTGCTGGAGCGCACGTCACTGACCAGCACTTCGTCACTATCGCTCTTGCTCTGGCTGCTTTTCCCCGTCAGCCCGAACACCTGGCTGCTACGGTCGTGCTGCTGCGATTGCCGCGTGCTATAGGCGGCTTCCACGGTCAAGCCGGCCTTGTTGCTGTACAGCACGGCGTCGCCGCCGCTGCTGACTGTGCTACCGCGAATACTCATGCCTTCGGCTGCCACCTCGAGCTTGCCTTCGGCCCGCAGCGTGCTGCCGGCGGCCTGGCTGCCCTGGGTGTCGTTACCCTTGCGGTTACCGAAAAACGTGCCGGACACCAGGTCGCCGCGGTAATCACGCTGGTTGCCACTTTCGCTGAGTGCCTGTTCGCCCACCTCGACCTGGCGAGCTTGCAGTTGCAGGTCGCCCTGGCTGCGTAGTTCGCTGGCGCGTACGCGCAGGTTGTGCCCCGCGCTGGCCACCAGGGTGCCGCCCTCCAGGGTGCTGGCGCTGGCACTTTCGCTGTACTGCTCGCTGTCGCTGTCCCCGCGCCACAGGTGCTTGCGGTGGCGAACCTGCTCCTCGACCTTGCGGCTGTCGATACCGGCCTCGATCACCATGTCACCACCGCTGTGCAGCGCCAGGGTGGTGCCGGCCTTCAATTCTGCAGAGGTCAGTTGCAGGTCGGAGCCTGCGTCGAGCGACAGGCTTTCGCTGGCCTGCAAGTGCGTGCCTTGTTGCGTGCGGTCGGTTTGCGTGCGGTCACGGTTGTAGGTTTCGGTGGTGATGAACCAGGCTTTCTTGTTCCAGGCTTCGCGGTCGCGTTGCACATTTTCGCGGGTGTCGGCGTCGAGTATCAGGTTTTGCCCGGCATGGGCTTCGACCTGCCGGGCCTTGCCCTGGGTGGCGGTGAGCTGCAGGTCACCGGCCGAGTGCAAGCTGAGGCTGTCGTCGGCCTGTAGTTCGACGCCGCCCACCCGCACGCCGGCGCCTTCGGCGGTGCTGCGCACGCTGATGCGCCCGGCGCGCATGGCACCGAACAGGCTGGCATCGATGCTCGACGGGGTGCTTGGCAGGTGCTGCAGCACTTCGCCGGAGCTGGCATCCAGGCGGTTGCGGCCGGCGGTGAGGTTCAGGTCGTTCTTGGCTTGCAAGGGGCCCTGGCTGTCGATGCGCGGGGCGATCAGGTCGAGCGCGCCGTCGAGGTTGCTCTGGCCACCGGCCTGCACGCTAAGCGCGCCGTCGGCCTGCAGGGTGTCGAGGTACTGGATGCGCTGGTCCTCGATCACCGGCGTGCCGACCAAAAAGCCTGCGCGGGTGGTGTTGATGAAGCTGCCGCCGTTGAGGGTGATGCCGTTGGGGTTGGCCAGGATGTAGTCGGCGGCGTGGCCGAAGATTTCCTGGGGGCCTTCGATCAGCGAGGCGTGGCGGCTGATCACCTCGTTGAGGATGGTCGAGGCAGCCTGGCCGCGGAACTGCGGGTTGGCGCCCAGCGCGCCGGCCAGTTGCGACTGGCCGGCCTGCACGGCGTTGTTCAGCACCAGGCCCTGGCGCTCGACGTTGTAGTCGAGGAACTGGTTGTGCGATAGGCCTCCGGCGTTGGGCGCGACGATGTCGATCACCGGCACGCCGTGGGCATTGTTGATGATCGGTGTGCCGCCGGGGCCACTGGCCGGCTGCAAGGGGGCTGCGGCGTGCAGGGCCGGCGGTGCCAGCAGGCAGAGGAAAATTGCCCAGCGCAGGCGGTCGGGGCGCAGCGGGCGTGATGTCGAGTCATGGGTCATTGTGGTGCTCTCCTTTCTGTGGGTGAGTCAGAGGTCGAGGGACCACTCCAGGCCCCAGTACCCAGGTTCGAGTGCCCGTCGCCGCAGGTCGCTGGCATACAGCGCGCGCTGGTAGTCAAGGCGGATGCGGTTGCCGGGCAGGCTCAGCTCAAGGCCGATGGCGCTGCCGGCCAGGCGTTGCGAGGGGCTGCCCTGGTCGAAGCGGGCCCAGCCGAGGTCCACGCCGAGGAATGGGCGCAGCTGCACCGTCGGCGATGAAAAAAAGCTGATGGGGTAGCTGAGGGTGTTGCGCCAGACGGCGCCAGTGGCACCCGTGATGGTGAGTTGGCGTACGCCGCGCACGGCGCTGTCGTCGTTGAGCGCCAGCTGTTCGACGGCGGGCAGAAAGTCCGGGCTGTACTGCAGGTTCAGCTCGCTCTGCCAGCGCCAGGGGTGAGCAGGTGGCGCCTGGGCCAGGTACAGCAGGCTGGCGCGGTACTTGCGAAAGTCCGGCTGCGGGGCGCGGCGGGCGCGTATGGCGTGGTCGGCACCGAGGGCATCTAGCCCCTGGCTTATACCCAGCGAGGCGCTCCACAGGCCGTGTTCGAGCCACAGCAGGTTGAGCCCGGCATGCAGGGTGGTGAGCGTGGTGCTCTGCAGCTTGAGTTGCTGGCCCTTGAGCTGGTTCTCCAGCTGCTTGCGGTCCAGCCGCACCCCTGCACTGAGCATGCCGTGCTGGTTGCGCCACAGCAGGCGTTCGGCGGCCAAACCCTGGAATCGGCTGCCGCCCTCGGCCTGCAGGCCGTTGGGCAGCGGGGCGCTGTAGCTCAGCTGGCTGGCGTTGAGGGTGAAGCTCCAGGGGCCGTAGGGGATGTTGTAGTACAGGCTCAGGCCGCGGCTCTGGCCCGGGGCGCCGAGTACGGTCGCAAGCTGCGACAGGCGCAGGTCGTCGTTCAGGCCCAGCGGGCTGTCGATGCCCAGCCCGAGGTTGAGGCGATTGCGCCCGGTCAGTTCGCTGCCACGGTTGTCGAAGCGGCCTTCGAGGTGCCAGCGGCTGCGCACCTGGCGCGGGGTGATGGCGACCCGAGTGCTTCCGGGCGCCTGGCCGGGCAGCAGTTCGGCGGTGACCTCAAAGGCGCGCAGGCGGTTGAGCTGGTCCAGGCCCTGTTCCAGGTCGGGCAGGTGCAATGGCTGGCCCAGCAGGGCAGGGAAGGCGCCTTGCAGCGACAACGGCAGCGGCTCGGTCAGTTCGATGGCTTCGACATGGCCTTCGACGATCAGGATGTCCAGCGGCTCGCCGGCCCGGGGCGCGCTGCCCAGGTAGGGGCGGGCCAGCGGGTAGCCGGCCTGTACGTAGCCTTGGGTGATGGCGCGCAGCAACTGGTTGATGCCCGGTACGCCGAGGCAGGGCTGCAGCAACGGGCGCAAGGTGCGTTCCAGCTCGCTGGCCGAAAGCCGGCGGTTGCCGGCCAGGCGCAGGCCGCTTATCGGGAAGCAGGGGCCGTCGGTCTGGTCTGGTGAGCTGTCAACGGGTGACTGGTTGCCTTGCTCCTGGCGTTGCCAGCGGTGCAGGCGCTGTTGGCGTTCGAAATGCTCGGTGGCCTGGCGCTGCTCGCGCAGTTGCTGGCTGGCCGGGTCCGAGGCGTAAGCCGCAGAGGGGCTGGCCAGGTGCAGCAGAAGGCAGGCCAGGGGCAATGTGAGAGCACGGCTGAGCGTTTTGGGCATCGGATAATCCCGCAATTCGTGTACGGCTGAGGTACTCGGTTGCGTGGATTTTATGGATGCGTCTAGCCGGCTGGATGCGGTCTCGTGCCTTGATTGGCGTCGGAAAAATTACTTAGTTTTGTAGGTGATTTCTTTGCCGAAAGGTTATGTAACAAGCGCGTTTCGCAAAGATTGAGCACGGTCTTTGTAGGAGCGGCCTTGTGCCGCGAAAGGGCTGCGCAGCAGCCCCGGCGATAACGCATGATGCCCGGAAACCGGGGGCGCTACGCACCCCTTCGCGACACAAGGCCGCTCCTGCAGGTGGGCGGTGCTTATGCCCCGTCAGGGCCTGATCTCGATCAGCGTGCCGTCCTTGACCAGGCTCCACACCTCGCGCATGTCGTCGTTGCGCATGGCGATGCAGCCTTCGGTCCAGTCCAAGGTGTGGAAGTACCACTCGGGGTACTCCTCGTTGATCGGCGTGCCGTGGATCATGATCATGCTGCCGGCACTGACCCCCTCGCGGCGCGCCTTGGCGGCGTCGGTGATGTTCGGGTAGGAAATGTGCATGGCCAGGTTGTAGCGGTCGCTGACCTTGCGCCAGTCCAGCCAGTACAAGCCTTCGGGGGTTCTCTTGTCGCCCTCGCGCTCCTTGGCACCCTTGGGCTGCTTGCCCAGGGAGATGCGGTAGGTCTTCAGTGGCTCGCCACGGCTGATCAGCTGCAGGCGGCGTTCGGACTTGAGCACCAGCACCTTGTCGATCAGCCGCTCCTGAACCGCCGGGGCGGCAGGGGTGGTGGGCGCCGGCGCCGCCGAAAGCGGCTTGCGGATGATGGTTTCGGTGTAGGCCGCCTGCGACAGCGAGGCGATTCCGAGGCAGAAAAGGGCAAGCAACCAGCGCATGAAACCGTATCCCTGAAGACTCAAGTGGTGGGCGACGAAACGTTCATCGGCGGCAGGTATTCATGGCCTATGGGGTAGTGCTGCCTGATGCGGTCGCGATAGTAGCATTCTAGTGTGCGCGTGACGGTGCGGAAAGCCAGCTCGCCCCACGGGACTTCATGTTCCTCGAACAGGCGCACTTCCAGGCTCTCCTCGCCCACGGCAAAGTCCAGGTCGGCAAGTTCGGCGCGAAAGAACACGTGCACCTGGTTGATGTGCGGCAGGTCGAACAGCTGGTACAGGCTGGTTTCGCCCACCCGGGCGCAGGCTTCTTCGACGGTTTCGCGACGGGCGGCAGCGTCGAGGGTTTCGCCGTTTTCCATGAACCCCGCTGGGAGCGTCCAGAAGCCCCGGCGCGGCTCGATGGCACGCCGGCACAGCAGCACCTGGCTGCCCCAGGTGGGCAGCACCCCGGCAACGATGTTGGGGTTCTGGTAATGGATGGTCTGGCAATGGTCGCATACGTACCGCGGGCGGCTGTCGCCCTCGGGTATGCGCTGGGTAACGGGCTGGCCGCACGCGCTGCAGAATTTCATGCTTTCATTCCTGTAGGTTCGAGCTATCTTGGCGCGCCCGGCCCGCCCGCTGCAAGCGGCGCCCGGCGGGCGGGGCTTGGGTGCCCCGCGGCTTTTGGTGCATCATGCACGGCAGGCCTTGGACACGAGAGTGCGTAATGCTGGACGAGCTTCTTCGCCGAATGAGCAACCACACCCCCGCCTCGCTGGAGGTGGATCGGCGCTTCCCGGAAGCGGCGGTGCTGCTGCCCATCACCCGCAGCGAAGAGCCGGAGCTGGTGTTGACCTTGCGCGCCAAGGGGTTGTCCACCCACGGCGGTGAAGTAGCATTTCCCGGCGGGCGGCGCGACCCGGAAGACCCGGACCTGGTATTCACCGCGCTGCGCGAGGCCGAGGAAGAAATCGGCCTGCCACCGGGGCTGGTCGAGGTGATCGGCCCGCTCAGCCCGCTGATTTCGTTGCATGGCCTGAAAGTGACGCCGTTCGTCGGGCTGATCCCCGACTACGTCGAATACCGCGCCAACGATGCTGAAATCGCTGCAGTGTTCACCGTGCCGCTGGAGTTCTTCCGCCAGGACCCGCGTGACCACACCCACCGTATCGACTACCAGGGCCGCAGCTGGTACGTGCCCAGCTACCGTTACGGCGACTACAAGATCTGGGGACTGTCGGCGATCATGATCGTCGAGCTGGTCAACCTGCTGTACGACGCCGGCATCAGCCTGCACCAGCCGCCGGAGCGTTTCATCCAGAACTGAGCGGGGCCAACCCCGCCGACTGCGCCAAACCCTGAGGAGCCACACATGAAATACCGTCTGGGCGACATGAAGGTCGAAGCCCACCCCACCAGTTGGACCGCCCCCACCGCCACGCTGATCGGCAAGGTGCGCCTGCAGGCCCGTGCCAGCGTGTGGTTCGGTGCGGTGCTGCGCGGCGACAACGAGCTGATCGACATCGGCGAGGGCAGCAACGTCCAGGACGGTACGGTAATGCACACCGACATGGGCTCGCCGCTGACCTTGGGCAAGGGCGTGACCATCGGCCACAACGCCATGCTGCATGGCTGCACGGTGGACGACTACAGCCTGGTGGGCATCAACGCGGTAATACTTAACGGCGCGCGCATCGGCAAACACTGCATCATCGGCGCCAATGCGCTGATCCCCGAAGGCAAGGTCATCCCCGACGGTTCGCTGGTGATGGGCTCGCCGGGCAAGGTGGTGCGCGAGCTCACCGAGCAGCAGATGCGCATGCTCGAAGCCAGCGCCGCGCATTACGTGCACAACGCCGAGCGTTATGCCCGCGACCTGGTGGCTGACGATGACTGACGCCGCCCCCCGCGAGCGGCCAGTGGCCTCGCCCTGCGTGAGCGTGTGCGCGCTGGACGAGCAGGATATCTGCACCGGCTGCCAGCGCACGGTGGACGAGATCACCCGCTGGGGGCGCATGGATAACGCCGAGCGGCGGGTGGTGCTCAAGCTTTGCCATGAGCGGGCGGTGGCGGCGGGGTTGGTGATCGGTTTTTGAGCTGGTGCCCTCATCGCCGGCAAGCCGGCTCCTACAGGATTGCGCGGTCGCCTGTAGGAGCCGGCTTGCCGGCGATGGCCATACGCATTAACCTGCCCGGCTTGCCCAATGATCGCAAAAGCCCATGTTCTACCTCATCGCCTACATCAGCAGCGTGGTGCTCATCAACTACGCCTTCTCCAGCGCCCCGCACCTGGACGTGATCTGGTCCGCCTGGGGCGGGTTGGTGTTCATCCTGCGCGACATGGTGCAGACCCGCTACGGCCATGGCGCGCTGCTGGCGATGCTGGTGGCGCTGGTGCTGTCCTACGTCACCTCGGAGCCGGCCATTGCCCTGGCCAGTGCCACGGCGTTCTTCATTTCCGAGCTGATCGACTGGCTGGTGTTCAGCATCACCCGCCGGCCCTTGCGTGACCGCCTGTGGCTGAGTTCGGCGCTGAGCATCCCGGTGGACACCTTCATCTTCTTCGGCATGATCGGCGCGCTCACGCCGGTGGTGGTCGGCACCGCCATGGCGTCGAAGTTCGCCGGCGTTACCGCCGTGTGGTTGATCATGGCCTGGCGGGCGCGCAGGGCAGCCGTGGCCAGCTGAACCTGCGGGATGAACTGCAAAGCAGCCCCGAAGCGCCTCGCGCGGGTGTAGAATACCGGTCCTTTTTCAGCGGGCAGCGCCACCCGTAGCGCCGCCCCGGACGCCTTCGAGGACCTGAAATGACCCGTATCGGAACCCCATTGTCGCCGACCGCGACCCGTGTACTGCTGTGCGGCTGCGGCGAGCTGGGCAAGGAAGTGGTGATCGAGCTGCAGCGCCTGGGCGTCGAGGTGATCGCCGTGGACCGCTATGCCAACGCCCCGGCCATGCAGGTTGCGCACCGCAGCCATGTGATCAACATGCTCGACGGCGTGGCCCTGCGTGCGGTGATCGAAGCCGAAAAACCGCACTACATCGTCCCCGAGATCGAAGCCATCGCCACCGCCACCCTGGTTGAGCTGGAAAGCGAAGGTTTCACCGTGGTGCCAACCGCCCGCGCCACCCAGCTGACCATGAACCGCGAAGGCATCCGCCGCCTGGCCGCTGAAGAGCTGGACCTGCCGACCTCGCCGTACCACTTTGCCGATACCTTCGAAGACTACAGCAAGGCTGTGGCCGACCTGGGCTACCCGTGCGTGGTCAAGCCGGTGATGAGCTCGTCGGGCAAGGGCCAGAGCCTGCTGCGCAGCGCCGACGACCTGCAAAAAGCCTGGGACTACGCCCAGGAAGGCGGCCGCGCCGGCAAGGGCCGAGTGATCATCGAAGGCTTCATCGACTTCGAATACGAAATCACCCTGCTGACCGTGCGCCACGTGGGCGGCACCACCTTCCTGGCGCCGGTCGGTCACCGCCAGGAGAAGGGCGACTACCAGGAGTCCTGGCAGCCCCAGGCGATGAGCCCGAAAGCCCTGGCCGAGTCGCAGCGGGTGGCCCAGGCGGTCACCGATGCCTTGGGTGGGCGTGGCCTGTTCGGCGTGGAATTGTTCGTGAAAGGCGACCAGGTGTGGTTCAGCGAAGTCTCGCCGCGCCCGCACGATACGGGCCTGGTGACCCTGATTTCGCAAGACCTGTCGCAGTTCGCCCTGCACGCCCGGGCCATCCTCGGCCTGCCGATCCCGACCGTGCGCCAGTTCGGTCCGTCGGCTTCGGCGGTGATCCTGCCGGAAGGCCAGTCGCAGCAGACCAGCTTTGCCAACCTGAACGCTGCCCTGAGCGAGCCGGACACCGCCATCCGCCTGTTCGGCAAGCCGGAAATCAACGGCACCCGGCGCATGGGTGTGTGCCTGGCCCGCGACGAGTCGATCGAGGCTGCCCGGGCCAAGGCCACCCGCGCTGCGCAGGCGGTCAAGGTCGAGTTCTGACCTGAAATGCATCGCGGGGCAAGCCCGCTCCCACCTGTGCCTTGTGGCACGCGTGGGAGCGGGCTTGCCCCGCGATCGTTTTCAGCGGCTCAAAGCGCGGTATCGCGCGTCTCTTTCAGGCACAAGACAGCAATCAGGCTGATCACCGCTGCCGCCGACACATACCCCCCCACCCAGCTCAACCCACCCATGCTTACCAACTGCTGGGCGAAGAACGGTGCCGCCGAAGCGCCGACGATGCCGCCCAGGTTGTAGGCCGCCGAGGCGCCGGTGTAGCGCACGTGGGTCGGGAACAGCTCAGGCAGCAGGGCGCCCATCGGGGCGAAGGTCACCCCCATCAGGAACAGCTCGATGCTCAGGAACAGCGTCACCCCGGTAGTGGAACCAGAGGTCAGCAGCGGTTCCATGGCAAAGCCCGAAGCCACCGCCAGCAGGCCGCCGACGATCAGCACCGGCTTGCGCCCGTAGCGGTCGCTGAGCCAGGCCGACAGTGGCGTGGCCAGGGCCATGAACACCACTGCGAAGCACAGCATGGCGAGGAAGCTTTCGCGGCTGTAGCCCAGGGTCGACACGCCGTAGCTCAGCGAGAACACCGTCGAGATATAGAACAGCGCGTAGCACACCACCATGGCGGCGGCGCCCAGCACGGTCGGCAGCCAGTACTGGCTGAACAGCTCGACCACCGGCATTTTCACCCGCTCGTGGCGTGCCACGGCCTTGGCGAACACCGGGCTTTCCTCAAGTTTCAGGCGCACATACAGGCCGACCAGCACCAGGGCTGCGCTGAGCAGGAACGGGATACGCCAGCCCCACTCGCGGAACTGCTCGTCGCTGAGCACCAGCGCCAGGGTCAGGAACAGGCCGTTGGCAGCCAGAAAACCGATCGACGGGCCCAGTTGCGGGAACATGCCGAACCAGGCGCGCTTGCCTTCGGGGGCGTTCTCGGTGGCCAGCAGCGCCGCGCCCCCCCATTCGCCGCCCAGCCCCAGGCCCTGGCCGAAGCGCAGCACGCAGAGGATGATCGGGGCCCAGATGCCGATGCTGTCGTAGCCAGGCAGTACGCCGATCAGCGTGGTCGACACACCCATCAGCAACAGCGAGGCCACCAGGGTCGACTTGCGCCCGATGCGGTCGCCGAAGTGGCCGAACAGCGCCGAGCCCAAGGGCCGGGCGAGGAAGGCGATGCCGAAAGTGAGGAAGGCCGCGAGCATTTGCACGGTGCCGGAACCAGACGGGAAGAAGATCGGCCCGATCACCAGGGCGGCGGCGGTGGCGTAGACGTAGAAATCGTAGAACTCGATGGCGGTGCCGATGAAGCTGGCAGTGGCCACCCGGGCAGGCGAGTTGACCGGGGACGCCGGGGCAGAGCCGGCGCAGGTGCTGCTGGTTGTCATTGTGTAGGTCCCTGACAGTCGATGCTCCACAGGGCGCGGCCAGGCGACAGGCGCAGGGCGGCCGGAGCGTATTGTTATGGTTCGCGCGACTGACGATGGCCCGGGGGTAGAGGCGGGGGCGGGCACTGTTCGGGGTGGTGAAGCAGGACCGCGGGGCGTGTCAGTGGTGCGGACTGGCCGTGGAACGCCGGTTGCGGGTAAGCGGGCGTGGCGGCAGGGCTTGATAAGCGTGACCGGAGTATAGCTATCGGGTCACGGTCCAGACCAGTACCTTGCTCGCGCAATTGTCCTCGGTTTCGAGGATTTCCAGGCGGTAGCGGCCGATTTTCAGGCACACCGCGCTTTCCGGGATGCTTTCCAGTGCCTCGGTGACCAGGCCGTTGAGGGTTTTCGGCCCGCCGTCGCAGGGCAGGTGCCAGCCCAGCGAGCGGTTGATCTCGCGCAGCGAGGCGGTGCCTTCGATGATGAAGCGCCCGTCGGGCTGCGGGTGGACGTGGGGGTTGTCGAGGCTGTGCTCGTCCTCGAATTCGCCGACGATCTCCTCGAGGATATCCTCCAGGGTGACGATGCCCAGCACTTCGCCGTACTCGTCCACCACCACGCCCATGCGCCGCTGCTGCTTGTGGAAGTTCAGCAGTTGCAGCTGCAGGGGCGTGCTCTCGGGGACGAAGTAGGGCTCGTAGCAGGCGGCCTGCAACTGCCCGAGGGTGAGTTCTGCGCGTGGCAGCAGGTGGCTGATGAGCTTGGTGTTGAGCACCGCTTCAACCTGGTTGATGTCGTTGTGGTACACCGGCAGGCGGGTATGCCGGCTGACGATCAACTGCTCGATGATCTGCTCGATGGGGTCGTCGAGGTTGATGCCGTCGACTTCGTTGCGCGGGATCAGGATGTCGTTGACGGTGACCTTGTCCAGTGCCTGCAGGCCTTCGAGCAGGCCGTGGCGGGCGGGCTCCTGAGGCTCGTCGTCGAACTCGTCGCTTTCTTGCTGCGGGTGCAGTGCCACGGCGTTGGGCTGCACGCGGAACGGGCGCAGGATCAGCCGGGCGATGCCGTCCAGCACGCAGGCCAGCGGCTGCAGCAGGGTGAGCGGGAGTTTGAGCAGGCTGGCACCGAGGCTGACAAATGCCTGCGGGTTGCGCCTGGCCAGGCGCCGGGGCAGGTATTCGGCCAGTACCAGCAGGGTGATTGCACCTGCCAGGCCGGCCGTCCAGAAGCCGTGCTCACCGTTGTAGCGCTGGCCGATCAGGCAGGCCAGGCCCAGTACCAGCAGCTTGCCGAAACTGGCGCACAGCACCAGGGCCTGGGCCGGTAGCGAAGGTTCGCCATGGCCGTTGAGCTGCTGGCGGGCGATGTCCACGGCGGTGAACAGCGCCGACCACAGCAGGGCCAGTGCGAGGGTGCCGAGCAGCGGGGCGTACGGCAGGGTGTCCATATTCGGCCGTCAGATGTGCAGGATGAATTCGCGGACCAGCTTGCTGCCGAAATAGGCCAGCATCAGCAGGCAGAAACCGGCCAGGGTCCAGCGGATTGCCTTGTGGCCACGCCAGCCCAGGCGGGTGCGGCCCCACAGCAGCACGCTGAACACCACCCAGGCCACGCAGGCCAGCAGGGTCTTGTGCACCAGGTGCTGGGCGAACAGGTTGTCGAGGAACAGCCAGCCGGAAATCAACGACAGCGACAGCAGGACCCAGCCGGCCCAGAGGAAGCCGAACAGCAGGCTCTCCATGGTTTGCAGGGGCGGGAAGTTGCGGATCATGCCGGACGGGTGCTTGTTCTTCAACTGGCGGTCCTGCAGCAGCAGCAGCAGGGCCTGGAACACGGCGATGGTGAACAGGCCGTAGGCCAGGATAGACAGCAGAATATGGGCGAGGATGCCAGGTTCTTCGTTGATCAGCGGCACCGTGCCCGGCGGGGCGAACTGGGCCAGCAGGGCGGTGACAGCCCCCAGCGGGAACAGCAGCACCAGCAGGTTCTCCACCGGGATGCTCAGGCAGGCGAGCAGGGTCAAGGCGATGACGGCCACGGCGATCAGGCTGGCGGCGCTGAAGAAGTCCAGGCTCAGGCCCAACGGGGTGATCAGCTGGAAGAACAGCGCGCCGCCCTGGGCAAGCACGGCCAATACACCGAGCAGGCCGAGCAGGCGCTTGTCTGCCTTGACACCACGGGCAAGGCCGGTGGCCTGGAAGACCGTCGCGGCCACATAAAGGAAGGCGGCGATAAGGTTGGGAATGAGGCTGGGTGAAGAGAGCATAAGTCCTGGCAGGCAAGCCCTAAAGGGACGGAGTTTGGCATAGAACCCGGTGGGCAAGGAAGACTGCGTATCAATCGCGGGGGCGGGGAACCCTGTGGCGCCTGTGCCGGCCTCATCGCCGGCAAGCCGGCTCCTACAGGTGCCGCGCAGGATTGAGGGTTATGCAATGCCCGCGAAGAGGCCACCGAATGTCCAGAGACCCGGCGCCAAGGTGTGCGCAGCTGGCAGTCTCCGCTATAATCGCCGCCTTGCTGTGTCCAATATAATTGCACGTTGCTACGGGCACCTGAAAAACCTCGGCTTCACTGGGCCTGAAAGGATCACCATGTTCGAAAACCTGACCGACCGCCTGTCACAGACGCTGCGCCATGTCACCGGCAAGGCCAAGCTGACCGAAGACAACATCAAGGACACGCTGCGCGAAGTGCGCATGGCCCTGCTCGAGGCCGACGTCGCCCTGCCGGTGGTCAAGGATTTCGTCAACAGCGTCAAGGAGCGTGCGGTCGGCACTGAAGTTTCGCGCAGCCTGACTCCGGGCCAGGCCTTCGTGAAGATCGTCCAGGCCGAGCTCGAAAGCCTGATGGGCGCCGCCAACGAAGAGCTGACGCTGAACAGCGCGCCACCGGCGGTGGTGCTGATGGCCGGCCTGCAAGGTGCCGGTAAGACCACCACCGCCGGCAAGCTGGCCCGCCACCTGAAAGAACGCAAGAAAAAGAGCGTGATGGTGGTGTCGGCCGACGTCTACCGCCCGGCGGCGATCAAGCAGCTGGAAACCCTGGCCAACGACATCGGCGTGACCTTCTTCCCGTCCGACATCAGCCAGAAGCCGGTGGCCATCGCCGAGGCGGCCATTCGCGAAGCCAAGCTCAAGTTCATCGACGTGGTGATCGTCGATACCGCCGGTCGCCTGCACGTCGACGCCGACATGATGGACGAGATCAAGGCCCTGCACGCTGCGGTCAAGCCGATCGAGACGCTGTTCGTGGTCGATGCCATGACCGGCCAGGATGCCGCCAACACCGCCAAGGCCTTCGGCGACGCCCTGCCGCTGACCGGCGTGGTGCTGACCAAGGTCGACGGTGATGCCCGTGGCGGTGCTGCGCTGTCGGTGCGCGCCATCACCGGCAAGCCGATCAAGTTCATCGGTATGGGCGAGAAGACCGAGGCCCTGGAGCCGTTTCACCCTGACCGTATCGCCTCGCGCATCCTCGGCATGGGCGACGTGCTCAGCCTGATCGAGCAGGCCGAGCAGAACATCGACAAGGCCAAGGCCGACAAGCTTGCGAAAAAGCTGAAGAAGGGCAAGGGCTTCGACCTTGAAGACTTCCGCGACCAGTTGCAGCAAATGAAGAACATGGGCGGCCTTGGTGGCCTGATGGACAAGCTGCCGAGCATCGGTGGCATGAACCTGTCGCAGATGGGCAACGCCCAGGGCGCCGCCGAGAAGCAGTTCAAGCAGATGGAGGCGATCATCAACTCCATGACCCCTGCCGAGCGCCGCGACCCCGACCTGATCAGCGGTTCGCGCAAGCGCCGCATCGCCTTGGGTTCCGGCACCCAGGTGCAGGATATCGGCCGCTTGATCAAGCAGCACAAGCAGATGCAGAAAATGATGAAGAAATTCTCCGCCAAGGGCGGCATGACCAAGATGATGCGCGGCCTTGGCGGCATGCTGCCCGGTGGCGGTATGCCGAAAATGTAACCAATCCGGCGGGCTTCCTTTATATAGGGAGGCCGGCCAGACCCCCGCTTTGGCGGGAACATGGCCGCCGTCAGGCGGCTTCAACCGGCAGGACTGAACGGTGGGCCAGGCGCTCGCCGAAAAAGGCATTTGCAAATGTCCGTGTATTCCCCGAGAATATGCGGCCTTTTGGGCACCCGTGTGCCCATTGGGCATTCAGTTTTGCAGCACCGACTATAGGAACGATGTTCACATGGTAACCATCCGTCTTGCCCGTGGCGGCTCGAAAAAGCGCCCTTTCTACCACCTGACCGTGACCAACTCGCGTAACGCCCGTGACGGCCGTTTCGTTGAGCGCGTAGGCTTCTTCAACCCGATCGCATCGGGCGCCGAAGTCAAGCTGTCGGTCAACCAGGAACGCGTCACCTACTGGCTGAGCCAGGGCGCGCAGCCGTCTGAGCGTGTTGCTCAGCTGCTGAAGGAAGCTGCCAAGGCCGCAGCCTGAGCAGTATGAACGCGACGCCAGAAAAGGCTGACGACCTGATCGTCGTTGGCAAGATTTTTTCGGTTCACGGCGTTCGCGGCGAGGTGAAGGTGTTTTCCTTTACCGATCCGATTGAAAACCTGTTGGATTACCCGCGCTGGACGCTACGGCACGAAGGCAAGGTAAAACAGGTCGAGCTGGTCAACGGTCGTGGCTCTGCAAAGGGTCTGGTCGTTAAATTGAAAGGCCTCGATGATCGTGAAGAAGCCCGTCTTCTGAGCGGCTTCGAAATCTGCATCCCGCGCAGCCTTTTGCCCAACCTGGCAGCTGACGAGTACTACTGGTACCAGTTGGTGGGCCTGAAGGTCATCAATCAGGACGAACAGCTGTTCGGCACGATCGATCACCTGTTGGAGACCGGCGCGAACGATGTAATGGTGGTCAAACCCTGCGCAGGCAGCCTGGATGATCGCGAGCGTCTGTTGCCCTATACGGCGCAATGCGTGCTCGACATCGACCTGGAAGCAGGCGTGATGCGGGTTGAGTGGGACGCGGACTTCTAAACGATGGGTAACCTTCGCGTAGACGTCATCACGTTGTTCCCCGAGATGTTCTCGGCCATCACGGAGTACGGCATTACCAGCCGCGCGGTGAAACAGGGGTTGCTGCAAGTGACCTGCTGGAACCCGCGGGACTACACCACAGATCGCCACCACACCGTGGATGATCGGCCGTTTGGCGGTGGTCCGGGCATGGTGATGAAGATCAAGCCTCTGGAAGACGCCCTGGTTAGCGCCAGGCAGGCGACTGGAGCTGCGGCAAAGGTGATCTACCTTTCGCCACAAGGCCGCAAGCTGACTCAGCAGGCGGTCAAAGGCCTGGCCGAACAGGAATCGTTGATCCTGATCGCCGGTCGTTATGAAGGCATCGACGAGCGCTTTATCGAGGCTCATGTCGATGAGGAGTGGTCGATTGGTGACTATGTGCTTTCCGGTGGCGAGCTGCCGGCCATGGTACTGATCGATGCGGTTACACGGCTGCTGCCCGGAGCTTTAGGGCATGTGGACTCGGCGGAGGAAGACTCTTTCACCGACGGTCTGCTGGATTGCCCGCACTACACCCGACCTGAGGTGTATGCGGATCAGCGTGTTCCCGACGTGTTGCTAAGTGGCAACCATGCACATATCCGGCGTTGGCGGATGAAGCAGTCCCTTGGTAGGACCTTCGAACGACGCGCCGATCTTCTGGAAAGTCGCTCGCTTTCTGGAGAAGAGAAGAAGCTGCTCGAGGAATATCTCCGCGAGCGGGACGATAGTTAAACGTATCGATGGTGGATCGCGTATCCATCTTAGGAGCACAGCATGACCAACAAGATCATCCAGCAGCTCGAAGCTGAACAGATGAGCAAAGAGATCCCTACCTTCGCACCAGGCGACACCGTTGTCGTCCAGGTTAAAGTGAAGGAAGGCGACCGCTCGCGTCTGCAGGCTTTCGAAGGCGTCGTTATCGCCAAGCGTAACCGCGGTCTGAACAGCGCCTTCACCGTGCGCAAGATCTCCAGCGGCGTTGGCGTAGAGCGTACCTTCCAGACCTACAGCCCGCAGATCGACAGCCTGGCCGTGAAACGTCGTGGTGACGTGCGTAAAGCCAAGCTGTACTACCTGCGCGACTTGTCCGGCAAAGCCGCTCGCATCAAGGAAAAACTGTCCTGATGACAGTTTGCCGGGTGGCCTAGGCCACCTTGCGAGAAAAAAGCAGCCTTCGGGCTGCTTTTTTGCTTTCTGGCCCACCTTCATCCTTGCGAGCCTGCCCATGACCACCTCCCGCGACCAGGAAATCCAGCGCCGCACCGAACTGTCGGTGACCCGCGTGACCAAAGCGGTATTCCCCAACACCACCAACCACCACAACACCTTGTTCGGCGGCACTGCCCTGGCCTGGATGGACGAAGTCTCGTTCATCGCCGCCACGCGCTTCTGCCGCCTGCCGTTGGTGACCGTTTCCACCGACCGCATCGACTTCAAGCACCCGATCCCGGCCGGCACCATCGTCGAGCTGGTCGGCACGGTGGTGAAAGTCGGCAACACCAGCCTGCAGGTGCAGGTGGATGTGTTCGTCGAGAACATGTACCTCGACGGCCGCGAGCGGGCCATCCACGGGGTGTTCAGTTTCGTCGCCATCGACGAGGACAAGCGCCCGGTGCCGGTGTTGCCGCAGGCATGAGTGGTTGCGAAGCTGTGTTGTCCCTGTAGGAGATCACCCAGTCCTGCGGGCTGCGCTGTCGCGCAGAGAGCTGGTCTCACAGATGCACCGCGGCCCCTGTGGGAAGCGGCCTTGTGTCGCGATGGGCTGCGCAGCAGCCCCGGCAATTTTGCATGAGGCCGAGGCCTTGGGGCCGCTTCGCGCCCCATCTCGACCGGACGGCGCCCCGGCAAGGCCGCTTCCCACAAGAGCAGCGTCGGCCGATCAAGGTCCTATTGATCACGACAACTCCCAAGCCGTTGTGAAACACTAGGCCCACCTCCAATATCCAGCAGCTGCGCATGCCCGCCCTCGACCACCCCCTGATCGACCAGTTCCTCGACGCCCTGTGGCTGGAAAAAGGCCTGTCCGACAACACCCGCGCCTCTTACCGCAGTGACCTGGCCCTGTTCAACGGCTGGCTGCAGGAAAAAGGCGTGGCGTTGCCCGACGCCGGCCGCGAGTTGATCCTCGATCACCTGGCCTGGCGCTTCGACCAGGCGTACAAGCCGCGCTCGACGGCGCGCTTTCTGTCCGGCGTGCGTGGCTTTTACCGCTACCTGCTGCGCGAACGCATGATCGGCGTCGACCCGACACTGCAGGTAGACATGCCGCAACTGGGTCGCCCGCTGCCCAAGTCGTTGTCCGAAGCCGACGTAGAGGCCCTGTTGCAGGCCCCAGACCGCAGCGAGGCCATCGGCCAGCGCGACCGCGCCATGCTCGAGGTGCTGTATGCCTGTGGCCTGCGGGTCACCGAGCTGGTCAGCCTGACCCTCGATCAGGTCAACCTGCGACAGGGCGTGCTGCGGGTGATGGGCAAGGGCAGCAAGGAGCGCCTGGTGCCCATGGGTGAAGAAGCGGTGGTGTGGATCGAGCGCTATGTGCGCGACGGCCGCGCCGAACTGCTCAATGGCCGCCCCAGCGATGTGCTGTTCCCCAGCCAGCGCGGCGAGCAGATGACCCGCCAGACCTTCTGGCACCGCATCAAGCACCATGCACGGGTGGCCGGCATCGACAAGCCGCTGTCGCCGCACACCCTGCGCCACGCCTTCGCCACCCACCTGCTCAACCACGGCGCCGACCTGCGCGTGGTGCAGATGCTGCTTGGCCATAGCGACCTGTCTACCACACAGATTTACACTCACGTGGCCAAGGCCCGCCTGCAGCAGCTGCACGCCCAGCACCACCCGCGTGGATGAATGATATTCATGTTCCGCCGACTGGTGCATGGGGGGCCATTCTGCGGGCCTGTGTTGTGGTAGGCTTGGGCGGTTTGTTGCAAGGGCCGCCCGAACGCCGCGTTTCACCCCGCAGGCATGCCCCGTCGGCCCCGTCCGCCCTCAGGAGTTCCCCATGCGCGTGACCCAGATTTTCGCCGCCGCCGCCCTGGCGCTGGCCAGTACCTTTGCCGCCGCCGCGGCCAGCGATGGCAATGCCAACGCCGAACAGGCGATCCGCAAATCGTTGCAGAACCTGTCGCTGGAAGTGCCGGTCGAAAGCGTTGCCAGCAGCCCGCTCAACGGCCTGTACGAGGTCAAGCTGCAAGGCGGCCGAGTGCTTTACGCCAGCGCCGACGGCCAGTTCGTGATGCAGGGCTACCTGTTCCAGATCCAGGACGGCAAACCGGTCAACCTCACCGAAAAAACCGAACGCCAGGGCATCGCCAAGCTGATCAACGGCATCCCGGCTGCGGAGATGGTTGTGTACCCGGCCAAGGGCGAGACCAAGTCGCACATCACCGTGTTCACCGACACCACCTGCCCCTACTGCCACAAGCTGCACGCCGAAGTGCCCGAGCTGAACAAGCGCGGCATCGAGGTGCGCTACGTCGCGTTCCCGCGCCAGGGCCTGGGCTCGCCGGGTGACGAGCAGTTGCAGGCAGTGTGGTGCTCCAGCGACCGCCGCGCGGCGATGGACAAGATGGTCGAGGGTAAAGAAATCAAGGCCGCCAAGTGCACCAACCCGGTGGGCAAGCAGTTTGCCCTGGGCCAGTCGATCGGCGTCAACGGCACGCCGGCCATCGTGCTGGAAAGCGGTCAGGTGATTCCGGGCTACCAGCCGGCACCGCAAGTGGCCAAGCTGGTCCTGGCTGGCCAGCAACAAGCAGCCAAGTAACCAATTCAGTACGCCGTCGTCATGGGGTGACGGCATGTTTCACGGTCGGCGCAGGTGCCGGCCGTTCAATGGGGAGTTCACAGTGAAACCGGTCAAAGTAGGCATCTGTGGGTTGGGGACCGTCGGTGGCGGTACCTTCAATGTACTTCAGCGCAACGCCGAGGAGATTGCCCGCCGTGCCGGGCGCGGTATTGAAGTGGCACAGATTGCCATGCGCTCGCAGAACCCGAACTGCCAGATTACCGGTACCCCCATTACCGCTGATGTGTTCGAAGTCGCGACCAATCCCGAAATCGACATCGTCATCGAGCTGATCGGTGGCTATACCATCGCCCGTGACCTGGTGCTCAAGGCCATCGAAAACGGCAAGCACGTGGTCACCGCCAACAAGGCGCTGATTGCCGTGCACGGCAACGAGATCTTCGCCAAGGCCCGCGAGAAGGGCGTCATCGTCGCCTTCGAGGCGGCCGTGGCCGGTGGCATCCCGGTTATCAAGGCGATCCGCGAAGGCCTGTCGGCCAACCGCATCAACTGGCTGGCCGGCATCATCAACGGCACCGGCAACTTCATCCTCAGCGAAATGCGCGAGAAGGGCCGCACCTTCCCCGACGTGCTGGCCGAAGCCCAGGCGCTGGGTTATGCCGAAGCCGACCCGACCTTCGACGTCGAAGGCATCGATGCCGCGCACAAGCTGACCATCCTGGCGTCCATCGCCTTTGGCATCCCGCTGCAGTTCGACAAGGCCTACACCGAAGGCATCACCCGCCTGACCACCGCTGACGTGAACTACGCCGAAGCCCTGGGCTACCGTATCAAGCACCTGGGTGTGGCTCGTCGCACCGCCGAAGGCATCGAGCTGCGCGTGCACCCGACGCTGATCCCGGCTGATCGCCTGATCGCCAACGTCAACGGCGTGATGAACGCGGTGATGGTCAATGGTGACGCTGCAGGCTCGACCCTGTACTACGGCGCCGGCGCCGGCATGGAGCCGACCGCGTCCTCGGTGGTGGCCGACCTGGTGGACGTGGTCCGCGCCATGACCAGCGACCCTGAAAACCGCGTGCCGCACCTGGCCTTCCAGCCAGACTCGCTGTCGGCTCACCCGATCCTGCCGATCGAAGCCTGCGAAAGCGCCTACTACCTGCGCATCCAGGCCAAGGATCACCCGGGCGTGCTTGCCCAGGTGGCCAGCATCCTCTCGGAGCGCGGCATCAACATCGAGTCGATCATGCAGAAGGAAGCCGAGGAGCAGGACGGCCTGGTGCCGATGATCCTGCTGACCCACGGTGTGGTCGAGCAGCGCATCAACGATGCCATCGTCGCCCTGGAAGCCCTGCAGGACGTGGTTGGCCCGGTTGTACGCATCCGCGTCGAACAGCTCAATTAATTCCGGCGGCGGGCCGCGACGGCGGCCCGCGCCCAGCATCGAAGGTTTGCACCCATGCGCTATATCAGTACCCGCGGCCAGGCTCCGGCCCTGAACTTCGAAGACGTGCTGCTGGCCGGCCTTGCCACCGACGGCGGCCTGTACGTTCCCGAGAACCTGCCACGCTTCACCCAGGAAGAAATCGCCTCCTGGGCCGGCCTGCCATACCACGAGCTGGCTTTCCGGGTGATGCGCCCGTTCGTCACCGGCAGCATCGCTGACGCCGACTTCAAGAAGATCCTCGAAGAAACCTACGGCAACTTCGCCCACGCCGCGGTGGCGCCGCTGCGCCAGCTCAACGGCAACGAGTGGGTGATGGAGCTGTTCCACGGCCCGACCCTGGCGTTCAAGGATTTCGCCCTGCAACTGCTCGGCCGCCTGCTCGACCACGTGCTGGTCAAGCGCAACGAGCGCGTGGTAATCGTCGGTGCCACCAGTGGTGATACCGGTTCGGCCGCCATCGAAGGCTGCCGCCGCTGCGACAACGTCGACATCTTCATCCTGCACCCGCATCAGCGTGTGTCGGAAGTTCAGCGCCGGCAGATGACCACCATCCTCGGTGACAACATCCACAACATCGCCATCGAAGGCAACTTCGACGACTGCCAGGAAATGGTCAAGGCCAGCTTCGCCGACCAGTCGTTCCTCAAGGGCACACGCCTGGTGGCAGTGAACTCGATCAACTGGGCGCGGATCATGGCCCAGATCGTCTACTACTTCCATGCAGCCCTGCAGCTGGGCGGCCCGGCCCGTTCGGTGGCGTTCTCGGTGCCGACCGGCAACTTCGGCGACATCTTCGCAGGTTACCTGGCGCGCAACATGGGCCTGCCGATCAGCCAGCTGGTGGTGGCCACCAACCGCAACGACATCCTGCACCGCTTCATGAGCGGCAACCAGTACGTCAAGGATGCCCTGCACCCGACCCTGTCGCCGTCCATGGACATCATGGTTTCGTCCAACTTCGAGCGCCTGCTGTTCGACCTGCATGGGCGCAATGGCGCAGCGGTTGCCGAACTGATGGCTACCTTCAAGCAAGGTGGCGGCTTCAGCGTCGAGCAGGACCGCTGGACCGAAGCACGCAAGCTGTTCGACTCGCTGGCCGTCACCGACGAGCAAACCTGCGAGACCATCGCCGAAGTGTTCGCCAGCACCGGTGAGGTGCTCGACCCGCACACCGCCATCGGCGTCAAGGCTGCCCGCGAGTGCCGCCGCAGCCTGGACACGCCAATGGTGGTGCTGGGTACCGCGCACCCGGTCAAGTTCCCCGAGGCAGTGGAAAAGGCCGGCGTCGGCAAGGCGCTGGAGCTGCCAGCCCACCTCAGCGACCTGTTCAGCCGCGAAGAGCGCTGCACGGTACTGGCCAACGACCTGAAAGCCGTACAGGCCTTCGTCAGCCAGCACGGTAACCGCGGTAAGCCGCTGTAAGGCATGCACCGCCGGGGCCGCTTTGCGGCCCATCGCGGCACAAGGCCGCTCCTACAGAGGGCGTACGAACCCTGTAGGAGCGGCCTTGGGCCGCGATGGGCTGCAAAGCAGCCCCAATATTCGAGAAAATACCCGGCGCTTTCTCGGATATTTCCTATTCAGCCGGCGCATGGCCATCCCTAGAGTGCAGGTTTCACCTCTGCCCGGAGAAGCCCATGCGCAGCCTCCACGTGCTCATCCACCAAGCCCGCCCCTTCCACCAGATCCCCCTGCACCAGGCCTTCAATGCCCAGGGCGTGTTCAACGTGCGGCTGAGCGACGACCTGGTCAATACCGCCGCCTGCCTGGGCCGTGAGCGTACCGTTGATGTACTGGTACTCGACCACGGCATGCCTGAACCCTGCGCCCTTTCCTTGCTCCAGCACTTGCAGGCCCAGCCTGCGCCACGGGCGTTGCTGTTCGTCGGCCAGGTCGACGACAAACGCCACGACATGGCCCTGGAAGCCCGCAGGCGAGGTTTTCGGGTGGTGGGCGAGCTGCCCTGGCCGGTGTCGACCGTGGCCCTGGAAAAGGCCCTGGCCCGTCTGTAAGCAGGGCAGGGCGCTGCCTGCAAACTGTCACACTGCCCGCGCATGCTCGGTAGGGCGGGCCGGTAGGGCGAACTTTCCCACGGGCTCGATGGTCAGTTCCCATATGTCCACCTGCCAGCGAGTGTTCCGGATGGAAAGAATCTGCAGACTGCTCAACGATGCCCTGACCCCTTACCACGCCACCCTCGGCCTCATCGACAGCGATGGCAGCCGCCAACTGACACTCCACGACGAACACGGCACGCTCACCTTGCAGCGCAAGGTCGCAGCGCGTCAGTTGCTGGAGCAGCAGTTGCTGGTCGACCTGGTCGACGGCCTGCACCGTGACCTGCAAATCGCCGAGGGGCGCCTGCAACCCTGTGTGATCGCTGCCTTGCAGCACCAACGCCAGCCCCAGGGAACCTTTGCCTGACAGGCGCATCTGAATCAGCAAGGGCAGTCTGACGGTGCTTTGCTCCGGTAGTGTCAGGTTGCCCCGGGAAGCCTCAGAGGCTTTCGCTTGACCCCGGCCGTCCTCCCCAGCGTCCGGGGTTTCTTTTTGCCTGTTTCAGGGCTGGGTGCTGAGGCTGGGGGCCGCCTCGAACAGGTGCCTGGCCTGCTCCAGATAATCGACCTGCTGGTTCGGGTCGAGCCAGCGGGCGTACAGGGCGGGGAGGGTGTCGCGGCCCAACTCCGGCAGCAGCCGGTCGATATGGGCGATGGCCTGGCGCCCCAGCGGCGTGTCGGCGCAACCCACGCGCAGGAACTGATAGTGGTCCACCCCCTTGATCGGGTAGAACGCATAGCCGTCGAGCGAGCCACCTTGCTGCTGGATCAGGTAGCGAATTTCCGGCCAGTAACCCAGCACCAGTTGCAGGCGGCCCAGTTGCTGCATTTGCAGCAGGCTCGCCGTGGCTTCGTTACCGTAGTGGCGGCTCAAGGCGCTGTCGGGCAGTTGGCGCAGGATCGCGTCCACCTGTGTGCTGTAGCTGCGTTCGGCGACGATGCCCAGCTTCAGCTGGGTGCCGGCCAGCAGTTGGCCGAGGTCGACCTGGTGCTGGTCGAGGTAGGGGGCCAGCAGCGCCTGGTCTCGCCTGCGCACCACCAGGCCGCTGCTCAGGGCTGCCAGCACGGGTTTGGAGAAGTACACGTACTTGGCCCGTTCTGCCGTCCACAGCAGGCTGGGGTCGCAGGTGAAGTTGCCTTCCTGGAGCATTTGAATGCCGCGGGCGCGGTTGACCCGCACGATGCTGTGGTCGTACTCGGGCATCTGCGCCATCAGCAGCGGCAGCATCTGGTCGACCACGCCTTGGCCCTTGGCCGGGCCTTCGAAAATGGTGAACGGCGGCAGGTCGCGTATCAGCCACAGCAGGCGCTCGCGTGCTTCGCCGGCTTGCACGGCAAGGGCGCTTAGCAGCAGGGCGGCGAGGGCGATCAGGCGAAGGCTGCGCATGGGGCCGTGCGCGGTCAGACCGCGCCGCTCTCACGCAGGCGGGCGATGGCGGCTGCGTCGTAACCCAGCCCACCCAGTACGCTGGCGGTGTGCTCGCCCAACTCCGGGCCCACCCAGTCGGCCGAGCCCGGCGTGTCGGACAGCTTGGGTACGATGCCGGGCATCTTGAACGGCTTGCCGTCCGGCAGCTTGGCCTGCAGGAACATCTCGCGGGCCAGGTACTGCGGGTCGCTGAACATGTCCTCGGCCGAATAGATACGGCTGGCCGGCACTTCGGCGGCGTTCAGTACCTGCATCACCTCGGTCAGCGGCAGGCTGTTGGCCCAGCGGTCGATCACCCCGTACAGCTCGTCGCGGCGGGCGTCGCGGCCATCGTTGCAGGCCAGGCTGGCGTCGTCGGCCAGGTCGTGGCGGCCGATGGCCTGCATGAGGCGCTTGAAGATGGCATCGCCGTTGGCGCCAATCTGCACATGGCGGCCATCGGCGGTGGTGTGGATGCACGAGGGGGTGATGCCCGGCATGATGTTGCCGGTGCGTTCGCGGATGAAGCCGAACACGTCGAACTCCGGCACCATGCTTTCCATCATGGCGAAGATCGCCTCGTACAGCGCCACGTCCACCACCTGGCCCTGGCCGCCGTTCACTTCACGGTGACGCAGGGCCATCAACGCACCGATCACCCCCCACAGCGCAGCGATGGAGTCGCCGATGGAGATGCCGGTGCGCACTGGCGGGCGGTCCTCGAAGCCGGTGATGTAGCGCAGCCCGCCCATGGACTCGCCCACCGCGCCGAAGCCAGGCTGGTCCTTCATCGGCCCGGTCTGGCCGAAGCCTGACAGGCGCACCATCACCAGGCGCGGGTTGAGCGCGTGCAGCACATCCCAGCCCAGGCCGAGTTTTTCCAGCACGCCGGGGCGGAAGTTCTCGATCAGGATGTCAGCCTCGGCCAGCAGGCGCTTGAGTACCTCGCGGCCTTCGGGGTGCTTGAGGTTGAGGGTCAGCGACTGCTTGTTGCGCGCCTGCACGAACCACCACAGCGACGTGCCCTCGTACAGCTTGCGCCACTTGCGCAGCGGGTCGCCGCCGTCGGGCGACTCGACCTTGATCACCTCGGCGCCGAACTCGGCGCAGATGCGCGAGGCAAAGGGGCCGGCAATCAGGGTGCCAAGCTCGATGACTTTCAGGCCGGCGAGGGGTTTGCTGGGCGTGGGCATTGGGGCATCCGTGGCGAGGGGCGTTGAGCGGTGGTTGTATCACAGCTGGGCGGTGGCAGGTATACGGCGGCCATTGTCATCTGCTGACCGTGCGGGCTTGCATAACCTTGTAGGAGCCGGCTTGCCGGCGATGAGGCCGGTACAGGCAGCGCAAGACAGTCGGCAACCAGTAACCCGGCAGACCGGCGGGCCCGCGAGGGCGCAGGATCGGTTAGACTGTGCGACTTTCTTTTCAACGAAGCCCGCGCCCATGGCCCAGCCGTCCACCACCTACAAGTTCGAACTCAATCTCACCGACCTCGACCGCGGCGTCTACGAAAGCGTGCGCCAGACCATCGCCCGTCACCCGTCGGAAACCGAGGAGCGCATGGCCGTGCGCCTGCTGGCCTATGCCCTCTGGTACAACGAGAACCTGTCGTTCGGCCGTGGCCTGTCGGACGTCGACGAAGCCGCCCTGTGGGAAAAGAGCCTGGACGACCGCATCCTGCACTGGATCGAAGTCGGCCAGCCGGATGCCGACCGCCTGACCTGGTGCTCGCGCCGCACCGAGCGCACCAGCCTGCTGGCCTACGGCAGCCTGCGGGTGTGGGAGGGCAAGGTGGTGGGCGCGGTCAAGGGCCTGAAGAACCTCAGCATCGCCGCAGTGCCGCAGGAAGTGCTGGAGGTGCTGGCCACCGACATGCCGCGCACCATCAAGTGGGACGTGATGATCAGCGAAGGCACGATCTTCGTCACCGACGACCGCGGCCAGCACGAAGTGCAGCTGCAGTGGCTGCTCGGCGAGCGCTGAGTCGACTTTTACCTGATTACCGAAGACCCCATGCGCATCGAACCCCGCCCCCTGCCGTCGACCTTGCCCCTGCTGGGCAACCTGCCCCCCTTGCTGACCCGCCTGTACGCCGCCCGTGGCGTGCAGAGCGAGGCTGAGCTGGACAAGAGCCTGGCACGGCTGTTGCCCTACCAGCAGCTCAAGGGCATCGACGCGGCGGTGGACCTGCTGGTGCAGGCCCTGGACCTGCGCCAGCGCATCCTCATCGTCGGTGACTTCGACGCCGACGGCGCCACTGCCAGCACCGTTGGCGTACTGGGCCTGCGCCTGCTGGGTGCGGCCCATGTCGATTACCTGGTGCCTAACCGCTTCGAGTACGGCTACGGCCTGACCCCGGAGATCGTCGAGGTGGCGCTGCAGCGCCAGCCGCAGTTGCTGATCACCGTGGACAACGGCATCTCCAGCGTCGAGGGTGTGGCGGCGGCCAAGGCGGCCGGGCTCCAGGTGCTGGTGACCGACCACCACCTGCCGGGCCAGCAGTTGCCGGATGCCGATGCCATCGTCAACCCGAACCAGCCTGGCTGCGCGTTCCCCAGCAAGTCGCTGGCCGGGGTGGGGGTGATCTTCTATGTGCTGATGGCCCTGCGTGCCCGTTTGCGTAGCCTGGGCCGTTACGAGCAACAGGCGCAGCCGAATATCGGCGAGCTGCTCGACCTGGTGGCGCTGGGCAGCGTGGCCGACGTGGTGCCGCTGGATGCCAACAACCGCATCCTGGTCCACCAGGGCCTGGAGCGCATTCGTGCGGGCCGTGCCCGGCCGGGGCTCAAGGCCATCCTGGAGGTCGCCCGCCGCGATCACCGGCGGATCACCTCCACTGACCTTGGCTTCATCCTCGGCCCGCGGCTGAATGCTGCCGGCCGCCTGGACGACATGAGCCTGGGCATCGAATGCCTGCTGTGCGACGACGCGGCGCTTGCGCAGGATATGGCCCAGCAGCTGGACGGCCTGAACCAGGACCGCAAGTCGATCGAGCAGGGCATGCAGCGCGAGGCGCTGGCCCAGCTCAAGGACCTGCCGGTCGAGTCCATGCCCTATGGCCTGTGCCTGTTCGACGCCGACTGGCACCAGGGGGTGATCGGTATCCTGGCTTCGCGCCTGAAGGAGCGCTACCACCGCCCGACCATCGCCTTTGCCGATGCCGGCGACGGCATGCTCAAGGGCTCGGCGCGGTCGGTGGCGGGGTTCCACATTCGCGACGCGCTGGATGCGGTAGCGGCGCGCCACCCGGCGTTGATCAGCAAGTTCGGCGGGCATGCCATGGCGGCTGGCCTGTCGTTGCCTGAGGCGAACTTCCCGGCGTTTGCCGAGGCGTTCGACCTTGAGGTACGCCGGCAACTGCGTGAGGAGGACCTGACCGGTCGGTTGTTGTCTGACGGGGTGCTGGCGGTGGAGGAGTTTCACCTGGACCTGGCGCGGGCTTTGCGTAATGCCGGGCCTTGGGGGCAGCACTTTCCTGAGCCTTTGTTCCATGGGGTGTTTCAGCTGGTCGAGCAGCGGGTGGTGGGGGAGCGGCACTTGAAAGTGGTGCTCAAGAGCGAGTGTGGGGCGGTGCGGCTGGATGGGATTGCCTTTGGCGTGGACCGGGAGGTTTGGCCGAACCCTACTGTGCGGTGGGTGGAGTTGGCTTACAAGCTGGATGTGAATGAGTTTCGGGGGAATGAGAGTGTGCAGTTGATGATTGCGCATATGGAGGCGCGGTGATTTTCCGTTTGATCCGTTTGATCTGTTGATAGTTGTATTGGTTGGTTTTGATAGTTTTATGCGCATTCATTATTTGTAGTGACGCTTATTCACCTTTCCGCCCTTACGGCGGGTTACTTTTTTTCGTGGAAAAAAGTAACCAAAAACCCTGCGCGGTATGACTCACCCACATAGGTGACAAATCAGTTCACGCACATAGGTAACAGTTTTTAACTGGCATGGTCGGTTTTTCGAGGGTCTGACCATGCCTTGGCGAGAGCTGAAACCTATGGACATGAAATTGCTTTTCATCGCGGACTATCTCCATGGGGCGCCTAGCTTCAGCGCCCTTTGCGAGGCCTACGAGATCAGTCGAAAGACCGGTTACAAATGGGTAGAGCGTTACGAGAACGATGGTCCGCCAGGCTTGGAGGAACGCAGCCGTCGTCGGCTGACGCAAGATTGGGTTGCGCCCGTCGCCGTTCGTGAGGCCATCATCGAATTGCGTGGTCAGGGCCAGACGGAGCCTGGCCCCAAGAAAATCAGGCAGCTTTACAGGAGCGTTTTCCTGACGAGGCGCCCCCTTCCAAGACAACGATCTACAACATCCTCAAGAAGGCCGAGCTGATCAAGCCGCGACGCCTGCGCCAGCGTGTGGCGGTCTATCCCAAGCCGCTGGAAAAGCGGAGTCGCCCAATCAGCTATTCAGTGCGGACTACAAAGGCCAGTTTCTGACAGGCGCTGGGGTCTGGTGCTATCCGTTGACGATCATGGATCACGCCAGTCGTTTCTTGCTTGCGTGCCACAGTATGGCCAACACGAACTTCCTGGAGACACAGGCTGTGTTCACTGAGGTCTTTCGCGAGAACGGGCTACCTGAACGTATCCGAACCGATAACGGCGTGCCGTTTGCCAGCAAAGGGCGTGCGGGGCTCTCCCAGCTGTCCATTTGGTGGCTGCGCCTGGGCATTATTCCTGAACGTATTGCGCCTGGCAGACCGGAGCAAAATGGTCGGCACGAGCGTATGCACCGAACACTCAAAAGTACGCTTCCGTCACCTCCCGCAGTGGCTTGGGAGGCTCAACAACGGCACTTCGACCGCTTCCGGCAGCACTACAATTACGAGCGGCTCCACGAAGCACTGAAGCAGAAAACACCAGCGTCCTGCTATCAGCCTTCGCCACGCCCGTTCCCGGAAAAACTACCTGAAATGACTTACCCCAGTCATATCGAGAGTCTGCCAGCTGATCGAAGTGGCATCGTCAACCGTCGGGGTTTGAGGATCTACGTAGGTTACGTGCTCAAGCATCAGACCATTGGGCTGGAGCAGGTCGGGGATGGGGTGTGGGATGTTATTTTCGGCCCAATCATTCTCGGCAGGATCGATGAGCGAGATGCCGATGATGGTTATGTAACACTTCAGGTGTTGTCACCTATGTGAGTGAACTTTTGTGTAACCCATGTGGGTGGCCCGTACAGCGCTCCATTCATCCGGCCCCTGCGCTGCGCTCCGGGGTCCCCTCACTCCGGGCTTGCTCCGGGGGTACGCGCCGACGGGCCGTCCCTGGCCCGATCGGCGCTCGACCGGCATCCATGCCGGTCGCCCCCCTACGCAATCCCTGCGTTCGGCCTCCTGAAGTCGCGAAGTTAGGGGCGGCGCCTGTGAGTACGCAGCTCGGTCGCTAGTTGCCACCGTGGGAACTCAGGATTTAATCGCGGGGCAAGCCCGCTCCCACGTGGTTCAGCGTGCGCAGTTCTAACGTGGGAGCGGGCTTGCCCCGCGATGGCGTTAGAAAAAACAAAACATCAATAACAATCAAACCAACATCCCAGCTCTTGATCTGGCTCTTGATCTGGCTCTTGATCTTGCTTCTAAGCGCACGGTAGTTCAGACAACACAAATCGCGACTTCAGGAGGCCGAGCGTAGGGATTGTGTAGGAGGGCGACCGGCATGGATGCCGGTCGAGCGCCGATCGGGCCAGGGACGGCCCGTCGGCGCGTACCTCCGGAGCAAGCCCGGAGCGAGGGAACCCCGCCGCGGGCGGGGCTGATGATGGGAGCCAGCGTTTTTTGGTTACTTTTTGTCGCGTTTGACAAAAAGTGACCCGCCGTAAGGGCGGAAAGGTGACGAAAAGCGAATATCGTCAATGAATGCGCATACATCTCCCAAAGCAATCACCATAAGCCCTGAACCCGAACCCGAACCCGAACCCGAACCCGAACCCGAACCCGAACCCCAAAAATCCGAACCCCACCCCATGGTCTAGTCTCAATCAAACCGGTACCGGCCCCACCCCAACAACGAACCCCGGACCGGAACAAACCATTTGGAGTCCCTGGGAGGTGCCCTCATGAGCCTGTTGCTTGAGCCCTACACCCTGCGTCAGCTGACCCTGCCCAACCGCATCGCCGTCTCCCCCATGTGCCAGTACTCCTCCGTCGACGGCCTGGCCAACGACTGGCACCTCGTGCACCTGGGCAGCCGCGCCGTCGGCGGCGCTGGCCTGGTGATCACCGAAGCCGTGGCCGTCACCGCCGATGGTCGCATCACCGCCGAAGACCTCGGCCTGTGGACCGACGAGCAGATCGCCCCGCTGCAACGCATCACCCGCTTCATCACCGCCCAAGGCGCTGTGCCCGGCATTCAGCTCGCCCACGCCGGGCGCAAGGCCAGCACCCATCGCCCCTGGCTCGGCAAGCACGGCAGCGTCAAGGCCGAAGACGGTGGCTGGCAACCGGTGGGGCCATCGAAGATCGCCTTCGACCCCGAACACACCGTGCCTCGTGAGTTGAGCCAGGACGACATCAAGAACATCATTGCCGCGTTCGTGGCCGCCACCGAACGTGCCCTGCAAGCCGGCTTCAAGGTGGTCGAGATCCACGCCGCCCACGGCTACCTGCTGCACCAGTTCCTCTCGCCGCTGAGCAACCAGCGCCGCGACGACTACGGCAGCTGCTTCGAAAACCGCATTCGCCTGACCCTGCAGGTCACCGAAGCGGTACGCAAGGTATGGCCCAAGGAGCTACCGCTGTTCGTGCGGGTATCGGCCACCGACTGGGTGGAAGACGGCTGGAACCCCGATGAAACCGTCGAGCTGGCCCGCCGCCTGCGGGTGCTGGGGGTGGACCTGATCGACGTGTCTTCCGGCGGCACCTCGGTCAACGCCGAGATCCCCACCGGCCCCGGCTACCAGACCCGGTTCGCCGAGCGTGTACGCAAGGAGTCGGAGATCGCCACCGGCACCGTCGGCATGATCACCGAACCGGCCCAGGCCGAGCACATCCTGCGCACCGGCCAGGCTGACGTGATTTTCCTCGCCCGCGAACTGCTTCGCGACCCGTACTGGCCGCTACATGCCGACGACGACCTGGGTGGCAACAAAGCCACCTGGCCTGCGCAGTACCAGCGCGCCACCAGCCGGGCCAACCCGATTCACGAGTCCGATTTGCGCGATTGACTCAGCGGCAAGCCGCCTGGAAGAGGATGTCGCTGACCCATTGATTGATGCTTTTCTGCGCCAGCTCGGCTTTGGCAGCCACGCTGGCGTGGAGGGTAGGTTCCAGGCGTAGGCTCAATTTTCCGGAATAGGCTTTCTGTGGCGCTCGGCCCAAGCGTTCACAGGTTTCCAGGTAATCGTCGACAGCTTCCTCGAAAGCATGCCGCAGCTCGCCGATGGACTCGCCATGGAAGCCGATCACGTCGTGGATACCCGCGACATGGCCAATCAGCAACTGGTCTTCGTCGCTGTATTCGATGCGGGCTGAATAGCCGCGGTAGTGCATGACATTCATGGTGTGACTCCTGCCTGCTCGAGGAACTGGCGAGCTCCCTTTACCTGGTACGGCTTGGCATGGCGATCCGGATGGGGGCGATGGAATGTCGCTACCGCACCGTTGAGCTCGAAGCGTACACGCGAGCCGCGACCTTCCACCGTTATGGCTCCAAGGGATACCAGTAACGACTCCAGGCGCTGCCAATCCAGTGTCTTGGGAACAGGCTTGCTGAAAATGAGTACGAGTGCAGCGCGTTGGTGATTATTCATGGTATCAGTCTGTGATACCAGAATAATCTGCTCAACCGTTTGCCCGTAGGAGGCTGGGGCCTTGGCAGGAAGGAAAAGTCATCGCGTTCAAGAGAGCAAAGCCGACCGGCTCAGAACGCCGGTCGGCCAAAGTCAAACAGACTTCAATGCTTGAACATCACATGCCGCACACAGGTGTAATCCTCCAGCCCATACATCGACATATCCTTGCCATACCCCGAATGCTTCTGCCCGCCGTGGGGCATTTCGCTGACCAGCATGAAGTGCGTGTTCACCCAGGTGCAGCCGTACTGCAGGCGCGCCGCCAGGCGGTGCGCGCGGCCGCTGTCGCGGGTCCATACCGATGAAGCCAGGCCGTAGTCGGAATCGTTGGCCCACTCCAGCGCCTGGGCCTCATCGGTGAAGCGGGTCACCGACACCACCGGGCCGAACACTTCGTGGCGGACGATTTCGTCATCCTGCTGAGCATCGGCCAGCACCGTGGGCTCGAAGAAGAAACCATCACCCGCAATTACCTTGCCGCCCGTTACCAGGCGAATGTGCGGCTGCTCGATGGCGCGCTGCACCAGCCCGGCCACCTTGTCGCGGTGCTGGGCGCTGATCAGCGGGCCCAGCTCGGTGCCTTCGGCCTCCTGCAGGCCGTGCTTGATGCTTGCCACTGCCTTGCCCAAGCGTTCGACGAACTGCTCGTAGATGCCGCTCTGCACATACAGCCGGCAGGCGGCGGTGCAATCCTGGCCGGCGTTGTAGAAGCCGAAGGTGCGGATGCCGTCGATGGCCGCGTCGATGTCGGCGTCGTCGAATACCAGCACCGGCGCCTTGCCGCCCAGCTCCATGTGCATGCGCTTCACGCTGTCGGCAGTGGCGCCGATGATGTGCGCGCCGGTGGGGATGGAGCCGGTCAGCGACACCATGCGCACCTTGGCGTGGGTGACCAGCGGGTTACCCACGGTCTGGCCACGGCCGAACAAAATGTTCAGCACACCGGCCGGCACCAGGCCCTGCACCAGTTCGCCCAGGCGCAGGGCGGTCAGCGGGGTCAGCTCCGAGGGTTTGATCACCACGGTGTTGCCGGCAGCCAGGGCCGGGGCGATCTTCCACGCCAGCATCATCAGCGGGTAGTTCCACGGCGCGATGGACGCCACCACCCCCAGCGGGTCGCGGCGGATCATCGAGGTGTGGCCGGGCAGGTACTCGCCGGCCGCCGAGCCGCCCAGGCAGCGGGCTGCGCCGGCGAAATAGCGGAACACATCGGCGATGGCCGGGATCTCGTCGCCGAGTGCGGCCGTATAGGGCTTGCCGCAGTTCTGCGACTCCAGCCGGGCCAGCTCCTCGCCATGGGCCTCAATTACATCGGCAATGGCCAGCAGTGCGGCCGAGCGCTCCTTGGGCGTGGTTTGCGACCAGTCGTCGAAGGCTCTGTCTGCGGCGCGTACGGCAATATCGACCTGGGCCTCGGTGGCCTCGAGAATCTGCGCCAGGGCAGTGCCTCTGGCCGGGTCCAGCACGGTCCAGGCCGGGCCTTCACCGCTTACGAGATGGCCGTCGATCAGCATTCGGGTTTGCATCGGGGACTCCTCCTGGGTCATTTGCCGCTGCCCGCAACGCTTTCGCCGCCGCGGGTCAGGTAGTAGGCGCCGAGTATCGGCAGCATGGTCACCAGCATCACCAGCATGGCGACCACGTTGGTCACTGGCACGTCACGCGGGCGGCTGAGCTGGTTGAGCAGCCAGATCGGCAGGGTGCGTTCGTTGCCGGCGGTGAAGGTGGTGACGATGATTTCGTCGAACGACAACGCGAAGGCCAGCATGCCGCCGGCCAGCAGGGCCGAACCGAGGTTGGGCAGGATGATGTAGCGGAAGGTTTGCCAGCCATCGGCGCCCAGGTCCATGGAGGCTTCGATCAGGCTTTGCGAGGTGCGCCGCAGGCGGGCGATGACGTTGTTGTAGACGATCACCACGCAGAAGGTGGCATGGCCGACCACGATGGTGAACAGCCCGGGCTCGATGCCCAGGCTCTTGAACGCCGACAGCAGGGCGATACCGGTGATGATGCCGGGCAGGGCGATAGGCAGGATCAGCATCAACGAGATGCCTTCCTTGCCAAAAAAATCGCGCCGGTACAGCGCCGCCGAGGCCAGGGTGCCGAGCACCAGGGCGATCAGCGTGGCCAGGCACGCCACCTGCAGCGACAGCTTGATCGCCTCGAGCACGTCGGGGCGGGCGAAGGCCACGCTGAACCACTTCAGGGTGAAACCCTGAGGCGGGAAGCTGAACGCGGCGTCTTCGGTGTTGAAGGCGTACAACAGGATGATCAGGATCGGGAAGTGCAGGAACACCAGCCCGCCCCAGGCCGCCAGGCGCAGGCCCCATGAGGCTTTGTCAGAGTGCATCGAAGGCCCCCAGGCGTTTGACGATGGACAGGTACACGGCAATCAGCACGATCGGTACCAGGGTGAAGGCCGCCGCCATGGGCATGTTGCCGATAGCCCCTTGCTGGGCGTACACCATGCTGCCGATGAAGTAGCCGGGCGGGCCGACCAGCTGCGGCACGATGAAGTCGCCCAGGGTCAGCGAGAAGGTAAAGATCGAGCCCGCAGCGATGCCCGGCACCGACAGCGGCAGCACCACTTGCAGGAAGGTCTGCCCGGGCCGCGCGCCAAGGTCGGCGGAGGCTTGCAGCAACGACGGCGGCAGGCTCTCCAGCGAGGCCTGGATCGGCAGGATCATGAACGGCAGCCAGATGTACACGAACACCAGAAACCGCCCCAGGTGCGAGGTGGACAGCGTGCTGCCGCCCACCCCGGGGATGCCCAGCACCAGCTGCAGCACAGCGTCCAGGTGCAACTGCTGGACGAACCACTGGGCCACACCGCCTTTGGCCAGCAGCAGGGTCCAGGCGTAGGTCTTGACGATGTAGCTGGCCCACATCGGCATCATCACCGCGATGTAGAAGAACGCCTTGGTGCGCCCGCTGGTGTAGCGCGCCATGTAGTAGGCAATGGGGAAGGCCAGGGCGGCGCTGGCCAGCGACACGGCCACGGCCATGCTCAAGGTGCGCAGGATGATGTCGAAGTTCGACGGACTCAATAGCGCGGCGAAGTTGGCCAGGGTGAGCTCTGGCGACACCGTCATGGAGAAGTCGTCGAAGGTGTAGAACCCTTGCCACAACAGGTTCAGCAGCGAGCCCAGGTAGATCGCGCCAAACCACAGCAGCGGCGGGATCAGCAGCATCAGCAGGTACAGGTTGGGGCGCCGGTACAACAGGTTGCACAGGCGCCGCAGCGCCGAGGTGCCTGGTTGTTCGCCGGCGGCTTGCACGGCCAGGCTCATGGCTGGGTTTCCTGCAGTGCGGTCATCGCCTCACGCGGCCAGCTGGCGTGCACGCGCTGGCCGGCCTGCCAGGGGTGGGGCTGCTCTTGCCACTGATCGTTGGCTTGGCTGACCGCCAGTAGCTGGCCGCCGTCGAGCTTCAGTTCAAAGCGGGTGGCACTGCCCTGGTACTGGATATCGTGCAGCACGCCGGCCACCTGCACCTCATGGCTGGCCGGCTGGCCGCCCAGGCTGATGTGCTCGGGGCGGATCGAGAACGGCTGCGGGCTGCCGCTGAGCTGTTGCGCCAGCTCGCCACGCAGCACGTTGGAGGTGCCGACGAACTCGGCCACGAAGGTGGTGGCCGGTTTCATGTACAGGTTGCGCGGGGTGTCCACCTGCTCGATGCGCCCGCGGTTGAACACTGCCACCCGGTCAGACATCGACAGCGCCTCGGTCTGGTCGTGGGTGACGAAAATGAAGGTGATGCCCAGTTGGCGCTGGAGCTTTTTCAGCTCGCCCTGCATCTGCTCGCGCAGCTTCAGGTCGAGGGCGCCGAGGGGTTCGTCGAGCAGCAGCACCCGCGGACGGTTGACCAGCGCCCGGGCCAGGGCCACGCGCTGGCGCTGCCCGCCGGACAACTGCGCCGGCTTGCGCGCGCCGTAGTCACCCAGGGCGACCATGGCCAGCGCCTCGTCGGCGCGGGCATGGCGCTCGGCCTTGGCCACGCCCTTTACCTTCAGGCCATAGGCGACGTTGTCGCGCACGTTCATGTGCGGGAACAGCGCGTAGTCCTGGAACACCGTGTTGACGTCGCGCTGGTACGGCGGCAGGCCGGCGGCCTCGCTGCCGTGGATGCGGATCGAGCCGCTGCTGGGCTGCTCGAAGCCGGCGATCAGGCGCAGGCAGGTGGTCTTGCCCGACCCCGAAGGGCCGAGCATGGAGAAGAATTCGCCATCGTGGATGTCGATGCTGACCTGGTCGACTGCCTTGACCTCGCCGAAGGTGCGGCAAACCTGGGTGAACTGGACTGCTGGGGGCATGGTACGGCTCCGGCTGGGACAGATCTCTGTGGGAGCGGGTTTACCCGCGAACACCGGCCGTCAGGCCGGTGCCATGCACCGCGTTGCATGCTTCGCGGGTGAACCCGCTCCCACAGGGGGCGCGGTACGCTTGGTGAGGGGGGTTATCGCCCACCCATGATCGCGATGTAATCCTGGGTCCAGCGGCTGTAGGGCACGAACTTGCCGCCCTCGGCCTGCGGGGTCTTCCAGAAGGCGATCTTGTCGAAGTTGTCGAAGCCGTTGGTCTTGCAGCCCTCGGCCCCCAGCAGCTCGCTGCCGGTACAGGCTGCCGGCACCGCCGGCAACGAGCCGAACCAGGCGGCCACGTCACCCTGCACCTTCGGTTGCAGCGACCAGTCCATCCACTGGTAGGCGCAGTTGGGGTGCTTGGCTTCGGCATGCAGCATGGTGGTGTCGGCCCAGCCAGTGGCGCCTTCCTTCGGCACCACCGAGGCTACCGGCTGCTTGTCGGCCTGCAGCCCGTTGACCATGTAGCCCCACGAACTGGTGGCTGCCACGCCTTCGTTCTTCACGTCGCTCATCTGCACCGTCGCGTCATGCCAGTAGCGGTGGATCAGCGGTTGCTGCTGGCGCAGCAGGTCGAGCACCGCCTTGTATTGCACCTCGGTCAGCTCGTAGGGGCTCTGGATGCCCAGTTCGGGCTTGGCCGACTTCAAGTACAGCGCCGCATCGGCGATGTAGATCGGCCCGTCGTAGGCCTGCACGCGGCCCTTGTTGGGTTTGCCGTCGGGCAGGTTCTGCGGCTCGAACACCACGCTCCAACTGGTGGGCGGGGCCTTGAACACGTTGGTGTTGTACAGCAGCACGTTCGGGCCCCACTGGTAGGGCGTGCCGTACACCTGGTCCTTGACCACGTACCAGGCGCCGTTTTGCAGGCGCGGGTCGAGATTTTTCCAGTTGGGGATCAACGCCGTGTTGATCGGCTGCACGCGCTTGCCGGCCACCAGTCGCAGCGAGGCGTCGCCAGAGGCGGTGACCAGGTCGTAGCCGCCCTTGGTCATCAGGCTGACCATCTCGTCGGAGGTGGCGGCGGTCTTCACGTTGACCTTGCAGCCGGTCTGCTTCTCGAAGCCTGTCACCCAGTCGTAGGCCTTGTCGCTGTCACCGCGCTCGATGTAGCCGGGCCAGGCGATGATGTCCAGCTGCCCTTCGCCGGCGCCGAGCTTCTGCGGCAGCCCGGCGGCCTGCGCGCCGGCACTGGCCAGCAGGGCGCCGAGCAAAATGGTCTTGTGCACTGACATGATGTTCCCTCTTGTTCGCTGTTGTGGTCGGGGCAGTCGTCAAGCAAAGCGGTGAAGCCATCGTTGATTGCGTGTTGTGCGGGGTTACTCCAGGTGCTCGCCGTGGCGCGCCATGATGTGGCGCACCACGCTGTAGTCCTGCAGCGAGTCGCTGGACAAATCCTTGCCGTAGCCCGAGCGCTTCAGGCCGCCATGGGGCATTTCGCTGGCCAGCATGAAGTGGCTGTTGATCCAGGTGCAGCCGTATTGCAGGCGGTTGGCCACCTGCATGGCCTTGTCCAGGTTCTGTGTCCACACCGACGAGGCCAGGCCGTATTCGGAGTCATTGGCCCAGTCCACTGCCTGGGCCAGGCCCTCGAAGCGGGTCACCGTGACCACCGGGCCGAACACTTCGCGCTGGACGATCTCGTCGTGTTGCCGGCAGCCGGCCAGCAGCGTGGGTTGATAGTAGAAGCCGGGGCCGGAATGCACGGCGGCGCCGGTCACCCGTTCGATATGCGGCTGGCCCAGGGCGCGCTCGACGAAGCTGGCCACGCGGTCGCGCTGGCGCGGGGTGATCAGCGGGCCGATTTCGTTGTCGGCGTCGCGCTTGCCGGCAAAACGCAGCGAGGCGACAGCGGCGCCCAGCTCCTCGACCAGGCGGTCGTGGATGCCGGCCTGGGCGTAGATGCGGCAGGCGGCGGTGCAGTCCTGGCCTGCGTTGTAGTAGCCGTAGGCGCGCACGCCGGTCACCACTGCCTCAAGGTCGGCGTCGTTGCAGACGATCACCGGCGCCTTGCCGCCCAGCTCCAGGTGGGTGCGCTTGAGGGTGCGCGAGGCGGCCTGGAGGATCTTCTGCCCGGTGACGATATCGCCGGTCAGCGACACCATGCGCACCGCCGGGTGGCTCACCAGGTGGCTGCCAACGCTTTCGCCGCCGCCGCAGACGATGTTCAGCACGCCGGGCGGCAACAGCGCGTTGAGTGCCGGCGCCAGTGCCAGAATCGACAGCGGGGTGTGTTCGGAGGGTTTGAACACCAGGGTGTTGCCAGCCGCCAGGGCCGGGGCGATTTTCCAGGCGGCCATCATGATCGGGTAGTTCCACGGCGCGATGGAGGCCACCACCCCCAGCGGGTCGCGGCGCACCAGGCTGGTGTAGCCGGGCAGGTACTCGCCGGCCAGCTGGCCGGTCTGGCAGCGCACGGCGCCGGCGAAGAAGCGGAACACGTCGATGGCCGCTGTCAGGTCATCCTGGCGGGCCAGGTGCAGGGGCTTGCCGCAGTTCAGGGCTTCGAGGCGGGCCAGTTGTTCCTGCTGGCGCTGCAGGGCGTCGGCGATCTCCAGCAGCACGCCTGCGCGTTGTTGCGGGGTGGTGCGGGCCCAGCCAGCAAAGGCGCGCTGGGCGGCGGCGATGGCGGCCTCGACCTGCTCGACGCCAGCCTCGGCAATGCGCACCAGGGTTTCGCCGGTGGCCGGGTTGAGGATCGGTTCTGCCGGCCCGCAGCCTTCGACCAACTCGCCATCGATGAGCAACGCGGTGCACAGCGGGATGGGGGTACCAGGCATCGCAGGCTCACTTTGGCTGTTATTGGAGGTGTTGCCGTTGAGTCAGCCTAGAGCGCCCGGGGCCTGCCTACAAATTCGAAATAAAGAAGGTGGCCATCGATTAAATCGAATGCTTGCGCCCGCCGGCCGGTTGCTCCCGGGCCACGGTGAGGAACGGGTCCACCAGTGCCGGGCGCGCGGTGCCCCGGCGCCAGGCCAGGCCGACGTCGAGGGTCTGGTTGAGGTCGGCCAGCGGCCGGGCTTCGATGATGTCGCCTTCCAGCGACCAGGGGCGGTAGGTCATGTCTGGCTGGATCGACACCCCAAGCCCTGCCGCCACCAGGCTGCGCACCGCCTCGGTGGAGGCGGTGCGCAGGCTGACGTTGGCCTGCAGCCCGGCGCTGGCCCACATGCGCCGGGCGTTGTGCTCCATTTCGTCGACGTTCAGCTGAATCAAGGGCTGCTCGGCGACATCGGCCAGGCTGATGCTGTCCTGCTCCAGCAGCGGGTGCTGGGCCGGCAGCCACAGGCGGTGCGGCGAGTGGGTCAGTACTTCGGTCTGCAGCGCCATGCGGTCTTCGAGGTTGGACAAGATCAGTACCGCCACGTCGATTTCGCCGCTGACCAGCAGGTGCTCGATATAGGGCCGCTCGTCTTCCACCACCCGCAGCGCCACGTTGGGGTAGGCGCGCTGGAAGCGGGTCAGCAGGTCGGCCAGGTAATAACCGGCCACCAGGCTGGTGACGCCGATGGTCAACTGGCCCGACACCTGGTCGGTGCTCTGCTGCAGGCTGCGCTTGGCGTTGTCGACGGTGGCCAGAATCAGGTGCGCCTGGCGCAAGAACTGGTGGCCCTGGTGGGTCAGGGTCATGCCCTTGGCGTGGCGGTTGAACAGCAGCACGCCGATGTCCTGCTCCAATTGCTGGATGGCCAGAGTGAGGGTGGACTGCGAAATGAACACCGCCTGGGCGGCGGCAGAGATGGAGCCGGTCTCGGCGACGGCGATGAAGTGCCGGATCTGGCGCAGGGTCATCATGGGGCAGGCTTCTTATGAGTTTTATTGGCTGAGGCCAGCTTAGTTCGTTTTTATCGATGGCAGGCGCAACATCCGGAAGCATTTGTTCAGGTGGCTTACCTCGGGCGCCGTCCTACTCTGGTGGCCTCTTTTTCGCACCGTGGAGACGCAACCATGAACACCCGGGGTCTGCTCGACCAACTGCTCAAGTCCGGCCAGGTACTGCTCGGCAACCAAACCAGCAAGGGTGCTGGCAAATCCACCAGCGGCGGCCTCGGCGGCCTGCTCTCCGGTGCCGGCGGCGGCGCCCTGGCGGCCGGTGCCATGGGCCTGCTGATGGGCAACAAGAAGGCCCGCAAGTACGGCGGCAAGGTGCTCACCTACGGTGGCCTGGCCGCCCTTGGCGTGCTGGCCTACAAGGCCTACGGCAACTGGCAGGCCCGCCAGGGCGCCGGCAACCACGAGCCGCAGACCCTCGACCGCCTGCCGCCGGCCCAGGCCGAGCAGCACAGCCAGGCGGTACTGCGCGCACTGGTGGCGGCGGCCAAGTCCGACGGCCATATCGACGAGCGCGAGCGGGCCTTGATCGAGGGCGAGTTCACCCGCCTGGACAGCGACCGCGAACTGCAGCACTGGCTGCATGCCGAGCTGAACAAGCCGCTGGATCCGGCCGAGGTGGCGCGCGCCGCGCAAACCCCGGAAATGGCCGCCGAGATGTACCTGGCCAGCGTGATGATGGTCGACCAGGAGAACTTCATGGAGCGTGCCTACCTGGACGAACTGGCCCGCCAGCTGCGCCTGGACCCGGCGCTGCGCCAGGAACTGGAGAACCAGGTTCGGCTTGCCGCCGGTCAATGAAATGGCATTTGGCCAGTTCGCGGGGCAACTGAGCCCGAATACAGCAGCATTCAGCCGCAAAAGCGTAGGAAGCCTGGGCTATACTTCGGCGATTTTTCCCGCTTGTGACGAATTCCTGAGGGCTGAATGTGAAGAACTGGACCTTGCGCCAACGGATCCTGGCAAGTTTCGCCGTGATCATCGCCATCATGTTGCTGATGATCGTGGCAGCCTACTCGAGGCTGCTGGCGATCGAGTCCAGTGAAGAAGCGGTAGGCTCCGACAGCATCCCCGGGGTCTACTACAGCTCGATGATCCGCAGCGCCTGGGTCGACAGTTATGTCACCAGCCAGCAGCTGGTGGGGCTGTCGAACCACCGCGAGATCACCTCGGCGGACCTTGAGCTGTTCAAGAGCTTCGACGAGCGCTTGAAAAAGCACATGGCCAGCTACCAGGGCACTATCCGCAGTGCCGACGACCAGGCAGCATTCGACCTCTTCACCCGCCAGGAAGAGGTCTACATCAAGCTGGTGGCCCAGGTTCTCGACGCCTACCGCAAGCATGACTACAGCGAAGCCCAGCGCCTGATTGCCGAGGTGCTGACCCCGGCCTGGAACGAGGGGCGCAGCCACCTGAACGGGGTGATCGAGCGCAACCGTGAATCAGCCGATGCCGCCACCAATGAAATCGTCAACGCCGTGGCCACCGCCAAGGTCAGCATGATGGTGTCGCTGGTGCTGGCGATCATCGCCGCCGGTGTGTGCGGCCTGCTGCTGATGCGCGCCATCACCGCGCCCATGCAGCGCATCGTCCACGCCCTCGATCGCCTGCGCTCGGGCGATTTGAGCATGCGCCTGAGCCTGGACCGCAAGGACGAGTTCGGTGCCATCGAAAGCGGCTTCAACGAAATGGCCGAGTCGCTGGCCGGCCTTGTGTCCCAGGCCCAGCGCTCGTCGGTGCAGGTGACCACCTCGGTGACCGAAATCGCCGCCACCTCCAAGCAGCAACAGGCTACCGCCACCGAAACCGCCGCCACCACCACCGAGATTGGCGCCACCTCCCGGGAAATCGCCGCCACCTCGCGCGACCTGGTGCGCACCATGACCGAAGTCACCAGCGCCGCCGACCAGGCCTCGAGCCTGGCAGGCTCCGGCCAGCAGGGCCTGGCGCGCATGGAGGAAACCATGCACCAGGTGATGGGCGCCGCCGAGCTGGTCAACGCCAAGCTGGGCATCCTCAACGAGAAGGCCGGCAACATCACCCAGATGGTGGTGACCATCGTCAAGGTGGCCGACCAGACCAACCTGCTGTCGCTCAACGCAGCCATCGAGGCGGAAAAGGCCGGCGAGTACGGCCGCGGCTTTGCCGTGGTGGCCACCGAAGTGCGCCGCCTGGCCGACCAGACCGCCGTGGCCACCTACGACATCGAGCAGATGGTGCGCGAGATCCAGTCGGCGGTGTCGGCCGGGGTGATGGGCATGGACAAGTTCTCCGAAGAGGTGCGCCGCGGCATGTTCGAGGTGCAGCAGGTGGGCGAGCAACTGAGCCAGATCATCCACCAGGTGCAGGCGCTGGCGCCGCGGGTGCTGATGGTCAACGAAGGCATGCAGGCCCAGGCCACCGGTGCCGAGCAGATCAACCAGGCCCTGGCCCAGCTCAGCGACGCCAGCACGCAGACGGTGGAGTCGCTGCGCCAGGCCAGTTTCGCCATCGATGAGCTGAGCCAGGTGGCGGCCGGCCTGCGCGGCGGTGTTTCGCGTTTCAAAGTCTGACGACCATGACCGACCTGCATCCGCGCGATGAGCGCACGGCCGCCGCCAAGGGCGTGCTCTACCTGCAGTTTCGCATTGGCCAGCAGCGCTTTGCGCTGGACGTGCGCGAGGTGATCGAAGTGTTGCCACGCCGCCCGCTCAAGCCGATCCCCCGGGCCCCGGCCTGGGTCGCCGGCATTCTGGCCCACCGCGGTGAGCTGGTGCCGGTGATCGACCTGTCGGCGCTGTGCTTCGCCACCCCGGCAGCGGCCCGCAGCAGCACCCGCCTGGTGCTGGTGCGTTACGACGGCGACCCGCTGCGCCCGGGCCTGCAACTGGGGCTGGTGCTCGAGCAGGCCACCGACACCCTGCGCTGCCAGCCCGAGGAGTTTCAGCCCTACGGGCTGGACAACGCCGAGGCGCCGTACCTGGGGCCGGTGCGCCAGGACGCCGCCGGGCTGTTGCAGCGCATTCGCGTGCAGGACCTGCTGCCCGAAGCCGTGCGCCCGTTGTTGTTCCCCGATGAGCCAGGGCAGGAGCGCGCATGAGCGAACAACGGTTCTTCCGCTTCTTGCAGGAGCGCATTGGCCTGGACGTGGAGTCGGTCGGCGTGGCCATGGTCGAGCGCGCCTTGCACCAGCGCAGTCAGGCCGTGCAGGCAACCGACCTGGACGACTACTGGCTGCGCCTGCGCCAGTCGGCGGCCGAGCAGCAGGCCCTGATCGAGGCGGTGATCGTCCCCGAGACCTGGTTCTTCCGTTACCCCGAATCCTTCGACGCCTTGCTGACCCTTGCCCGCAAGCGCCAGGCTGAGCTGGCCGGGGCGCGGCCGCTGCGCATCCTCAGCCTGCCGTGTTCCACCGGTGAGGAACCCTATTCGATCGCCATGGCTTTGCTTGACGGTGGCCTGTGCCCGGACAGCTTCCTGATCGACGCCATGGACATCAGCCCCAACTCGGTAGCCCGGGCGCAACAGGCCGAGTACGGCCGCAACTCGTTCCGTGGCAGCGACCTGGCGTTTCGCGACCGGCACTTCAGCGCCGAGGGTGAAGTTCACCGCCTGGATGAGCGGGTGCGCCGGCAGGTGAGCCTGCAGGCAGGCAATGTGCTGGACCCGGCGCTGAAAAGCCGTGACGGCCTGTACGACTTCGTGTTCTGCCGCAACCTGCTGATTTATTTCGACGTGCCGACCCAGCAGCGGGTGTTCGAGGTGCTAAAGCGCCTGACCCATGTCCAGGGCGTGCTGTTCATCGGCCCGGCCGAGGGCAGCCTGCTGGCGCGCCTGGGCATGCGCCCGGTGGGTATTGCCCAGTCGTTCGCTTATGTGCGCCAGGCCGACCCGGCACCCACGCCAGCTGAACAAGCCGAGCGCCCGCAACGCCAGCCTGCGCTGCCCAAGGTGGTGCCACTGGCGCCCCGGGCGCCGCGCCCGGCCAGCCCAGCGCCGCAACCCGCGCCGGCCCGTGAAAGCGAGGCGCAGTTGCTGGCGCTCATCGCCCAGGCCGCCAATGGTGGCGACAACCAGCAGGCTCGTGCCGGCTGCGAGCGCTACCTCAAGCAGTTCGCCCCCAAGGCGCAGGTGTACTACTGGCTGGGCCTGCTCAGCGACACCGAAGGCGATGCCACCCAGGCCATCGTCCACTACCGCAAGGCCCTGTACCTGGAGCCCCAACACCCCGAGACACTGATGCACCTGGCAGCGCTGCTGGCTGCACAAGGCGATGCGGCAGGCGCCCGGCGCTTGCAGGAGCGCGCGGCGCGGGCCGGTCGGGAGTCTGAACGATGAGCACAGGCCTGGACATGCAAGTGATTGCCCACCAAGACGAGGCCATCGACGACTGCTGGAACCGCATCGGCGTGCACGGCGACAAGCAATGCCCGCTGCTTGCGCGGCATATCCACTGCCGCAACTGCGAGGTGTACGCCTCTGCTGCCACGCGTTTGCTGGACCGCTACGCGCTGGTCGAAGACGACGTGCTGGCCGCTCCGATGGCTGCGCAGGAGCCTGCCACTGGCCGCTCAATGCTGCTGTTCCGCCTGGGTGAGGAATGGCTGGCACTGCCCACCGTTTGCCTGGCCGAGATCGCCCCGACGCAGCCGGTGCATTCGCTGCCGCACCAACGCTCGCGGGTGCTGCAGGGGGTGGCCAATGTGCGCGGTGCGCTGGTGCCGTGCCTGTCGCTGGCCGACCTGCTGGGAGTAGCGGGCGAGCCTGCCGGCGAGCGTAGCGGGCGCAACCTGCCGCGCATGCTGATACTGGCTGCCGAGGGCGGGCCGGTGGTGGTGCCGGTGGACGAGATCGACGGCATTCACCGGCTCGACCCTGCACACCTCGACCAAGGCCGCGACACCGCCCACTTCACCGCCGCCGTGCTGCAATGGCGCAACCGCAGCGTGCGGGTGCTGGATGAAGACCACTTATTGCAAGCCGTGAAGCGGAGCCTGTCATGACCCCCGAGCAAATGCGCGACGCTTCGCTGCTCGAGCTGTTCAGCCTGGAGGCCGAGGCGCAAACCCAGGTGCTCAGCGCAGGCCTGATGGCGTTGGAGCGCAACCCGGCGCAGCCCGACCAGCTCGAAGCCTGCATGCGCGCGGCCCACTCGCTCAAGGGCGCGGCGCGTATCGTCGGCATCGACGCCGGGGTCAGCGTCGCCCATGTGATGGAAGACTGCCTGGTGGCCGCCCAGGAAGGCCGCCTGCGGCTGCGCCCGGAGCATATCGATGCGCTGCTGCAGGGCACTGACCTGCTGATGCGCATCGCCACCCCCGGCGACCCGGGGGGCGAGGCTGCGGTGCCGGCGTTTCTGGCACAACTTGCAGGCCTGCTGGACCCGGCCGCCGCGCAGGCGCTGCCGGTGCCGGCCACCCCTGCACCGGCTGCACCTGTACTGCCCGAACCGCCTGTGGCCAGCGAACCGCTGCCTGAGCCTGCCGCCGAGCCCGAGCCGCACGCACCGCGCAAAGCCGGCAAGCGCACCGGCGAGAACGGCGAGCGGGTGTTGCGGGTTACCGCCGACCGCCTGAACAGCCTGCTCGACCTGTCGAGCAAATCCCTGGTCGAGACCCAGCGCCTGAAGCCCTACCTGGCCACCTTGCAGCGCCTCAAGCGCATGCACGGCCAGGGCATGCGCGCGCTGGACGGGCTCAAGGCCCAGCTCGAAGCCAGCGGGCAGAATGCCGAAGTGCTGCAAGCCCTGGCGCAAACCCAGCAACTGCTGGCCGAAACCCAACAGATTTTGCTGCAGCAGGCCACCGACCTCGACGAGTTCGGCTGGCAGGCCAGCCAGCGTGCGCAACTGCTGTACGACACCGCCCTGGCCTGCCGCATGCGCCCGTTCGCCGATGTGCTGAACGGGCAGAGCCGCATGGTCCGCGACCTTGGCCGCTCGCTGGGTAAACCCGTGCGCCTGGTGGTCGAGGGCGAGAAGACCCAGGTCGACCGCGATGTGCTGGAAAAGCTCGAAGCCCCGCTCACTCACCTTTTGCGCAACGCCGTCGACCATGGCATCGAGTCGCCCGAGCGGCGCCTGCTGGCCGGCAAGCCCGAGGAGGGCACCGTGCGCCTGCGCGCCTCGCACCAGGCCGGGCTGCTGGTGCTGGAACTGACCGACGACGGGGCCGGTATCGACCTGCAGCGCCTGAGCCGCAGCATCGTCGAGCGCGGCCTGTCGCCGGCCGACACCGTGGCGCAGATGAGCGAGGCGGAGCTGTTGAGCTTCCTGTTCCTGCCGGGCTTCAGCCTGCGCGACAAGGTCACCGAAGTGTCCGGCCGCGGGGTCGGGCTGGATGCGGTGCAGCACATGGTGCGCGAACTGCGCGGAGCCATCGAGCTGACCCAAGTGGCCGGGCAGGGCTGCTGCTTCCACCTCGAAGTGCCCTTGACCCTGTCGGTGGTGCGCAGCCTGGTGGTGGAGGAGGGCGGCGAGGCCTATGCCTTCCCCCTGGCGCATATCGAACGCACCCTGGATGTAGCGGCCGAGGATATCGTGCAGATCGAGGGGCGCCAGCATTTCTGGCACGAGGGTCGGCACATCGGCCTGGTGGCCGCCAGCCAGTTGCTCAACCGCCCGGCCACCCAGGATGAGGGGCACAGCCTGCGGGTGGTGGTGATCCGCGAGCGCGACCAGCTGTACGGTGTGGCCGTGCAGCGGCTGATCGGCGAGCGGGTGTTGGTGGTGATGCCGCTTGACCCGCGGTTGGGCAAGGTTCAGGACATCTCGTCCGGCGCATTGCTCGACGATGGCTCGGTGGTGCTGATCATCGACGTCGAAGACCTGCTGCGCTCGGTGGAGAAACTGCTCAGCACCGGCCGCCTGGAGCGCATCGAGCGCGGCGCCAGAAGTGGCCGTGGGGTGGCCCGCAAGCGCGTGCTGGTGGTGGACGACTCGCTGACCGTGCGCGAGCTGCAGCGCAAGCTGCTCGGCAACCGCGGCTACGACGTGGCGGTGGCGGTGGATGGCATGGACGGCTGGAACGCCCTGCGCAGCGATGACTTCGACCTGCTGATCACCGACATCGACATGCCGCGCATGGACGGTATCGAGCTGGTCACCCTGGTGCGTCGCGACCACCGCCTGCAATCGCTGCCGGTGATGGTGGTGTCGTACAAGGACCGCGAGGAAGACCGCCGGCGTGGACTGGATGCCGGCGCCGACTATTATCTGGCCAAGGCCAGCTTCCATGACGATGCGTTGCTGGATGCCGTCGAGGAGCTGATCGGAGGGGCCCAGGGATGAAGATCGCCATCGTCAACGACATGCCCATGGCTGTGGAGGCCCTGCGCCGGGCGCTGGCCTTCGAGCCTGCGCACCAGGTGGTGTGGGTGGCCAGCAATGGCGCCGAAGCCATTGCCCGCTGCGCCGAACAGACCCCCGACCTGATCCTGATGGACCTGATCATGCCGGTGATGGACGGCGTGGAGGCCACCCGGCGGATCATGGCCGAGACTCCCTGCGCCATCGTCATCGTCACCGTCGACCGCAAGCAGAACGTGCACCGGGTGTTCGAGGCCATGGGCCACGGCGCGCTGGATGTGGTCGACACCCCGGCCCTGGGCGCTGGTGACCCGCGCGAAGCAGCGGCGCCGCTGCTGCGCAAGATCCTCAACATTGCCTGGCTGATCGGTCAGCAGCGGCCCAGCGCGCCGCGCGCGGTGCCGGCGCCCGTGCGCGAAGCCGCGCAGCGCCAGGGCCTGGTGGCGATCGGCTCGTCCGCCGGCGGGCCGGCGGCGCTGGAGGTGCTGCTAAAGGGGCTGCCGCGAACCTTTCCGGCGGCCATCGTGCTGGTGCAGCACGTCGACCAGGTCTTTGCCGCCGGCATGGCCGAATGGCTGGCCTCGGCCAGTGGCCTGCCGGTGCGCCTGGCCCGTGAGGGCGAGCCGCCGCAGCCGGGCCAGGTGCTGCTGGCCGGCACCAACCACCATATCCGCCTGCTGCAGAACGGCCAGTTGGCCTACACTGCCGAACCCGTCAACGAGATCTACCGACCGTCGATCGACGTGTTCTTCGAAAGCGTGGCACGCTACTGGGCCGGTGAAGCGGTGGGCGTGTTGCTCACCGGCATGGGCCGCGATGGCGCCCAAGGTTTGAAGCTGATGCGCGAGCGCGGCTTTCTGACCATCGCCCAGGACCAACAGAGCAGTGCGGTGTACGGTATGCCCAAGGCTGCCGCAGCAATCAATGCGGCAGTGGAAATCCGTCCGTTGGAGCGTATCGCCGGGCGACTGATGGAAGTCTATTCGAAATGACTACTTGTAATGACTCACGCCGCCTGGCCAGCTTATTTTCGAGACAGGACACTAGGGATGAATGATCTGCCAACCGAAGGTCTGACGACCACCAACGAAAACTCGGCCATGGTCCTGCTGGTGGATGACCAGGCCATGATCGGTGAGGCAGTGCGTCGCGGGCTGGCCCAGGAAGAGAACATCGACTTCCATTTTTGCGCCGACCCGCATCAGGCCGTGGCCCAGGCCATGCGCATCAAGCCCACGGTGATTCTGCAGGACCTGATCATGCCGGGCCTGGACGGCCTGACCCTGGTGCGCGAGTACCGCAACAACCCGGCCACCCAGGACATCCCGATCATCGTCCTGTCGACCAAGGAAGACCCGCTGGTCAAGAGCGCGGCCTTTGCCGCCGGCGCCAACGACTACCTGGTCAAGCTGCCCGACACCATCGAGCTGGTGGCGCGCATTCGCTACCACTCGCGCTCCTACCTCACCCTGCTGCAGCGCGATGAAGCCTACCGCGCCCTGCGGGTGAGCCAGCAGCAACTGCTCGACACCAACCTGATGCTGCAGCGGCTGATGAACTCCGACGGCCTGACCGGGCTGTCCAACCGCCGCCACTTCGACGAGTACCTGGAGCTGGAATGGCGCCGGGCCCTGCGTGAGCAGCAGCAGTTGTCGCTGCTGATGATCGACGTCGACTACTTCAAGGCCTACAACGACAGCTTCGGTCACCTGGCTGGCGACGAGGCGCTGCGCCAGGTGGCCGAAGGCATCCGTAGCTGCTGCGCGCGCCCCAGCGACCTGCCGGCGCGCTATGGCGGCGAGGAGTTCGCCCTGGTGCTGCCCAACACCTCGCCGGGCGGCGCGCGGCTGGTGGCCGAGAAACTGCGCCAGAGCATCATCGCCCTGAGCATCCCGCACATCGCCCCCGAAGCCGGCTCGCACCTGACCGTGAGCATCGGCCTGGCAACCCAGACGCCAAGCCAGGGCAGCCATTGCCGGCAGCTCATCTCGGCGGCGGACAAGGGGCTGTACCTGGCCAAGCACAACGGCCGCAACCAGGTGGGGATTGCCTGATCGTACAGGCTCAAGCCGCTTGTACAGGTACAGCGCCAGACTCAGGCTCTGTGCAATCCTGTGGGAAGCGGCCTTGTGTCGCGACGGGGCGCGTAGCGCCCCCAGAGTATCGGCGCCCTGCAAAATCGCCGGGGCTGCTGCGCAGCCCAATCGCGACCGCACGGCGCCCCGGCAAGGCCGCTTCCCACAAGAATCGAGTCGGCTTTTAAAAATTGAGCAAGAAAGTTGCTCCTACAAGGGATATGCAGCGCCTGCCCGGCGGGGCTGCCGCCGTGGCGCGAATGGCGCTATACTCGCGGGCTTTTCACCGAATTCGCACGAGAGCTGCCCGCCCATGGAAATCCAACCGATCCTGAACACCATCAAGGACCTCACCGAGCGTTCCCAGTCCATTCGGGGGTATCTTTGACTACGATCACAAGCATGATCGTCTGGTCGAAGTAAACCGCGAGCTGGAAGACGCCGCCGTCTGGAACAAGCCCGAGTACGCCCAGGCCCTGGGCCGCGAACGTGCCATGCTGGCGCAGGTGGTCGAGACCCTCGACAAACTGTCCAACGGCCTTGGCGACTGCAAGGACCTGCTCGACATGGCGGTCGAGGAAAACGACGAAGGCGCTGTCAGCGATGTCGTGACCGAGCTGCAAGGGCTGGAGGAATCCCTCGCCCTGCTCGAGTTCCGTCGCATGTTCAGTGGCGAGATGGACCCGAACAACGCCTACCTGGACATCCAGGCCGGCTCCGGCGGCACCGAGGCCCAGGACTGGGCCAACATCCTGCTGCGCATGTACCTGCGCTGGGCCGACAAGCGCGGTTTCGACGCCACCATCATCGAGCTGTCCGAAGGTGAAGTCGCCGGCATCAAGGGCGCCACCGTGCACATCAAGGGCGAGTACGCCTTTGGCTGGCTGCGCACCGAGATCGGCGTGCACCGCCTGGTACGCAAGAGCCCGTTCGACTCCGGGGCCCGTCGCCACACCTCGTTCTCGGCAGTGTTCGTCTCCCCTGAAATCGACGACAAGGTCGAAATCGAGATCAACCCGTCGGACCTGCGCATCGACACCTATCGCTCCTCGGGCGCCGGTGGCCAGCACGTCAACACCACCGACTCGGCGGTGCGTATCACCCACGTGCCGACCAACACCGTGGTGGCCTGCCAGAACGAACGTTCGCAGCACGCCAACAAGGATACCGCCATGAAAATGCTGCGGGCCAAGTTGTACGAGCTGGAAATGCAAAAGCGCAACGCCGCCTCGCAAGCCCTGGAAGACAGCAAGTCGGACATCGGCTGGGGCCACCAGATCCGCTCCTACGTGCTGGATGACTCGCGCATCAAGGACCTGCGGACCGGCGTCGAGCGCAGCGACTGCAACAAGGTGCTCGATGGCGACATCGACGAATACCTCGAGGCAAGCCTCAAGCAGGGCCTGTAACCTGTACACCACCGCCGCGATACCAGGCCCGATGTGCCGGTATCGCCTGCCCTGCCCGACAGGGGCAACGAATACCTGATGGAAAGACTGACGACATGAGCGACCTCAAGACCGAATCGCAAGACCTGCAACAGGAAGAAAACGCCCTGATCGCCCTGCGCAAGGAAAAACTTGCTGCAGAGCGCGCCAAGGGCAACGCCTTCCCCAACGACTTCCGTCGCGACAGCTACTGCAACGACCTGCAAAAGCAGTACGCGGACAAGACCAAGGAAGAGCTGGAAGCAGCCGCGATCCCGGTCAAGGTGGCTGGCCGCATCATGCTCAACCGTGGCTCGTTCATGGTTATCCAGGACATGACCGGGCGTATCCAGGTCTACGTCAACCGCAAGACCCTGCCCGAAGAAACCCTGGCCGCGGTCAAGACCTGGGACCTGGGCGACATCATCAGCGCCGAAGGCACCCTGGCCCGTTCCGGCAAGGGCGACCTGTACGTCGAAATGACCAACGTGCGCCTGCTGACCAAGTCGCTGCGCCCGCTGCCGGACAAGCACCACGGCCTGACCGACACCGAGCAGCGCTATCGCCAGCGTTACGTCGACCTGATGGTCAACGAAGAAACCCGCCACACCTTCCGTGTGCGCTCGCAGGTGATCTCGCACATCCGCAAGTTCCTCATCGAGCGTGACTTCCTCGAAGTCGAAACACCCATGCTGCAGACCATCCCTGGCGGTGCTGCGGCCAAGCCGTTCGAAACCCACCACAACGCCCTAGACATGGCCATGTTCCTGCGCATCGCGCCGGAGCTGTACCTCAAGCGCCTGGTGGTTGGCGGCTTCGAGAAGGTGTTCGAGATCAACCGCAACTTCCGTAACGAAGGTGTCTCGACCCGTCACAACCCTGAATTCACCATGCTCGAGTTCTACCAGGCCTACGCCGACTACCGCGACAACATGGACCTCACCGAGGAACTGTTCCGCGAGCTGGCGCAGCTTGTCCTGGGGACTACCGACGTGCCATACGGCGACAAGGTGTTCCACTTCGGCGAGCCGTTCGTGCGCCTGTCGGTGTTCGACTCGATCCTCAAGTACAACCCAGAGCTGACCGCCGCCGACCTGCAGGACGTCGACCGCGCCCGCGATATCGCGAAAAAGGCCGGCGCCAAGGTGCTCGGCCACGAAGGCCTGGGCAAGCTGCAGGTGATGATTTTCGAAGAGCTGGTGGAGCACAAGCTGGAGCAGCCGCACTTCATCACCGAGTACCCGTTCGAAGTCTCGCCGCTGGCCCGTCGCAACGACGACAACCCGGCCGTGACCGACCGCTTCGAGCTGTTCATCGGTGGCCGCGAAATCGCCAACGCCTACTCCGAACTCAACGATGCCGAAGACCAGGCCGAGCGCTTCCTGGCCCAGGTGGCCGAGAAAGACGCCGGTGACGACGAAGCCATGCACTACGACGCCGACTTCGTCCGCGCCCTGGAGTACGGCATGCCGCCGACCGCCGGTGAAGGCATCGGCATCGACCGCCTGGTGATGCTGCTGACCAACTCGCCGTCGATCCGCGACGTGATCCTGTTCCCGCACATGCGCCCACAAGCCTGAGCGATGTGAACAAGCCGCCTTTCGAGGCGGCTTTTTCATGCCTGCTGAGGGCCCTATCGCCGGCAAGCCGGCTCCTACAGGGATTGCATCGAACCTGTAGGAGCCGGCTTGCCGGCGATGAGGCCGGTACAGCCAGCCATTTTCATGAGGTACCCCCAGTGACCCCCGCCATGCCCCACCAAGGCGCCGCCGGCATCGCCACCGCAGTCGCCGAGAGCGTGCAGTACCAGGGCCGCAAGACTGCCCGCCAGGGCAGCGAACAGCGCCGCCAGCAGATCCTCGATGCCGCCATGCGTATTGTCGTGCGCGACGGCGTGCGCGGCGTGCGCCACCGTGCGGTGGCTGCCGAGGCCGGTGTGCCGCTGTCGGCCACCACCTACTACTTCAAGGATATCCAGGACCTGCTGGCCGACACCTTCGCCCAGTACGTCGAACGCAGCGCTGCCTACATGGCCAAGCTGTGGGCCAATACCGAAGTGGTGCTGCGCCAGCTGCTCGCCCAGGGCGATGGCAGCCCCGAGGCGCGCGCGCGGCTGGTCAACGAAGTGGCACGCATGACCGCCGACTACGTGATCCGCCAGCTCAACAACCGCCGCGACTTCCTCATGGCCGAGCAGGGCTTTCGCCAGGAGGCGCTACTGTGCCCGCGCCTGGCCGAGCTGGTCTGCGCCCACGAGCAGATTCTGCTGCATGGTGCGCGACAGATGCTGCAGGTGGTGGGCTCGCGCCAGCCCGAGCAGGACGCCCAGATGTTGACGGCCATCATCGAGCAGATGGAATATCAGGGCCTGCTCAAGGGCGCTGATGCACAGGCCGATGAGCAGATGCTCGCTATTCTTGTCCGATACCTGCAGATGGTGCTGGCTTCGGCCTGAGGCGACCGAATTTTCAAGGAGAACCTGATGAAAGCCTGGCGTGTGGTGCTGTTGACCTTGTCATTCCTCTTGCTGGGCGGGTGTCTGGTGACCTTCCACGAGCCGCTGCCGGCCAACCAGGCGGCGCCCAAGGCGCTGCTCGGCAAGTGGAGCAGCAAGGATGCCTGGGGCGAGCCGTTGAAGCTTGTGATCAGCCGCAGCGGCGCCGACGCCTACAAGGCCGTCGCCACGGCCAAGGGCAAGGCGGCGCAGGAGTACACCTTCACCGTTTCGCGCCATGGCAACCGCTGGTACCTGTCTGCCGGCGTGCCCAAGGCCATGGGCGGCAACTTCCTGATTGGCGGCTTCGACATCGTCGAGGGCAAGGAACTGGTGCTGTACAACCTGGATGTGGAGCAGGTGCAGCAGGCGGTGGAGCAAAAAGAACTGACCGGGCGCACCACCCAGGTACCTGACGAGAACGGCGAAGGCGTGCTGATCGACAGCCCGTCGGCGCGGGTGCTGGCCTACCTGGACGACCCGGCCAACTCCGACCTGTTCGTCGAGGTGGCGCGCTTCCAGCGCTCGGGCAAGTAGTCTCTTCGCGCGCCCGGCACTGGACTTGACCCCTGCGATGCTCCTGTAGGAGCGGGCTTGCCCGCGATGAGGCCCGAACAGGCAAAGCAGGGCTTGGCACAATGTTCCGATAAGGAGTCCCCGGTGGACGAATACCAGCAGACCATCCGCAGCCTCTCCGATCGCATCGTCGCGGCGCAGACCCCGATCCGGGTGCTGGACGCGGTGAAATGGGACGACAACGTGCGCCAGGGCTTCCTCAAGGCCAAGGGCAAGGAGCCGCCGGCCATCGACCGGGCCTATTACCAGAACCGCCCGTTGTCGTTCGACTCCGGCGCGGTGAAGGCCGAGTTCCAGAGCATCGAGCGCGACATCATCCGCCAGCTCGGCCAGTTCAACCCGGTCGGGCAGATCATGAAGCGCATGTGCCGCGAGTACCGCATGGTGGTGCGCATGCTCGAGGCGCGTGGCACCGAGGACTTCGGGCTGATCTCGCAAGAGCTCTACGGCGCAGCCTCCGACGCCTTCCACGCCGGTGACCCGACCCTGGCCGACCTGGGCCTGATGCTGTCCAACTACCTCGACAACATCGACGGGCGCGGCGACCTCAAGGACGAACCGAAAAACCTCACCGCCAAAGAGGCCGTGGAGATTCTTCAGCGCCGGCTGAACAAGGTGTTCGGCGAGGCCGAAGAGACCATCCGCGTGTTCGAGTCCGACGGTATCGTCGCCGACGCTGCGGCCGGCGCCGACTACATCAAGGTGCGCGCCGACGCCATGTTCAACAGCCGTGATGTGCGCGCGCTGGAGGTGCACGAGGGGCTGGTGCACGTCGGCACCACCCTCAACGGCCTGAACCAGCCGATCTGCACCTTCCTGGCCAAGGGCCCGCCCTCGTCGACCGTGACCCAGGAAGGCCTGGCGATCCTGATGGAGGTGATCGCCTTCGCCTCCTACCCCAGCCGCCTGCGCAAGCTGGCCAACCGCACCCGGGCCATCCACATGGTCGAGGAGGGCGCCGACTTCCTGCAGGTGTTCAGCTTCTTCCGCGAGCAGGGCTTCGAAATGGCCCAGAGCTACAGCAACGCCAGCCGGGTGTTCCGCGGCTCGGTGCCCAACGGCCTGCCATTCACCAAGGACTTGTCCTACCTCAAGGGCTTCATCATGGTTTACAACTACATTCAGTTGGCCGTGAAGAAGGGCAAGCTGGAGCAGATCCCCTTGCTGTTCTGCGGCAAGACCACCCTGGAAGACATGCGCACGCTACGCCAACTGGTCGAAGAAGGGTTGGTGGAGCCGCCCAAGTACCTGCCGGAGCAGTTCCGCGACCTTAACGCGCTGTCGGCCTGGATGTGCTTCTCCAACTTCCTCAACCACCTGAGCCTGGACCGTATTGAAGCCGACTACGCGAACATTCTCTGAGCGCTGCCGCCTGCTGTTGCTTGGCCTGGTGCTGCTGGGGCTGGGCGGTTGCAGCAGCCTGCTGTTCTTCCCCGAGCGCGGCCAGCCGTTCACCCCAGAGCGGGCCAAGCTTGCGTACCGCGACATCACCCTGACCACCGCCGACGGCGTGCGCCTGCACGGCTGGTGGCTGCCGGCCAAGGCCGGGGTCGAGGTCAAGGGCACGGTGCTGCACCTGCATGGTAACGGCGGCAACCTGGCCGGCCACCTGGGGGGCAGCTACTGGCTGCCCGAGCAGGGCTGGCAGGTGCTGATGATCGATTACCGCGGTTATGGCCTGTCGCAGGGCAAGCCGAGCCTGCCCGAGGTGTACGACGATATCGCCGCCGCCATGGCCTGGCTGGGCCGCGCCCCCGAGGTGCAGGGCAAGCCGCTGGTGCTGCTGGGCCAGAGCCTGGGTGGGGCCATGGCCATCCATTACCTGGCGGCGCACCCCGAGCAGCGCCAGCGCTTCAGCGCCCTGGTTTTCGACGGCGTGCCGGCCAGCTACCGCAGCGTCGGCCGTTATGCCCTGAGCACCTCGTGGTTGACCTGGCCGCTGCAGGTGCCGCTGTCGTGGCTGGTGCCGGATGGCGACAGCGCGATCCGCTCCATTGAAAAGCTGAGCAGCCCGCCAAAGCTGTTCTTCCACAGCCTGGATGACCAGCTGGTGCCGCTTGAAAACGGCATCCGCTTGTACCAGCACGCCCCGCCGCCGCGGGTGCTGCAGCTTACCCGGGGTGGCCATGTGCAGACCTTCGCCGACCCGACATGGCGTGAGGTGATGCTGCGCTTTCTGGACGACCCCAGCCACTTCAACGGCCTGCGCCGCCTGGCCGAAGTACCCAACTACCCTGACGAGAACAACCAGCAATGAGTGAAGAACGCAACGCCATCCCGCTGATCCTGACCGGTGTCGGCAGCATCATCGTGACGGTGGGGGCCCTCTGGTATTACGGCTACCTGCATTTCGCCAAGCCGGAAGATGCCCTGTTGCTGCAGGACTTCACCATGCTCAAGACCATCCCCGGCGAGGACTACAAGGTGTCGCTGGACCCGGCGCCGCAGGTGGCGCAGTGCGTCGATGGCGTGCTGGTGCTGTTCGACACCCAGCAGAAGGGCCTGACCGGCGTGCTGGTGGACAACCGCAAGCGTGCGGTGCGCTGCATGGGGCAGGAGACGCCGCAGCAGCAGGTGCAGTGATATTTGCCTGTGCTGGCCTCAGCGCGAGGCAAGCCCGCTCCCACGAATAATCTTCGTGAGAGCAGGATCTGCGTGGGAGCGGGCTTGCCCCGCGATGAGGCCGGCCAGGGCAAACAACGTTTAGCTCAAGCGCGTACGCGCGACTTCATAGACAGCACATCCTTCTCGCTTGCCCACCGCGACGACCAGCACCACGACGCGGTGATCGATCACTTCATAGACCAGCCTATAGCCGGCTGACTTCAACTTGATCTTGTAGCAATTGGCCATTGACGTGAGCTTGTCTTTCTCGACCTTGGGCCTGACCAGCCGCTCTTTCAGTTTTTTTGCAAACTGCAGCCGCAATTGAGGCTCGAGCTTGCGAAATTCTTTTTGCGCCCGTGGATCAAATTCAAGGTTGTAGCTTGCAGTCGCGTTCGGCCTCGGCGATGAGTTCATCGATATCCACCTTCATGGTGGGCCCTCCACGCCGCTGGCGGACCAGTTCGGCAAGTTGCAGGTCGTCAATCAGGTCCATCATCGCCTCATAGCGATCGGGTGGCACCGCATAAAAAGCCGGTTCGTTCCGATTGAGGATCACCACGGTTTCGCCGCGTGCTTCGCGAATGGTGCCCATTGGGTCTTTCTTCAGGTCGGTGATGGATGCTGCCAGATCGGCGAGGACGGGGTAGGTCATTGTTGTATCAACCCATTTATCGAGAGGGACAATGGCAAGATTCTAGGGCCTTTAAAGGTGCTTTTAAAGATGCTTTTGACGAAAGGCCAGCCAAGAAAAAACCCGCCATCAAGGCGGGTTTTTCCATTCAGGCCTGAAGCCCTTACTGCACCTGGCTCACCGAACGCGGCGCCACCGGCTGGTTGTCGTTGGAGATGGTCACTTCCACCCGACGGTTCTGCGCACGCCCCGAGTTGCTGGAGTTGTCAGCCACCGGGTACTCCTTGCCGTAACCCTGGGCGACGATGCGCGCAGGGTCGACGCCGGCACGTACCAGCGCCATGCGCACGGCACCGGCGCGGCGCTCGGACAGGGTCTGGTTGTAGTTGGCCGAACCGACGCTGTCGGTGTAGCCCTCGACGATCACCTTGCGCTCAGGGTTTTCCTGAAGGAACTGCGCCAGCTTGGTGACGTTGGGGTAGGCGCTGCTTTTAAGCTCGGCCTTGTTGAAGTCGAACAGCACATCGCCAAAGGTCACCAGGGTGCCACGGTCGGTCTGCTTGGCGTTGAGGCTGTCCTGCAGCTTCTTGATCTGCGCGTCGCGGGCGTCCAGCTTGGCCTGGGCGCGTTGCGCGGCAGAATTTTTCAGCTCGGCCTCGGCAGTACGCAGGGCGATGGTCTGCTTGGCCACTTCAACACGCTGGTTGGTGAGGTAGGCCAACTGGTCGACCTTCTTGTCGTCTTCACGCTCCATGTAGGCCTTGTCGGCCTTGTTCAGCCAGTCCTGGGCGTCCTTGGTCTCAAGGGCGGCCACCTTGCTCGACTGCGGGTCGCTCTGCAACGCCGAGAAGTTGGTGCGGGCCGATTCCAGGTTGGCGTTCGGGTCGTGGGAGCAGGCCGCCAGGCCTACGCTCAGGGCCAGAAGGGCGGGGATCATGACGTAGTTGCGCATAGTGTTCATCCTTTGATTGCTATCGACGAAGGCTCAAGGGGCGTGGGCAGGCTCACTCGGCGCTGCGCAAGCCTTCCTCACGGACGTCCTGGACGCCTTCGCGGCTGTCCTGGAGGGCTTTCTGGGCCTTGGCGGCCTGGGCCTTGCGTTCGGCTACGCGGGCGTCCCATTCGGCCTGTTCGGCCAGCATCCGGGCCTCGTCATACTGCTTGTCGTGCATGGCGATTTCAGCCTGCTTGAACTTGTCTTGGGCCGCTTTCATTTCCACTGCGGCAAACTCGGTGCCGCCAGCGCTGACCGCCGAATTGACCGCCGATTGGGTGACGGCGTACTGCTCGGTGGGCGGCTTGCCGGCGCAACCGGCCAGCAGCAGGCTGCTGCCCAGGGCCAGTGCGGCCAGCTTGAGCCCGCGCAGGTGGGGGGAGGCGGGTTTAACGATGCGGGTCTTCATGGTGGTCAACTCCATTGGTCACTCCTGTTAACGACGATGTCCGCAACCGGCCCATCGCTGTTTCCCTGGGCGTAAGGGCGCTGCAACGCCCGTGTTTGCAGGGTTTTGCCGTGATGGCTATTGGCTGTGACCGAGGCGTTTTTCCGATAGTTCAGAAAAATTCGCACGCTAAACACTTTTTTTGCTGACCAATTGGTCAGCGCCAAAAGCCGGGAACTTTGCGCGTGCAGGGAGGTATTGCGGGCCTTGTGCGGCAAGGCCCGCAGGCCATCGGCGGGTCAGTGGCGCTCGTCGTCGCGGGCGCTGCTGGAGGCGTGCAGGTGCTGGCGCGAGAGCGCCAGAAAGCGCGGGGTAGGGCCGATATCTTCGTACAGCGGGTCGCCCTCTTCGTCGGTGGCGATCACCTGCTGGCCCTTGATGTAGGGGAAGCTGGCTTCCAGCTCCTCGAGCGCGGCGGCCACCAGTTCACCCAGCAGTTCCTCGGCGCTGCGCTTGGGGTACATGTCCACCAGCGCCGCCAGGCGCGCTTCGGCTTCCATGTCCAGGTGCAGTTGGTGGCCGGTGGGGCTCAGGCGGCCGGCGGCATTCTGTTCCCAGTGTTGGGCGAGTTCGCGGATTTTCATGATGACCTCTGTCAAAGCCTTGGAGGGGGCATTGCTTCGGATGACCTGTATTGACTTTAGTTGCTTTGGCCGCGCCCGGCTTGCCAGGCGCAGGCGTGAGTGGGCACTCTTGGGGCCTGCTGTTTCCTGGACTGGAGAGGCCCGATGAGCGATATCGATTTGCGCTTGCGTGAGGATGTGCACCTTTTGGGGGAGTTGCTGGGCGAAACCATCCGCCAGCAGCATGGCGATGCGTTCCTCGACAAGATCGAGGCGATCCGCCACAGCGCCAAGGCGGACCGCCTCGGCGAGGGCGAGCAATTGAGCTCGACCCTGGACGACCTGGCAGAAGAAGACCTGCTGCCGGTGGCGCGCGCCTTCAACCAGTTCTTGAACCTGGCCAACATCGCCGAGCAGTACCAGCTGATCCGCCGCCGCGATGCCGGCCAGCCCGAGCCGTTCGAAGACCGCGCGCTGCCTGAACTGCTGGCGCGTCTCAAGGCGGCTGGCCATGGCAACGACAGCCTGGCCCGCCAGCTGGCGCGGTTGGACATTCAGCTGGTGCTCACCGCCCACCCCACCGAAGTGGCGCGCCGCACGCTGATCCAGAAGTACGACGCCATCGCCGCGCAGTTGGCCGCGCAGGACCACCGCGACCTGCTGCCCGCCGAGCGCCAGCAGGTGCGCGAGCGGCTGCGCCGGCTGATCGCCGAGGCCTGGCACACCGAGGAGATCCGCCGCACCCGGCCCACCCCGGTGGACGAAGCCAAGTGGGGCTTTGCGGTGATCGAGCATTCACTGTGGCAGGCCATCCCCAGCCACCTGCGCAAGGTCGACGCGGCGCTGTTCGATGCCACCGGCCTGCGTCTGCCGCTGGAAGCCGCGCCGGTACGTTTTGCTTCGTGGATGGGCGGCGACCGTGACGGCAACCCCAATGTCACCGCCGCGGTAACCCGCGAGGTATTGCTGCTGGCGCGCTGGATGGCGGCCGACCTGTTCCTGCGCGATATCGACTACCTGGCCGCCGAGCTGTCGATGCAGGCCGCCAGCGCAGCGCTGCGCGAGCAGGTAGGCGACGACAGCGCCGAGCCCTATCGCGCGCTGCTCAAGCAACTGCGCGACCGCCTGCGCGCCACCCGCGCCTGGGCCCATGCCTCGCTGGCAGCGCCTCAGCCGGCCAGCGCTGCGGTGCTGGTGGACAACCGCGAACTGATCGCACCCCTGGAGCTGTGCTACCAGTCGCTGCATGAATGCGGCATGGGCGTGATCGCCGACGGCCCGTTGCTCGACTGCCTGCGCCGCGCGGTAACCTTTGGCCTGTTTCTGGTGCGCCTGGACGTGCGCCAGGATTCCGCCCGCCACCGCGATGCCTTGTCGGAGATCACCGACTACCTGGGCCTGGGGCGCTACGCCGACTGGGATGAAGAACGTCGCATCACCTTCCTGCAGGCCGAGCTGAAAAACCGCCGGCCATTGCTGCCCGGGCATTTCAAGCCCCAGGCCGACACCGCCGAGGTGCTCGCCACCTGCCGTGAAATCGCTGCCGCCCCGGCGGCTTCGCTGGGCTCGTATGTGATTTCCATGGCTGGCGCCGCCTCGGACGTGCTGGCGGTGCAACTGCTGCTCAAAGAGGCCGGGCTGACCCGGCCGATGCGCGTGGTACCGCTGTTCGAAACCCTCGCCGACCTGGACAACGCAGGCCCGGTGATGGAGCGCCTGCTCGGTTTGCCGGGCTATCGCGCCGGCCTGCACGGCCCGCAAGAGGTGATGATCGGCTACTCCGACTCGGCCAAGGACGCCGGCACCACTGCCGCCGCCTGGGCTCAGTACCGCGCCCAGGAAAACCTGGTACGCATCTGCCGCGAGCACCAGGTCGAGCTGCTGCTGTTCCATGGCCGTGGCGGCACCGTTGGCCGTGGCGGCGGCCCGGCCCATGCGGCGATTTTGTCGCAGCCGCCCGGTTCGGTGGCGGGGCGTTTCCGCACCACCGAGCAGGGTGAGATGATCCGCTTCAAGTTCGGCCTGCCGGGCATCGCCGAGCAGAACCTCAACCTGTACCTGGCCGCCGTGCTGGAGGCTACCATGCTGCCGCCACCGCCGCCGGAGCCGGCCTGGCGCGAAGTGATGGACCAGTTGGCCGCCGACGGGGTCAAGGCCTACCGCGACGTAGTGCGCGAAAACCCGGATTTCGTCGAGTACTTCCGCCAGTCCACCCCCGAGCAGGAGCTCGGCCGCCTGCCCCTGGGCAGCCGCCCGGCCAAGCGCCGCGCCGGCGGTATCGAAAGCCTGCGGGCGATCCCGTGGATCTTCGGCTGGACCCAGACGCGCCTGATGCTGCCGGCCTGGCTGGGCTGGGAGACGGCGCTGAACAACGCGCTGGCGCGCGGGCAGGGCCAGTTGCTGGCGCAGATGCGCGAGCAGTGGCCGTTTTTCCGCACCCGCATCGACATGCTCGAGATGGTGCTGGCCAAGGCCGATGCGCAAATCGCCGGGGCCTACGACCAACGTCTAGTGCAACCGCCGCTGCTGCCATTGGGTGCGCAGCTGCGCGACCTATTGTCGCAGTCATGCCAGGTGGTGCTGGGCCTGACCGGGCAGCCGGTGCTACTGGCGCACAGCCCCGAGACCCTGGAATTCATCCGCCTGCGCAACACCTACCTGGACCCGCTGCACCGCCTGCAGGCCGAACTGCTGGCCCGTTCGCGCAGCCGCGAAGCCGCTCTGGACAGCCCGTTGGAGCAGGCCTTGCTGGTGACTGTGGCAGGCATCGCGGCGGGCCTGCGCAACACCGGCTGAAGGCCTTGCCCCCTGTACCTGGCCGGTGTGCCCATGGCGCCCGGGCAGGGGCAGGGCGCCTGGTTGCGACGGGCGCAACCGCCACCCGGACAGGCTGCGCCGGACCCTTTGTTGCCACTTTGGGACGCTTGTCGGGGGGGCGGGTGCTGTGTATCTTGAGCAGCCTTCTGACCGATTTGACGGTCTCGTCCGATTTTCCGGAGTTGGCCTTGTGCGCCGAATCCGTTGATTTGCATAAAAAAATATGAGGAGCACAAGATGCGCGTAATTCTGCTGGGAGCTCCCGGGGCCGGTAAAGGTACTCAGGCTAAGTTCATCACCGAGAAGTTCGGTATTCCACAGATCTCCACCGGTGACATGCTGCGTGCCGCCGTCAAGGCCGGCACCCCGCTGGGCCTGGAACTGAAAAAAGTCATGGACGCCGGCCAGCTGGTCTCCGACGACCTGATCATCAGCCTGGTGAAGGAGCGCATCGCCCAGCCAGACTGCGCCAATGGCTGCCTGTTCGACGGTTTCCCGCGTACCATTCCGCAAGCTGAAGCCATGGTCGCCGCCGGTGTCGACATCGACGCCGTGGTTGAAATCGCCGTGGACGACGAAGAGATCGTCGGCCGCATGGCTGGCCGCCGCGTGCACCTGGCTTCGGGCCGCACCTACCACATCCAGTACAACCCGCCAAAGGTTGAAGGCAAGGATGATGTCACCGGTGAAGAGCTGATCCAGCGCGACGACGACAAGGAAGAGACCGTGCGCCACCGCCTGTCGGTCTACCACAGCCAGACCAAGCCGCTGGTGGACTTCTACCAGAAGCTCTCGGCCGCCAACGCCGGCAAGCCGAAGTACAGCCACATCGAAGGTGTCGGTTCGGTCGAGTCGATCACCGCCAAGGTGCTGGCAGCCCTGAGCTGATCCACGCCCCTTGCACCACGACGGCCCGCTTGCGGGCCGTTGTTGTTTCTGGCTGAGCGTATTGGCAAAGACCTGTCTGGGAGCAACGGTGCTCAATTTCTGAAAGCTGGCGCGCTCCTACAGAGGTACAGTGCCGGTTTTCGGAGGGTAGGCAAGTCAGCCTCCCACAATGGGCGCTCCCCACTCAGGGCCCGCTGCTCTATACTTGCCCGCTCTTTTGCCCCTGGATACCCGTTCGATGACCACCCTGCTGGCCCTGGATACCGCCACCGAAGCCTGTTCCGTCGCCCTGCTGCATGACGGCAAGGTGACCAGCCACTACGAGGTGATCCCGCGCATGCACGCGCAGAAGCTGCTGCCGATGATCAAGCAGCTGCTGGCCGACTCCGGCGTGGCCCTGAGCGCGCTGGATGCCATCGCCTTCGGCCGTGGCCCGGGCGCCTTCACCGGCGTGCGCATTGCGATCGGTGTGGTCCAGGGCCTGGCCTTCGCCCTCGAGCGCCCGGTACTGCCCACCTCCAACCTGGCGGCCCTGGCTCAGGGTGCCCTGCGTCGCCATGGCGTGCAGCAGGTGGCTGCGGCCATCGATGCACGGATGGACGAGGTGTACTGGGGTTGCTATCGCGCCGAGCAGGGCGAGATGCGCCTGGTCGGCCAGGAGGCAGTCATTGCACCGGAGCGGGTGACCCTGCCGGACGGCCTGGGCGGCGACTGGTACGGTGCCGGCACCGGCTGGGGCCTGGCCGAGCGCCTGGCGGTGAAACTGGCCAGCAGCGACCCGAGCGCCTTGCCCGACGCCCAGGACATCCTCAGCCTGGCGCGCTTTGCCTGGGCCCGTGGCGAGGCGGTCGTCGCCGAACAAGCGCAACCGGTCTACCTGCGCGATAATGTGGCTACACCCAAGGCGCGCTGAAGGCAGCAGTTCGTCGGCTATTGCCGTTCGAGATAAACCTTTTGTGTGAACTGTGGTCCAGTTATCGTTCGGGCATTAGCGATGGAACTCTGATGCTGCTAAATTGCCATCATTGATCCTGAGTGCCCCTGCCATGCGTATCGACGGCTTCTCCTCATCCAGCTACCCCATCAAGCGCACGCCACGCAAGGCGAACGTGCGGGACGAAGCTGTGGGAGAGGAAGCTGAAGTCGTCGACGAAGCCGACGCGCAGTTCAACCGCACCAACCGCCGCAAAAGCGACCTGCCGGCCCGCCAGCAGGACATGATCTTCCCCCGCGGCCGTGACCGGCGCACCTCCACCGCCCTGGCCAGCTACCTGACCACCGCAGGCTTTACCGACTGGGACATGGAAGTACTGGGGCTGGACCTGTACATTTGACGGATGATTCCGTCCCCCCTGCCTTATTTTCTCGGTTGCCCGTCCTGGAGCGAAAACGCCTGGCGAGAGTACCTTTACCCCGCCGACGCGCGCACGGGTGACATGCTTGGGCTGTACAGCCAGGTGTTCAATGCCGTCGAGGGCAATACCACGTTCTACGCCCGCCCCGCGCCCGCCACGGTAGAACGCTGGGCGCGCATCATGCCGCCGGGCTTTCGCTTTACTGCCAAGTTCCCCGGTGACGTCAGCCACGTCGACGACCTGCGCGCACAGTTGGACTCGGCCCTGGACTTCACCCGGCTGATGGCGCCACTGGGCGAGCGCGTGGCGCCGTACTGGCTGCAACTGCCGGCGCAGTTCGGGCCGGCACGGCTGGGAGAGCTTGCCTGCTTCATTGACGAGATCGGCGTGCCGGTGGCCGTGGAGGTGCGCAACGAGGCCTTCTTCGCCAAGGGCGAAGAGGAACGCCAGCTCAACCGCCTGCTGCACGAGCGCGGGGTCGAACGCATCTGCCTGGACCCGCGGGCCCTATTCAGTTGCACCTCGCGCGAGCCCGGCGTACTTCACGCCCAGGCCAAGAAGCCCAAGGTGCCGCCGCGCCCGTGCGCGTTCAGCCAGCACCCGCAGGTGCGATTCATTGGCCACCCCGAGCTTGAGGCCAATGAAAGCTTTCTCACCCCGTGGGTGGAGAAGGTCGGGGCCTGGATCGAGGAAGGTCGCAGCCCCTATGTATTCCTGCACACCAGCGATAACCGCCTGGCTGCAGCGCTGGCCCAGCGTTTTCACCACCGGCTGATGGCGCGCCTGCCTGGGCTGGCGCCGCTGGTGGAATTGCCACGGGCGCCCGAGGTCGAACAACTGGGCCTACTCTGACCACTCACACCCCTGCCGGAGGTTGAACCATGGATGTGCAAACCCTGCGAGCCGAAGCCTTCAAGGCGCTGCACGAGCGCGATGGCGCGTTCGTCATCCCCAACCCCTGGGATGCAGGTTCTGCCAAGTTGCTGGCCGGGCTTGGCTTCGAAGCCCTGGCCACCACCAGCGCGGGGCTGGCCTTCAGCTTGGGGCGGCCCGATGCCGAAGGTGCGCTGAGCCTGGACGAAACGCTGGATAACGCCGGCATCATTGTCGATGCCACGCCGCTGCCAGTGGCGGCGGACCTTGAAAACGGCTTTGGCGACCTGCCCGAAGACTGCGCCCAGACCATCCTGCGCGCCGCCGAGGCGGGGCTGGTGGGCGGGTCGATCGAGGACGCCAGCGGGCGCAGCGACGCGCCGATCTACGATTTCGAGCTGTCGGTGGCACGGGTGCGCGCGGCGGTGCAGGCGGCGCGCAGCCTGCCATTCCCCTTCATTCTGTGCGCCCGTGCAGAAAACCTGCTGCACGGCCGGCTGGACCTGGATGACACCATCCTGCGCCTGCAAGCCTACGCCGAGGCGGGCGCCGATGTGCTGTACGCCCCGGGGCTGCGCAGCGTCGATGAAATTCGCGCGGTGGTGCAGGCGGTAGCGCCCAAGCCTGTCAACGTGCTGATGGGCCTGGCCGGCGTGCCGCTGAGCGTGAACCAGCTGCAGGACCTGGGCGTGAAACGCATCAGTGTAGGGTCTTCCCTGGCCCGCGCCGCGTTGGGCGCCTTCGAGCGTGCGGCGCTGGAGATCCGCGACCAGGGCACGTTCGGCTACGGTGAGCAGGCCATGCCGTTTGCCCGTCTCAATGACCTGTTCCGCCGCTGAGGCTGCATGCGCATAGCTTTGCCGCTGCTGGCCGGCCTGCTGGCTTTGGCGGGGCTGGCCTGGCAACAGGGCTGGCGCCTGCCGGATGCCTGGAACCCTTGGGCGGTGCTGGATGTGCGCCAGCCGCCGAACCTGCTCACCCCCTGGAAGCTGTCGCGTCTGCGTGATGACCCTGAGCTGTGCCGCCAGGCCTTGCAGACCTCGGCCCTGCGCGTGCGCCAGCAAGCCGACAGCCCGGCCAGTGCCGATTGCCCGTTGCACAACGTATGGCGCATCGAGGGCGGCCAGGCACGGCTGAGCAGCAGTTTCCTCGCCAGCTGCCCGCTGGCGGTGGCCTATGCGCTGTTCGAGGTGCATGCCTTGCAGCCAGCGGCGCAACAGGTGTTCGGCCAGCCGGTGGCGCAGGTCGATCACTTGGGCAGCTTTGCCTGCCGCAACGTCTACCACCGCAAGCAGGGGCGCCTGAGCCAGCACGCTACGGCCAATGCCCTGGACATCAGCGGTTTTCGCCTGAAGGATGGCCAGCGCATCGTGCTGGCGCGCGACTGGCAGGGGGAGGGCGACAAGGCGCGCTTTTTACGTGAGGTACGTGATGGCGCCTGCGACAGTTTCAGCACGGTTTTGGGGCCGGACTACAACACGGCCCATCACAACCATTTTCACTTCGATATGGGGTTCTGGCAGGTCTGCCGCTGAACTTACGCGTGCACGCGCACGTTGTTCAGCACCACCGGCCGCGCCCAGTGGGTGTCGAATTCCAGGTCGTTCTGCTGCTTGGCCAGGGTGGCTTCGTCGAACGGCTCGGGGGCCGGGTCGAGCAGGTTGCGCTCAAGTTCGGCGATCGGCAGGAACAGCGGGCGAGTGGCCGGCGCCGGGCCGGGCTCGTCAGCAGGGTGGCCCTGGCTCATCACCACCGGGCGCAGCCAGCTGTTGCTGATGTCGAGCTGGCGCTGCTGTTCGATCAGTTCGAGGGCGCTGAACGGCTCGGGGGCGGGGGGCAGCAGCTTGGCTTCAAGCTCGGCCTTGGGCAGGAACAGCGGCTCGGGCGGGGCGACGATGGTGTCCTGCACCGGCAGGGCGCGCTGGGTCTCGATCAGGGCCAGGGCCTTGGCGCCACCGATCGGCTCACCGCTTTGCTGGTCGTACTGCACCAGTGCCTGGCTGACGCTGTCGACCTCGGGTTCCTGCTGTTCGGCCATGGCGCGGGCGAAGAAATCCTGCCACAGGTGGCTGACGCCACCCAGTGCCTGGGTATTCTGTCGACCGTAGTTGCCGACAGGCGACAGGTAGGTCAAGCCAAGGGGAAGATTGTCTGACATGGCAGTCGCGCGCGTTGTGCTCTGGCAGAATAGCGGGATATTCGCTGTATCGGCCGTGGCCGGGCTTTCATTAATTTTTTCGAGTGCGGTAACCGATGGCAGAGCAAGGGCAGGGCGCAGGTATCAGGGTCGAGGCGCTGGGCGCGCAATTCGAGCAGCAGGCACAGGCCTGGGCTGAACGCCTGGGCTTGCCGCTGGTTGACGAAATGGCCGAATTTGCCGTGCAGTTCGGCACCGACGGCTTGCAGATCCAGCAACTTGGCCCGCAGGCGCCAGGGCCGGTGCGGGTCGACTTCGTCGAGGGCCAGGCGGCGCACCGGCGCCAGTTCGGCGGTGGCAACGGGCAGATGATCGCCAAGGCGGTGGGCATCGCCCAGGGCGTGCGGCCGCAGGTGCTGGATGCCACGGCGGGGCTGGGCAAGGATGCGTTCGTGCTGGCCAGCCTTGGCTGCCAGATGACCCTGATCGAGCGCCAGCCGTTGATTGCCGCGCTGCTCGAAGACGGCCTGGCGCGGGCCCGGGCGGATGAAGAGGTGGGGCCGATTGTCGGGCGTATGCGCCTGTTGACCGGCAACGCCATCGAGCGCATGCGTGCCTGGGAGGGCGAGGCGCCGCAGGTGATCTACCTCGACCCGATGTTCCCGCACCGCGACAAGAGCGCGTTGGTGAAAAAGGAGATGCGCGTGTTTCGGCCGCTGGTGGGCGATGACCTGGATGCTCCGGCACTGCTCGAAGCCGCGCTGGCCCTGGCCAGCCACCGGGTGGTGGTCAAGCGCCCGCGCAAGGCGCCGATCATCGACGGCCCCAAGCCGAGCCATAGCCTGGAAGGCAAGTCGAGCCGGTATGACATCTACCCGAAGAAGGCCATGAAAGCCTGATGGCGCTGTCGCGAGGTTAAGCCCTGCGCTGTAGCTGTAGCAGCTGGCTTGCCGGCGATAAGGCCGGTACAGGAATCACAAAACAGCAAGCGATGCGGTGCCCGGCACCGGCTGCGCCGGTGATCGCCGGCAAGCCGGCTCCTACAGGTGCAGCGTTTGCCTGGGCTTTTGCGATGCTTACGGCTGAAACGCCCGCATGAACACGCCCACCACTTCCTGCACATGGGCCTCGGCCTCATCGCCCTGCAGTGGCCCGGCGAAGCCCAGCAGCAAGCGATAGTCCGGCGCGCCCTTGACCAGGCAGAAGAAGTGCTCGGCGGCATGTAGCGGATTTGCAATCCGCAGCATGCCCTGTTCGTCGATCTGGCGCAGCAGCGCCTCCATCCCCGCCAGCACCCGCTTGGGCCCGGCTTCGTAGAAGTACTGGCCGAAACTTGGGTCCTGGCTGCCCAGGGCCATGATCAGGCGGCTGAGCTTGACCGCCTCGTCACTGCTGATCAGCGCCTGGAAGCCGCGGGCGATGTTCAGCAGTACCTCGTGCACCGGCACCCCTTCGGGGTATTCGAAAATCAGGTCCGGCAACTGCATCTGGCAGGTAGCCATGACCGCGGCGCCGAACAGCGTCTGCTTGTCGGTGAAGTGGCTGTACACGGTGAGTTTCGAAACACCTGCCGCCGCAGCGACCGCATCCATGCTGGTGTTGGCATAGCCAAGGCTGAGGAACAGCGACTTGGCGGCCTCGAGGATGGCCTCGCGCTTGGCCAGGTCCTTGGGCCGGCCTGGGCCGATGGGTGCGTCGTTGGACATGGGGAACCGTTGTGCCTGTGAAAAGGGGGGCAGTTTACCGGGTTGCGGCGCAGCCGGGGGCTGGCACACGTCGCAATGCGATCATGAATTTTCTCCAGCGAAGCGCTTCCCGGTATCGTTCGGCTGACTTAGTATACTCGCCAGTATAAATATTCGCTGCGTCCTCTGCCGAAGGTCTTCCATCATGTTGCGTCGTGCGCTGTCGTTCACCTTGCCCGCTGCCCTCGTGCTGCTTACCGCCTGCGGCCAGGAGGCCGCGCCGCCTGCTGCGCCGCGCCCGGCGCTGGTGGTCCAGCCCCAGCCGGCGGGTGCTTCGGCCGACAGCTACCCCGGCGAAGTGCGGGCGCGTTTCGAGCCTGAACTTGCGTTTCGCATCAACGGCAAGGTGAGCAAGCGCCTGGTGGAGGAGGGCCAGCGGGTCAAGGCCGAGCAGCCGTTGGCCGAGCTCGACCCGCAGGATGTGCGCCTGCAACTGGAGGCCAACCGCGCCCAATTGGCCGCCGCCGAGGCGAATCTTGCGCTGGTGCGCGCCGAGCGCGACCGCTACCAGAAGCTGCTCGACCGGCAGATGGTCAGCCACTCGCAGTTCGACAACGCCGAAAACCTGTTCCGCGCAGGCCAGGCCCGCCTCAAGCAGGCCAGGGCCGAGTTCGAGGTGGCCGGCAACCAGGCCGATTACGCCGTGCTGCGCGCACCCCAGGCCGGAGTGATCGCCAAGCGCCAGGTGGAAACCGGCCAAGTGGTGGCGGCCGGGCAGACCGTGTTCACCCTGGCCGCCGACGGCGAGCGCGAGGTGGCCATCGGCCTGCCAGAGCAGCAATTCGCCCGCTTTGCCGTGGGCCAGCCGGTCAGCGTCGAGCTGTGGTCGCACCCGAGTGAACGCTTCGAGGCACGTATCCGCGAGCTGTCGCCAGCCGCAGACCCCCGTTCGCGCACCTTCGCCGCGCGCATTGCCTTCACTGGCAAGGCACCGGCCGAACTGGGCCAGAGCGCCCGGGTATTCATCGCCCATGCCGAGCATGCGCCGCTGGCGGTGCCGCTGTCGGCGGTCAGCGCCGAGGGCGGGCAAACCTACGTGTGGCGGGTTGGCAAGGATAACCGCCTGGAGCGCGCTGCCGTGCGCCTGGGCCCCTATGGCGCCGACACTGTGCCGGTGCTCGAGGGCCTGAGCGCCAGCGACTGGGTGGTCGCCGCCGGGGGCCATGTGCTGCGCGAAGGCCAGCAGGTGCGCCCGGTGGACCGCAGCAACCGTGATGTGGACCTGGCGGCCAAGGAGTAAGTCAGCATGGGTTTCAACCTTTCCGCCTGGGCGCTGCGCAACCGCCAGATCGTGCTGTTCTTGATGATCCTGCTGGCCGCCATTGGCGCCATGTCCTACACAAAGCTGGGCCAGAGCGAAGACCCGCCGTTCACCTTCAAGGCCATGGTCATCCGTACCCTGTGGCCGGGGGCGAGCGCCGAGGAGGTGTCGCGCCAGGTTACCGAGCGCATCGAGAAGAAGCTCATGGAAACCGGCGAGTACGAGAAGATCGTTTCGTTCTCCCGGCCCGGCGAGTCCCAGGTTACCTTCATGGCCCGCGATTCGCTGCACTCCAAGGATATCCCCGAGCTGTGGTACCAGATCCGCAAGAAGGTCGCGGACATTCAGCGCACCCTGCCGCCGGAGGTGCAGGGGCCGTTCTTCAACGACGAGTTCGGCACCACCTTCGGCAACATCTACGCGCTGACCGGCCCTGGCTTTGACTACGCGGTGCTCAAGGACTACGCCGACCGTATCCAGATCCAGCTGCAGCGGGTCAAGGATGTGGGCAAGGTCGAGCTGGTCGGTTTGCAGGACGAAAAAATCTGGATCGAGCTGTCCAACACCAAGCTTGCCACCTTTGGTGTGCCCATGGCCGCTGTGCAGCAGGCCCTGCGTGAGCAGAACGCGGTGAGCACCGCAGGCTTTTTCGAAACCCCCAGCGAGCGCTTGCAGGTGCGAGTGAGTGGGCGTTTCGACACGGTTGAGCAGATTCGCCAGTTCCCCATTCGCGTGGGTGACCGCACCTTGCGCATTGGCGATGTGGCCGAGGTGCAGCGCGGTTTCAACGACCCGCCCGCGCCGCGCATGCGCTTCATGGGCGAGGACGCCATCGGCCTTGCAGTGTCGATGAAGGACGGCGGCGACATCCTGGTGCTGGGCAAGGCCCTGGAAGGTGAGTTCGCCCGCCTGGCCCAAGGGCTGCCGGCCGGTATGGAGCTGCGCAAGGTGTCCGACCAGCCGGCGGCGGTGAAGGCCGGGGTTGGCGAGTTCGTCCAGGTGCTGGTAGAGGCCCTGGCCATCGTGCTGCTGGTGAGCTTCTTCTCCTTGGGGGTGCGCACCGGTCTGGTGGTGGCCCTGGCGATCCCGCTGGTGCTGGCCATGACCTTCGCGCTGATGCACTACTTCGGCATTGGCCTGCACAAGATCTCTCTCGGCGCCCTGGTGCTGGCGCTGGGGCTCTTGGTGGACGATGCGATCATCGCGGTGGAGATGATGGCGATCAAGATGGAGCAGGGCTACGACCGGCTCAAGGCGGCCAGCTACGCCTGGTCGAGCACGGCGTTCCCGATGCTCACCGGCACCTTGATCACCGCTGCGGGCTTTTTGCCCATCGCCACGGCAGCGTCGAGCACCGGTGAGTACACCCGCTCGATCTTCCAGGTGGTGACCATCGCCTTGTTGACCTCATGGGTGGCGGCGGTGGTGTTCGTGCCGTACCTCGGCGAGCGCCTGCTGCCGGACCTGGCCAAGCTGCACGCAGCCCGCCATGGCACAGACGGCAATGCCCCCGACCCATACGCCACGCCGTTCTATCAGCGTGTGCGGCGGGTGGTGGCCTGGTGTGTGCGGCGACGCAAGACAGTGATTCTGCTGACCATCGCGGCATTCGTCGGCAGCATCCTGCTGTTCCGCTTCGTGCCGCAGCAGTTCTTCCCGGCCTCTGGGCGCCCTGAGCTGATGGTCGATCTCAAGCTCGCTGAAGGTGCCTCGCTGAACAACACCGCCGAGCGAGTGCGCCAGCTCGAAGCGCTGCTCAAGCAGCAGGACGGCATCGACAACTACGTGGCCTACGTGGGCACCGGCTCGCCGCGCTTCTACCTGCCGCTGGACCAGCAGCTGCCGGCGGCGAGCTTCGCCCAGTTCGTGGTGCTGGCCAAGTCGTTGGAGGAGCGCGAGCGCCTGCGCAGTTGGCTGATCGCAACCCTGGACGAGCAGTTCCCCGACCTGCGGGCACGGGTCACGCGCCTGGAGAACGGGCCGCCGGTGGGTTACCCGGTGCAGTTCAGGGTTACCGGCGAGCACATCGAGAAGGTCCGCGCCCTGGCCCGCGAGGTGGCGGCCAAGGTGCGCGAGAACCCCCATGTGGTCAATGTGCACCTGGATTGGGAAGAACCCAGCAAGGCGGTGTACCTGAACATCGACCAGGACCGCGCCCGGGCATTGGGGGTGAGCACCGCGCACCTGTCGAGCTTCCTGCAGAGCTCGCTCACCGGCAGCAATGTCAGCCAGTACCGCGAGGACAACGAGCTGATCGAGATCCTGCTGCGTGGCACCGCCGAAGAGCGCCGCGAGCTGGGTAACCTGGGCAGCCTGGCGATCCCTACCGACAACGGCCAGAGCGTGGCCCTGAGCCAGGTGGCAACCCTGGAATACGGCTTTGAAGAGGGCGTGATCTGGCACCGCAACCGCCTGCCGACGGTGACCGTGCGCGCCGATATCTACGGCAAGGAGCAGCCGGCCAGCTTGACCCAGCAGATTCTGCCGACACTGCAGCCGATCAAGGCCGAGCTGCCCGACGGCTACCTGCTGGAGGTGGGCGGCACGGTGGAGGACTCCGAGCGTGGCCAGCGTTCGGTGAACGCCGGCATGCCGCTGTTCATCGTGGTGGTGCTGAGCTTGTTGATGATCCAGCTGCGCAGTTTTTCGCGGATGTTCATGGTGTTTCTCACCGCGCCGCTGGGCTTGATCGGCGTGACGCTGTTCCTGCTGGTGTTCCGCCAGCCGTTCGGTTTCGTGGCAATGCTCGGCACCATTGCCCTGGCGGGCATGATCATGCGCAACTCGGTGATTCTGGTGGACCAGATCGAGCAGGATATCGCGGCGGGGCTGGGCCGTTGGGAGGCGATCATCGAGGCCACGGTACGGCGCTTCCGGCCGATCGTGCTGACCGCCCTGGCGGCGGTGCTGGCGATGATCCCGCTGTCACGCAGCGTGTTCTACGGGCCGATGGCGGTGGCGATCATGGGGGGGCTGATCGTGGCGACGGTGCTTACCCTGTTGTTCCTGCCGGCGCTGTATGCGGCGTGGTTCAGGGTAAAGAAGGACTGAAGCATCGGCCTGCGCAATCTCTGAGCGGCCTTGCCGGGGCGCCGTCCGGTCGAGATGGGGCGCGCAGCGGCCCCAGGATCTCGGCATCATGCATCATCGTCGGGGCTGCTGCGCAGCCCATCGCGACACAAGGCCGCTTCCCACAGAGGTTGCATAAGCTTAAGGCTGGTGCCGTACCTGTAGGAGCCGGCTTGCCGGCGATGAGGCCGGGCCTGGGGTAAGGGCTTGCGGCCCTATCGCCGGCAAGCCGGCGCCTACAGGTTCAGCATGGCCTCACAGCGCGCCGAAGACCTTCTTGGCCAGGCTGGTGGCGGCCTGGGCCGGGTTCTTGCGAATGGTCTCTTCCTGCTTGGCGATCATCTCGAACAGCCCGTCCAGGGCTTTTTCGGTCACGTAGCTTTCGATGTTGGCGCTCTTGGCGTCGATCACGCCCAGGCCTGCGGCTTGCCCGGCGAAGTTGTTGTACTGCTTGGCCAGACCGACCTGGTCGGTAGCCTGCTTGACGATTGGCAGGAACTTGGCGCGGATCTGCTCGCGGCTGCTCTTGTTCAGGTACTGGGTGGCCGAGTCGTCGCCGCCGCTGAGGATGCCCTTGGCGTCGGTCACGGTCATCTTCTTCACCGCATCCACCAGAATCGCCTGGGCTTGCGGCACGGCAGCTTCGGCGGCCTTGTTCATGCTGTTTTCCAGGGCGTCGACCTGGTCGCCCTTGCCGAACATCTTCATGGCCTTGGCGGCCTTGCCCAGGTTGCCCGGCAGTTCGATGCGCACATCGGGGTTGTTGTTGAAGCCGCCCGGGGTGCTCAGTTGCTTGACGGCAACCTGCGCACCTTGGGTCAGGGCGTCTTTCAGGCCGGCGGAGGCGTCGCCTTGCGACAGGTCGCTGAGCGACAGGGCCAGGGCGCTGGCCGACAGCAGCAGGCCGGCGCACAGGGTGGTGAAGCGCAGGGAGGTGCGAAGCATGGGGATTTCCTTATAACGAGGGTGGGCTCAGCGTACCGGGTCGAGCTTGATCCGCAGCGGCTGCGGGTCGTTGCCGTCGAGGGTCACGCCGTGGTGTTCGGTATTGATGAACAGTAGCTTGCCGTCCAGCTCGATGCGCGCGCTCAGCGCGTAGCGGTGGCCGGGTTTGACCTGGGCGGGGTCGTAAGTCAGGTGGAACGGCAGCGGTACGTTGCCTTTGACCGGGCCGGCCTGGCTGGCCAGGGTCACCGCCGGGGCATCCATCAGCGACACGTCCTGCAGGCTCACGCTCAAGGTGGCGGCCGGCGGCAGGGCGCTGCGCTGCAGGTAGAAGACTTCGCCATCGAGGCTGGCGTGGGGCGCGGGGGCGTTGCTGGAGCAGGCTGCGAGCAGGGTGGCGCAGCACAGGGTGAAGAGCTTTTTCATGGAATCTCCGGTACACAAGGGGCTGGCTTGTGGCCAACCCCAGGGACTTTAGCGGATTTTCCGGGCCGGGTGGTCAAACCCTGTGGTTTGCGTGTGGCATCGCGTCATTGGCCGGTAGCTACCTTGTCGACGGTCACTCGCTGGGTACCGGTCATCGTGCCTGGCTGTATGGCGTGATGATAGGTATTGATGTACTGCAACCGGCCATCTTGCTCGATGCTCACGCCAAGGGCGTAGTCCCGGCTCGGGTCGATCTGGCTGCTGTCGAAAGTCAGTTGCAAGGTGATCGGCAGTACACCGGCGCAACGCAGGCGCAGCTCGGCGTGGCTGATGGCAGGCGCGTCTGCCATCGACACGTCGAGCAGGCTCAGTTGTACCTCGCCGGAGGCTGGCAGTTGGTTGTCGCCGGACGAAACGATTTCAACGTCGAACGATTTCAGTTGGGTCATGCGGGTGCTCCTTGAGAGGGGGTGTGCCTGGATGGCACAGCGATGCTCATCCCTCTCAAGGGCAGGTGACAGCCTGAAAAACTACCCTTGGACGAGATCCACCGGCTCATCCCGATGCAGCGCCACCTGGCGGATCGACAGGCGCAGCTCGGCCGACAGCACGCGCTTGGCCACACCTTCGGCCAGTTCGCCAAGCTTGTCGTGATGGCCCAGCTTGCCGTTGGCGTCTGGCCTGAGCACCCCTTCGCGCACCAGGGTCTGGATGAAATGGCGGAACAGGGTCTTGTCGAAGAACTCCGGGGCGTTGAGCCCGTGCAGAATGGACAGGCGCTGGGCCATCATCACGCACAGCTCCTCCAGCTCTTCGGCGTTCAGCGTGTGCTGGCCGCTGTTTAGCAGCAGCGAGGTGGCCATGTAGAAGCGTTGCAGGGTCTGGGTGATGGTGCGCGCCAGCAGGGTCAGCAACACGAACTGCCGCGAGCTGGGGGCCGGGCGCAGGTAAACGCCGTTCTCGAAGCGCAGCAGGCCTTGCTCCACCAGGGCGCTGAGCCACTGTTCGATGACCTCGTCCAGTTGCTCGGGCTCCCAGCGCAGGAACAGCTCGGACTGCAGGTACGGGTACAGCGCCTGCACGTACTGGCCGACCAGCTCGCGGCTCATGCGCGAACTGCTCTGGAAGAAGCTCGCCAGCAGCGCCGGCAGGGCGAAGATGTGCAGGACGTTGTTGCGGTAGTAGGTCATCAGCACCGCATTGGCTTCGTCCAGATACAGGATGCGCCCCAACGCGTCCTTCTGCTCGGCCAGCAGGTCCATGCCCAGCACGTGCTTGATCAGCGCCTGGCCGTCGCCATCGGGCAGGGTGGTGTGCGCCGAATACGGCACCTGGCGCAGTAGCGCCAGGTACAGGTCGAGCACCCGGGTCAGGGCGCGTTCGTCCAGGGCCAGGCGGCTGGTGGACAGCAGCGCCAGCGCCACCAGGTTGACCGGGTTGACCGCCGCCGCCCCGTTGAGGTGGCGGGCTACGGTCTCGCCCAGGCGGGTGGTGGTGTCGTTGAGCCAGGCCGGGCGGTACTGCGGCGCCAGCGCCTGCTCACGCCAGCCAGGCTGTTGCTGGTCGAGGAAACCGGCCAGGCGAATCGGCTCGCCGAAGTTCACGTACACCTGGCCGAAGCGCTGCTTCAGCGCGCCGATGACTTTGAAGATGTCGAAGATCGACTCTTTCTTCTTGCTTGCACCGCGCAGTTCGCCCAGGTAGGTACGGCCTTCGAGTACCCGCTCGTAGCCGATGTACACCGGCACGAACACGATGGGCGTGCGCGATGAGCGCAGGAAGCTGCGCAGGGTGATTGCCAGCATGCCCGGGCGCGGCTGCAGCATGCGCCCGGTGCGCGAGCGGCCGCCCTCGACGAAGTACTCCACCGGGAAGCCCTTGGTGAACAGGGTGTGCAGGTATTCGTTGAATACTGCGGTGTACAGCGGGTTGCCCTTGAAGGTGCGGCGCATGAAGAACGCCCCGCCGCGGCGCAGCAGGCCGCCGATCACCGGCATGTTGAGGTTGATGCCAGCGGCGATATGCGGCGGGGTGAGGCCGTTGCGGAACAACAGGTACGACAGCAGCAGGTAGTCGATGTGGCTGCGGTGGCAGGGCACGTAGATCACCTCGTGCCCCGGGGCGATGCCCTGCACCTGCTCGATATGGTTGACCTTGATGCCGTCGTAGATCTTGTTCCAGAACCAGCTCAGCACCACTTCGAGGAAGCGGATGGCGGTGTAGGTGTAGTCCGAGGCGATTTCATTGCCGTAGTGCAGCGCCTTGGCCTCGGCCTTGGCGTAGGGGATCTTCTCGCGCTCGGCTTCGTCGCTGATGGCCTGGCGCACCAGCGGGTCGTGCACCAGGCCCTTGACCAGGTTGCGCCGGTGCGAAATGTCCGGGCCGATGACCGCGGTCTTGAGGTTGCGAAAGTGCACCCGCATGACGCGCTGGGCCATGCGCACGGTGCGCTCGTGGCCCTTGTTGTGATCGACCAGTTCGCGCAGGTGAATGGGCGCGGAGAACTGCACCCGGGTCTTGCGCCCGAGAATCAGGATGCTGAGCAAGCGGCGCAGGCGCCCGGTGACCGCCCAGCTGTCGGCGAACAACAGCTTCCACGGGCTCGATTCGCTGGCCGGGGTCTGCCCCCAGAACACACTGACCGGGATGATCTGCGCGTCTTCTTCGGCATGCTGGGTGATCGCCGCCACCAGGCGTTCCAGGGTGGGGGGCGCGCCGCGCTTGTCGTGGCGGCCGAGCCAGTCGGGGTCGGGGGTGAGGTAGAAGAACGCCGCCGGCTCCTGCAGCGGGCCCACCGCCACCGGCAGTACCGGGCGTGGCAGCCCTGCTTTGGTGCATTCGTGGTCGATCACCGCCAGGTCGGTGAGCGAAGGCGAGGGCAGGGCGTAGAGCACCGGGCGGCTGCGGTCGAGCTTGAGGGTCAGCGAGGACTGGTTGATGGTCTCGGAGCGCACCCACAGGTACAGCACGCGACGCAAGGCGCCGAAGATCAGGCGGCGCAGGGGGGAACGGGTCATGGGGTTGGTGCCCTGGATGTTATGTTCGGTGATTTTCCAAGGCATTAGTCTGCCGTATCTGCGTAAGTTCAGCAAAAATCGGCAAAAGTACGCCTGGTCATGAAATTTTTTTAATCGCTGTCATATACTCGGCCTGGCGCTTGCTTGCTAATTGGGCAAGCCGCGACGGTGCGGGCAGTGAGCCCATGCCGGCAAGGCGATCTTCAAAATAAAAAACCGGAGTAGTTCAGATGTCGTCTCGTGAGACTGGGAATGTGAAGTGGTTCAACGATGCCAAGGGTTATGGCTTCATTCAGCGCGACGGTGGTGCGGATGTATTCGTCCACTATCGGGCGATTCGCGGTGAGGGGCATCGCACCCTGGTCGAAGGGCAACAGGTTGAATATGCGCTGGTGCAGGGCCAGAAAGGCCTGCAGGCCGAAGACGTCGTCGGTCTCTGACCGCTGTCTCAAGCGATAAGCTTCAAGCTGCAAGCTGTCCGTGGAGCTTGCAGTTTGATGCGATCACTCTTGAAGCTTCAGTGTGTACGCCAGGTGATTTCCTCTTCACCGTCGGCGCTGATGCGTACCCAACGGTCGGCATCTTCTTCACCATCTTCTTCAGCCCAGCCACCCGGCGCGCAACGTACTTCGACGTTGAGCGCGGCAAACGCTGCGCGGGCGCAAGCGATATCGTCGGCCCACGGGGTCTGGTCGCTTTCCAGGTACAGGCTGTTCCATTTCCCTACAGCCTTCGGTAACCAGGTGACCGGAATGTTACCGGCCGTGCACTTGAAGGTCTGGCCTTTTTGTTTCCATTCGCTGCACGGGCCCAGGGCTTGGGTCAGCCAGTCGGCGATCTGCTGGTGATCGACGTCGGCGTCCTTCAGGTAAATCTCGATATCGGGTTGGCGCATAAGGGGCTCCGGTGTGCTCAGTCTTGGCGCACAAAATAGTCATAACGCATTGAAACCGTGACCTCGAACGGCTCGGGCTGCTCGATCACCCGGGCGCGCTTCTCGGCGCTGGCGCGCCAGCCGTGGGGCGTCATGGCCAGCAGGTCGGCGCGCGCCTTGGGGTCGACCAGGCTCAGGCGGAACTCGAGGATTTCGCTGTGGGCATGGGCCATGCCTTCGGGCACCAGGGCCAGGTGTTTGTCGTCGGCGTAGGGGCGCACTTCATCGTAGAGCACCTCGCGCAGCTCCATCAGGTGGCCGCTGGTAGGGCCCACCCGCATCAGGCCGCCGCCGGGCGCCAGCAGGCGCCTGGCCTCGGCCCAGTCCAGCGGGCTGAACACGCTGGCGATGAAGCCGCAGCTGGCATCCGCCATGGGCACGCGGGCCATGCTGGCGACCATCCAGGTTACTTCGGGAGCGCGGCGGCAGGCACGCTTGACCGCTTCGCGGGAGATGTCCAGGGCATAGCCATCGGCCGACGGCAGGGCCTGGGCGATCTGCGCGGTGTAGTAGCCTTCGCCGCAGCCGATGTCCAGCCAGGCGCCGGGCGCGCGCTCGGCGGCCAGCGCCGCCAGGCGGCGGGCCACCGGGGCGTAGTGGCCGGCGTCGAGGAAGTCGCGGCGGGCTTCGACCATGGCCTGGTTGTCGCCTGGGTCGCGGCTGTTCTTGTGCTGCACCGGCAGCAGGTTCAGGTAGCCCTGGCGGGCGCGGTCAAAACGGTGGCCGGCCGGGCAGGCCACGCCGTTGTCGAGCGCCGCCAGCGGCGCCTGGCAGAGAGGGCAGGCGAGCATCAGGCGAGCAACCGCACCAGGGTCTGGTAGTAGATCTCGGTCAGCAGGTCGAGGTCGCTGGCCAGGATGCGCTCGTCCACCTGGTGGATGGTGGCGTTGACCGGGCCCAGCTCGACCACCTGCGTGCCCATGGTGGCGATGAAGCGCCCGTCCGAGGTGCCGCCGCTGGTGGACGGCTGGGTGGTGCGGCCGGTGACTGCGTGGATGCTCGACGACACCGCATCGAGCAATTCGCCCGGCTCGGTGAGAAACGGCAGGCCCGACAGCGCCCAGTCGATGCTCCACTCAAGCTCATGTTTGTCGAGGATCGCCGCAACGCGCTGCTGCAGGCCTTCGACGGTGGACTCGGTGGAGAAGCGGAAGTTGAACAGCGCAGTAAGATCACCTGGGACCACGTTGGTGGCGCCGGTGCCGGAGTTCAGGTTGGAGATCTGGAAGCTGGTGGGCGGGAAGAACGCATTGCCTTCGTCCCAGTGCTCGGCGGCCAGCTCCGCCAGGGCCGGTGCGGCCAGGTGGATCGGGTTGCGCGCCAGGTGCGGGTAGGCCACGTGGCCCTGCTTGCCGCGTACGCTCAGCTTGGCACCCAGCGAGCCACGGCGGCCGTTCTTGACCACGTCACCGAGCAGGGTGGTGCTCGACGGTTCGCCGACGATGCACCAGTCCAGGCGCTCGTTGCGCGCTTTGAGCAGCTCGACCACAGCCTTGGTGCCATGGTGCGCCGGGCCTTCCTCGTCGCTGGTGATCAGGAAGGCGACCTTGCCACGGTGGTTGGGGTAGTCCTGCACGAAGCGCTCGCTGGCCACCACCATCGAGGCCAGGCTGCCTTTCATGTCGGCCGCGCCACGCCCGCAAAGCATGCCGTCGGCGTCGATCAGCGCGTCGAACGGTTCGTGCTGCCACTGCTGCACGGGGCCGGTGGGCACCACGTCGGTGTGGCCGGCAAAGCACAGTACCGGGCCGTCGCCGTTGCCATGGGTGGCCCAGAAGTTGTCGACGTCCTCGAAGCGCAGCGGCTCGAGCCGAAAGCCGACCGCGCCCAGGCGATTCATCATCTGGGCCTGGCAATCGGCGTCGAGCGGGGTGACCGATGGGCGGCGGATCAGGTCGCAGGCCAGTTGCAGGGTAGGCGAAAGCTCGGCTGGGGCCGTCATGGGAACTCCGGGGCAAGGCAAGGCGGGGAAACTGAGGGGCGTTATCTTATATCAAATGATTTCAGCGGGCACGGGCTGCTTCGTGGGAGCGGGCTTGCCCCGCGAATCGATCGCGAGGCAAGCCCGCTCCCACGGGTCTCAAACAGCTTGTGCTTCGGCGGCTTTTTCAGCCGGCTTGGGCAGCGACGACAGCAGCGCCATCACCAGCGCCGCCAGGTACGGCAACGACTGCACCAGCAGCATCGCCACCCAGAAGCGCATGTCCGAACTGGGCAGCCCCTGCACCAGGTAGATGCCCAGTGCCGCGCCCCACAGCAGCAACATGATGAACAGCTCTTCGCGGGCTTCGGAAATCGCCACCAGCAGCCCATGGCTGTCGGCGTTCTTCGGCGTGCGGAAGAACGGCATGCTGCTGGTGAAGAAGCCGTACAGCACCGCCTTGGCGATGGTGTGCGACAGTGCCAGGCCCGCCAGGGCGGCGGCGAAGGCGTCTTTGAGGTTGACCCCCACGGCGCGGCGGTAGAGGAACACGATCTTGCCGACCTTGAAGAAAAACAGCGCCAGCGGTGGGATGGCGAACATCATCAGCGGCGGGTCGACCCGGTGCGGCACGATGATCATCGCCGCCGACCACAACAGCGCGCCGACGGTGAAGAAGATGTTCATGCCATCGGCGATCCATGGCAGCCAGCCGGCCAAAAAGTGGTAGCGCTGGCCACGGGTCAGCTCGCTGCCCTTGCCGCGCAGCAGGGCGCCGGCGTGGTGCTTGATGATCTGGATGGCGCCGTAGGCCCAGCGGAAGCGCTGCTTCTTGAAGTCGATGAAGGTATCGGGCATCAGGCCCTTGCCGTAGCTGTTGTGGGCGTAAGCAGCCGACAGGCCTTTTTCGAACACCCGCAGGCCCAGCTCGGCGTCCTCGCAGATGCACCACTCGGCCCAGCCCAGCTCGTCGAGCACGGTGCGCCGGGTCATGGTCATGGTGCCGTGCTGGATGATTGCGTCACGGTCGTTGCGGGTGACCATGCCGATGTGGAAGAAGCCCTTGTACTCGCTGTAGCAGAGCTTCTTGAAGGCGCTCTCGTGTTGGTCGCGGTAATCCTGGGGCGATTGCACCACGGCGATCTTCGGGTCGGCGAAGTGCGGCACCATGTGCTTGAGCCAGTTGCGGTCGACGCAGTAGTCCGAGTCGATCACCGCGATCACTTCGGCGTCCTTGGCGGTGTGCGGCAGCAGGTAGTTCAGCGCGCCGCCCTTGAAACCGGCCAGGGGCGCAACGTGGAAGAACTTGAAGCGCGGCCCCAGTTTTTCGCAGTGGGCCTTGAGCGGTTCCCACACTGCCGGGTCCTTGGTGTTGTTGTCGATCACCAGCACTTCGTAGTCGGGGTAGTCCAGCGCGGCGAGCGCATCGAGGGTCTGCTTGACCATCTCTGGCGGTTCGTTGTAGCACGGCACATGCACCGAGACCTTCGGGCGGTAGGCGCTGTCAGCCTGCACCGGCAGGAACTCGCGCCGCCTTTTGTTTATCCACACCGCCTCCGCCAGTTCGTGGGCCTCGGTCAGCAGCACGATGAACACCCCCAGCGCGCCAAGGGCCAGCAGCACGCCCACGGTCAGGCTGAACCAGGTGCTGTATTGCTGGCTGTAGTCGTAGGCGATCCACACCAGCACCGACCCACACAGGAAGGTAATGAACGTGAGGAAGGTGCGCCCGCGCTGGCGCAGGGCCGAGCCGTCGATGAACAGCACCATCAGGGCGATCATCGCCAGTACCACCGAGGCTACCGCCAGGGCGCGCCACTGCGGGATGGCGACCACCGGCCCCTCGAAGTTGAACTTCTGCTGGCGCTCGGCGTTGTACACGCCCCAATAGGCGCCTACCGAGCCTTCGTCGCTGGCCTTCCACGGCTGGTCGTAGGCCTCGATGACGAAGTAGTTGTAGCCGCGCCGGTTGAGGGTGTTGACCAGGGTGCGCAGGTAGATGGCCTGGTCGGCCTGGGTGGCGTCGGCGCCGCCGCGCATGCGGCCGTTGCTCGGCCAGCCGACCTCCGACAGCAGCAGCGGTTTGCGCGGGAACTGCTTGCGCAGGTCGCGGGCGCGGTCCAGCACGAACTGCACCGAGTCCTGCATCGGCACGAACTCCCAGTAGGGCAGGATGTGCGCGGCAATCAGGTCGACGTGCTTGGCAAGCTCCGGGTGTTCCTTCCAGATATGCCACTGCTCGCTGGTGGTTACCGGTACTTTTACCGCCGCGCGTACCCGGTCGAGGTAGCCGATCAGTTGCTCGGGGGTGACTTCTTCACGGAACAGCGCCTCGTTGCCCACCACCACCCGCACCACGCTGCGCGAAGTGTTGGCCAGGCCAATGGCTTTTTCGATCTCGCGTTCGTTGCGCTCAAGGTCGGTGCTGATCCAGATGCCCAGGGTCACCCGCATGCCCAGCTCTTCGGCCAGTTGCGGGATCTCGGCCTGGGTGCCCTCGACGGTGTATATACGGATGTTGTCGGTGAGCTTGTTCAGCTGTTCCAGGTCCTGGCGCATCTCGTCCGGAGTCGGGTACTGGCCCTTTTGCGGGCTTTCGCCGAGGCGAAACGGCGAGTACGAGAAGCCGGAAATCTGCTCGGGCCAGGCGGGGGCGGACACCGGGCGGTTGATGAGCGCCCAGAATCCGGTAAACAGCGCGGCGATGGCCAGGACCACCACCAGGTTGAGGCCGAACTTGCGTGATGACATAGGTGTGCGAGGTTCCGAAGAGGGGAGCGGGCGGGGCCTGCGGCTGTGCAAAGCCTGCACCGCCTGGTAAGGCAGGGCATTGGATTTGGCACACGGGAGGAAGTTCTGAACCCGCTCGGTTGTCGTCCAGATCTTTTTGATATGTAGGACATTAAAGCAGGCTTGGTAGCCGGGTGGCCAACGGCAGCCCTGGATCGGGCCGATTGCCCTATAATGCGCGCCGGTTTTTTCCAAGGTGGCAGCATGAGCACAGAAGATCCACGCTTTGCCGGCGTTGCCCGGCTGTACGGCGACGAGGGCCTGCAACGCCTGGGCCGGGCCCACGTGGGTGTGGTCGGTATCGGCGGGGTTGGCTCGTGGGTGGCCGAGGCCCTGGCGCGCAGCGGCGTGGGCGAGATCAGCCTGTTCGACCTCGACGATGTGTGTGTCAGCAACACCAACCGCCAGGCCCATGCCCTGGAAGGCCAGGTGGGGCGAGCCAAGGTCGAGGTGATGGCCGAGCGCCTGCGGGCGATCAACCCGGCGATCAACGTGCACGCGGTGGCCGACTTCGTCACCCGTGACAGCATGGCCGAGTACATCACCGAGCAGATGGACTGCGTGATCGACTGCATCGACAGTGTGATGGCCAAGGCTGCGCTGATTGCCTGGTGCCGGCGGCGCAAGATCGCCATCGTCACCACCGGTGGTGCGGGTGGGCAGATCGACCCGACGCAGATCCAGGTCGGCGACCTCAACAAGACCTTCAACGACCCGCTGGCCTCACGGGTGCGCTCCACCTTGCGCCGCGACTACAACTTCTCGCGCAACACCAGCCGCAACTATGGCGTACCGTGCGTGTTCTCCAGTGAGCAACTGCGCTACCCCAAGGGCGATGGCAGTGTTTGCCTGCAGAAGAGCTTCGTCGGTGAAGGCGTGCGCCTGGACTGCGCCGGTGGGTTTGGTGCAGTGATGATGGTCACCGCCACCTTTGGCATGGTCGCGGCGAGCAAGGCGATTGAAAAACTGGTGGCCGGGGCGCGACGGCCTTCGGAGCGGATCAAACCGGAATAATTGCGCTGGCCTCATCGCGGGCAAGCCCGCCCCTACAGCAGTGCGCGTACCCCTGTAGGAGCTGGCTTGCCAGCGATAGGGCCGAGCCTGCAAGCGTGTTTGCCTGCACCGGCCTCATCGCCGGCAGGCCGGCTCCTACAGGGGATGCGCTTAGTGTTGGAGTTCTGCCATGCGTTGCAATACCGCATGCAGCCCATTGGCACGCGACGGTGATAGCTGACGCTCCAGCCCCAACTGGGTGAACCATGCCGCCAGATCAAGCCTGGCCAGTTCCTCACTGGCCAAGCCCTGCACCCGCACCAGCAACAACGCCAGCAACCCTCGCAGCAGCCGCGCATCACTGGCCGCCTTGAAGCACCACTGCCCATCGACCTGTTCGGCCACCAGCCACACCAGGCTCTCGCAGCCGTGCACCCGGTTGGCTTCGCTTTTGTCGCTGTCAGCCAGCGGCTGCAGCCGTTCGCCCCACTGCATCAGAAGGCGCGCGCGCTGTTCCCAGCCGCGGGCCTGTTGGAAGCTCTCCAGCGCCTGGCTGGCATCTGCTGACAGGTTCACCGCAACAGCTCCAGGCCTTGGTCGAGGGCCTCGAAGAAGCGCTGCAGGTCATCGCTGTCGCTGTACAAACCCAGCGACACGCGGATCGCCCCCTCCAGCCCCAGGCCCTTGAGCAGCGGCATGGCGCAGTGGTGCCCGGCGCGTACGGCGATGCCCTGCTCGGTCAGCAGGTGGGCGATGTCGGCGTTATGTACCCCTTCGATGACGAAGCTGGCCAGCGCCGCATCGGGTGCACCCAGTACACGGATGCCTTCGCGATCGGCCAGTCCGCGTAGCAGCAACTGGTGCAGGCTGGTTTCGTGCCTGTTCACGGCATCGGCATCGAGGCTGGCCAGGTAGTCCAGGGTCGCCCCCAGGCCAATCACGCCGGCAATCGGTGGCGTCCCGGCCTCGAACCCCAGCGGTGCCGGGCGAAAGCTTGCGCCCTGGTAGTCGGCCAGTTGCACCATCTCGCCGCCGAACTGCCAGTGACGCAGCAAAGCCAGCGCCTGTGGCTGCCCATAGAGCACGCCTACCCCATCCGGGCCGTACAACTTGTGGCTGGAGAACACATAGAAATCGCAGCCCAGTTGCTGCATGTCATGCCGGCCGTGGACTACACCCTGGGCGCCATCGACCACGCTCAGCGCGCCCTGGGCGCGGGCGTGGCTCAGCAGTGGCGCCAGCGGCTGCCAGGTGCCGAGCACGTTGGACAGCTGGCTGAGCGCCAGCAGGCGGGTGCGCGGGCCGATCAGTTGCAGGGCCTGGTCGAGGTCGATGCAGCCGCGTTCGTTCAGCGGCAATACCACCAGTTTCAGGTTGCGTCGCTGCGCCAGTTGCTGCCAGGGCAGCAGGTTGGCGTGGTGCTCCAGGGCGCTGATGGCGATTTCATCGCCGGCCTCGAAGCGGTGTTCCAGGCCGTAGGCCAGCAGGTTCAGTGCCGAGGTGGCGCCGTGGGTGAAGACGATCTGCCGCGAGTCGGCGGCGTTGAGCCAGGCGGCGACCTTGTCGCGGGTCCCCTCGAAGGCCTGGGTGGCCAGGGCGCCGGGCAGGTGCTGGGCACGGTGCACGTTGGCGGCACCATGGCCGTAGTAGTGGCTCAGGGCGTCGAGCAGGGCCTGGGGCTTCTGGGTGGTGGCGGCGCTGTCCAGGTAGGTCTGGTGCTGGCGTTGCAGGGCGGCGATGGCGGGGAAATCGGCACGCCAGGGGGAGGGCTGGAACATGGTCGCGGGGCCTGGAATGAAAATCGGGTCTGACGCTTGAGCGCCAGACCCGATGTTAACACTTCAAACCGGCAGGTTCTCAGTTGTGGGCGTGCAGCGCTTCGTTCAGCTCGATGGCCGACTTGTGGGTCTTGCACTCCACGGCGCCGTTCAGCGAGTTGCGGCGGAACAGCAGGTCGGTCTGGCCGGCCAGGTCGCGGGCCTTGACCACTTTGACCAGCTGGTTGTTCTCATCCAGCAGGTTCACCTTGGTGCCGGCGGTGATGTACAGGCCGGCCTCGACGGTGTTGCGATCACCCAGCGGGATGCCGATACCGGCGTTGGCGCCAATCAGGCAGCCTTCGCCGACCTTGATGACGATGTTGCCGCCACCGGACAGGGTGCCCATGGTCGAGCAGCCGCCGCCCAGGTCCGAGCCCTTGCCAACGAACACGCCAGCGGAAACGCGGCCTTCGATCATGCCCGGGCCTTCGGTGCCGGCGTTAAAGTTGACGAAGCCTTCGTGCATGATGGTGGTGCCTTCGCCGATGTAGGCGCCCAGGCGCACACGGGCGGTGTCGGCAATGCGCACGCCGGCCGGTACCACGTAGTCGGTCATCTTCGGGAACTTGTCCACCGAGAACACTTCCAGCAGCTCGCCCTTCAGGCGCGCTTCCAGTTGCAGCTCGGCCAGCTCGGCCAGGTCGACGGCACCCTGGTTGGTCCAGGCCACGTTCGGCAGCAGCGGGAAGATGCCGGCCAGCGATACGCCGTGCGGCTTGACCAGGCGGTGCGACAGCAGGTGCAGCTTCAGGTAGGCCTCGGGGGTGGAGGCCAGCGCTGCGTCTTCGGCCAGCACGGTGGCGACCAGCGGCTTGTGGCTTTCGGCCAGGCGAGTCAGCAGTGCAGCCTGGGCGGTATCGACGTCCTTCAGCGCTACGGCCAGCTGGGCAGCCTGGGCGTTGCTGAAGGCGATGGCCTGGTTGCCAGCTTCATAACCGAGGATCGGCGCAACGGCGGCGACCAGCTCTGGCGAAGGGTTGAGCACAGGCTGTGCGTAGAAGACTTCCAGCCAGGCGCCCTGGCGGTTCTGGGTGCCGACGCCGAAGGCCAGGCTGAACAGGGTATTGGACATGTGATTACCTCGTACGAAATAGGGTAGGGGCTCAGGCCAGCGCGGCGGCGTACAGGTCGGGCTTGAAGCCCACCAGGGTGCGCTCGCCAAGGTCGAGCACCGGGCGCTTGATCATGGACGGCTGGGCCAGCATCAGTTCGACGGCCTTGGCCTGGTCGAGGTCGGCCTTGCTGGCGTCGTCGAGCTTGCGGAAGGTGGTGCCGGCACGGTTGAGGATGGTTTCCCAGCCGTGTTCGCTGCACCAGCGGTTCAGGCTGTCACGGTCGATGCCTTGAACCTTGTAGTCGTGAAAATCGTAGGCGATGGCGTTGTCTTCGAGCCAGGTGCGTGCCTTTTTCATGGTGTCGCAGGCTTTGATGCCGTAGAGCGTGTAGGTCATTGTGTGCATTGAGGCCACAGGCTGCCCCAATTCTCCATATCCGAATGTCAGTCGCGGGATTATGCGGGAAGCATCCTCGCGGCGCCACGCCCATGGCGCCCATGTTCAATGCACGACGGCGGGCTCAGGCGACCAGGCGCCGCACCGAACCGATGATCTCATCGCCATGTTGCTGTTCGGCGGTGTGCAGGTCGAAGGCGCTTTGCAGGTTGAGCCAGAACTCGGGGGTGGTGTCCAGGCAGATGGACAGGCGCAGGGCCATGTCGGCGGACACACCGCCCCGCTCACGCAGGATGTTGTTGACGGTTGGCGTGGACACGCCAAGCGCCTTGGCCAGCGCAGCGGCGCTCAAACCCATTGCTCTCTGGAAGTCCTCGCGCAGGACTTCACCGGGATGTATTGGACGCACGGGATTAATGAACATGATTCACCTCGCCTTCAACACTGGCGCAGCGTCGAGCCTGATGGCTGAACCCTTGGTTTTTTCGTGTAGAGGCGATTGTATGAACCGCTGTTCTCATTTCAAGCCTTTATGGCGTGAGCAGTATGGTAAAAGTTAGTGAGTATCATCATGTTACATATTTGCCCGCCACCTGCGACTATTGTGCAGCGGTCCACATTCACAGTGCACCGCTAACATATTGTTTCAATGGCGATGCCTCGCCTCTGCTGTCGTTTTTGATTCACAAAGGAAGCCTTCACGGATGCAGTCCGCCTACACCGTCCTCATCCTGCTGACGCTGGTCAGCCTGTCGAAACTGGTCGGGCGGATGATCCCGCTGCCCTTGCCGCTGGTGCAGATCGCCGCCGGTGCCTTGCTCGCCTGGCCGACCCTGGGCCTGCATGTGGCCCTGGACCCGGAGCTGTTCCTGTTCCTGTTCCTGCCGCCGCTGCTGTTCGCCGATGGCTGGCGAATCCCCAAGCGCGAGCTGTGGCGCATTCGCGGGCCGGTGGTGGCGCTGGCGGTGGGGCTGGTGCTGTTCACCGTGGTGGGGGCGGGCTACTTCATCCACTGGTTGCTGCCGAGCATCCCGCTGCCGGTGGCCTTCGCCCTGGCTGCGGTGTTGTCGCCCACCGACGCCGTGGCGGTGTCGGCCATCACCCAGGAGCGCCTGCCTACGCCGCTGATGCACATGCTGCAGGGTGAGGCACTGATGAACGATGCCTCGGGCCTGGTGACCTTCAAGTTCGCCCTGGCCGCCGCCATCACCGGGGTGTTCTCGCTGACCGACGCGAGCCTGAGCTTCGTGCTGGTAGCCTTGGGCGGGCTGGCGGTGGGTGTGGCCCTGAGCTGGCTGATCGGCCGCCTGCGCGCCTGGATGATTGCCCGTGGCTGGGACGACCCGGCCACCCATGTGGTGTTCATGCTGTTGCTGCCGTTCGCGGCCTATGTACTGGCCGAGCGCTTGGGCGTCTCGGGCATTCTCTCGGCAGTGGCCGCCGGCATGATGCAGAGCTGGCTCGACCTGCTGCCCCGGCAGACCAGCACGCGCCTGCTCAACCGTAGCGTCTGGTCGTTGCTGGAGTTCGCCTTCAACGGCCTGATCTTCCTGCTGCTGGGCCTGCAGTTGCCGGACATCATCAAGGCGGTGGTCAGCCATGAGGCGACGGTGTGGCCGACCTTGGCCTATCGCTGCCTGGACGTGCTGGCGATCTTCGCTGCGTTGATTCTGCTGCGGTTCATCTGGGTGCAGAGCATCTGGCGCTCGATCGGTGTGGTGCGGCGTTGGCGCGGCAAGCCGGCGCTGGTGCTGATGCCGACGGCGCGCTCGTGCTGGTTGTTGACCCTGGGCGGGGTGCGCGGGGCGGTGACCTTGGCCGGTGTGATGTCGGTGCCGCTGCTGATCGGCGCGGGCCAGGCGTTCCCCGAGCGTGACCTGCTGATTTTCATCGCTGCCGGGGTGATTCTGCTGTCGCTGATCAGTGCCTGTATTGCGCTGCCGATCTTGTTGCGCGGGATCACCAAGAGCCCCGACGAGCGGTTGCATCAGGAGGTCCAGGAGGCTTGGCGGCGAACGGCGGAGGCGGCGATCCATGCGCTGGAGGCCGAGGAGGTGGTCGATGCCAGTGCGCCCCAGGATGCTGCGCAGGCGGCCATGGCCACCGAGCTCAAGGCGCGCTTGATGGCCGAGTACCGCGATGAACTGGACAGCTACAACGATACCGCCGAGGCGAGGGCCTTGGCCGAGCAGATGGACTTGTTGGAACGGCGGTTGCGCTTGCGCGCGCTGCGGGCGCAGCGGCTGGAGCTTTACAACCTGCACCGCCAGCACCTGGTGGGTGATGAAGTGGTGCGTCAGGTGCTGGGGGAGCTGGACATGAGCGAAGCCAATCTGGGGCAAGTCCGTTAATTTTCCGCTGGCAGGCTGGTGCCTGGGCAAGCGCTCTCCAGCTGCTCGGGCTCGATTTCAAGGTATTCGATCAGGAATTCCCGCCAACTGATCCTCGCGTCCTTGTTCAGATCGATATCGGCAAAGTAGTGCGCAATGTCGGCTGTGCTGATCAGGTTCTGCTGAAGCAGAATCTGTTGCAGTTCGTCCAGCGTAACGGTGCCGTCTTCATTGGTATCGGCTTTGCGAAAGTCTTCCTTCGCGAAATAAAGACGGATCTTGCATTCGTTGTCCATGTGTATACCCGGCCTGGTACCCCAGGCTCCTTGATAAAAGGGGAGCCTGGAGCATGGGCAAGACTTGTGGCCCGGGTGTGGTAACTAATTATACGGCGCGCCGCATCATTCAACGATTGCTCAGGAACTCACGCATCCGCTCGGCGGCCTCGATGCACTCGGCCAGCGGCGCAACCAGCGCCATGCGCACTCGCCCGGCCCCCGGGTTCACGCCATCCACCTCACGGGACAGGTACGAGCCCGGCACCACGGTCACATGCTCGGCCTCGAACAGGTCGCGGGTGAAGTCGGCATCGCAGCCCGGCACCTTGGCCCACAGGTAGAAGCTGCCGTCGGGGCGCTGCACGTCCATCACCGGTTGCAGGATGCGCAGCACCGCGTCGTACTTGGCGCGGTACTGGTCGCGGTTTTCGCGCACGTGGGCTTCGTCGTTCCAGGCAGCGACGCTGGCCAGTTGCGTCTGCACCGGCATGGCGCAACCGTGGTAGGTGCGGTACAGCAAAAACGGCTTGATGATGCTGGCATCACCGGCGACGAAGCCCGAGCGCAGGCCAGGCAGGTTGGAGCGCTTGGACAGGCTGTGGAACACCACGCAGCGCGCAAAATCGCTACGGCCAAGCTCGGCACAGGCGCTCAGCAGGCCGGGTGGTGGCGCGTCTTCGTTGAAGTACAGTTCGCTGTAGCACTCATCGGCGGCGATGACGAAGTCGTACTGGTCAGCCAGGGCGATCAGTTTTTTCAGGGTATCCATCGGCACCAGGGCGCCGGTGGGGTTGCCCGGCGAGCACAGGAACAGGATCTGGCAGCGCTTCCAGACTTCGGCCGGCACGGCATCGAAGTCCGGGTTGAAGCCGTTGTCTTCCAGGCATGGCAGGTAGTGCGGGGTAGCGCCGGCCAAAAGCGCTGCGCCTTCGTAGATCTGGTAGAACGGGTTGGGGCTGACCACCAGGCCGTCATCGGCACGGTTGACCACGGCCTGGGTGAAAGCGAACAGCGCTTCACGGGTGCCGTTGACCGGCAGGATGTGACGCTCGGCATCGAGCCAGCCGGCGGGTACGCTGAAGCGCCGCTCGCACCACTGGCCGATGGCCTGGCGCAGGGCCGGCAGGCCCAGGGTGCTGGGGTAGACCGCCAGCTTGTCGAGGTTGTCGGCCATGGCTTTGGCGACGAAGGCCGGTGATTCGTGTTTCGGCTCACCGATCGACAGGGCGATGGCGCGTTTGTCCGCCGCAGGTTTCACGGTGCCCAGCAGGGCGCGCAGTTTCTCGAACGGGTAGGGCTGAAGCTGGGTCAGGGCGTGGTTCATCGGCGCAAGGTCTCGTCAATCGTCTAATCGTTAAAAGGTCACGCGGGTCGGGCTGGTATCGCTGGCCTGGCCGGCTTGCAACTGCTGGACTATGGCCTCCTGCAGACGGCTGCACAGCTGCGGGTCGGACAGCGGCTGGTTGTCGGCGTCGGTGATGAAAAACACGTCTTCCACCCGCTCGCCCAGGGTGGCGATCTTGGCGTTCTGCAGCGACAGGTCGAACTCCAGGAAAATCCGCCCGATGCGCGCCAGCAGGCCGGGGCGGTCGGGGGCGGTGATCTCGAGGATGGTCACCGGGCGCTGGGCGTCGTTGAGGATGGTCACCTGCGGGGCGAAGTTGAAGTGCTTGAGCTGGCGTGGTACCCGGCGTTGGATGATGGTCGGGTAGTCCTCGGGGTTGCGCAGCGCTTCGGTGAGGCCGTCACGGATCTGCTTGACCCGTTGCGGGTTGTCGCCGATCGAGCCGCCGTCGTTGTCGAGCACTATGTAGGTGTCGAGGGTGAACTGGCTGCTCGAGGTGATGATGCGGGCATCGTGGATGTTCAGGTTGAGCTGGGACATCGCCGCCACGGTCACGGCAAAGAAATCGTGCTGGTCGGGGGCGTAGATGAAGATCTGCGTGCCGCCCTCGAACTCGCGCTGGGTGGTTTCCTTGATCAGCACCAGCGGCCCGCCGTCGGCCGGTTGCTGCAGGATGGCGTCGGTGTGCCAGGCCACATCGGCGGCGTTGTGCTTGAGGAAGTAGTCATCGCCCAGTTGCGACCACAGTTGCTCGACATCGTCCGGGTCGATGCCTTCGCGCACCAGGATGTCCAGCGCGGCGCTTTGCGTCTGGCGGATCTGCTCCTCGCGGTCCAGCGGGTTTTCAAGGCCGCGGCGCAGGGCGCGCTTGGTCTCGGTGTACAGCTGGCGCAGCAGGCTGGCACGCCAGGAGTTCCACAGGCTGGGGTTGGTGGCGTTGATGTCGGCCACGGTCAGCACGTAGAGGTAGTCCAGGCGCGTCTCGTCGCCCACGTGCAGGGCGAAGTCGTTGATCACCTGCGGGTCGGAGAGGTCCTTGCGCTGGGCGGTGGTGGACATCACCAGGTGGTTCTGCACCAGCCAGACGATCAGCCGGCTGTCCCAGGCCGGCAACTGGTGGCGCTCGCAGAACGCCTGGGCGTCCACGGCGCCGATCTCGCTGTGGTCGCCCTGGCGGCCCTTGCCGATGTCGTGGTACAGCCCGGCCAGGTAGATCAGCTCGGGCTTGGGCAGGCGGCCCATGAGCTTGCTGGCCAGCGGGAATTTCTCCGACACCGGGGTGTACTGCAGCTTGCGCAGGTGCTTGATCAGGTTGAGGGTGTGCGCATCGACCGTATAAATGTGGAACAGGTCGTGCTGCATCTGCCCGACGATCAGGCCGAACTCCGGCAGGTAGCGGCCGAGGATGCCGTAGCGGTTCATCCGCCGCAGGTTGCGGTGGATGCCGATTTCGCACTTGAACAGCTCGATGAACAGGCTGGTGTTGCGGATGTCGCTGCGGAACTTGTCGTCGATCAGGTGGCGGTGTTCGCGCAGCAGGCGCACGGTGTCGGCACGCACGCCCTTGATCTCGGGGTGCTGGGCCATCAGCACGAAGATCTCCAGCATGGCGAACGGGGTGCGGCGGAATACGTTCTGGCTTACGGCTTCTATATAGCCGTCGTGCAGGCGAAAGCGCGCGTTCAAGGGCTGCGTGGTGCCGCTGTCGTCATCAGCGAGGATGACTTCCTCGAAGTGCTGGATGATCAGGTCGCACAGCTGGCTGATGCTCATCACCACCCGGTAGTACTGCTGCATGAACTGCTCGATGGCGCGCTTGGGGTTGTCGTCGCTGTAGCCCAGCAGCGCGGCGATGCTGCGTTGGTGGTCGAACAGCAGGCGGTCCTCGGCGCGCCCGGCAAGCATGTGCAGGGCGTAGCGCACCTTCCACAGAAACGCCTGGGAGGAGGCCAGCAGCTCGTTTTCGCTTTCCAGCAAAAAGCCTTCGCCGGCCAGGGCGTGCAGGTTCAACGTGCCGTACTGGCGGCGGGCCACCCAGAGCACCGTCTGGATGTCGCGCAGGCCGCCTGGTGAGCCCTTGACGTTGGGTTCGAGGTTGTACTCGGTGTCGTTGTACTTGTGGTGGCGGGCCTTGAGCTCGGCACGCTTGGCCAGGAAGAACTCGCGGCTGGGCCACATGTGCTCGGTGCTGGTGACCTCGAGCATGCGCTGGCGCAGCGGCTCGGGGCCGGCGACGGTGCGGCTTTCCATCAGGTTGGTGATGATGGTCAGGTCGGCCCGGGCCTGCTCGGCGCATTCGTCGACCGTGCGCACGCTCTGGCCCACTTCCAGGCCGATGTCCCACAGCAGGGTGAGAAAGCGCTCGATGGCCTCGCGGTACTGCTCGTGTTCGGCAGCGCCCAACAATATCAGCAGGTCGATGTCCGACCAGGGGTGCAGTTCGCCGCGCCCGTAGCCACCCACCGCCACCAGGGCGATGCCGTCAGGGTCGCCCCAGTCGAACTGGTTCCAGGCCTGTTGCAGGATGTTGTCGACGAACCAGGCGCGGTCCTCGATCAGCCGGCGGATCTCGCGGCCTTCGCGAAAGCGTTTGTCGAGCACCTCGCCGGCCAGGCGGATGGCCTTCTTGAAGGCGGCGATGGGGCTAGCCTTGAGGGCCAGTTCCGCCTGGAACTGGCCGCGGTCGAACAGCTCGGGATCCACCTGGGGCATCGAGTCGCGTTCCTGTCTGTATGAGGGTCAGGCCGAGGTGCGCGGGATGGTGTCGTCCTTGCGCAGGGTGAAGATCTCGTAGCCGGTGGCGGTCACCACCAAAGTGTGTTCCCACTGCGCCGAGAGCTTGCGGTCCTTGGTGATGGCGGTCCAGCCGTCGCCCAGCACCTTGGTGTCGGCCTTGCCCTGGTTGATCATCGGCTCGATGGTGAAAGTCATGCCCTCTTTGAGCTCCATGCCGGTGCCGGCGCGGCCGTAGTGGAGAATCTGCGGCTCTTCATGGAACACCTTGCCGATGCCATGGCCGCAGAACTCGCGCACCACCGAGAAACCGTTCTTTTCGGCGTGCTTCTGGATCACTTCGCCGATATCGCCCAGGCGGCAGCCCGGCTTGACCAGCTCGATGGCCTTGTACATGCACTCCTGGGTGATCTTCGACAGGCGCTCGGCCCAGACCGGCACGGTGCCGACGTGGAACATGCGGCTGGTGTCGCCGTGGTAGCCGTTCTTGATCACGGTGACGTCGATGTTCAGCGTGTCACCGTCCTTGAGTGGCTTGTCGTTGGGGATGCCGTGGCAGACCACATGGTTGATCGAGGTGCAGATCGACTTCGGGTAGCCCTTGTAGTTGAGGGGCGCCGGGATCGCCTGCTGGACGTTGATGATGTAGTCGTGGCACAGGCGGTCGAGCTCTTCGGTGGTGACACCGGGCTTGACGTGCTCTTCGATCATTTCCAGTACTTCGGCGGCCAGGCGGCCGGCGATGCGCATCTGCTCGATGTCTTCTGCGGTCTTGATGGTGACGGTCATTACAGGCTCTCTACGGCGCCGCGTGCGGCGCGAACGAACGGGAAAGGCCGGATTCTACCAGAGCATGGCGCCGATCTGGCGGGATAAACCTGCGGATCCGGTGGTCTATTGAGGGCATTCTGGGCGCAAAACCCGGGTGCTGCAAAAGCCGCTGACGGACGCAGCACGATCCGGGTTCCGTTCGCCGCCGGTCTGTGGTATAAAATGCGCCGCTTTCGGGGGAGGTCCCCGGAAAGCCTAAACCCACACACGTGTCGACACGATGGCCTGGGTGCCCCGCTTGTTCGCAGGCGCGGGTTGGTCATTGGGATACGTGGAGGCCCAACCCGACTTATCAAGGAACTATCATGTCCCAAGTCAACATGCGCGATATGCTGAAGGCCGGTGTGCACTTCGGCCACCAGACCCGTTACTGGAACCCGAAAATGGGCAAGTACATTTTCGGCGCGCGTAACAAGATCCACATCATCAACCTGGAAAAAACCCTGCCGATGTTCAACGACGCTCTGTCGTTCGTAGAGCGCCTGGCCCAGGGCAAGAACAAGATCATGTTCGTCGGCACCAAGCGTTCCGCCGGCAAGATCGTCGCCGAGCAAGCTGCTCGTTGCGGTTCGCCATACGTTGACCACCGCTGGTTGGGCGGCATGCTGACCAACTACAAGACCATCCGCGCTTCGATCAAGCGTCTGCGCGACCTGGAAACCCAGGCCGAAGACGGCACCTTTGCCAAGCTGACCAAGAAAGAAGCCCTGATGCGCTCGCGCGACCTGGAAAAACTGGATCGCAGCCTGGGCGGTATCAAGGACATGGGTGGCCTGCCTGACGCTCTGTTCGTCATCGACGTTGATCACGAGCGCATCGCGATCACCGAAGCCAACAAGCTGGGCATCCCGGTTATCGGCGTTGTCGATACCAACAGCAGCCCGGAAGGCGTTGACTACGTCATCCCAGGTAACGACGACGCCATCCGCGCCATCGAGCTGTACATGACTTCGATGGCTGACGCCGTCATTCGCGGCCGCAACAACGTTGCTGGCGGCACCGAAGTCTACGCTGAAGAAGCGGCTGCACCTGCTGCCGAGTAATAGACGCTAGCGTCTGCTTGGCACGCAAAAAGGGGGCTTTGCCCCCTTTTTGCCACCTTGAAATCCTGCTGTCAGCAATGGCCCCGCATCATGGGTCGGCTGAGCTAAAAACAGCGGATTTGCAGAATTTAACGCCCGTGACCAACGGGTGGAATGGTTGAAAAACTTTCCAAGAGGATTTTGAAATGGCAGCAATTACTGCAGCGCTGGTCAAAGAACTGCGCGAGCGTACCGGCGAAGGCATGATGGATTGCAAGAAGGCCCTGGAAAAGGCCGGCGGCGACATCGAAAAAGCCATTGACGACATGCGTGCCTCGGGCGCCATCAAGGCCGCCAAAAAGGCTGGCAACGTTGCCGCCGAAGGCGCCATCGCCGTCAAGACCGACGGCAAAGCCGCCGTTCTGCTGGAAGTGAACTCGCAGACCGACTTCCTGGCCCTGCAAGACGACTTCAAGAACTTCGTCGCCGAAAGCCTGGAAGAAGCCTTCGCCCAGAAGCTGACCGACGCAGCACCGCTGATCGCCTCGCGCGAATCCGCTCGTGAAGCCCTGGTTGCCAAGTGCGGCGAAAACGTCAACATCCGTCGCCTGGTGCGCGTTGAAGGTGACGTTGTCGGCGCCTACCTGCACGGCAACAAGATCGGTGCTGTCGTTGTTCTGAAAGGCGGCGACGTCGAGCTGGCCAAGAACATCGCCATGCACGTTGCAGCTTCGAACCCTGAGTTCCTGGATGCGTCGGAAATCTCCGCCGAGGCCATCGAGCGCGAGAAGAACGTCTTCCTGCAGCTGAACGCCGACAAGATCGCCGGCAAGCCGGAAAACATCGTTGAGAACATGATCAACGGCCGTATCACCAAGTTCAAAGCCGAAGCCTCGCTGAAAGAGCAAGCCTTCGTCATGAACCCGGAAGTCAAAGTTGGCGAGCTGGCCAAGAAAGCCGGTGCTGAAATCGTTTCCTTCACCTACTTCAAGGTCGGCGAAGGCATCGAGAAGCCGGTTGACGACTTCGCTGCCGAAGTTGCTGCCCAGGTAGCTGCTGCCAAGCAGTAAGACGGACTCGTCTGTCGCCCCAAAGAGGCTGCCCGCTCACGCGCGCAGCCTCTTTGTCAAAGCGCCAGCGGTTTACCCAACCGCTGCTCGCTGACGCAGAAGCTGCGTCAAGCTAGAGTGACTTGCGGGCAGAACGTGCCCGCCAGAATTATACAAACGCCGCAGGAGAGATTCGCAATGGCTCAGCAGGGCAGTGGTCATCAGGCTCGCTATAAACGCATTCTACTCAAACTTAGCGGCGAGGCCCTGATGGGCTCGGAAGAGTTCGGGATCGACCCCAAGGTCCTGGATCGCATGGCCCTGGAAGTCGGCCAGCTGGTCGGCATCGGTGTCCAGGTAGGCCTGGTGATCGGTGGCGGCAACCTGTTCCGTGGTGCGGCGCTCAGTGCAGCCGGCATGGACCGGGTCACCGGCGACCACATGGGCATGCTGGCTACCGTGATGAACGGCCTGGCCATGCGCGATGCGCTGGAGCGGGCGAACATCACCGCCATCGTCATGTCGGCCATCTCCATGGTGGGTGTGACCGACCACTATGACCGCCGCAAGGCCATGCGCCACCTCAATTCGAAAGAAGTGGTGATCTTTGCTGCCGGTACCGGCAACCCGTTCTTCACCACCGACTCCGCCGCTTGCCTGCGCGCCATCGAAATCGATGCCGACGTGGTATTGAAGGCAACCAAGGTCGATGGTGTATACACTGCAGATCCATTCAAGGACCCGCATGCCGAGAAGTTCGATCATCTGTCCTACGATGAAGTGCTGGATCGCAAGCTGGGTGTAATGGACCTGACGGCAATCTGCCTGTGCCGCGATCACAAGATGCCGCTGCGCGTCTTCAACATGAACAAACCCGGCGCCCTGCTGAACATCGTGCACGGCGGCGCGGAAGGAACCCTGATCGAGGAAGTTCAAAAATGATCAACGAAATCAAGAAAGACGCCCAGGATCGCATGGGCAAGTCCCTCGAGGCGCTGGCTCGCAACCTGGCGGCAATCCGCACCGGTCGTGCCCACCCAAGCATCCTCGACAGCGTCAAGGTCCCGGCCTGGGGGAGCGACATGCCGCTCAACCAGGTGGCCGCGATCACCGTCGAAGACGCCCGCACCCTGAAGATCGTCGCCCACGACAAGAACCTCAGCGCTGCCATCGAAAAGGCCATTCTGACCTCCGACCTGGGCCTGAACCCGTCCAGCGCCGGCACCACCATTCGTGTGCCGATGCCGGCCCTGACCGAGGAAACCCGCAAGGGTTACACCAAGCAGGCCAGCGGCGTTGCCGAAGACGCCAAGGTAGCTGTGCGCAACGTGCGTCGCGACGCCCTGGCCGACCTGAAAAAGCTTACCAAGGACAAGGAAATCAGCGAAGACGAAGAGCGTCGCGCCGCTGACGAGATCCAGAAGCTGACCGACAAGTTCGTTGCCGAAGTCGACGCTGCGTACAAAGCCAAGGAAAAGGACCTGATGGCCGTCTAAGGCCGGGGTTTTTTAATGGAAAAGACCAAGCTGGCGGCACCGGGTTCGGTGCCGCGTCACGTCGCTATCATCATGGACGGTAACAACCGCTGGGCGAAAAAGCGCCTGCTGCCCGGCGTCGCCGGGCACAAGGCCGGCGTGGATGCCGTGCGGGCAGTGATCGAGGTGTGCGCCGAGGCGAAGGTCGAGGTGCTCACGCTCTTCGCCTTCTCCAGCGAGAACTGGCAGCGCCCGGCCGAAGAGGTCGGTGCGTTGATGGAGCTGTTCTTCACTGCCCTGCGCCGCGAGGCCCGTCGGCTGAACGAGAACAACATCAGCCTGCGCATCATCGGCGACCGCTCGCGCTTTCACCCCGAACTGCAGGCCGCCATGCGCGAAGCCGAGGCCATCACTGCCGGCAGCGGCCGCTTCATCCTGCAGATCGCCGCCAACTACGGTGGTCAGTGGGATATCGCCCAGGCTGCGCAGCGCCTGGCGCGTGAAGTCCAGGCCGGCCACCTGCGCCCGGACGACATCACCCCCGAGCTGCTGCAAACTTGCCTGGCCACCGGCGACCTGCCGTTGCCCGACCTGTGCATCCGCACCGGCGGCGAGCGGCGCATCAGCAACTTCCTGCTGTGGCAGCTGGCCTACGCTGAGCTGTACTTCTCCGACCTCTTCTGGCCGGACTTCAAACACGAGGCCATGCGCACCGCGCTGGCCGATTTCGCCTCGCGCCAGCGCCGCTTCGGTAAGACCAGCGAGCAGGTCGAGGCCGGAGCCCGTGCTTAATGCTTAGACAACGCATCATTACCGCGCTGATCCTGCTGCCGGTCGCGCTGTGTGGTTTCTTCCTGCTCAATGGTGGGGATTTCGCACTGTTCATCGGCCTGGTGGTCACTCTGGGGGCCTGGGAGTGGGCGCGCTTGGCCGGGCTGGTGGCCCAGCCGCTGCGTATTGCCTACGCCGCTGTCGTCGCAGGCGGCCTGATGCTGCTGTATATCCTGCCGGAGCTGGCGCCCTGGGTGCTGGGTGCGTCGGTGATCTGGTGGGCGCTGGCCACCTGGCTGGTGCTCACTTACCCGCGCAGCAACGAGCTGTGGAGCAGCGCGGCTTGCCGCCTGCTGATCGGCCTGCTGATCCTGTTGCCGGCCTGGCAGGGGTTGGTGCTGCTCAAGCACTGGCCGCTGGGCAACTGGCTGATCCTGGCGGTCATGGTGCTGGTGTGGGCTGCCGACATTGGTGCGTATTTCTCCGGGCGTGCCTTCGGCAAGCGCAAGCTGGCGCCGCAGGTCAGCCCGGGCAAGAGCTGGGAAGGCGTCTATGGCGGTCTGGCGGTCAGCCTGCTGATCACCCTGGTAGTCGGCCTGAACCGCGGCTGGAGTATCGGTGAGCTGCTGCTGGGTCTGCTGGGTGCGGTGGTGGTGGTGATGTCCTCGGTGGTCGGCGACCTGACCGAGAGCATGTTCAAGCGCCGCGAAGGCATCAAGGACAGCAGCAACCTGCTGCCCGGCCATGGTGGTGTGCTCGACCGTATCGACAGCCTGACCGCGGCCATCCCGATGTTCGCCGTGCTGTTGTGGGCTGCCGAATGGGGTGTGATGTGAGTCAGCCGCAGCGCATTACCGTGCTGGGTGCGACTGGCTCCATCGGCCTGAGCACCCTCGATGTGATTGCCCGCCATCCGGACCGTTACCAGGTGTTTGCCCTGAGCGGCTATTCGCGGGTCGACGAGCTGTTGGCCTTGTGCTTGCGCCATCGCCCGGCGTTTGCCGTGGTGCCGGGTAGCGATGCGGCCACGCGCCTGCGCGAGGGTTTGAAAACCGCCGACTGCGCCACCGAAGTGCTGGAAGGCGAGGCCGGATTGTGCCAGGTGTCTGCCGCGCCTGAAGTGGATACCGTCATGGCGGCCATTGTCGGTGCTGCGGGCCTGCGCCCGACGCTGGCGGCGGTAGAGGCCGGCAAGAAGGTGCTGCTGGCCAACAAGGAAGCCTTGGTCATGTCCGGGGCGCTGTTCATGGACGCAGTGCGGCGCAGCGGCGCGGTGCTGCTGCCGATCGACAGCGAGCACAATGCGATCTTCCAGTGCATGCCCGGCGATTACGCCCGTGGCCTGAACGCGGTGGGCGTGCGGCGCATCCTGCTGACCGCCTCGGGCGGGCCGTTCCGCGAAACGCCTGCGGCTGAGTTGCTGAATGTTACCCCCGAACAGGCCTGCGCTCACCCCAACTGGTCCATGGGGCGCAAGATTTCGGTGGACTCGGCGAGCATGATGAACAAGGGCCTGGAGCTGATCGAGGCCTGCTGGTTGTTCGATGCGGCGCCCGGTCAGGTGGAGGTGGTGGTACACCCGCAGAGTGTGATCCACTCGCTGGTCGACTATGTCGACGGTTCGGTGCTGGCCCAGCTGGGTAACCCGGACATGCGCACCCCCATCGCCAACGCCCTGGCCTGGCCCGAGCGCATCGATTCGGGTGTTGCGCCGCTGGACCTGTTCAGCATCGCCCGTCTGGATTTCCAGGCCCCCGACGAACAGCGCTTCCCTTGCCTGCGCCTGGCGCGTCAGGCTGCCGAGGCGGGCAACAGTGCCCCGGCGGTGCTCAATGCGGCCAACGAAGTGGCAGTGGAGGCGTTTTTGCAGGGGCGCATCCGCTTCCCCGAGATCGCGGGTATGATCGAACAGGTGCTCGAGCAGGAACCGGTGGTGCCGGTGGCCACGCTCGACACCGTATTCGCCGCCGACCAGCGTGCCCGGGAACTTTCCCGGGAATGGCTGCGGCGCCACGGTCGCTGACCGGCAGCCGCTGGCTGCCCTCACGTCATCCGGAGATTGCACATGTCTGCGCTTTACATGATCGTCGGCACCTTGGTGGCACTGGGGGTGTTGGTCACCTTCCATGAGTTCGGCCACTTCTGGGTGGCGCGGCGCTGCGGCGTGAAGGTGCTGCGTTTCTCGGTGGGCTTCGGTGCGCCGCTGGTGCGCTGGCATGACCGCCATGGCACCGAGTTCGTGGTGGCGGCCATTCCGCTGGGTGGCTACGTCAAGATGCTCGACGAGCGCGAAGGCGATGTGCCGCCGGCGCTGGCCGGGCAGTCGTTCAATCGCAAGTCGGTGCGCCAGCGCATCGCAATCGTTGCTGCCGGCCCCATCGCCAATTTTTTGCTGGCCATTCTGTTTTTCTGGGTCATCGCCATGCTGGGCACGCAACAGGTGCGCCCGGTCATCGGTTCGGTCGAATCGGGAAGCCTGGCCGCCAGTGCCGGCCTGAGCGCTGGCCAGGAAATCGTTTCCATTGATGGCAAGCCGACCAATGGCTGGTCGGCGGTCAACTTGCAGCTGGTGCGCCGCCTCGGCGAGAGCGGCAGCCTGCGCGTGGGTGTGGTGGAGGAAGGCGCCAGCACTGCCCGCCAATTCGATATCCAGCTCGACCACTGGCTCAAGGGCGCCGATGAGCCCGACCCGATCCAGTCCCTCGGCCTGCGCCCGTGGCGCCCGGCGGTAGTGCCGGTGCTGGCCGAGATCGACCCCAAGGGCCCGGCCGCTGCCGCCGGGCTCAAGAGTGGCGACAAGCTGTTGGCCATCGACGGTACTGCGCTGGCCGACTGGCAGCAGGTGGTCGACGCCGTACGTGCTCGCCCCGAGAGCAAGGTCAGCCTGCGTATCGAACGTGACGGTGCTCAGCAGGATGTCGCGGTTACCCTGGCGCGCAAGGGCGAAGGCCAGGCTTCCGGTGGCTACCTTGGCGCTGGCGTGAAGGCTGGCGAGTGGCCGGCCTCGATGCTTCGCGAGGTCAGCTACGGCCCGCTGGAAGCGGTGGGCGAGGGGCTCTCGCGCACCTGGAGCATGAGCGTCCTGACCCTCGAGTCGCTGAAGAAAATGCTGTTCGGGGAGCTCTCGGTAAAAAACTTGAGCGGACCGATAACCATTGCTAAAGTGGCGGGCGCTTCAGCCCAGTCGGGCGTTGGGGATTTCCTGAATTTCCTGGCCTACCTGAGCATAAGCCTGGGGGTTCTGAATCTGCTGCCCATCCCGGTACTGGATGGGGGGCACTTGCTGTTCTACCTGATCGAGTGGGCGCGCGGTCGTCCGCTCTCGGATCGGGTGCAAGGTTGGGGGGTCCAGATCGGTATCAGTTTGGTCGTAGGGGTGATGTTGCTCGCCCTGATCAACGATCTGGGTCGACTATAAAAGCTTCGCTCAATCGCGAAACCTGCCGCGTTGTGTGCGGCGGGTTGTTTATTGCCAGTTGGAATAAAAGGACTTCATGAAACGTCTGCTGCTAACTGCGGTGCTCTCCGCACTGATGATCGCTGAAGTTCACGCCGAGTCCTTCACCATCTCCGATATTCGCGTCAACGGCCTGCAGCGGGTTTCCGCCGGCAGCGTGTTCGGCGCCTTGCCGCTGAACGTCGGTGACCAGGTCGACGACCGTCGCCTGGTGGACTCGACCCGTTCGCTGTTCAAGACCGGCTTCTTCCAGGACATCCAGCTGAACCGCGACGGCAATGTCCTGATCATCAACGTGGTCGAGCGCCCGTCGGTCTCCAGCATCGAGATCGAAGGCAACAAGGCGATCAGCACCGAAGACCTGATGAAGGGCCTGAAGCAATCGGGCCTGGCCGAAGGCGAGATATTCCAGCGTGCAACGCTTGAGGGCGTGCGTAACGAACTGCAGCGCCAGTACGTGGCCCAGGGCCGCTACTCGGCCGAGGTCGACGCCGAAGTGGTGCCGCAGCCGCGCAACCGCGTGGGCCTGAAGATCAAGATCAACGAAGGCACCGTGGCGGCCATCCAGCACATCAACATCGTCGGCAACACCGTGTTCGACGACGAAGAGCTGGCCCAGCTGTTCGAGCTGAAAACCACCAACTGGCTGTCGTTCTTCAAGAACGACGACAAGTACGCTCGCGAAAAACTCTCCGGTGACCTGGAGCGCCTGCGCTCGTACTACCTGGACCGCGGCTACATCAACATGGACATCGCCTCCACCCAGGTGTCCATCACCCCGGACAAGAAGCACGTCTACATCACGGTCAACGTCAACGAAGGCGAAAAGTACACCGTGCGTGACGTGAAGCTCTCCGGCGACCTGAAAGTGCCGGAAGACCAGGTCAAGTCGCTGCTGCTGGTGCAGCCTGGCCAGGTGTTCTCGCGCAAGGTCATGACCACCAGCTCCGACCTGATCACCCGCCGCCTGGGTAACGAAGGCTATACCTTCGCCAACGTCAACGGCGTGCCGCAGGCGCACGATGAAGACCACACCGTCGACATCATGTTCGTGGTCGACCCGGGCAAGCGTGCCTACGTCAACCGCATCAACTACCGCGGCAACACCAAGACCGAAGACGAAGTGCTGCGCCGTGAAATGCGCCAGATGGAAGGCGGCTGGGCTTCGACCTACCTGATCGACCAGTCCAAGACCCGCCTGGAGCGCCTGGGCTTCTTCAAGGAAGTCAACGTCGAAACCCCGGCAGTGCCAGGCACCGACGACCAGGTTGACGTGAACTACGCCGTGGAAGAACAAGCCTCGGGCTCGATCACCGCCAGCGTTGGTTTCGCGCAAAGCGCGGGCCTGATCCTGGGCGGCTCGATCAGCCAGAGCAACTTCCTCGGTACCGGTAACAAGGTGTCCATCGGCCTGACCCGTTCGGAATACCAGACCCGCTACAACTTCGGCTTCGTCGACCCCTACTTCACCGCCGACGGCGTGAGCCTGGGCTACAACGCCTTCTACCGCAGCACCAACTACGACGACCTCGACGTCGACGTGGCCAGCTATGCGGTGGACAGCCTCGGTGCCGGTGTCAGCCTGGGCTACCCGATCAGCGAGACCTCGCGCCTGACCTACGGCCTGACCGTGCAGCAGGACAAGATCAAGACCGGCAAGTACACCGTCGACGAGATCTTCGACTTCCTCGAGAACGAAGGCGACAACTTCCTCAACTTCAAGGCGTCGATCGGCTGGTCCGAGTCCACGCTCAACAAAGGCGTGCTGGCAACCCGTGGTCATTCGCAAAGCCTGACCCTGGAAACCACCGTGCCGGGCAGCGACCTGTCGTTCTACAAGCTCGACTACCGCGGCCAGCTGTTCAAGCCAATCAACAACGACTACACCCTGCGCCTGCACACCGAGCTGGGTTACGGTGACGGCTTCGGCTCCACCTCGGGCCTGCCGTTCTATGAAAACTACTACGCCGGTGGTTTCAACTCGGTCCGTGGCTTCAAGGACAGCAGCCTTGGCCCGCGCAGCACCCCGAGTACCGGCAAGAACCCGGGCACCATCGCCGACCCGGATCAGGATCCGCTGCCGTTCGGTGGCAACGTGCTGGTGCAGGGTGGTGTGGAACTGCTGTTCCCGCTGCCGTTCGTCAAGGACCAGCGTTCGCTGCGCACCTCCGTGTTCTGGGACGTGGGTAACGTGTTCGACACCAATTGCGGCTCCAAGCCCGATTGCGCCAAGGTCGGTTTCAGCGACATGGCCAGCTCGGTCGGCCTGGGCGTAACCTGGATCACTGCGTTGGGCCCGCTGAGCTTCAGCCTGGCGATGCCGATCAAGAAGCCGGACGACGCCGACACCCAGGTGTTCCAATTCTCTCTGGGCCAGACCTTCTAAGGGTCGGCCCTCGTACAACGACAACGGTTTATCCAGGAGTGCATCGTGCGTAAGTTGACCCAACTGGCCCTCGTGGCCGCGGCGCTGGTCGCCACCCCGGCTTTCGCCGAAATGAAGGTTGCCGTGCTGAACTATCAGATGGCCCTGCTCGAATCCGATGCGGCCAAGAAGTACGCCGTTGACGCCGAGAAGAAGTTCGGCCCGCAGCTGACCAAGCTCAAGACCCTGGAAAGCAGCGCCAAGGGCATCCAGGACCGCCTGATCAAAGGTGGTGACAAGATGCCTCAGCCAGAGCGTGAGCGCCTGGAGCTCGAATTCAAGCAAAAAGCCCGCGACTTCCAGTTCCAGTCCAAGGAACTGAACGAAGCCAAGGCCGTTGCCGACCGTGACATGCTCAAGCAGCTCAAGCCAAAGCTGGACGGCGCTGTGGAAGAAGTCATCAAGAAGGGCGGCTTCGACCTGGTGCTCGAGCGTGGCGCGGTCATCGATGTCAAGCCTCAGTACGACATCACCCGCCAGGTCATCGAGCGCATGAACCAAGCGCGTTGATATGACCGTGACCATGACGCTCGGCCAGCTGGCCGAGGCCCTCGGGGCACAGCTCAAAGGCCCCGAGGCGCTGCAGATCACCGGCCTTGCCACCTTGCAGGAGGCAGGCGCCGGGCAGTTGAGCTTCCTTGCCAACAAGCAGTACCGCAAGTTCCTCGACGACACCCAGGCCGCGGCAGTACTGCTCAAGGCCGAGGACGCCGAGGGCTTTGCCGGCAATGCCCTGATTGTCGCCGACCCGTACCTTGCGTACGCGCGCATTTCGCACCTGTTCGACCCCAAGCCCAAGGCTGTGGCGGGAATTCATCCCAGCGCCGTGGTGCATGAGGACGCAGAGGTCGATGCCAGCGCCAGCATTGGCCCGTTCGCGGTGATCGAGGCCGGTGCACGCATTGGTGCCAACGTGAGTGTCGGTGCGCATTGCTTCGTCGGTGCCCGCTGCGTCATCGGTGACGGTGGCTGGCTGGCACCGCGGGTCACCTTGTACCATGACGTGACCATCGGCAAGCGCGTGGTGATCCAGTCGGGCGCTGTGATCGGCGGCGAAGGCTTCGGCTTTGCCAACGAGAAGGGCGTGTGGCAGAAGATCGCCCAAATTGGCGGCGTGACCCTGGGGGATGACGTGGAAATCGGCGTGAACACTGCGGTTGACCGCGGTGCGCTGTCCGATACGCGCATCGGCAACGGCGTCAAGCTCGACAACCAGATCCAGATCGCCCACAACGTGCAGGTCGGTGACCACACGGCCATGGCGGCCTGCGTCGGTATTTCCGGCAGCACCAAGATCGGCAAGCACTGCATGATCGCGGGTGGTGTCGGCATGGTCGGCCACATCGATGTTTGCGACAACGTGTTTGTCTCCGGCATGACCATGGTCACCCGTTCCATTACCGAACCGGGCGGCTATTCTTCCGGAACGGCCATGCAACCCCTGGCCGAATGGCGCAAGAGCGCCGCGCGTATCCGCCAGCTCGACGAGATGTCCAAGCGCCTCGGGCAGCTGGAAAAACGTGTCGATACCGTGACCTCAGGTGGCCAGCCGACATCAGAAGGCTGATACCATTTCCTGAGCTAGAGAACAGTCGCTAGCTGGCTCCTCTTTGGATTTGCAAAAGGAGCGTGCGGTCAGCCCCTGCGCTCCCTATTCTTATTACAGGCTTCCCCCCGAAATGATGGACATCAACGAGATTCGCGAATACCTGCCTCACCGTTACCCGTTCCTGCTTGTGGACCGCGTCACGGACCTGGACTTCGAGGCCCAGAGCATTCGTGCCTACAAGAATGTCAGCATCAACGAGCCGTTCTTCAACGGCCATTTCCCGGCGCATCCGATCATGCCGGGCGTGCTGATCATCGAGGCCATGGCCCAGGCGGCCGGTATTCTCGGTTTCAAGATGCTCGACGCAAAACCTGCCGACGGCACCCTGTACTACTTCGTCGGCTCCGACAAGCTGCGCTTCCGCCAGCCGGTGCTGCCGGGCGACCAATTGGTGCTGGAAGCCAAGTTCCTCAGCCGCAAGAGCATGATCTGGAAATTCGAATGCCGCGCGCTGGTCGACGGCAAGCCGGTTTGCTCGGCCGAGATCACTTGTGCGGAACGCTCCCTATGAGTCTGATTGACCCTCGGGCGATCATCGACCCCTCGGCCAAATTGGCCGACGGTGTCGAGGTCGGCCCTTGGTCGATCGTTGGCCCCGGTGTCGAAATCGGGGAGGGCACCGTCATTGGCCCGCATGTGGTGCTCAAGGGGCCGACCCGTATCGGCAAGCACAACCGCATCTACCAGTTCAGCTCCATCGGTGAAGACACCCCTGACCTCAAGTACAAGGGTGAAGCGACGCGCTTGGTGATCGGCGACCACAATGTGATCCGCGAGGGTGTCACCATCCACCGCGGCACGGTGCAGGACCGCTCTGAAACCACTCTGGGCGACCACAACCTGATCATGGCCTACGCCCACATCGGCCACGACAGCGTCATCGGCAACCACTGCATCCTGGTCAACAACACCGCGCTGGCCGGGCATGTGCACGTGGGCGATTGGGCGATCCTGTCCGGTTACACCCTGGTGCACCAGTACTGCCACATCGGTGCCCACGCCTTCTCCGGCATGGGTACGGCGATCGGCAAGGACGTCCCGGCTTTCGTCACCGTGTTCGGCAGCCCGGCCGAGGCCCGCAGCATGAACTTCGAAGGCATGCGCCGTCGCGGTTTCAGCGACGAGGTCATCCATGCCCTGCGCCGCGCCTACAAGATCGTCTACCGCCAGGGCCTGACCGTTGAAGAAGCGGTGAAGGAGCTGGACGAGCTGGTCAGCCAGTTCCCCGAAGTGGACCTGTTCCGCCAGTCGATCCTCAAGTCCGACCGCGGCATCACCCGCTGATATGGCGCAGCTCTGTGTGGCGCTGGTCGCAGGCGAGGCCAGCGGCGATATTCTCGGCTCCGGCCTGATGCGCGCCATCAAGGCCCGCCACCCCGATGTACGCTTCATCGGGGTCGGCGGCCCCTTGATGGAAGCCGAAGGCATGGCCTCGTACTTCCCCATGGAGCGCCTGGCGGTAATGGGCCTGGTGGAGGTGCTCGGGCGCCTGCGCGAGCTGCTCAAGCGGCGCAAGCTGCTGATCGAGACGCTGATCGGCGAAAAGCCCGATGTGTTCATTGGTATCGACGCGCCTGACTTCACCCTCAACATCGAGCTCAAGCTGCGCCAGGCCGGGATCAAGACCGTGCACTACGTCAGCCCGTCGGTGTGGGCGTGGCGGCAGAAGCGCGTGCTGAAGATCCGCGAAGGTTGCGACCTGATGCTCACCCTGTTGCCGTTCGAGGCGCGCTTCTATGAGGAGCAGGGCGTACCGGTGCGTTTCGTCGGCCACCCGCTGGCCGACACCATCCCGCTCGAAGCCGACCGCGCTGCGGCACGCGCCGAGCTGGGGCTGGCCGATGGCCCGGTGATTGCGCTGATGCCTGGCAGCCGTGGTGGCGAAGTGGGGCGGTTGGGGGCCTTGTTTCTCGATGCCGCCCAGCGCCTGGGTGAGCTGGTGCCTGGTGCGCGCTTCGTGCTGCCTTGCGCCAACGCCGCGCGCCGCGCCCAGGTCGAGCAGATGCTCGTAGGCCGCGAACTGCCGCTGACCCTGCTCGACGGCCAGTCGCACCAGGCCCTGGCGGCCTGCGATGCGGTGCTGATTGCCTCGGGCACGGCCACGCTGGAGGCGATGCTGTACAAGCGCCCGATGGTGGTGGCCTACCGCCTGGCGCCGCTGACGTACTGGATTCTCAAACGCATGGTCAAGAGCCCCTACGTGTCGCTGCCCAACCTGTTGGCCCAGCGCATGCTGGTACCAGAACTGCTGCAGGACGCCGCCACCAGTGAGGCCCTGGCCCAGACCTTGGCGCCGCTGGTGCAGGATGGCACGCAGCAGACCGACAGCTTCGACCAGATTCACCGTACCCTGCGCCGTGACGCCTCCAACCAGGCGGCTGACGCGGTGCTGGCCCTGTTGAAGGACCGTTGACATGCAGATGGGACTGGATTTCAACCTGGTCGAAGACCTGGTGGCCGGCGTTGACGAAGTAGGCCGTGGCCCGCTGTGCGGCGCGGTGGTCACTGCGGCGGTCATTCTTGACCCGAACCGCCCGATCCTTGGCCTGAACGATTCGAAGAAACTCACCGAAGCCAGGCGCGAGGCGCTGTTCGACGAGATCTGCGAAAAGGCCCTGAGCTTTTGCATCGCCCGTGCCGAGGTGGAAGAAATCGACCGCCTGAACATCCTGCAGGCCACCATGCTGGCCATGCAGCGCGCGGTCGAAGGCCTGCACGTCACGCCAAAACTTGCGCTGATCGACGGCAACCGCTGCCCGAAGCTGGCGGTGCCGGCGGCGCCGGTGGTCAAGGGCGACTCGCAGGTGCCAGCCATCGCTGCGGCGTCGATCCTGGCCAAGGTCACCCGTGACCGCGAGATGAGCGCGTTCGAGCTGATCTACCCGGGCTATGGCATTGGCGGGCACAAGGGCTACCCGACGCCGGTGCACCTGGAAGCCCTGGCGCGGCTGGGGCCGACGCCGATTCACCGGCGCTCGTTTGCGCCGGTGCGGGCGGCCTGGGAGGCCCGTGAGGGCGTCTCCAGTTCGTTGATCTGATTGTCTTGATGCCCATCGCGGGGCAAGCCCGCTCCCACGTTTGATCAACAGGCGTGGGAGCGGGCTTGCCCCGCGATGCTTTCGAACACCCTGCGCCATTTACGCTACAATCCCGCCCTTGTCGTTCAGCTCTGCTACAGGATCTTCCATGTCGGTCTCCTTCGTTCACCTTCGCGTGCACTCCGAATTCTCCCTGGTCGACGGCCTGGTGCGGATCAAGCCGCTGGCCAAGGCCCTGGCGGGGATGAACATGCCGGCGGTGGCGATCACCGACCAGAGCAACATGTGCTCGCTGGTGAAGTTCTACAAGACCGCCATGGGCGCCGGCGTCAAGCCGATCTGCGGCGCCGACCTGTGGCTGGCCGGGGCCGACCCCGAGGCGCCGCTGTCGCGTATCTGCTTTTTGGCCATGGACCCCAAGGGTTACCGCAACCTCACCGAGCTGATCTCGCGTGGCTGGACCGACGGCCAGCGCAACGGCTTGGTGATCATCCAGCGTGACTGGATCGCCCCGGCCAGCGAAGGGCTGATTGCCCTGTCCGCCGGCAAGGAAGGCGATATCGGCATGGCGCTGATGAGCGGCCGCCAGGATGAGGCCGAGGCGCTGCTGGGCGATTGGCTGGGCATGTTCCCCGAGCGCTTCTATGTGGAGGTGCAGCGCACCAACCGCGTCGGTGACGAGGAGTACGTGCACGCCGCCGTGGCCCTGGCCGACAAGCTCGGCGCACCGCTGGTGGCGACCAACGACGTGCGTTTCATCAAACAGTCGGACTTCGACGCTCACGAAACCCGCGTGTGCATCGGCGAGGGCTGGACCCTCGATGACCCGCGCCGCCCTCGCGGCTACAGCGACCAGCAGTACCTCAAGTCGCCGGAAGAAATGGCCGAGCTGTTCAGCGACCTGCCCGATGCCATCGCCAACACCGTAGAGATCGCCAAGCGCTGCAACATCACCGTACAGCTGGGCAAATACTTTTTGCCCGACTTCCCCACGCCCAACGGCATGGGCATCGACGACTACCTGCGCCATGTGTCCCACGAAGGCCTGGAAGAGCGCCTGGCGGTGCTATGGCCGAAGGACACCACGCCCAACTACGAAGAAAAGCGCCAGGTGTATCTGGACCGCCTGAAGTTCGAACTGGACATCATCATCCAGATGGGCTTCCCCGGTTACTTCCTGATCGTTATGGACTTCATCAAGTGGGCCAAGAACAACGACGTGCCAGTGGGCCCGGGCCGGGGTTCGGGTGCGGGCTCGCTGGTGGCCTATGTACTGAAGATCACCGACCTCGACCCGCTGGCCTACGACCTGCTGTTCGAACGTTTCCTCAACCCTGAACGTGTATCCATGCCCGACTTCGACGTCGACTTCTGCATGGACGGCCGTGACCGGGTGATCGACTACGTGGCCGAGGCCTACGGGCGCAACGCGGTGAGCCAGATCATCACCTTCGGCACCATGGCGGCCAAGGCGGTGGTGCGCGACGTGGCGCGGGTTCAGGGCAAGTCCTACGGCCTGGCTGACCGCCTGTCGAAGATGATCCCGTTCGAAGTGGGCATGACCCTGGAGAAAGCCTACGAGCAGGAAGAGATCCTGCGCGATTTTCTCAAGAGCGACGAGGACGGCCGCGAGATCTGGGACATGGCCCTCAAGCTCGAGGGCGTTACCCGGGGTACCGGCAAGCACGCTGGTGGCGTGGTCATCGCCCCCACCAAGCTCACCGATTTTTCGCCGATCGCCTGTGACGAAGAGGGCGGCGGCCTGGTGACCCAGTTCGACAAGGATGACGTCGAGGCGGCGGGCCTGGTGAAGTTCGACTTCCTCGGCCTGCGTACCCTGACCATCATCAAGTGGGCGATGGAGATCATCAACCGCGAGCAGAAAAAGAAAGACCTGCCCGACCTCAACATCGACTTCATCCCGCTGGATGACCGCAAGACCTACGAGCTGCTGCAAAAAGCCGAAACCACGGCAGTGTTCCAGCTTGAATCGCGCGGCATGAAGGAGCTGATCAAAAAGCTCAAGCCTGACTGCCTGGAAGACCTTATCGCACTGGTGGCGCTGTTCCGCCCGGGCCCGCTGCAATCGGGCATGGTGGACGACTTCATCAACCGCAAGCACGGCCGCGCCGAGCTTGCCTACCCGCACTCCGACTACCAGTACGAGGGCCTCAAGCCGGTACTGGCGCCGACCTACGGCATCATCCTGTACCAGGAACAGGTGATGCAGATCGCCCAGGTGATGGCCGGCTACACCCTCGGTGGCGCCGACATGCTGCGTCGGGCGATGGGTAAGAAAAAGCCCGAGGAGATGGCCAAGCAGCGCGGCGGCTTCATTGAAGGTTGCGTTGCCAACAACATCGACGCGGACCTGGCCGGTAACATCTTCGACCTGGTAGAAAAGTTCGCCGGCTACGGCTTCAACAAATCCCACTCCGCCGCCTACGGCCTGGTGTCATACCAGACCGCCTGGCTGAAGACCCACCACCCGGCGCCGTTCATGGCCGCGGTGCTGTCGGCGGATATGCACAACACCGACAAGGTGGTGGTGCTGGTGGAGGAAGTGCGCAGCATGAAGCTGCGCCTGGACGCGCCGGATGTGAACTGCTCCGACTTCAAGTTCACCGTGAACGACGACGGGCGCATCGTCTATGGCCTGGGCGCGATCAAGGGGGTGGGCGAGGGGCCGGTAGAGGCCATCGTCGAAGCCCGCGCGCAAGGCGGCCCGTTCAAGGACCTGTTCGACTTCTGCGACCGCATCGACCTCAAACGGGTCAACAAGCGAACCCTCGATGCGCTGATCCGCAGCGGTGCGCTGGACCGCCTGGGGCCGCACTTCCATGACGAGATCAAGGCCTACCAGGCCAACATCGACATCAACCGCGCCACCTTGCTGTCGGCGTTGGGCGAGGCGGTCAAGGCCGCCGAACAGGCTGCGCATACCGCCGACAGTGGCCACGTCGACCTGTTCGGCAGCATGTTCGACGACGTGGAGGTCGACGTCTATGCCAACCACCGCAAGGTGCGCGAGCTGACCCTCAAGGAGCGCCTGAAAGGCGAAAAGGACACCCTCGGGCTGTACTTGACCGGCCACCCGATCGACGAGTACGAGACCGAAATCCGCCGCTTTGCCCGCCAGCGCATCGTCGACCTCAAGCCAGCGCGCGATACCCAGACCATCGCCGGCATGATCATTGCCCTGCGGGTGATGAAGAACAAGAAGGGCGACAAGATGGGCTTCGTCACCCTCGACGACCGCTCGGGGCGTATCGAGGCCTCGCTGTTCGCCGATTCGTTCATGGCTGCCCAGGCCCTGCTGCAGACCGATGCCATGGTGGTGGTGGAAGGCGAGGTGAGCAACGACGACTTCTCCGGTGGCCTGCGCCTGCGGGTCAAGACGGTGATGACCATGGAAGACGCGCGCACCAAGCTGGCCGAGAGCCTGCGCCTGAAAATCGCCCACGATGCGCTGAAAGGCGACCGCCTGAACTGGCTGGGCGAGCTGATCACCCGCCACCGCGGCGGTTGCCCGATCACCCTGGAATACACCGGCAGCGACGCCAAGGCCATGCTGCAGTTCGGTGACCAGTGGTCGATCGACCCGGCCGATGGCCTGATTCAGGCACTGCGTGACCAGTTCGGGCGTGAGAACGTCTTCCTGCAATACCGTTGAAACGACGAATTTTAATCTCGACCTTTATGCGCCTGATCCCTTAAGGTAGGGCGCCAAACGGATCAACCGGCCGGCCGCCTGGCCGTAGACCCAAGACGGAAGCCTATGAACCCGAATTTCCTCGATTTCGAACAGCCGATTGCCGACCTGCAAGCCAAGATCGAAGAGCTGCGCCTGGTGGGCAACGACAACTCGCTGAACATCAGCGATGAAATTGCCCGTCTGCAAGACAAGAGCAGCACCCTGACCGAGAGCATCTTCGGCAACTTGACCAGCTGGCAGATCGCCCGCCTGGCCCGTCACCCGCGCCGCCCGTACACCCTCGACTACATCGAGCACATCTTCGAGGAGTTCGAAGAGCTGCACGGCGACCGTCACTTCTCCGACGACGCCGCGATCGTGGGCGGTACCGCGCGCCTGAACGACAAGCCGGTGATGATCATCGGCCACCAGAAGGGCCGCGAAGTGCGCGAAAAGGTTCGCCGCAACTTCGGCATGCCGCGCCCTGAAGGCTACCGCAAGGCCTGCCGCCTGATGGAAATGGCCGAGCGCTTCAAGATGCCGATCCTGACCTTCATCGACACCCCGGGCGCTTACCCTGGCATCGACGCCGAAGAGCGCAACCAGAGCGAAGCCATCGCCTGGAACCTGCGTGTCATGGCGCGCCTGAAGACCCCGATCATCGCCACCGTGATCGGTGAGGGTGGTTCGGGCGGTGCCCTGGCCATCGGCGTGTGCGACCAGCTGAACATGCTGCAGTACTCCACCTACTCGGTGATCTCGCCCGAAGGTTGCGCCTCGATCCTGTGGAAGACTGCCGACCGTGCCGCCGACGCTGCCGAGGCCATGGGCGTGACCGCCGATCGTCTGAAGAGCCTGAACATCGTCGACAAAGTCATCCAGGAGCCGCTGGGCGGCGCCCACCGTGACCCGGCCAAGATGTCGGCCAGCGTGCGCGCCGACCTGATCGAACAGCTGGACATGCTCGGCAAGCTCGACAACGATGCGCTGCTCAAGCGCCGTTACGATCGCCTGATGAGCTACGGCCTCTGACAGGCTGAGACCCAATCGCCGGCAAGCCGGCTCCTACAGAATTGCGCGTCACCTGTAGGAGCCGGCTTGCCGGCGATCGGGGCT